>CAZZYN010000086.1:0-14328 GCA_964658265.1 uncultured Acetobacteraceae bacterium | reverse complement strand
CTCGATTCCGGCCTTTGTTATCGCTCTCGCATGGTTTCGCTACTCGCGGGACACCCCGCAACTGCACACCAGCGTCAGTCCGGCAGAGCTTGCTCATATTCACAGCGACGCCAGCACAGAAATAACAACCCGGGCGCACGTACCTCTCGCCGTGCTGCTGCGACAGCGCAATGTTTTTCTGCTGGTTCTTAGTTATATGAGCGAAGGCTACGTACTCTTCATCTTCGTCTTCTGGCTTTATATATACCTCGTGGAAGATCGCCACTTCACCATGATTCGCGGAGGATGGATGGCAACGATTCCGTGGCTTACGGCCGCAGTGTTGGCGCCCGTCGGTGGCGTGGCCTGCGATCGCCTGGGAGCAAAATACGGAAGGCTTGCCGGGGCAAAAGTTGTTGTGATGGTCGGATACGCCCTGAGCGGACTGCTTCTTTTCATGGCCGCTTATGCCAGCTCGCCGTGGCTGTCAGTAGCCGCACTCTCGCTGAGCATCGGCTTCCTCATGGCAGCGGAATCTCCTTTCTGGGCGGTCGCCACGCATCTTGGAGGAGCCAGCGTCGGCACTCTCTCTGGTGTAATGAATGCCGCCGGCGTACTGGGCGGAATCATTTCAACCTCGCTCGTGCCTGTTCTTGTCCAGCACTTTGGCTGGCTTACCGCGTTAGCTTCGGGGACAGTCATGGGAATCTTCTGCGTGCTTGTGTGGATTGCTATCAAGGAACCAGCTTCGGTTGACCGGATAGCCCACACCCCCTCCTAGGCCCTCTCGTTGACGCAGCCTCAAGCCCCACGATCAGTCGCGACTGGCTGGCCGTCGCGTCACGTACCCTAGACTGGTCAGGAGAACAATGAGTCAGTCTGCCGACGTAATCGTCCTGGGTCTGGGTGCAGTTGGAAGTGCCACCGCGATGCAGCTTGCCGAGCGCGGGCTGCGCGTTCGTGGCTTCGATCAATACGCGCCACCCCATAAGTTGGGCTCCTCTCACGGACGCTCTCGCATCTTTCGCCAGGCCTACTTTGAAGATGCCCGCTACGTGCCCATGCTGATGCGCGCCTATGAGCTGTGGCGTAAACTGGAACAGGATACGCACTCATCACTGTTATATAAAACCGGCGCCCTGATTCTCGGTCTGCCAGGCGGCGATCTCGTGCAACGCAGCGCCGACAGCGCTACGCAGTTTGGCCTGCCGCACCAGATTCTTGAAGCTGCGGACGTGCATCGCCGGTACCCGCTTTTTACAGTCGCGAAACAGGCGCAGGCTCTGCTTGAACCGGACGCGGGCTATCTTGTACCCGAGGACTGCATCACCCAGCAGCTCCGCCAGACGCAGAGATTTGGAGCGCAGTTACACCTGGATGAACCCGTGCTTGCGTGGGAGGCGGACGCCGGCGGGACAGGGGTCAGCGTACACACTGCCAAAGGGACCTACACAGCCGGGCGGCTGGTTATCACTGCCGGTCCCTGGGCGCCGCAGATGTTGCGAGAATTGCAGCTGCCGCTGCGTGTCACCCGCCAGATCCTGTTCTGGTTTCAGCCTGAAGGAGGAGTGAAAGACTTTCAAACCGATCGCTTCCCGGTCTATGTCTTCGAAGCTGCGAATGGTCTGCCGCCAGTGTATGGCTTCCCGCTTACTGGCCCGGAATCTGAGGGCGTCAAGGTCGCGCTCCACGGCAGCGATGACGTGTGCACACCCAGTACTGTCAATCGCGAAGTCAGCGCGGCCGATGAGGCCACCGTACGGGAGAGGCTCGCCACTACGATTCCACGGCTTGCCGGCCGTCTGCTTCATGCTGAAACCTGTCTCTATACGATGACACCTGACGAACACTTCATCATTGACGTTCATCCGCAGCATCCAGCCGTCACCTTGATCAGTGGACTTTCCGGCCACGGCTTCAAATTTGCCGTTGTGCTCGGCGAGGTACTCGCTGACCTGGCTATAACCGGAAACAGCCGCTTCGATCTCGGTCTTTTCTCCCTTGAACGCTTCGCGGCCGCCAACACTCTCCGCCCCTGAAGGCCGTCACATTTCTCCAATCTGCATTCGGACCGTTGGCCCAATGAAGGATAGTCAAATTCTGGAGGATAAACACACTGCAGCATAAAAGACATCGACATGAAAGTCGCATGGCCAGCGCATTGCTTATCCTTACTCAGAAGGGATAGTGTTCCCCAAGGAGTTCCGCATGAACCGACGCGAAGTACTCAAGATGCTGGGCTCGACCGCTGCCATCTCTGCCCTGCCGGTCGAAGCAATGGCATTCATCAAGCAGGCAAACGCGCAGGCCGCCCAATCAACCGGTCTTAGAACGTTGAATCCTCACCAGAACGCTACCCTCACCACGATCACCGAGCTGATCATCCCGGCCACGGATACTCCCGGGGCGAAGGGTGCGAAGGTAAACGAGTTCATCGACCTGCTGCTCACCGAGTGGTACGACCCGTCGGAATCAAAAGAGTTTCTGAACGGACTGGCTAATGTCGACACCCGCAGCAATGCCAAGTTCTCCAAAGCATTCATCGACGCTACGCCGGCACAGCAGACTGAACTGCTCAAAGAGCTCGATGCCGCCGCCATGGTTTTCGCGGCCAGCCAGAAGGGCGCCATGCAGACGAAGCTTGCCCCCGGCCCCATGGACTTCTTCTACCAGGTAAAGAAGCTCACACTCGCCGGCTACTACACCTCCGAAATCGGTTTCTCCCAGGAACTCGGCCGGAGCATCATCCCGCCGCATGCCGGCTGCGTACCCATCCAGGAGGCGACACGATGAGCCAGGACCCCCAGACAGTCAACATCAAAACCTCCGGAACCAATACCTACGACGCGATCGTCATCGGCTCCGGCGTCACCGGTGGCTGGGCCGCCAAGGAACTCACCGAAAAGGGTCTGCAGACACTCGTGCTTGAAGCCGGCCGCACCATCGAGCCTGCCAAGGACTATGTCGAACACGTTCCTTCCTGGGACGTAAAGTTCCGCGGCATGCGTGACCGCCAGTACGAAAATGTCCATCGCGAGCGGCAGAAGCACATCGGCGACGAGTGGAACGCCAAGTTCTTCGTCGACGATAAAGAAAACCCCTACACAACTCCCCCCGACCAGCCTTACCTCTTTCTGCGTGGTCGCCACGTTGGCGGACGCTCCATCATGTGGGGCCGCCAGAGCTATCGCTGGAGTGATCTCGACTTTGAAGGCAATCTCAAGGACGGCGTCGCAGTCGACTGGCCGATTCGCTATAAGGACATTGAACCCTGGTACGACTACGTTGAAGACTTCATCGGCGTCAGTGGTCAGGCTGAAAATCTGCCCCAGCTTCCCGACGGCAAGTTCCTTCCTCCAATGGAATTGAATTGCGCCGAGATCCATATGCGGGATGTCATCGCTCAGAAATTTCCTGACCGCCGTCTGACCATCGGCCGAACCGCCATACTGACCCAGGAACACCGCGGCCGCGCCGCCTGTCACTACTGCGGCCCCTGCGCCCGCGGCTGCATCACCAAGTCCTATTTCAGCAGCCTGCACTCCACCCTTCCCGCTGCTGAGGCCACCGGCAAGCTCACCATGAGGCCTTTCAGCGTTGTGCACAGCCTCATCTTCGATCCAGGCACGCGCCGCATCTCCGGCGTCCGTGTCATCGATGCCAACACCAAGCAGGCCACCGAGTTTCATGCCAAGGTTGTTTTCCTCTGTGCCTCGACGATGGAATCCGCCCGCATCCTGTTGAACTCGGCCACGCCGGAGTTCTCAAACGGGCTCGCCAACTCCAGCGGCCAGGTTGGTCGCAACCTCATGGACCACATGCTCGGCAGCGGTGCCACCGGCACCATCCCCGGCCATGAAGATCACGTCCAGCTTGGCAACCGGCCCAACGGCATCTACGTCCCCCGCTTCCGGAACGTTAAGGACAAACATCCGAACTTCATCCGCGGGTATGGCTTCCAGGGCGGCGGTTCGCGCGAGGACTGGGGACGCGGCAGTGAAATGCCAGGCTTTGGCGCCGACTTCAAACACTCCCTGCGCTCGCCCGGTCCCTGGCGCTTCACTTTCGCCGGATTCGCCGAGTGTCTTCCGCACCCGGACAATCGTCTCGAACTCGAGAAGGATCTCACGGACGCCTGGGGCATCCCTGCCTTCAAGATCAGCTGCAAATGGCGTGACAACGAGCACGCTCTCTTCGCCGATGCGCAGGTTACCGCGGCAGAGATGCTCGACGCAGCAGGCGCGAAAGACATCACCCTCCGCAAGACACCGCTGGCACCCGGCGAGGGCATTCACGAGATGGGTTCGGCCCGTATGGGAGGAGATCCGAAAACATCCGTGCTCAACCAGTGGAACCAGGCCCACGATGTGAAGAACCTCTTTGTCACCGACGGTTCATTCATGGTTTCGTCAGGCTGGCAGAATCCTTCACTCACCTACATGGCCATGACGGCACGTGCCTGCGACTATGCCGTTAACCAGATGAAGCGCGGAGAGATCTAGCTTCAGCCACACGCACCGCCAATCGAACAGCCAGGCAAGGAATGCTTTCAATCCCGGCATCCTTGTCTGGCCGGGCTCGTCAACTTTCTGCTGCTTTGACTGACACGCCGAACGATTTAATTTTGCGTACAAAGTCACACACCCGAACTGAAAGTCAGCGTAATTGTTTCCGGATGCCCAGTTCATTCGCTGAATGCGAATAAAGAGCCGCGGCTACTTCCCGCCTGGGATCGTCAACAAAGATCCTCCCGATAAAACCCTGGAGTGCGGTCCGTTATCGAGTTGCCCGCCGGCTGCATCACGCGATCACAGCAGATGCTTGAAGATCGAATTGCATTCCTCCGCAAACCGCTTCAGTCTGAGCTTAAGCATTTGCCAGCTTCACGAGTTCGGCAAGACCGATCACTGTTCTGGATTCAACCCCGCGCGGCATCGACGGTCCGATCGCAACAGCCTGCCGATGCCCCTCGAACCACGCCACAAAGGCTGACTTCTCTGCGCCCGGCAGCCGCTGCTGGTTGATCCATTGGTAGTATGCGCCCATCTCGCCATCGACCAGCGAACCGACCGCATCCGTTTCTATCGCTTCACCGTCGCCGGAGAGCAACTCGTTCATGGGACGCTGGCGCTGGCGCGGAGCATAGCGAACCAGCAGCGTGAGTGCCTGGGCGCGCCGGAGTGCTTCGCGGCTCGCCCACTGCGCAAACGTAGTGCTGTATACCTGCGTGCCCGAACCCTCCGTCAGCAGCTTGACCTTGAAACGATCAAGCACTGCATCACCCTGCATGCCAAGGTCCGCAGGAACAAGCTGGGCGAGATGCGTTCGCAATTGCTCAGGCCCCATCCCTGGCCGGCTGATCTCTGACTGGATGTTTTTCAATAATGCGGCACGGACCGGCGCCAGTGTTCCGTAGGCGACAGATGTCACCCCTGTCTCTCCTTCGCTTTCCGGTGCGCCTCCATCCACATACCAGTGTCCGTATTGGACTGGGTTTGCCTTGGCGCGTGCTGACACCAGGTGTATCAGCTGGGGCAGCCCTGCCTCCGGGACTACCTGCGAGAAATACGTCCCGTGCTTACGGAGCTTCTGGAAGAGAGGAGCTTCGTAGGCCTCGACTCCTGCTCCAATCACAGCCACACCAAGTCGTGGAATAGTGGGCGCGCCTGCTGGAATCGCATTTCGCAAACGATCGCCGTAGGCCGCGGCAGCCGCATGAAAGGCGTCCTGCTGATGCGTCGTCCAAAGATGCGCTGACAGGCGTTCCACAAACTGTCCTGGCTGGTTGATCCAGTCAAATTGCACCAGCTGCGGTGACAGTTCGAGCCTGTTGAAGCCCTGCATCCATTCCTGCCGCTGCACGAGTGTCAGGGCATGCAGCTGGCCCATCTCGCGATCGATCGTCTCCCGTTCGACCGGAAACTTGTAATCGTATTCGATGACTTCGCGCAGCAGGCTCGGCAGGAAGCTCAGTGGCAGCGACTGCAGCGTGGCAAGGTTAGCCGTGGCAAGTTGTCGTGCCTGCACCGGATAGCCGGCGAAGAGGTCCGCTTTGAGGTCAGCTGGCAGCATACGCTCAGAGCAACTCGGCGATCGGACGGCCTTGGGAAAGCCGAGGTGAAAAACCCATCATTGCTCCCAGTGTTGGCACCAGGTCAACGGACTGCACCGGACGGTCATAGACGATGCCTTCACGAACCCCCGCACCCAGCGCCATCATCCACGTAGTGCGCGACGCCGCATCTCCCGTCCGATGATGCTGAAAGCCATTGCCGCTGGCATCTTCATCGGAGTCCCGGCCAAAATCCGGTAGCACGAACATGGTCGTGTTTCCTGCATATTCGGGAAGTGTCTGCACCGCCTTCCACAATTCAATGCATAAGCGGTCAGTTCGGCGGATCGCGTCGATATAGAGCGAGTATGCCCCGGAGTGGGCGACATCGATGTCATGCATGGTGATCCACAAAAGGCTGGGCGACTCCTGCTGCATCAACCGCTTCGCGATATAAATCGACAACTCGTCTGGACTCGAGACCGTCTTTGCGTGCGCCGTGAAGTCAGCAACCGACAGCTTCAGTATCTGATCCAGCTGCTGCAGCTCTACTTCGCCGCCACCGATCTGCGGCGTGTACAGAGGCGTTTCATAGTTATCCCGCAATAAATGTCCATAGCTGCCATTACTTCCAGAGGTCGCGGCGCTCAACAGGTGTTTGGGCAGAATCACGCGCGCGCCGGTACCCGGACCATACGAGCGATAGTCACTCTCGCCAATGCGATTGAATCCATTGCTCGGCGCCACAACCCAGGCATTCGAGGACGGCCGGTTCAGATCTTTGCGGAAATACTCGAACACTGTCGGATGTTCAGGCGGCACAGCTGAAAAATTGTTTAGCGTCTCATACACTCCGGTCGCGAGACTCGCCGTTGCCACATAGTGGCCCAGGATTCCCTGGTTGCTCATATGCGTGAAGAAGCTGGATTGCGGCGCGAGCTCCTGCAGCAGGTTCGGAATATTCTCCTGCCCTTCCGGCGCAAACGTCTCCTGGTCGCGAGCGCCGCCGCCGAATGTGACAACAATTACTTTGCGTTTTCGCGCAATCGCCGCCCCATGCAGAAATGGGCTCCCGCTGATCATTGACGACCCCAGCACAAGTCCGGCGTCGCGCAGGAAGTCCCTGCGGCTGCGCCCCAGCTGCCAGGCAATCTCGCGAGCTGTCGGTGACGTCTTCATAAACCTTTTACCCTTATGCCAGCCCTCTGCGTCATGGTTTGGAGCTCTCTGCGGGCACAGTTGCCGGGCGACCGGCTCCGCCAGACTGGGAAGCCACGACAAACTGCTGCACCTCGGCCCGTTCTTTATCCACCGCAGCCTGGTGCGCAGCCTGCAGCTTCTGATAAACAGCAAACTCCTGCTGTGCGTGCTCTTTATCGCCTGCGTGCACATAATACTGGCCCAGCCGGTAATGAGCATCCGGCAGCTCTGGTGCCAGGGCAAGCGCCTGCCTGTATTCCGGCAGCGACTTTTCATACGCATGCTGATCGCTGTAAAGAATTCCCAGCTGCAAGTGCGCCTCGGCAAGTGATCCATCCAGTGCAACAGCTTTCTGCAGCAGCGCCTCTACTGCAGCGAAGTCCACAGTGGAATCCTCCAGCCGCCTGCCCTTCCACAAACTCACGGCATAGTAGTACTGCGCCAGCCCGTTCTGCGGTTCCAGCTCTGCATACCGCTTGAAACGCGCAATCACGTCTTCCGCCTGCTTTTGGGAACTCAAATAGGCCTTGGACAAAAACAGGTAGCATCGCGCATCATGCGGATTCAAATCGGACGCCCGCAGCAGTGAGGCAATCGACTCCTCGTACTGGCCATGCGAATACAGCGCCATTCCCAGCCCTATCGCCAGCCTGGGCGAATCAGGATACCGCTGCGTCGCCTGCTGAAAAACAGCGATCGCCGGCTCATACGTCCGGTGCAGCAGTAGTTCGCTTCCCCACACAAACAAATTGTCTTCGCTCGGATCCATGTGGGCCGCTGCTGCGAATTCATTGGCCGCTTCCAGGTATTTTCCGTCTCTTTCGTCCACCTGGCCCAACAGATTATGCAACTCACCTGCATCCCTGATAGCAACCAGCGATTGCAGGGTTTGCCGTGCCTCGCCGGTTCTGCCGACCATCAGGTAAGCGAGTGCCAGGTCGTAGCCATTGTCATAGGCATCCGGCCGTGTACGCTGCGCCTGCTCCAGCCTTGGCAGCGCTCGAGCCAGGTCCTTGCTCTGAAGATAGAATTCGGCAAGGTTGTGGTTGGCTTCGTAATCGGTGGGCGCCAGCGCAAGCGCGCTCTGAAACTCTTTCAATGCCTGCTCCGGCTTGCCTCCGCGCAGCAGGCTCGTACCCAGGTTCGTGTGCGCCGGCGGAGATTCCGGCTTCAACTCTGCCGCCACCTTCAACTGTTCCGTGGCAGCGCTGTTTTTGTGCTCTGCTGCATCAACCAGCCCCAGCAGTTCGTGTACCTCGAAGCTCTTCTGCGCTTGCGGCAGCATCGATTCAAGCAGCCTGGAAGCTTCAGACAGATTTCCTGCATGGTAGGCCGCAACAGCAGACTGGAAGCGTGCCTCCATCGTCTGGCTATTGGTCGCGGTGCCTGCCTGTGCCCACGCCAGCGACGCACAGCCTGCCAGCAGTGCCACCATCCCAAAGCGTAGCGAGGGTCGACGCGTTCGTGTCCAAGCTGCTCTAGCTGTCGTGGCGGTGACCAACTTGTCTCTGGGCTCCTCAAATGAAAACACCCCGGAATGTCGCCGCCTGGCGTGCATTTCGGGGTGCCTTTATTCTACTGCGTTGGAGGACAGTGTTAGTAGTACAGCTTCAGAGCAAACTGGATCTGGCGCGGGTCGAAGGGAGCATCGCGTGTAGAACCAATTTCACCAAAGGCCGAACTGTTGAAGTTGCCCGAGTTGCTGATCGCCGTCACGCCGTTACCACCGAAGTTCGGTGAGTTGAAATTCGGATGGTTCAGCACGTTGAAGAACTCAGCCCGGAACTGCGCCGAGATGCGTTCGTTGAACTTGACGTTCTTAAATGCAGAGACGTCGAGACGGTGGAAGCCGGGGCCGTAGGTCGTCGAAGGTCCGCCGCCCAACGCTGCAGAACCAGTCAGAGGGATGCAGCCCGTCGGCGTACCCGCCAGTGGTACAACCGCGCCGGTCGGATCAAATCCAAGCTGGCATGGCTGTGCAAAGGCTTTGGGATTACCGATCCAGTTCACCAGGCCATTCGTGTCCTTGTGAATGCCCAGCTTTGGGCTCTGTCCCGGTACCAGGATGTCATTGCAGTTAGTGCCGGACGTTGTACCAGTCGGGCATGCAAAACCCAGCGGCTGTCCACCCTGCAGTGTGGCGATAAAATTCAGCGCCCAACCGCCTAGTGTGTTCTCCACCAGCTTGCTGGAGTTCGGCAGCAGCAGCTTGCCCTTGCCGACCGGGAGTTCATAACCGCCACTCAGGTGAACGACGTTGCGGATGTCGAAGCTCGCGAGTCCCCAGTCAAAGCGCGGCCCAAGACCCGGAACATTGGCTGCCCGGAAACCCTGCAAACTGCCACCATTCAACAAGTCATTCGCATCGGTTAAAGTCTTCGAGTAAGTGTAGGTAGCCAGAAAGCTCAGACCATTATTGAGCGTCTGTTCCAGCTTGGTCTGCAGTCCGTTATAAACACTGCTTCCCAGGGTTCGTTGATAACTCTGTCCCTGTCCGAAGTCAGGAAACGGAACATAGTTATGGTTCGTGGGAGTATCTGGCAGCGCTGTGTTTCGTGTCAGAGCAGTATTTGCTGGCACCAACTGCGTTACGGTATTGTTGTTCGTTCCCACCTGCAGATCGCTCGCGTCCGTCAGTACATAAGCTACCTGTGCGGACATACTATGCGTGATCGCATATTGGAAGCTTAGGTTCGAACTGAAGGTCCGTGGTGTCTGGAAGTTAAATTGCAGTCCCTGCAGGCCAAGACCGGCTGCATTTACAGTAGTGGGGTCGAAGGTGGTGCAGGAAAGGCCTGTGCCGATCGGGGCGCTCCCACCAACACCCGCCGATTTGCATCCACCATATGGATTCGCTCCGGAACTGAATGGTGCCGAATCCGTAGTACCGACAAAGTTGAAGTTGTAAATGAAGGGATAGTTTTCACCTATATTCGGCCCGTAGCCTTGATTCTCGAAGGCATTGAAGAAGAGGCCTACGCCACCTCGTGCCACAAAGCGCGGACTCACCTGGTAGGCAAAGCCGACGCGCGGCGCAAAGTTGTATTTCTGCGTCTGCGTCAGCCCCTTGCCATACTTGTTGGTGAATTCAATGGCAATGCCATCCTGCGCGGCCAGTGCAATGAAGCTCGGCGAGAGCGAACGATTCGCCTTGCCGGATGCCGGGATCAGGAAGGTTGGGACACCATTTGGCGGGCCACTTTGGACAAAATTCGCCTGACCGCCGTTGGTTTCGGCAATCGGGCTGAAGTAGTCATAGCGAAGGCCAAGATTCAGAGTCAGCTTCTCGTTGACCTTGAAGTCGTCCTGGAAGTAGAGCGCCAGGTAAGACCGCTGGTCATAGGTCTTGCTGATGTTGGAGGCATGGACGTTGTTCGCACCACCGATGCCGTCCGGGCCGCCTACTGTGGAAGTGGTCGGCGTCAAAAGGAATTGTGCACGACCAGTGTTGTCGCCGCCCTGTCCCGGTACACCCGCATAGTTGCCGTTGAAGTCGAACTCGCCACGGGAGTAAGCAGGCTGCAATGTATTGAAGTGGATGTCCTGGTATTCAACACCCATCTTGAAGCTCTGACGGCCGAAGATCTTGGTGAAGTCGTCCGTCAATTGCAGCGTCTGACTGACTTCATCCGAGGGTAGGAAGTCATTGCTGCCAAGCTCCGACAGACCGCTGATGACGATAGCGGGCAATCCGCCGTTCTCATTGCCCTGCGGAATACCGTTGATGCCAAACTGGGCCGGGATGCCGTTCACAGTTCCCTGCGGTCCAAAACGCGTGGAGTGCAGGTGGTTGAAACCAGCATGGAAGACGTTGATGACATTTGGTGTGAAGACGTGGGTGTAACCTACGACAGCCTGGTCGGATTTTGCAGTCTGCAGACCCTGCTGGAAGGCGCCGCCATCTGCAATGCCGCCAAACGGACCGGGAATGAACTGGGGATCGTCCACGTAGCTGAAGCGGACGAAGAACTGGTCCTTCTGGGAGATGTTGTAATCTCCGCGAACGTCGAATGCATTCCGATGTTCGAAGATCTTCGGACTGGATACAAAGTTACCGCTGAACGCACCATTCGTCGGATTGGGATAGAGGTTCAGCAGCTTGACCGCATTCGGATCAAGCCGGCCCTGCGGAATCTGGTTAAGACCACAAGCCAGAGTGTACGGCGATGCCGCCGTGCCGTTGCAGGTGCCGTTTGTGAATGGGTCACGCACGTTTGCAGCAGTCGTAGAACTGGTATTCAGCAATCCAGTCACCGGATCGCGTCCGCCAGCGGCAACGACGCGGGTCGTCGCCGGATCCATGATGGTGCCGAATGGAATGAGACGACCAAGGGCGTCGGTTCGTGGATTGTTGCCGGGATCGGTCAAGGGCAGGTTGGCGTTTTTCTGCTGGCCGGTGATGACGTCGGTAAGATTCTGATAATTGCTGGTACGCTCGAGCGCCGTCGGCACTGAGATACCAGAAGCCGTATTACCTTGTACGCGGCGGAAACCTTCATAGTCGCCGAAGAAGAAGATCTTGTTCTTCAGGATCGGACCGCCTGCAGACGCACCAAACTGGTTGAAGCGGAGAGCACCCTTCTGCTGCTCGAAGTAGTCAGCAGCATCCAGCTTGTCGTTCCGGAAAAACTCCCACACGGACCCATGCAGGCTGTTGGTACCCGTCTTGATGGTGGCGTTCAGCACCGCACCAGCCGCGCGGCCAAGCTGCGCACTGAAGTCTGCTGTCTGCACATTGAATTCCGAGATTGCGTCAACCGGCGGCAGAATGACGAAGTTGGTGCCATTGAGGAAGTCGACTGCATTCGAGTTGTTGTCGATACCATCCAGCAGGTAATTGTTCTGGGCCGGCCGGAGACCGTTCGCCGTGAAGGCGCCGGACGCTGCGTTGCCGCGTGTATCTGCCTGCGCGACGTTCACGCCGGCGCCAAGCTGCGCAAGAAACGTAAAGTTACGGCCATTCAGGGGCAGGTCATTGATGGACTTCTCTGTCATCACCTGGCCGACCGACGACTCTTCGGTCTGCAGTTGTGGCGGAGCTGAGGTGACCGTCACGGTCTCAGAGGATGCTCCGGTCTTCAGTGTGACAATCACCTGCAGCTGGCCGCCGACGCTCACGACCAGGTTCTTCTGCGTCGTCGTCTCAAAGCCCGGTGCCGTCGCTGTCACCGAGTAGTTGCCGATTCTGACCGGCGAAAATACGTAGCTGCCCGAAGCATTCGTTTTGCCTTCGAGCGTGATTCCTTGGTCGGTATTCAGAAGGGTCACTGTCGCATTGGCAACAGTTGCGCCGCTGGGGTCTACAACCGTGCCGGTGATCGCGCCTTCATCTACCTGTGCCAGCGCGCCCGGAGTCTGCAACATAAGAAGACACAACGCTGCAAACACGACGCAGCCTGTGCGCCGGAACCATCCGAGTATTCTGCGATTACTAGCCATCCGAAATTCCTCCACTTTCAACCCACTCCTGCCGTCTGCGGCATCCTGCTTCCACGACGGCTCTGTTGTGTAACGAGATAAGTAACCGGTTACATCCCAGTCGGGCAGGAGAGTAATTGGAACGAAACACCACTGTCAACCTAAAGGTGGAGCGTTACCCAGACCCTCCGCCAAACCAGCCTTTTCCTTCGCCGGACACTCCGCGGTTTGCCTCGCCCTGTTTACACATTTATGACTAAGGGCATGTGCGTCGTCACCAGCCAGGCCGCTTCTGCGCAGCTTTCTCTGCATCTTGTTCTTTGCTTTCGCCGCTTCCCTTTTCGCGCCGGCTGGCAGCTGTGTACCAACCATCTACTTCGGCATCACGTGACGGCCGCAGAACGCTTCGGTGATCCCGTCGATGCGTTCCCAGGCTGCTACCATGACTCGGGAACAGGAGAAGGATGTCGCGCCGCCAGGATGAACCCCAGCTGCTTACCCGCAGAAGCCTTCTCAAGGGTCTCGGCACGGCGCCCCTGCTGCTCCGTCCGGCTCCGTTTTACGGCCTGGGCCTGCTGCCGGCGTCCGGCTCAAATATCCAGCCAGCTTTTCCGTTTCACGATTTCCGGCTGACTCCGCGTTATCCGACCCAATCGCCGCTTGAGGATGTCCTCCGCCTGGTCGCGCCTGGCAGCGACGACTACATCAGCGAGAAATATGCTTTTGACATCTCCCGCCTGCTGGCCAGGTGGTCTAGCGACCTCAAGCTATCGCCCCGGAATCTCAACGCCCTGGCCTCTTTCCTCGACCCCTCGCTGCAGGCTTCGACACTCACTGCCAGCCCGGCCGCCGAACCAGCTCATCCGGATCCCGTTTCCACGACGCGCCACACCTTCAGCTCTGCAACCGCAGCAGGACCGGCGCTCTTCCTTAAAGCCATCCAGACCTGGCTGGCACCACTGCAGACCATCCACACCGCCGAGTTTGAGATCATCAGCATCGAGCAGACCTCAGCAGAGCCGGTCGATCTTCGACTGAGCGTCCGTTACACCCTCGTCGCTACCCGCATCGGTCAGCCGGTAGTCCGGGAGGAACGCGTCGGCACATGGCGCACCGCGTGGTCGCAGCCTCAACCCGGCGTCTGGAAGGTCCATCGCTGGGAGGCGGGCAGCGAAATCATCGGCAGTATCCAGGGCCCGTGCTTCGTCGACATAACAGCTTCCGCCCTTGGCGCCATTCCCTCGTATCGGAACCAGTTGCAGCACGGCTCCGATTACTGGCGCACCACCCTTGATGGTGCCTGCGGCATCGACGTCTACGGCAATAACGGCATCACCGCCGCCGATTATGACAACGACGGCTTCGACGACCTCTACATCAGCCAACCCGCAGGCCTCCCCAATCGCCTCTATCGGAATCGCGGCGATGGCACTTTCGAAGACGTGACCGAGAAGGCCGGCGTCGGCGTCCTCGACAACACCGCCTGTGCCCTCTTCGCCGATCTCCGCAACATTGGACTGCAGGACCTCATTGTCGTCTGCGGCAGCGGCCCGCTTCTCTTCATCAACCAGGGAAACGGCACCTTCAAACGAAAAGCCGACGCCTTCCAGTTCGCCCAGGCGCCACAAGGCACCTTCACACACGCCGCCCTCGCTGATTACGACGGCGACGGGCGCCTC
>CAZZYN010000085.1:0-15561 GCA_964658265.1 uncultured Acetobacteraceae bacterium | reverse complement strand
CTTCGCGATGCCAGTCTGCCGGTTCGCGATATCTCCGACCTTACCGGCTTTCCGGAGATGCTCGACGGCCGCGTCAAAACCCTGCACCCGAAAGTCCACGGCGGCATCCTCCACATCCGCGACAATGCGCAGCATGTTGCAGCCGTCAACGAGCACGCGATTCAGCCCATCGACATGGTCGTCGTCAATCTCTATGCCTTCGAAAAGACGGCGGCAAAGCCCGGCGTCCACTTCGCTGAAATCATCGAGAACATAGACATCGGCGGTCCGTCCATGGTCCGCTCCGCCGCCAAAAATTTTGAAGATGTCGCCATCGTCACCGATGCAGCCGATTACACCAGCCTTGCAGCCGAACTGACTCAGAACCACGGCCAGCTCAGCCGCGCCACTCGCTGGCATCTCGCAAAAAAAGCCTTTGCCCTCACAGCTGCGTACGACGCCGGCATCGCCGCCACACTCGCCGCTCTCGCCCTCGACTCGGCCCCGCAACAAGCCGATCCGGCCGCATTCCCGGCCACCCTGCGCATCGATTACCCGCTTGCGAATACCCTCCGCTACGGCGAAAATCCGCACCAGCAGGCCGCCCTGTACACCGACGGCACAGGCACTGGCATCGCCGGCGCAAAGCAGCTCCAGGGCAAAGAGCTGAGCTACAACAACCTGGTCGATCTTGACGCCTGCTGGGAGCTTGCCCGCGAGTTCGACCAGACTGCTGTCGCCATCATCAAGCACACCAATCCCTGCGGCGCCGCGACCGGCACCTCGGTTCGCAATGCGTACGACCGTGCACTCGCTGCCGACCCGGTCTCTGCCTTTGGCGGCGTCATCGGCATCAATCGCGAGGTCGATGTCGAAGCCGCGGAGGAAATCGCCAAACTCTTTGTCGAGGCCATCATCGCGCCATCGTTTTCACCCGAAGCCCTGGCCCGCTTCGCCGCTAAGAAAAATCTCCGCCTGGTCCAGGTCAGTAGTGCGGCCGGCAACGCATCGCCGCGCGTCATCAAGCAGGTCTCAGGCGGCCTTCTTCTGCAGGATGCCGACACCGGCCACGTCACGGCAGCCGAACTCAAGCTGGTCACCGACCGCAAGCCGACGGCGGCCGAGCTCGACAACCTGCTCTTCGCCTGGCGCGTGTGCAAGCACGTCAAATCCAATGCCATCGTTTACACACGGGACGGCCAGACGCTTGGTGTTGGCGCGGGGCAGATGAGCCGCGTCGATGCGGCAAAGTTCGGAGCGATGAAGGCTGTGCTGCCGCTCGCCGGCTGCGGCGCTGCTTCGGATGCCTTCTTTCCCTTCGCCGACGGTCTTGAAGCTGTCGCCAAGGCCGGCGCCACTGCTGTCATACAGCCTGGCGGCTCAGTGCGTGACGACGAAGTAATTGCCGCTGCCAACAAGCTCGGCATCGCCATGGTCTTCACCGGTATGCGCCATTTCAGGCACTGATACGCTTTCGGCATGGGCGTTGCCGTTGAAATATTCTTTCAGCAGTAACACTAGTTAGTTATAGGTTTGGTGCAGAGTAGTCTTGCGATTGTCCAGGCCTTGATGTTGAATGCGAGGGGTATGGGACAACTGCTCAAGCCGCTAGAAGTTCTTTCCCCCGAACGCACTGCGCCCTTCCCGCGGCCTGTGACGGTCAGTGTGGTCGTGCCGTGCTTCAACGAGGAAGAGGGCATTCTTGCCTGCCACGAACGGCTGACCAATGTGCTCCGATCCATGGGCGTTCCCTATGAGCTGGTCTATGTGAATGACGGCTCGCGGGACCGTACCCTGTCGATTCTTGAGGAACTTCACGCCACCGACCCAAGTGTCACCATCGTGGATCTGTCGCGAAACTTTGGCCACCAGGCGGCAGTCACCGCCGGCCTCGAAGTTGCTCTCGGCGATGCCGTCATGATCATCGATGCCGACCTGCAGGATCCGCCCGAATTGATTCCGGAGATGATGCAGCTCCGCGCCCAAGGCTACGAAGTGGTCTACGGCGTCCGCACTACGCGTGAAGGCGAGACAGGTTTCAAGCTGTGGACGGCTGCTGCCTTCTACCGGCTCATCAACTCCATGTCGGATATCGAGATACCGATCGACACTGGGGACTTCCGCCTGCTTGACCGCAAGGCAGTCGATGCCATGATCGCCCTGCCGGAGCGCCATCGTCTGTTGCGCGGTATGTCCAGCTGGATCGGCTTCCGCCAGTATGGTCTCAAATATGCCCGCTCCGCCCGCTTCGCCGGCACCACCAAGTATCCGCTGCGCAAAATGCTGAACCTGGCGCTTGATGGTATCGCGTCCTTCTCGATCGTGCCGCTGCGACTGGTCAGCGTGGCCGGCGTCATCACCGCTCTCGTCTCGATCTTCGGCATCTTCTATTCGCTCTACGTCCGACTCTTCACCAACACCACCGTCAAGGGCTGGACCATGATGTTTATCGGTCAGCTCTTCCTGGGGGGCATCCAGATGCTGTCCCTGGGGATCGTGGGTGAGTACGTAGGCAGGATCTATACGGAATCCAAACAGCGACCGCTCTACATTGCCCGCAACGTGATGCGGCGCAGCTCCTGAGCGTTTTCGCTGCTTTTTCGTTGATCCGGTAACGTTTGCAGGGCGATATGCTGCCCGCAGCATGGCTTTACCGCATCCGTTCGGGAGTTACAATCGTCTATGTAGACGAGAGGCGCGCGTCCAACTTGGCCAACCACACCATGACTTCTTTCCCGACCCACTCCCCCCTGTACCTGGTTGGCCGCTTCCGCCGAATCTCGTTGCTTCCCGCCTCGGCTCTCTCCATTGCAGCAATGCTGGTCTGCATCGGGTCCTCTGCGCCCAAGCTGGCCGCGCAGGCAACCGCCCCCGGCTTCGCCGCCAGGCAGACTCCTGCTCCCGAGCCGCCGCTTACCGCCAATGCTGTACCCGATCGCGCCTCTGCTTACTACCACTTCGGCCTCGCTCACATGTACGAGGAGATGGCCACCAGCTCCGGCCGCCAGGATTATGCGACCCGCGCCATTGAAGAGTACAAGCTGGCCCTGAATGCTGATCCGAACTCGGCCTATCTGAATCGTGGTCTGGCCCAGCTTTATTTCGCTACGGGCCGCGTCAAGGACGCCATCCTCGCTGCGCAGGACATGATCCAGAAGAACCCGAATGACCTGGACGCACACAAGCTGCTCGGTCGCATCTATCTGCGGTCGCTTGGCGAAAATCAGAATGCCGAATCGCAGAAGATGCTCGACCTCTCAATCGGCGAGTTCACGCGCATCACGGAGCTGCAGCCAAGGGATATCGAGAGCCACCTGCTGCTCGGCCAGCTTTTTACCCTCAACCACGACACTGCACATGCCCGCGCCCAGTTCGAAGCCGCACAGCGCATCGATCCGAATAATGAGGACGTGGCCCTTAACCTGAGCCGTCTTTACGCGGAGCAGGGTGACATTCAGCGTTCGATCGAGGTCTTGAAAGCGGTACCGCCGGAAGATCGCACCTCCAAGATCGACTTTGCCCTCGGGGCGATCTACGACCAGCAGAAAGATCTTAAGCACGCGACCGAGGCCTACCAGGATGCTGTTGACCAGGAGCCGGAAAATCTCGACGCCCAGCGTGCCCTCGCACAGGACCTGCTGAATCAGAATCAACTCGCCCCCTCCCTTAAGATCTTCCAGGACCTGGCACTGGCTTCACCACAGGATCCGCAGGCCTACCTGCGCATTTCAGAGATACAGCGCCGACAGGGCAACTATCAGGAAGCGCTTACGACCCTCAAGAAAGCGCGTGCCCTGGCCCCGGCCGACAGCCAGATGGAAATCGACTTCAACGAGTCGCTGATCCAGGATTCGCTCGGCCATTACGACGAAGCAGTGAACCTGCTCAAGAAGCTGCTGCAGCAGACCGAAAAGCCCGACGGTAAATACACGGATGGCGAGAAGAACAATCGCTCCCTCTTCCTCGACCGTCTCGCCAACCTCTATCGTGAGCAGAACCACACGACCGAAGCTGTAGCGGTTTACCAGAAGACCATCGCTCTCGGTGGTGACTATGTTGAGCGCGGCTACCAGGGCGAAGAAGATGCTTATCGCGATGCCCGGCAATACGAAAAGGCGACCGCAGTAGCAGAAGAAGCCGCCGCGAAGCTTCCGAAAGATCAGGCCATCCAGTTGATGTACGCCGGTCAACTCGCTGACACCGGCAAGACCGAAGACGGCCTGAAGCTGGCGAAGTCACAGCTCAATGGTTCGGCGTCTGATCGAGAAGTTCACCTGGCATTGGCGCAGATCTACACCCGCCTTCGTCGCTGGAAAGATGCCGGTGACGAGCTCGACCAGGCCGAAAAGGGCGTATCCGGAAACGACAACCAGATCTATCAGTATTTTCTGCGGGGTGCACTTGAGGAACGGCAGAAGCACTATGACGCAGCCGAAGACTACTTCAAGAAGATCCTTGCTCTCGATCCCAACAACAGCATGACCCTGAACTACTACGGCTACATGCTTGCAGACCGTGGCGTTCAGCTCGACGAAGCCCTGAAGATGATCCAGAAAGCGGTCACCCTTGATCCGCAGAATTATGCCTATCTCGATTCGCTCGGCTGGACGTACTTCAAACTCGGCCAATACACGCTGTCGGAAGAGAACCTCCGCCGCGCCAGTGATCGCATGGGCACAGACCCGACGGTTCATGACCATCTCGGAGAGCTGTACGAAAAGACCGGCCGGCTGAAGCTGGCTGCACAGCAGTGGGAAATCTCGCTCGGTGAATATGAGAAGACCGTCGCTGCCGATGCTGAGCCGGCAGACGTCAACAAGGTTCAGAAGAAACTGGAGACTGCCAAGGTTCGCCTTGCGAAGAGTGGGACCGCCTCGAACAAGGAGTAGCGCCCTCTGCTTCGCCTGCAACCTTTAAGGCCCACGCATACCGGTCTGGCAGTGCCAACCCTCCCTTCTTTACGCCAACCGTGCACCTGCCCACCTATACTGGGCAGGTGCCTGTTGCCGTCACCCCCGTAGATCCTGCTTCCCCACGCATCCTCGCTTCCTATGCCGTCCAGGGCAGCGATGCTGATGCGCTGGCTGCCCGTCTCTACCCGGAGTCCCCACACCCTTACCGCGGTGCCTTCCAGCGCGACCGCGCACGCATCATTCACTCCCGCGCCTTCCGCCGTCTCGCCGGCAAAACCCAGGTCTTCACTCATCGGCCGTCTGACCATTTCCGCTCGCGCCTGACCCACACCATGGAGGTCGCACAGATCGCCCGTGCCATCGCGGGCGCTCTTCACCTCAATGAAGACCTCACCGAAGCCCTCGCCCTGGTGCATGACATCGGCCATCCGCCCTTCGGCCACGCCGGCGAGCAGGCCCTCGACAGCTGCCTTCGTCAGCACGATCTCCGCTTCGATCACAATCTCCATGCGCTCCGCATCGTCGAGTATTTTGAGCAGCGCTACGCCGCCTTTCGCGGCCTGAATCTCACCCTCGCCGTACGCGAAGGAATCGTCAAGCACTCACGCGACTATCACCTCAGCGATCACCCGGAACTCGCGCCCTACCTGCTCGACCAGCGGCCGCCCCTCGAAGCGCAGTTGATCGACTGGGCCGACGAAATCGCCTACCTCACTGCTGATCTCGACGACGGCTTCGAATCCGGCATCCTCGCTCCCGGTCACATGCGCGAGTACCTGCCGCTTTTCGACCGCCACTTCACTGCCATCCAGCAGCAATATCCCGGCGCCCCTGCCCGGCTGCAGTTGAATGAAGTGCTGAAGCGTATTCTCAACACCTTTGTCGACAACCTTATTCAAGAAACGGCCCGCCGCATCAACGCTGGAAATATGCAAACGCTCGCCGATGTCCGCCTCTCTCCGGAGCGCATTGTCGGCTTCAGCCCGGCCGTTGCCGCCGAGCGATCTTCGATCAAGCAGTATCTGTATCAGTATCTGTATCAAAGCCCGGACCTTGCCGCAGCTCATGACGAAGCAGAACGCGTCATCTCGGGTCTCTTTGACTGCTGGACGGCCAATCCGCAGCTTCTTCCGTCCAGCTGCGCCGACGAATTTGCAGCCGACGGTATTCCGCGCACCGTAGCCGACTACATCGCCGGCATGACGGACTCCTTCATCCTTACCCAGTACGAAGCCAATCGAAAGCACTGTTGATGCCGCCGGCAAAGCTGCTTTCCGATACCCCCGCGCTGCTGCCGCCTATGACGCCGCTCCACGGCAGCTTCGTCGATCTCGTTCCCCTCGATGCCGCACACCATGCCGCCGCACTCTTCGCCGAAATGGCGTCTCATCCGGATCTTTGGCGTTACATGTTCGACTCGCCGCCAGCCGATCTCGCGGCCTTCACACAGAATCTCGAAGCGAAGTCGACCTCACGCGATCCACTCTTCTACGCCATTCTCGATCACGCCTCGCAACACCCCGTCGGCATCGCTTCCTACCTGCGCATTGAGCCAAAACACCGCGTCATCGAAGTTGGCAACATTCTCTACAGCCCGCGTCTGCAGCGCACGCCCTCTGCCACGGAAGCCATGTACCTGATGGCGAAGCATGCCTTTGAAGATCTTGGCTACCGACGCTACGAATGGAAATGCAACGCCCTGAACGCTCCTTCGCGCAGCGCCGCACTCCGCCTCGGCTTTACCTTCGAAGGCATCTTCCGCCAGCACATGATTATCAAGGGAGAGAATCGCGATACCGCC
This sequence comes from uncultured Acetobacteraceae bacterium, assembly GCA_964658265.1. Taxonomy (GTDB): domain Bacteria; phylum Acidobacteriota; class Terriglobia; order Terriglobales; family Acidobacteriaceae. The sequence goes on along the minus strand of CAZZYN010000085.1, from coordinate 8,868 downwards.
TGGTTCGCCATGCTCGATCATGAATGGCCGGGCATCGCGCAGGCTCTTCAGTCGTGGCTTGCTGCAGAAAACTTCGACGAGCGCGGCCTGCAGAAGCGCTCTCTCGCCTCGATCCGCGGAACCACAAAATAAAAGCAGCCAGCACGCAATCGCCTGCTGGCTGCCGGTATACAAAACCGCTCGACTTACGGCTTCAGCTGCGCGCCGATCTGCTGCAGCATGCCGAGCTGGTCGGACATACCCCAGCGCTCCACCAGCTTGCCATCTTCAAAGCGGCCGATCTGCAAACCGCGCGCCTTGACCTTGCGGCCAGTTGCGGCAATTCCCATAAAATCGCCCTGGTGTGTTCCTGTTGCCGTGTAGGCCAGCGCTACCTTGTCATCGTCGGCCACCAGTGTTTCCGGTTCGATCTTCAGATCAGGAAAGGCAGCGCGAAACTGGGTGAAAAAGTCCACCAGTCCCTGCGCTCCGGGTCCCTGGTCTGGTGCCGGATCGTGATCCATTACGTTGTCGGCAACGTACTTCTTAATGTCCGCGAGCTTGCCGGCGTTCACAGCTTCGCCAAAAGCTTCCTGGGCCTTGATATTTTGTTCCTTACTCATGTGTACCCCTCAAAAATATCGTCTCGAGCACGTTCTATCCACTCGGATGCGATCGACAGCTAGATGGCTATCCAGCCCACACGAATCGCCAGCAGCGATGCAGTCCCGATCAGAATCCACAACAGGATGCCCTGCAGCATCGGACGCGCACCTACCTGCTGCAGCGTCTTTTTTGACAGCCCGGTCCCGATCAGAAAAAGCGTCACCACCAACCCGTTCCTGCCCAGCTTGCTCAGCAATCCAAACACTGAATGCATCCCTGGCAGGAAAGTATTGAGCGCTGCCGCGATGCAGAACAGCAGGATGAACCAGGGCCACTGAACTCGCGCAGCCTGCGTCCCTGCTTTCGCCGCGCCAGTTTTGCGCATCGCCAGTGCGGTCGCAATACTTACTGGCACGATCCACAATGCGCGCGCCAGCTTTACTGTCGTACCAATCGCGAGCGCCTGTTGGCCATACTTTGCTGCTGCTCCTACCACTGAGCTTGTATCGTGAATCGCCAGCGCCGCCCACAAGCCAAACTGGGTCTGCGTCAAGTTGAAGCGATGTCCGACGAACGGGAACAGCAGCAGTGCGATCGAGTTCAGTGCGAATACTGTTCCCATCGACACGGCAATTTCGTCGTCGTCCGCCTGCATCACTGGTGCCAGTGCAGCGATTGCGCTGCCGCCGCAGATGGCCGTGCCCATCGTGATCAGGAACGATGCCTTCTCCGTCACGCGGAAGGCGCGGCCCAGCAGCAGCCCTGCTACCGTCGCAACCGAAATGCTGATCGCCGTGTAAACAAACCCGCTGCGTCCGGCATGCATTACTTCGGAAAGATTCATCCCGAAGCCGAGCCCGACCACCGATGCCTGCAGCAGCAGGCGCGAAAGTCTGCGGCTCTGTGCTGCATACGGATGCTGCAGGGTGAAGCCGAAGAGCAGCCCGCCGATCAACGCGAGGGGCGGCGAGACCAAGCCGCTCGCAGCTAGGATGATCCCGATGAAAAAGGCCGTCCTTGCTGCTGTCCCCGGCCGCCAGCCGCCGGCGCCGGCCACGCTGGTCATAGATCCTGCTGCTTTTTCTTCAATCACAATACTGCTCATGTCATTAGTTTTGCAGCCGCATGCACGCACGTCCAAACAGTAGTGCTGATGCCTCATCAGTCCTGCTTATAGTGCTCTTCACCACGGTGATTGCAAAGCGCGTTAGGCTGGATACGAGCCTGCAGCATGGAAAGTTTTCGCCTCAAGGTATTCCGCATCGTCGCGCGCCAGTTGAACTTTCGCCGCGCCGCGGAAGAGCTACGGCTCACGCAGCCTGCGGTAACGGGACAGGTCAAGGCCCTCGAAGAAGAACTCGGTCTCGCACTCTTTGATCGCAGCGGCGGCCGCGTCACTCTTACGCCGCAGGGCACGCTGCTGCTTGATTATGCTGACCGTCTTCACCTGCTCGCGGATGAAGCCATGCAGGCACTCGCCGCGTCGACAGGTCGCTCTGCGGGCAGGCTCGCCGTCGGCGCCTCGCAGACGATCGGCCAATACCTGCTGCCAAATTTGCTCGCTGGTTTTATCAGGCTTCATCCGCATGTTGCCATTACCACGATCGGCGGTAATACGGAGGACGTACTCGAAGCACTGGCTGCGCACCAGGTAGAGCTTGCGCTCATTGAAGGGCCCGCCATGCGCAGTGACATCCGCACCGAGCCGTTCCTTGAAGACCACATGGTGCTGGTAGTTCCCGCAGGGCATGCATGGGCTGATTGCACCATTGAACCGGCTGCACTCGAAGGTGCGTCGATGTTGACCCGCGAGCTTGGCTCCGGTTCGCGACGCGTCGTCGAGATGGCTCTCGAAGCTGCGGGAATCCGTGTCAAAAATCTCAACTACCGGCTCACGCTCGATTCGACGGAAGGACTGCTGAGTGCCGTCGAAGCAGGCCTGGGCGTCGCCTTCGTCTCTCGCTGGGCAGTGCGCAACCAGCTCACCCTCGGTACCCTGCGCGTTGCTCATGTCCGCAATCTCAACCTGTCCCGCATGCTATCGATCGCTCACCTCGGCGGCCCAATCCCATCGGGCAACGTGGGCGCTTTTCATCGATTCGTGCTTGATCACGCCAGCGATCTTTTACCGCGCGTCACCGGCAGGCAGCGACCTTCAGCCACTTCGCGAATCTAACTGAAAATCATGCCGACTCGACCCTCCCCCACTGCTCATATCGGCATCGACTTTGGCACGACCAACAGCTCCATCGCTCTCGCAAGGAATGCATCCGGAAGCGATGTGAAGATGGTTCATTTTGCAGCAGCCGGTGGTGCGGTAGAGTCCTATCGCTCGCTGCTTTTTCTGCAGCAGGTCAAAGACGGTATGCGCTCGCGGCTGCATTCCACTACCGGACCGGCAGCGATCGAGGCCTATCTGCATGCGGATCACAATGGACGGCTGGTGCAGTCGCTCAAGTCATGGCTTACCAGCCGCACGCTCACCGGTACCGAGATCTTCGGCCGTCGTTACACCCTTGAAGATCTAATCGCCCGCATCCTCGGTGATCTGCGTATGCATGCGGAAGAGGCCTTCGGCTTTCCAGTACGTGATGTCGTGGTCGGTCGTCCCGTGCGCTTTGTTGGCGCTGATTCTGTTGAGGACGATACCTTCGCAGAAGGCCGGCTGCGGTCGGCATTCCAGCAGGCCGGTTACGAATCGGTGCGCTTTGAGCTCGAGCCAGTCGGCGCGGCCTACCACTATGAATCCACTCTCGATCATGATGAATTGATCCTCATCGGCGACTTCGGCGGTGGCACCAGCGACTTCTCACTGTTGCGTGTTGGTCCTGAAATTCGCAAGCGAGGCCGGACGCCGTCCGACCTGCTGGGCAACAGCGGCGTCGGTCTTGCCGGGGACGCCCTCGATGCCAAGATTGTTCGCAAACTGGTGTCACCCGAACTCGGACTTGGCACGATGGAACAGGCCGTCGGCAAGATACTGCCGGCTGTACCCAACTGGGTGTATGCCAAGCTTGAGCACTGGCATCACCTGTCCTTTCTGCGGACCCGCGCTGTTATCGAAATGCTGAATGGTGCACGCACACGCGCCTTCGAGCCGCATAAGATCGAAGCCCTGCAAATCCTGATCGATGAGGACCTGGGCTACCAGCTGCATCGTGCGGTCGGCCGGCTGAAGGTCGAGCTGTCATCCGCAGAAGAAGCAGAGTTCCGCTTCACCGATGGCACGCTCAATCTCACTGCCCGCGTGCAGCGAAGCGACTTCGAGTCCTGGATCGCGGAAGAACTCGCAGCAATTGAAGCGGCGGTTGATAAGCTGATGCAGGCGAGCGGTATCGGCGCTACGGCCGTGGACCGCGTCTTTCTCACCGGTGGCACTTCGTTCGTGCCTGCAGTGCGGCGCATCTTTGCGAGCCGCTTCGGTGCGGATCGCATTGTTACCGGCAATGAGTTCACTTCGGTCGCGCGGGGCCTTGCGTTACGCGCAGCTGCTCCCGATTAGATTTCTCGTCGGCCATCCGCTGTAGCAGAATGGTCTGCATGAGCAAGAGCATCGGGGTAGCCCTCATCGGGTATGGATTTGTAGGTGAGACCTTTCACGCGCCGCTGATTCATGCCACTTCCGGCATGCACCTCGCTGTGGTTTCATCAAGCAAGCCGGAGAAGGTACACCAGCATTTTCCGCAGGCAATAGTGGCAGCCACACCCGAGGCGGCCATTCAAGATGCATCCATCCAGCTTGTTGTCATCGCGTCACCCAATACCAGTCATGCACCGCTTGCCACTGCCGCACTCAACGCGGGCAAGCACGTAGTTGTTGACAAGCCTTTCACCATCACGACAGCAGAAGCCCGCGACCTCAAGACTCTTGCTGACAGCCGCGGGCTGGTTCTCTCGGCTTTTCACAATCGTCGCTGGGACGCGGACTTCCTGACTCTGCGCAGCCTGATCGCTGCCAACGCACTTGGGCCGATCCGTTATTTCGAATCACACATCGATCGCTTCCGGCCGGTGGTGCAGAATCGCTGGCGCGATGATGGCGGACCCGGCTCCGGCATCTGGTACGACCTCGGCCCGCATCTGCTGGACCAGGTACTGCAGCTCTTCGGACCGCCCTCCACCGTGCAGGCCAACATCCTGGCACAACGCGACGGCGGCCGCGCGGACGACTATGCGCACGTGGTCCTGGGCTATCCGGACGGCCTGCAGGCAGTAGTGCATGCAACCATGCTGGGTGCCGGCGGCTCGGCCCGCTACCTGGTGTACGGCGAGCGCGCTGCGTGGAGGAAATACGGCATGGATGTGCAGGAACCACAACTCATCTCCGGCCTGCGTCCCGGCGATGCGGGCTGGGGTATCGATCCGCTGGAAGGCACGCTTTTTACCGGCTCTACCGTTGCGCGGAATGCGCCGCCAACGGAGAGCATCGCCCCGAACAAAACAGGCGCATATGAGCACTATTATGCCGCTGTACGCGACGCCATCCTTGGCCGCGGGCCAAACCCTGTGACGGCGGATGATGCCATCCTGGTGATGGCGCTGATCGAGGCGGCCTTCGCGAGCTCCGAGGCCGGCAGGCGGCTGACATTTCCAGACAAGTCGAAATTGCCTGTTTAAACAGATATTCACGAATCGTCGGCGAGGCCGTCTTCATCTCCTGTAGTAGAAAGTCTTTTTCTCCCAGGAGCTAAAACACGTGCCAACTCTTTTGCATATCGATGCCAGCCCTCGCGGTGATTATTCCATCTCGCGCAAAGTCAGCGCAGCCTTCGTAGACAGCTGGAAGAAGCAGCATGCCGACGGCAAAGTGATCCGCCGCGATCTTGAAAAGACCGAGCTCACCTTTGTAGATATGAATTGGATTGCCGGTGCCTACAGTTCGCCGGACCAGCAGACGGCAGAGCACAAGAAGGCGCTTGCACTCTCAGATGAGCTGATTGGCGAACTGCTTTCTGCCGATCACATCGTGCTGGGAACGCCGATGTACAACTTCAACGTGCCGGCAATTGTGAAGGCCTGGATCGACCATATCGTGCGGATCAACAAGACGTTCACTGCGAACTATGAAGGCCTGGCGAAGGGACGCAAGGTGACGGTGATTGTGGCAAGCGGTGCGTCGTATTCTGCGGGTTCGCCGCTTGCAGGCTACAACCAGGAGACGCCTTACCTGAAGGCAATTCTCGGCTTTATCGGGATCACCGATGTTGAGTTTGTGCTGGCCGGCAACACCAATGATGTTGCTCAAGGCAAGGTTGAGGAGAAGACGTACCTCAGCCCGCTGGTCGCAGAGGCGGAGAAGCTGGCCGTAGCGTAAATGTAACTGTGCTGCCATTGTGCAGCGTCTAAATTGTTCCACGTGGAACAATCTGGACTTATTCGAAAAGGGCGCTCCGGCTTGCTGCGAGCGCCCTTTTCAATGCTCGTCAGACGGTTCGAGGCTGCGGTGCGGACTGCGGTATGAGGGTCTTCGGATTTACAGCCTGCTCAATGGTGACAACCCCTTCGGGCATGCCGGCATAGGCGCGGGCGCTGCTCCACTCCCAATCAGTCGGCAGCTCGGCGAGAGCCTGGCGGACGGGCTCATAGTGCATGAAGTGCAGCCGCTCGGTGATGCGGTCGGGCTCAAAGACGTGGGTATCCGAATAGCGGGTCTGCCAGACCTGGTCAGTACTGCGGACCGAATTGTTATAGCGACGCCCATAGCGCTGGCGTAACGTGCTGACCGAGTTATCAGCAGTGTCGACACCTGGCTCGGTCATGAGCAGGTGGAAGTGCGTCGGCAGCACTACGTAGCCGACGACATCAAACCGAAACTTGATGCGTACCTCTTCCAGCAACTGTGTGAAGAGGTCGCGATGTTTTTCTACACCGAAGCGCACCTGGCCGTTGAAGCCGGTACACGTGACGAAGTGTAGATGCCCTTTGCCATATACCTGTTTTTGTCCCCGAGGCATGCCCTCATTGTACTGGCCCTGCGGGCGGGCTTGCGTTCGGGAGGTGGCTCCTCCTGCTGGTCATAGGGAGAATCTGTGCAGGTTGACAGGCGGAGGTAAACAGCTCCGGCTTTGTGGAGGGGGTGGATTGTTCACACTAAAGTTGCATACCGGCATATTTGTTGCGTGCATCAGAATGCGCGAGGGTCCTGTTGCTTATAGAACCACCGGGTAACACAAATGGGTTATCTGTACATCCAGTGGTTTGTTTGCCTCGTATGTAGACCATGAGCCGCAAGACTCGACTCCTCTGTAATGTGGAAAGGCTTTCAACGTGGATAAGCTGAAGGAACTACTGAAGACAGGACCGTCCAGGCGTCAATTTCTGGCTGGTATCGGGGCTGCCGGCGCAAGCGCGGTGGTCGTAGGCTGCAGCAGCAGCAGCAGTATGGCGACGACAACTGCCCCTGCCACAACGGCTGCACCCTCTGGCACAGTTGCCACGGATATTGCAGTACTGAATTTTGCGCTGAACCTTGAGTATCTTGAGGCGGAATTCTACCTTCGGGCTGCGACCGGTTCGGGAATACCGAGTGCGAATGTCGGCTCGAACCCCGGGGCAGTGAACGGCGGAACCGCGGTTCCGTTCTCGTCCACGCAAGGTGTTCTGCAGGAATATGCCAACGAGATTGCGCAGGATGAACTAAACCACGTGGTGTATTTGCGCTCTGCGATCACGTCGCTGGGCGGCACACCAGTGGATCGTCCGACGATCGATCTGACCGCCGGTTTTGCGGCAGTGGCTGCGGCTTCGACGATTCCGGCGAGCTTTAATCCCTTTGCCGATCCGATGCAGTTCCTGGTCGGTGCATTTGTATTCGAAGACGTGGGTGTGACTGCGTATCACGGCGGCGCGACCCTGATCACGAACAAGACGGTACTCGGTGCGGCGGCTTCAATCCACGCGGTCGAGGCGTATCACGCTGCCGAAATTCGGACACTGATTGCCGGTATGGCCGCTGTTTCCGGAGCCAGCCAGGAGTACCTGACCTATGCCAACAACATCTCCAACCTGCGCGCCACGCTTGGCGGCGGCATGGAGACGATGCTCAGCACGTCGAGCATTGTGGCTGCGGATCCGACGAACTCGATCGGCTACAAGCGGACGACGGACCAGGTCCTGCACATCGTATACGGCGCGGCCCCGGGCGCAGGAGTCAAGGGCGGCGCATTCTTCCCGAACGGATTGAACGGCAGCATTTCCACCACAGCGGCTTAAGGACAGACGACCATGGATACCCTGATCAAGAATATGGAAGACCAGAACGCACCTCTGACAGAGACCAAGCGTCTGGACAACGTCATCCTTTCGACTCGCCGGAAGATGATGGCACTCGCGGGCACGGCATTTGCTGGAATCGCCCTGTCGAAACTTGCAACCACGCCGGCATCGGCACAGACGACAGTGACGGATGCGGACATTCTTAACTTTGCCCTGAACCTCGAATACCTGGAGGCGCAGTATTACACGCTGGCCACCTCAGGTATGACGATTGACCAGATGGGCGTCAACATCGCGGGCAATGTCGGCACCCCCGGCACGGTCACGGTGAAGAGCAACCCGATGGTGCCATGGGGCACGCAGACCACCATCCAGGCCTATGCTACAGAGACAGCGAAGGAAGAACGCAATCACGTCACCTTCCTGAGCAATGCTCTTGGCGCGGCCAAGGCTGCAGTGGCAATGCCGAACATCGACCTGATGAACAGCTTCAATGCACTCGCAATGGCTGCCGGCATTGGCTCGACCTTCGATCCGTTTGCGGATCCGGTCAGCTTCCTGCTGGGCTCGTTCATTTTCGAGGATGTAGGCGTTACGGCGTACACGGGAGCAGCACCGTTGCTGACCACCCCGGCGTACCTGGACGCGGCTGCCGGTATCCAGGCAGTGGAGGCGTACCATGCCGGACTGGTCCGTACAACGTTGTTCGGACTGGATGCGGCAACACCGTCCGCCAACATTGCGGCGACGGCGTCGAAGATTGCGGCGACACGTGCCAAGCTGGACGGCACGAATGCTGACGACATCGGACTGGGTACGACGACCAACTCTCTGGGCCTGACAGCATCGACGATTGTGGATGCTGACTCCAACTCGCTCGTTTACTCCCGCACCACGACGCAGGTACTCGCAATTGTGTACGGCGGCGGCACGGGCAGCGGCGCGTTCTTCCCGAACGGCCTCAACGGCACCATCAAGTAGTACTGGCCCGACGGGCGGACTCGCGTGAGCGAGGTGGTTCCTCCCGTTGGTCGTCGGCCTGAGTTGTTTGATTGATCAGAAGAGTCC
>CAZZYN010000084.1:0-15786 GCA_964658265.1 uncultured Acetobacteraceae bacterium | reverse complement strand
GTAGCCGTGGCCCCAGCCACCCCAGGGTCCGTGACCCCAGTAGCCGTGGTACCAGGGACCTGCACCGATGAACAATCCGCCTACAAACCAGTTCGGTCCGTAGTAGCCATACGGCGCACAGCTATAGGGATAGTAGTTGTAGTAGCCATAGGCACATACGGGAGCCGCCACGGCGTACCCGGCGTCATAGCCATCGTAGCCCGCACCATAGCCGTCATAACCGTAGCCACCTTCACCAATCCCAACACCCACACTTACCTGGGCATTCGCACGCAGCAGCGCCGCAGGGCTCAGGAGTATGCCGAGCATCAAAACGTATCGAAGAATTTTCATTACCAACCCCCATCCGCTCCGCCTACGACCGGCTAAACCGTCGCTAACCACGGAGTGTGAACGAGCTTGCAGACTTTCTGGTTAGTTCTAAGCCCGCACTAGTTAGAACAGCAAGAGGCGGGAAAAGTTGCGGAGAGTTCTGGACCCGTTTGTTCATCCTGCCACTTGGCGGTCTTTGCCAGCTTTTGCCAGCGGCACCTGCACGACTCTGTGGCGTACGCGCGCTTGCCTGTAGTGCTGGAGAGAGGCGCGGGTCTGTGGGACTATGGATATGGCAACCGGCGGCAACATACAGGGAGCAGCCTATTTTCGCAAAGGCGCAACGCGTCCACTTCATCGGGATCGGCGGCATCGGCATGAGCGGCATTGCTGAAATCCTGCTGACCCTTGGCTACCCGGTTTCAGGCTCGGATCTTCGCCGCTCTGGGATCACCGACCGGCTTGCTACCCTCGGCGCCATCATCTTTGAAGGTCACGCCGCGGCAAACGCTGTGGGAGCTGCAGTCATCGTCACCAGTTCCGCAGTCAATGAAAGAAATCCGGAAGTGGTTGAAGCGCGGCACCGCAAGATTCCAGTCATTCAGCGTGCGGAAATGCTGGCCGAACTGATGCGCCTCAAGTACGGCATTGCTGTCGCCGGGATGCATGGCAAAACCACAACCACCTCGATGATCGCTTCTGTCCTCGCCCAGGGAGGCCTCGATCCCACTATTGTTGTGGGCGGCAGGGTCGACGCGCTCGGCTCAAATGCACGACTCGGCACCTCCAGGTACCTGGTAGCAGAGGCCGACGAAAGTGACCGATCCTTTCTCAAGCTCTCCCCAATCCTGGGCGTCGTGACAAACCTCGATCGTGAGCATATGGACTGCTACCGCGATATGCAGGATGTTGAAGATGCCTTCATCAACTTTATGGACAAGGTGCCGTTTTACGGGGCGACCACTGTCTGCATGGATGACCTTCTGCTGCGTACCATCCTGCCTCGCGTGCATCGTCGTCTCTTTACCTATGGCCGTTCACCGGAAGCCGACTTCGTCGTTCGGCTGCTGCCTCTTGAAAGCGGAGGTGCCGGTGAATCCATGACCGGCGCCAGTCATTCGAACAGAGGTGTCGGAGCGGCACCGGTGCGCACCCGATTCGAGATTGTCGATGGTACCCGAGTGCTTGGTCCTTTCACTCTGCAGGTGCCGGGGTTGCATAACGTGCTGAACGCTACCGCTGCAGTTGCCATCGGTGTGCAGCTCGAAATCGATGAGACCGCCATCATCGAGGGATTACGCAGCTTTCGCGGCGTCGATCGGCGCTTTCAGACGCGCGGGATAATCGGCGGCATCGCTGTTATCGACGACTATGGTCACCACCCCACGGAGATCCGCGCCACTCTCAGTGCTGCCCGCTCCTGCGGCTACAACCGCATCCACGTCATCTTCCAGCCGCATCGATACACCCGGACACGCGACCTGCTTCCGGAGTTTGCTGCTGCTTTCGGCGACGCCGATACCCTGCAGGTGCTGGACATCTACGCCGCCAGTGAGGAGCCTCTTGCCGGCGTGAATGCCCCGGCACTGGTCACAGCCTTGAGGCAGGCTGGCCGCACGGAAGCGCATTATGCTGCGTCCTTTACGGAAGCCATTGCAGCTGTAGCTCATGCAGCAAAGGATGGGGATGCCATACTCACCCTGGGAGCGGGCAGTGTTTCGCAGGTCGCTCAAATGCTCTTGGACGAACTACGTCGCTCCGCCCCGACTGTTAAGTAGCTTCAAGCTACGCATGGAAGCGATCCCGGCATGCCCACAAACCAAGCCCCGGATTGCTGACATAGAAAATCTCTTCGCCGCCTGTCTGGTTCCATCCGTCCTGCAGCCTGGCGGGTTCGTACTTCTCGATCATCGCTGCCAGATCCGCGTATTCAAAGCCTACTGACTCCACCTCTTCGCGGCTAAGCTGGCCCGGGCAGTAGGTGATCCGGAACCGACCCTCTGACGACCCATGGATCAGGTGCGCCGCTGCGCTCAGGTTGCCGGCAAGGTCAGCATGCGCGGTAACCGCTGCCAGGGTCGCCGGTGTGCCACGGTAACCATATTTCCGGATCAGCCGATCGATTCCGGCATCTTCACCAAACTCCCTGACACCCGGCGCCAGCACGATCAACTCCGCACCATCAGCCAGTGCCATCCGTGTTCGGTAGATTGCCTTATTACCCAGCCAGGTACTGTGAAATTCATGCGGATCGAGGTACACCACGGCTTTGTGGATCTCGCGCTCCAGCATCATGAAGTTCACTTTGAGCGCGAGAGCAGAAGCCTGCTCAAAGCACTGATGATCGTCCCCGACAAACAGGCCGCGGACCACCAGGCGCCCATGCTCGCCCGGACCGACAACCGTCAGCACGTAGACGATAGGCAGATCTTTAAGAAACTGTTCCGAGGCGTAATTCAGCACGCGCCGGACGGGTGTATCTGCGCGGCCCATGATGCGCTCCATCCCGTACACAGCACCCAGATAGTGGCTGCGATCGATACCGTCAACTCCACCGGCGCCAATCAGGATGTTCTTGTTGTAGTTCGCCATGCCGATTACTTCATGCGGCACCACTTGACCGATCGATAGCACCAGGTCAAAGGCACCGTCGGCACCTCCCTCACCCTTCGCAATCAATTCATTCACCTGTACCGGCCAAGCGTACTCGAGTCTGCCCTCGGACTGCTCTTTGACAAAACTTGCCGGCACCTCCCCGAGTGTGACGACATCGCGACGCCAATTATGCACGCGAAATAGTTCGCGCGGCATGGTGCCAAACATGCGCATCGTTGCATCTTCTGTCATCGGGGAGTGAGTGCCCAGGGCAGGCAGCACCGCCTTCAATGCGTCGCCGTAATAGGCGTACGCCATTTGGGTCAACTCTCCGGCGCGAGAGTGGAAGCGTGATGCGTCCGGCGGCACAACTAACACCCGCCGACGCTTGCCAAGCGCCGTCAGCGCCGTTCGTAGCCCATTTTGCAGGTCGTTCGAGCTGAGATCCGTTGACTCTGACCCGTTGCAAAAATAAAGTCCCATCTCGATCGGTCTCCCTCTGCTGCCTGCATTCTCATACGTTCGCACCATCCCTGCAAAAAGTGCCCGGGGAAGGCATCAGTGTTTGCATCCGGGCCGGTATTTTTTTGCTACTACCCGGTTCGCTAGTTCTCACGCGGATACCTCTGCGATCGTGCAGAATTCATTGCACGAAACGCGTCCGCACCCGCGCTATAGTGGACAAGGCGATTCTCACGACCTTGCTCGGGCGTGGCGAAAACCAGATCCATGAACGACGACCGGATGATGCGCGACCGCCTACCGCCGCGCAGCACCGCCTCCGTTGCATACGACGCGGCCTTTGACGACGATTTCGAGGACTTCTACCGTCCCGAATCGGCGCCCAGGCCGCGCGCAACCCGTCGCGTCTCCTCACAAAACCGTCCAGACGATGGGCCGCCCAACTCCCGAGGTGATTTTGCGGAGTCCGCAGTCCGCTCGCGGGCTCGTTCGAGTCGAGCGCGCGAGTCAATGCTGCGCGATTTTGACGAAGACTTTGAGGAAGCCGGCGAAGAATCCAGCAACGACTCACGTGATCACGCAGATCCCCGATCCCGCCGCCGCGTACCTCTCTCGCGCAATGTACGGCGCACGTCATTTCTCGCAACGAAATGGGGACGCATCGGTGCGGGCCTCGCGGCAGTCGCCACAATCGCGGTGCTCGCCTCTGTTTTCATGCTGGTCCGGGGATTTTTTCTGCACGATCCGCGCTTCCTTCTGCAAGGGGCATCTTCGGTCCAGATTCAGGGCATTAATGAAATCAGCCGCGCTGAAGTGCTCGGGGTCTTCAATACGGACTTGAACCGTAATATCTTTCTTATTCCGTTGGCAGCGAGACGCAGCAGCTTGCAGCAGCTTCCGTGGGTGCAGAGAGCTACGGTCATGCGTCTCATGCCAGACCAGCTCCGGATTTCGATTGTCGAGCGAACGCCGACCGCCTTCCTACGGCAGGGCAGCCAGATTGACCTGGTGGATGCTACCGGCACCATCCTCTCCATGTCACCAGCCATGCTGGCATCTCGACATTACTCTTTCCCGGTAGTAGTGGGCATCAATCCGGATGATCCTCCACAAACCCGCGCGGAACGAATGCAGCTCTACCAGAATTTTGTTTCTGCGTTAGACAGCACCGGCACCGCAGGCGCCACTTCCTCGACCACTACTTCCCGGGTGTCGCAGCAGCTCAGCGAAGTCGATGTCTCCGATCCTGAGGATATCCGTGCATTGATGCCTTCAGCAGGAGCGGATATCCTTGTCCACTTTGGTGAAGAATCATTTGCGAAGCGCTACCGTTTGTATCAGCAGCACCTCGCGCAGTGGCGTCAACAATATCCACATCTCGCTGCCATCGACCTGCGTTACGATCGACAGACAGTGCTAGAGATGGCCAAGGGCGCAGCCAGTGATCCGTTAAACGGCGACAAGGTTGACACCATGCCGACCCTCGCTGCCACCTCTACCATCAAATCCGCGGGGAAGACCTCTGCATCAAGAATCTCTCATCGGCCGGTGGTTCACAGGTCGGTTCATTCCACAAAAGCCCCCACCCATCCGGCGAAGCCAGCTGCAAAGACCGGCATCAAGGTCCGCAAGCCTGTCCATCCCGCTGCCCGCTCCAACCAGCACGCTGCTTCCTCGCGATCCGTGGATTAGGACATGAGTCAGACAGACGACGGCCTCATTACCGTTCTCGATATCGGCAGCTCCCGCACGCGTGTGCTGGTCGCTGAACTCCACGAGGGTGCGCTGCGATACAGGGGCCATGCCCAGGTTCGCTCCCAGGGGATGCGCAAGGGTCTGGTCGCAGAGTTGGGTCCAGCGATTCGTGCCGTCACGCACGCCGCAAACGAGGCCGAGCAGGTCGCGCACGCTGTCATTGACCACTGCGTCGTTGGTGTTGGTGGGGCTCACGTTCGGGGTGTCAATAGTCGCGGCGGTATCTCACTTGGCAATCGACTCAGAGAGATTACTCGCGAGGATGTTCGCGCTGCAGTCGACCGTGCCCGCTCTGTCACGCTGCCCGCGGACCGTGAGGTGCTCCACCTCTTGCCGCAGCAGTTCATCCTCGATGAGCAGCCAGGCATTCACGATCCGGTTGGCATGGTCGGCAATCGACTCGAAGTCAATCTGCATATCATTATCAGCTCCGCCAGCGCCTCGCAGAGCCTGGTCACTTGCGCCAACAAGGCTGGGCTGGAGGTTACCGACACTATCTTTGAAGGGATTGCGGCGGCTGAGGCTACGGTCTCTCCGGACGAGCGGGAACTTGGCATCTGCCTTATCGAAATTGGGGCTGCCTCCACAGAAATTGTTGTCTTCTTTGAGGGGTCTGTCGCGCACACAGCAGTTATTCCTATCGGTGGCGATCACTTTACAAACGACCTCGCTGTCGGCCTGCATATCTCGTTGGAAGAAGCGGAATTTCTGAAACTCAACTACGGCAATTGCGTTGTCACGTCGGTGCCATCCGGGAATGAAGTGGAAATCAGTGGTGCCCCGGGCAAGCCGCCTCGCGTCATTTCGCAGCGCTTCCTGAGCGAAATTCTGGAGCCGCGGGCCCGCGAGCTGTTTCATATGCTGCGCGATAATCTTCGCCAGGGTGGCGTGCTCGAAGCCCTTGGTGCCGGCTGCATTCTGACCGGTGGCGGCGCACGCCTTGCCGGACTCATTGATATTGTCGAAAGCCTGCTCCGGGTGCCGGCGCGTATTGGGTATCCGGTGCCGCTCTCACGTATGCCGGAAGAGCTTGTGCAGCCGGAGTTCTCCACCGCCATCGGCATGCTTCTCTATACCCATCGCACGCAGATCATCAAGGCGGCTGAAGATCAAGGTCTGCGTGCCAAACTCAGAGCCATATTCGCTGGTAGCCTCTGAGGCTATCCCAAGCCAGTCCTTTGCACAGATACTTCGAAAAAATGGGGTCGACACCAATGAATTACGCAAATCCTGACGAAATCCGTATCCAGTACACCGATGAAATTCCCAATGGCGCCAAGATCAAGGTCATTGGAGTTGGTGGTGGAGGCGGCAACGCTGTCAACCGCATGATCCAGGCCAAGGTTGAGGGTGTAGAGTTCATCGCTGCGAACACCGATGTGCAGGCGCTGCAGCTTTCGCAGGCACCAGTCAAATTACAGCTTGGTGTCAAGCTGACAGCTGGTCTTGGGGCAGGTGCCAATCCCGATGTTGGCCGCCGCGCCGCCCTTGAAGATTCTGAGAAGATCATCGAAGCCCTTGAGGGTGCAGACATGGTTTTTGTGACCACGGGTCTGGGCGGCGGCACCGGCACCGGTGCGGCACCTGTGATCGCGTCGCTCGCCAGCGAGATGGGTGCGCTCACGGTCGCGGTCATTACGCGGCCCTTTATGTTCGAAGGCAAGCGTCGTATGCAGCAGGC
This sequence comes from uncultured Acetobacteraceae bacterium, assembly GCA_964658265.1. GTDB lineage: Bacteria > Acidobacteriota > Terriglobia > Terriglobales > Acidobacteriaceae. The sequence continues at coordinate 8,981 of CAZZYN010000084.1, read as the reverse complement.
GGAACGTGGCATGCAGGAGCTGCTTGATTCCGTTGACACCATGATCGTAATTCCCAATGAAAAATTGCTGGCTGTTGCGAAAGATGCTGGCTTTTTCGAATCCTTCCGAATAGCCGATGACGTCCTTCGTCAGGGCGTTCAAGGCATTTCGGACATCATTACCATCCCGGGCATCATCAACCGCGACTTCGCCGACGTGAAAACGACCATGGCGGGTATGGGCTACGCGGTGATGGGGACAGCAGTACGTGCTGGTACGAATCGCGCCATCGAGGCTGCCCAGGCCGCGATGGCGTCGCCACTTCTCGAGGCAGGCGCTATCGACGGTGCCAAGGGTATTCTGATCAACATCAGTGGTTCCAGTTCGCTGAAGCTCAGCGAAGTAAACGAGGCCTCTACCCTGATCCAAAATGCTGCTCATGAGGACGCCAACATTATTTTTGGTGCCGTGCTCGACGAAAGGATGGGCGATGAAGTCAAGATCACAGTGATCGCGACCGGCTTCCGGCAGGGCAATTCGAATATCCAAAAAAACTCTGAAGGCGACCGGCGATCCAAACTTTTCAGTGGTGCTGTTTTTACAGATGCGACAGTGCCGGTTCCGGTCGAGACCCGACCATCCAAGCCTCGTTTTGCCAGTGAAGTTGCTGCTGAAAGCCAGACCACTGCAGCACCGGCATCGCGCTCCGGCGCGCGGCCGCAGGGAAGCAGCAAGCCGCAGTGGGCCACCCGGAATACTGATTTCGGCGAGACGGTTTTCGGCGCTGGCGCTCCGGTCGCAGCGCCCACCGCGGAAGAGCCAGGTGGCTTCCTTGATGTTTTTGCGGCAGAGTCCAGTAATCCGGCACCCGCTTCAAGCCCAGGCGCGAATCTTTCTGCGGAATCAACCAGTCGTCCCGCCACGCAAGCGGTTCCTTCCGAGCCGGCGGAGGATCCCGGTCAGGATCTCGAGCATCTGGACATTCCGGCGTTTATGCGCCGAGGTGCCCACTAGTAGCAGGGATGGCTATCAAGCCGTGGCATAGCACGAACGTGCGTCTATCTGCGCACTTCGAGCCACAGCGTAGTCGCGTCTTTCGCGGTGTAATGCAGTAACGGTACCGCTGGCAACAAAACAGTACCAGCCTCCAATAAGCGGATTGAGCAAAGCAGGGATCCCTGTCCGATCCCGAGTCACCCCTAGCAGGGTCTGTAACCATCACCAAGTCAGTGGTTTATCAGGCCAGGACCGCGCGCAGTTCACAAAGAGCATGCACGGTCCTGCCTCCTGCAGGTACCTCGACAGTCCGTCGTTTTCAGTCGGCTGCTAATAAGAACGATGGCCCCGGTGAATCTTTCGAGTAAGATCGGGGTTCTAACTTGTGACACAGGGCTACTCATGAAGCGAATCCTATATTTCGTTCTTCTCATCGGTCTGACGTTGCTCCCGGGCAAACCTGCCCTGGCTGCGCGAAGCCACGTAAAGCATGCTGCTGTCGCTCACAAGGCAACAGCCCATCATGCGGCGCGCCGGGGAGTGGTGAGTCGTGTTCACAATCACAGGTCGTCGACGGTTCGCGTCGTCACCTATGTGCGCGGCAGAAATGGTCGTATTCGCCGTGCCGTTCTGGTCCGTCATCGTTATTACGAGCACTTCAGTGGTAATTCGTTCGCCGAAACGGATCTGACTGCGACTGACTCGGTTGCCGGCGAAGATCCGACGGTCCGCCAGGCTGCCCTCGAGGCCCTGGGGAATATGAACGGAACGGTTGTTGCCATCGATCCGAATTCCGGTCGAATTCTGGCCATGGTGAACCAGAAACTCGCCCTTTCGAGTGGTGCCGAACCTTGCTCGACGATCAAGGTCTCGGTTGCGCTTGCAGCCCTTGAAGAGGGCATCATCACCAAGGATTCGCCTGTCAGCCTGGGCGGCGGTTATCGGCTCAATCTGACTGAGGCTCTTGCGCACTCCAACAACCTTTATTTCGAGACCATCGGACGCCAGCTGGGCTTCGAGCGCGTTCGGCATTACGCTAATCAATTCGGTCTGGGCGAGCTGGCGGGATGGAACATTCAGGGCGAGCAGCTCGGCATCTATCCAAACACGGTGCTGCCCGAGAGTGCTGGCGGCGTCGGTCGCATGTGCTCATTTGGCGAAGGTGTTTCCATGACTCCACTACAGCTCGGAGCCCTGGTCTCGGCAATCGCCAATGGCGGAACCCTCTATTACCTTCAACATCCGACTACACCGGCAGAAGCCGTCAATTTTGAGCCGAAAGTGAAGCGGCACCTGGATATTTCCAAAATCATCCCCGAAATCTCCATGGGGATGGGTGCAGCTGTACAGTACGGGACGGCTCGCTCTCTACGCGCCAGTTTTGACGAATTACCGGTTCTAGGCAAGACCGGCACCTGCTCTGCCAATGGCATCCGCTATGGCTGGTTTGCCTCCTTCGCCGACACTTCTTACGGCCGCATCGCCACGGTGATCTTTCTTGAGGGAGGCCGCCCTACCTTCGGTCCGAAAGCTGCTGAGCTGACCGGCGTCTTTTACCGCAGCCTGTGGGACCACAGCTATTTCGCAAACGCCAGCAAAGGTCCACTGCAGGGCGGACAGGCAGCGACGGTCGGTATTACTCAGTAGTCATCCGGATTGCTTGTAGTCAAAGGCCTCCTTCGGGAGGCCTTGTTTTCTTGTCACTGGTTGGCCCAAAAACATCACGGACTCGTTGATTGTGCCGATCGGTCCTAAAATCGGACCAGCATGAAGATTCTTACTGCAGCCGAGATGGCTGCTACCGACGCCCGCACCGCCAGCGACTACGGCGTCTCCTTCCGAACGTTGATGGAAAATGCTGGCACCGCTGTCGCTTCCTTTATCCGCGCTGAATTACCCAACGCTCGTAAGATCGTCGTCATCTGCGGTAAGGGCAACAATGGTGGCGACGGCTATGTGACCGCCCGGCACCTCGCTGCTACCGGACGCGATGTCACTGTACTGCTTCTAGGCGGCATCAGCGAAGTGAAGGGTAGTGCCGCCGAAATGCTGGCGGCACTACCGGCGCCTCCACACGAGATCACTGACCCATCACACTTACAGTCGAAAATGATTACTGACCTGTGCGACGCCGCGAGCCTGTTTGTGGACGCCGTGGTCGGCACCGGGTTCCAGCCACCGCTGCGTGGACTTGCTGTCGAAGCTCGTAATCTGCTGGAGCGTTATCCCGAAACGCCGGTTGTGTCGATCGACCTTCCTTCCGGGTGGGACGCTGACAATCGTGACTTTTCGCAGCCGGGGGCTTTCCGGTCTGATGCAGTCGTCACCTTCACCGCTCCCAAGCTAGCCCACGTCTCAGGCCAGCTCACCGAAGGTGGCACCATCACACGCGCCGGCAACCTGAAACAGGGGCCGATTGTTGTTGCAGCCATTGGTTCTCCTGAGCAGGCCATTCAATCTGCAACCGACCTTCACTGGGCTGGCACCTCCGGCGGAATAACGGCGGTACCCCGTAAATCAGACACTAACAAGGGCAGGTTTGGTCACGTGCTCATCATCGGCGGAGCGGATGGAAAAGCCGGTGCACCTTCGATGGCATCCCTTGCCGCTCTTCGTGCGGGTGCGGGGCTGGTCACCGCCGGCATCGTCGCTTCCATCCTGCCCGTGGTCGCATCCATCACACCGGTTCTGATGACTGAGCCACTGCTTGCTGGACCGAACGGTGCCATTTCTTCAAGCAACCTTGACCCCGCGAGCCTTCAACATATTCTGGAGAAGAAATCTGTTGTCGCTATCGGGCCGGGGCTCGGGCAGGATCCGGACGCGCAGGATTTCGTCATCGGTCTGATAGAAAAAACGCGTCTTCCACTGGTGATCGATGCCGATGCACTGAATGCCATCTCGGCGCGCGGCTATCAGCTCAACGGCACAGAACGCACCATTGTCCTGACTCCACACCCCGGTGAAATGGCGCGCCTGCTCGGCAAAAGCATCAAGGAAGTAGAGGCAGATCGCGAAAACATTGCGCGCCGTTATGCAACCGGACACCAGGTGACATTGGTGCTTAAAGGATGGCGCACCCTCATCGCGCACCCTGACGGCCGGATTGCGATCAACACTACGGGCAATCCGGGACTCGCCAAAGGTGGCAGCGGCGACATTCTAACTGGGATTATCGCTGCCCTGCTAAGTCAGTACGGTCTTCCCGGCCGGGAGCCGGCAGCAGCAGTCGAAGCCGCTGTCTACCTTCATGGTCTTGCGGCTGATTTCGCAGTGGCTGCGCAGAACGAGCACACTCTTCTCGCCACAGATGTGATCGATCATCTCTGGCAGGCATTTGACTTCTGCACCCGGTCTCGACCGCCGCGGAACGGAAATGCATGCACTCACACCTGGCTGCAGAGTCTGCCTGGCTCCCTTGCCGCAGGACTCAGATCTTCGAAGACTGAAGAGTACATCGCGTGAATCCGTTTCGTGCCGACTTCGACACCAGATCTGCTGGCGAAACGATCGCCGCCGGCCATGCCCTCGGAGGGTCGCTCTTTCCGGGTCTTGCTCTTATCCTGAGCGGAGACCTGGGTGCCGGAAAAACGACGCTGGTGAAGGGCATAGCGATGGCGGTCGCTGCTGCCGACCCGGACGACGTTACCAGCCCCACCTTCACCCTCATGCATCAATACCGAGGCCGTTTGCGAACGTCAGAGGAAATTACTCTGTACCACCTCGATCTGTATCGGCTCGACCATGAGCGTCAACTTGCCGCGCTGGGCCTTGATGAAATACAGAACGATCCTTCCGCGATCCTCCTCATTGAATGGGGTGAGAAGTTCCCAAACCTTGTCGCCGCAATCCACGGCAGCATTATCCTGACGCACAATGGCGGCGATCAACGGCACATCGCCGCTAGCTGGCGGCCCCCGTACGGCCGTTAGCAGAAGCCGGGTCAAACCTCAATGCGGTCGTACAGGAGAACCGGGTCGCGAGTCTGCATCTCACCTGCAGGCAAACAAAAATGGCTGTCCCCTACGAAAAAACTCCGGTTGAAGATTCCGTCGCGAAGGTAAATAACGATATCGCGGTGGGGTCCGATCTGGCTTTTCAGCGAAGATGGTGGAAGTACGAGCGGGTCGTATGGACGCTGTTTGGGCTCATCATTGTGCTTGATGCGCTGGGAGCTTTTGGGCGAGGACCAATCGCCAAGGCGCAGGTGCGGGCACCGGACGGTTCCTTCACGCTGAAATATGAGCACATTGAACGCTTCCGCACGCCCTCCATCCTTTCGGTTCTGTTCGAACCTCAGGCGATCCACAATGGCGAAGTGCAGCTATGGCTGTGTCAGAACTACGTCGATCCTCTCGGCAATCAGCGCATCATACCGCAGCCGGTAAGTTCTACTCCGCTCAACGGCGGCATCCTTTATACATTCAAGATCAACGACATGCAGGTCGGCAGCCAGCGGCAGCCACCCACTGTCCAGTTTGCTCTCGAGCCGGGCAAGACAGGCATTTTCAAGCTTCAGATCGGTGCTCCCGGCTCTGGCCAGGTAGACACCAGCATCTTTGTTTTGCCATAGGGAGCTTCATGGGAACCATTGCGCGCGCCATCTTTGGCTACTGCTTCATGCTCTTGATCATCCGCTTCATCGGCCGGCGGCCGGGCGCGCAGATGACTCCTTTTGAATTCGTCCTGATCTTTTTCATAGGTGGCATCACGATTCAGTCAATCGTGGGCGACGACCGCTCAATGACGAACGCTGTCTGTGTCGTCATGACCGTCAGCCTTATGCATGTACTTGTCGCTTATCTCAAACAGCGCTTTGCTACGATCGGACGCATCGTGGACGGGACACCGCTCGTACTTCTCGAAAATGGACAGTGGCGTCCGGAAACATTACATAAGATGCGTATTCAAGACACCGATGTGATGGCTGCAGCCCGGGGCCGGGGCCTCAAGGACCTTGGTTGCGTGAAGTACGCCATCCTCGAACGCAACGGCGCCATCAGCATCGTTGAAGTTTCCGACACAGGTGATGGCGATACCCAGCCGAGCGGCGATCCGAATAATAACCCTGGCAAAAATAAGGATGCTGAAGCCGAAATCGCAGGGAAAAAGACAGCCGATGACGTGCAGTCCGGCAGCAATCAGGATAGTCCGGAAGACCACAGGACGGAGGCAGCCTAAGTGCCCTCCACCCGGCCTGGAGCCTAAAAGCCCATGATGTTGTAGCCCGCGTCGACATACAGCACCTCTCCGGTGATACCGGCGCCCATGTCCGAGGACAAAAATAAAGTGGCGTCGCCTACTTCGGTCTGGGCAGTATTTCTCCCCAACGGTGCGCGCTCCCGGTGTGCGCTTAGCATCTCGCCCAGGCCGCCGATGCCCCGGGCCGCCAGCGTCTTTATGGGTCCGGCACTCACAGCATTGACGCGAATATTCTTCCGGCCGAGATCAGCAGCAAGATAGCGCACTGTTGCTTCAAGTGCAGCCTTGGCTACACCCATCACGTTGTAGCGCGGCACCACTTTTTGCGAGCCATAGTACGTCAGCGTAGTAATGGCACCTCCCTCAGTCATCAGGGGTGCCGCTGCCCGGCTCAGCGCGATCAGCGAGTACACACTCACGTCATGCGCGATGCGGAAGCCCTCACGCGTAGTCATCGAGAAGTCGTTGTTCATATCGTCCGACTGGGCAAAGGCGATTGAATGCACCAGGATATCTAGCTTGCCCAGGCGATCCTTCAGCCCGCGGAATGCCGTCTCAATATCTTCGTCCTTCGACACATCGCATTGGAAGGCCTCTGCTCCCGGAATGTCGCTGAGCAGGCCCTCAGCCTCCTGGCGCAACCGCTCATTCTGGTACCCAATAGCCACATGAGCACCCGCCGCGTGTAGTTTCTGTGCGATTGCCCAGGCAATCGAGCGTTTATTCGCAACACCGAAGACGACGGCCTTCCGTCCTTCAAGAGAAATCATGTTCTGCCTTGCTCCTTCAAACTTCCAGTGCGGCTTTCGCCGCAGTCTCAAAACAACGGCTAAGGATATCAGCCGCCAAGGTCAACTAGCTCAACGCTACCGATCCTTTGTCCCAGAAAGCGCTCACCCAGCTGCTGAAACTTCTCTACGGAATCGGTCGCAAAGAATTGAATGGCCTGCCTGGCTTCAGCCTCGGCAGGCGCCGCGATACTTTGGGGCAGCAAGCCGTACGACCGGAGCCATTCTGCCGTTTGCCGGGCCGTTACTTCCGCAGAGTCGATCACCCGGAGCGCCGGCGGCACCGCTCGCGTTATTACGTCGCGCAGCAGTGGATAATGCGTGCAGCCCAGCACCAGCGTATCTGGCATCAACTGGGCTGCGGCGGATGCCTGCAACAGCTCCCGGACATAGATATCCACTACTTCGATGGTCACCGGATGGTCCACCCAGCCTTCTTCCACCAGCGGCACCAGTAGTGGGCAAGCCTTTTCCAGCGCCCGTAGTCCTCTCAGTCGACATTCCGCCAGATACGCGTGGCTTGATACCGTCGCAGCCGTTGCCAGCACCAGCACATCATGGGAACGGGAAGATGCCTTCGCTGCATTCGCGCCTGTCTCGACGACACCCAGGACGGGTACTTTAAATTCTCTGGCAACCGCGCGGATGTCGGGCAATGCCAGCGCGCTTGCAGTGTTGCATGCAATGACCAGGAACCCGGCACCCTGCTCCAAAAGGAAGCGTGCGCTCGACACGGCATAACGTGCAATCGTCGCCTGGGACTTTGATCCATACGGCAATCGCGCCGTGTCCCCCAAGTAGAGATACTCGGCTTGAGGCACCTCTTCGAGCAGAGCGTGGAGTACGGTCAGGCCGCCGACGCCGGAATCAAAAACGCCAATTCTTAATGGTGCCTGTGAATCCTGGACCGGCACCTCAGCCGCCACGCTCGCAGGCACTTCGCTCATCGTGAAGGCTCCTCATCGGCACCGCCGGACACCGGCGCACTGGAGGCCAGATAAGTTCGCGACAGATCGGCATGGCCGGCGAGCGTATCGCGGGGCTCGCCGTCTACCAGGAAGCGTACCTCGGTGATATCGGGCAGGTTGGCGTGCAGCGTTCCGATCATCGACAGCAGCGTCATCGTCTCTGGTTCGATGCCCGATGGATGCACCTGCGCCAGGCTGCCGCTCAGGTTGACTACTGCCATTTGTCCGGTGATGCCGTCCCGCTCCATGGTCATGGGCAACAGAAAAACGTCATCCACGCCAGCATTCTGTGCAATGGGATGCAGCGCGTTTGGCTTTGCAAACTCCGCCAGCAGCTGGTTCAGCAGGAACCGGGCCCGCGTGTTGGGCTGATCTGGCAACTCCAGACCCTGCTGTACCGGCGCCAGCGAGCCATCAAAGTCATTGGCAATCAGCAGCGTGACCGGGGTCAGCGAGGCGGTGTCCGGCGCACTCAGCGGCGCTTGTTCCACGGTCGCCAGAATGCGATCCTGCGCCTTTTCATGTAGCCGTATTAGCCAGGTTGCCATGGCGATCGAAGACAGCAGCAGAACCCAGAACAGCACCTTCTGGTAGCGGGGAATAGTAGAACCGCGAGGCGCCCCTCTGCGGAGGGAAACGCCGGCCTGGCCGCCTGAGGTAGAACGGGACGGGCTCATGAGTGCGGCACCCAGTCGTGCTGCCATTCTTCGATGGCGGCTACCAATGCACTCAGCAACTGTTTCTGGTATGCCGGATCCGTCAACGGAATCGGCTGCTCACCTGCTTTGCCCAGCGGCGCAATCTCAACGGCGACGGCAGGGCACGTCAGATTGTCGAGCGGCAATAGGGAAGTGCGGCCCAGCGAAACCGGCACCTGTGCATGTGTCAGGGCCGAGTTAATCTCCGAAGACAGCCGCAGACTCTCCTGCACAAAGGTGCCTTGCGCTGCGTCCCACGGCACCATCTTCGGCGTGGCGCTTTCGCCCAGCACTCTCGGCGGCGCCACTGACGATGCGACAGCGCAGCGAATTGTCGCGCGAGCATGCG
>CAZZYN010000083.1:0-16232 GCA_964658265.1 uncultured Acetobacteraceae bacterium | reverse complement strand
ATAGTGAAGTCGGGGACTTGGCTGTACGACGGCCTGATCCCTTCCGAAGTTTGGATCGTGAAACAAAACTTCGAGTACCACTATGAAGAGGACTACACGGACAAGCCTGAAGCTTTGAACGCTGATGGAGAGTGCTACGGCATCATCATTGCCAGAAATGGTACTAAGATCGGTCGCGGCTCGGAGCAGCTGACACTTGAGGCGGCAGTTCATGCCGCGGAACACGAAGTACCTGGGCTTGTCTGGGATGACCACCTTCTACAACAGCTACATGGAGGCAGATGGTACTCTCGCACTCCTTTGAAATTGGACGACTCCGCCTCGCATCGATGAAGCGGAACACGGCCTTTGAGCAAGTTTCCCAAAAGCTGACGTCGCAGGCACGTTCGCCATTCGGTGAGTGCACTGGCGTCTTTCGCGATGGCCTTGGACATCAGCCGTCAGGCAGAACATAAAATCGCGCAAAGCATGCGCCAGCGGAGCTGAATCACCCGAAGCACGCAGTCACAATCCCTCTATCTCAATTCAAAACAAGGTTCTGATTCGGACGGTCCAGCGAGAACGTCGGTATTTCAATGTCAAAACGCTCACCGCCCTCACTTTCCATCTGGTAAGCCCCGCCCATCATCCCGGACGGCGTGTTGAGAGGCGCACCACTCGTATATTCAAAACGCTCTCCCGGCTTCAAAAACGGTTGCTCCCCGACGACACCTGGTCCCTTCACCTCTGTCAATTCGCCACGCTCATTCGTGATCATCCAGTGCCGATTCAGCAGATGCACCGTTTCCGATCCCTGGTTCTCGATAACAACTCGGTAAGCCCAGAAATACTCCGAGCTTTCAGGGGATGAGCTCGTCTCGAGGTAAGTTGGCTCAACGCTCACCAGTATTCCTCGAGTCTTTGCCATATACGGCGTCCGATTTCTCATAAGGAAAGTTTAGATCAAACTTTTTGGGTTGGGCCCAGCGAGGTTCTGGACGGATGCGGGCCCGACAGCCACACTGTGAAGGAATGGGCATACTCATCACCACCATGCGGAATCTCGTCTCAGCTCTCGCGCTCACCCTCATCGTCTGCGGCTCCCTCTCGCTTTCTTCCCAGACGCAGTCTTCAACGCGCTACGTGACCCGTACAAGTCACGATCCCAATGGCACGGGTACCTTCTACATGGGCAGAGAAATCGCCCAGGTTATGGGTCCTGGAGGCATCGAGTGGCTGGATCGAGCTGAGAGAGACACCGAAGAGCACCCTGCCCAGGTGCTTGACGCTCTGCAGCTTCACTCCGGCGAGGTCGTCGCCGATCTCGGAGCGGGATCGGGCTACTTCGCCTTTCGTATGGCTCCCAAGGTCGGGAACACCGGCAAGGTACTGGCTGTCGATGTGCAGGACGAAATGCTGCAGACACTGAAGCAGCGCGCCTCTGCCCAGAAGATCGCAAACGTGCAGGTCATCAAGGCAAGTGAAACCGATCCGCACCTGGCGGCCGGTACAGTCGACCTTGTGCTGATGGTGGATGTGTACCACGAACTCGCCTATCCCTACGAAGTCATGCAAAGAGTTCGCGACTCACTGAAACCCGGCGGACGCGTAGCGTTCGTCGAATACCGCCAGGAAGATCCCGCCGTCCCGATCAAAGAAGTCCACAAGATGTCGGTGGCTCAGCTCGATAAAGAGATGGCAGCCGTCGGCCTGGTCCCTGTACGCAGAATCGAAACGCTGCCCCTGCAACACATCCTCATCTTCGGCAAACGCTGATCCACGCTGCTGGTACAGTTTGGCTTGTCCCTGTTGCCATAAAGTCATGAGCCTGTCTCAGCCTGTCAGCCCCGGAGTTTTCAAAACAGCAAGGCTGCTACTGTCCCTCTTCCTCGCTGCGGCCCTGGTCTTCTTCGTCGTCCGGACGCTCCACTGGCACTGGATGTTCGATGAATCCATCATGCACTACGTCAATTTCCTCATCGATCACGGCAAGGTCCCTTACCGCGACATCATCGACCTCAATCTCCCGGGAGCCTATTTCCTCGACGGCTGGGCAATACACATTTTCGGCTCCGGCGACTTCGGCTGGCGATTCTACGACTACTCGCTGCTCGCCATCCTGATCGCCTCCATGATCGTCATCGCCGCACCCATCGACTGGTTCGCCGGCCTCTTCGCCGGGACACTCTTCGTCTTTGTGCATGCCGTTGACGGCCCCCAGATGGCTGCCGAGCGAGACGAAATCATGACCGTCCTCGTCCTGGCCGGTTACGCCTTTCTCTTCACCAGTCTCCGCCGCCGCAATCCGCTTCTACTACTCCCCTTCGGCTTCCTGCTCGGCCTCGCCGGAACCCTCAAACCGCCGGCCGCGCCCCTCGGCTTCGTCCTGCTGGCAATGGCCGCATACACACTCCGCAGGCGCAGCCAGCCGCTCACCGCTTACCTCGTCTACGGGCTGACCGGGATGCTGGCCGCCGGACTGCTTACCCTGCGCTTCCTGCTCGCCACCCACTCGCTCTCCGCATTCGTCGAGATCATGCACCGCATGGTCCCCTTCTACGCTCCACTCGGCAACGTCTCCTACCGCTACCTGCTCCGCTTCTTCTTCAGCATCCGGCTTTTTGTCCTCTTCCTGATCGCCTTGATCGTCACCATATTCGATACAAATTGGCGAAGCTGGGAGCGGGTCGCGCTCATTCTCGGCGTGCTGTTCGGCGCCGCCTCCTACTTTGTTCAGCACAAGGGCACCGCCTACCACCGCTATCCCTTCTATGCCTTCCTGCTGCTCTGGATCGCCATCGAGTACGTTAAGGCCATCCGCCGGCCCGGGTGGGTCCGCCTGCCAGCCTGCGCCGGCATTCTCGTCGGCACCCTGGTCATTGTTCCTGTCTATGCCCGCACCCTGTACCCACTGGGCGACACCACCGCCCTGCCCACTGCGCTCATGGCCGACCTGACCCGCCTCGGCGGCCCCAGGCTGCAGAACCAGGTCGAGTGTCTGGACATGGTCAGCGGCTGTGTCGACGCGCTCTACCGCCTCGGCCTGGTCGAGCCCCAACCGTTCATGGGCGATTACATGCTCTTCCCGCCCAACGGCGGCCCGCCCTTCCCCTACTACGGAGAGTTGTTCTGGCAGCAGATCCACCGCGATCCACCGAAGGTCTTCGTCATCACCACCGAAATGCTGACAGGCGGAGGGCGCTACGGCCGCTTCGACAACCTCAGACAATGGCCGGCCTTCGAGGCCTTTCTCAACCAGTACTACCGCCTCGACATCGCCCGGCAGTTCGGGCCCGGGGACTACCTGACCGCATACAGAATCTACCTGCTCAAAAGTGGGACGACCCCGTCCCTTCAGCCTTGAACACTCAGCCCACAATGTATCTGCTTCCCGGCAACAGCGAGAGCAGCTTGATCGCGAGATAAGTAATCACGAAGGTGATAATTGCGATCACCGGGATGCGCAGGTACGCATTCCCGATCAGCGGCGCAAGGTGTGCATGCACCACGCCCAGCACAATAATATGCGCCAGGTACATGCCGTAGCTCATGCGCGAAAGATCATCGATCCATCGCCAGCTCTTGCTTTCAGATCCAGTCGGATGAAGGTTGCGAAACAGCAGGAAGACTCCTGCTGTCATGACCGCGACATTCAGCGAAGTGAAGTTCCATGTCAGCTCCAGGCTCTTCACATCCGGCACGGTACTACGTCTATACAGGAAACCGCCGACGGTCACGGCATACCCGGCCACCACCATCGCGATTGCCGCAAGATCAACGCGTACTGAAGGCGCCATCATGAAGCGTTTGATATAGACAGCCAGGACCACGTAGCCGATGAAGCCTGTGAAGTAGTAAAGAGTCGGCGTCGCATTCCAGTAGCACTCGCCCCAGACATCCGGAAAATAGAGGTGAATGAACGGCAGCAGCAACGTGATACCCCACAGCAGCAGGAAGAGCTCCATACTCCTCCGCCCAGCCGAAACAATCCACGGCGACAGTACCGGGGCAATCAGGTAGATCGCCATCAGCATGTACACAAACCAGAGATGCCCAACATCGGTACCGTAGTTGATCGGGATCTTTGCAATTTTGAGCAAAGTGGTACGGAGCGAAGCCAGTCCCCGCGCGTAGTCGTAAAACGCGTAGACCGCGCACCAGATCACGAACGGGACCAGGACTCGCGTGAACCGCTTCTTGAAAAATCTGCGTTCGTCCCCGATCGGAAACATGAAAAATCCACTGATCATGACAAACAGCGGCACACACGTACGCAGGAGCGAGTTGGTCCAGCCGACGGCCCACGACCCTGCCGTGTGCAGCACCATCCCGGTCGGTGAAATGTATTCAAACTCACCCGTATGAATCTGCATGACCATGTAAATAGCGATGACCCGCAGCAGATCAAAACCGCCATGCCGAAGATAAGAAGGAGAAGCTGGTTTATTCACGCGCACCCTTGAACTGAAAACTTGAAGAACAGAACTTGAGCTTACCTATCTGGTCGCCCTGTCTGGTAATTCGCGAATCTTGATATTTCGGAAAGACACCGGAAAACCATGATCCTGCAGGTCGATACAGGTGTCGTGCATCTCCGCGAAATGCGGATACACCTTGAACTTGCTTGCCGCCACCAGCTCCCGGAACTGCGCCGAGTCGCGGTCATATTCCACTACCTTCACACCGTTCAGCCAATGCTCGGCATGCATCCCGTTGACCACGATCCGCGCTGTATTCCACTCACCGACCGGACGGATCGGCTTGCTGTGATCTGCTGTTCCGGCCGCTGGGATCAGGTCATACAGCGATGCCACCGTGCGATCCCCATCCTTGCCGCGCTTCGCATCCGGATGCACATCATCATCAAGAATCTGGTACTCATATCCCACCGGCGAGCCCGGACCCTTCTTCAAATCAAGATCAACCATGTACAGAATGCCGCTGTTCGCCCCGGTACTTGTCCGGAAGTCGACTGACAGTTCGTAGCTGGCAAAGGTCCGCGTCGTCACAATATCCCCGGCATCGCCGCCTTCGCTGCCGCCAAGATCCGTCGTCGTCAGCAGGCCGTCCCTGATCACCCAGCCCTTTGCCGGAAACGGGCCGCCCCGCTCACTCCTCCAGCCGTCCGTGGTCTTGCCGTCCCACAGCAGCCGCCAACCCGCCGCCTTCTCTTTCTTCGTCAACGTATTGGGCTTCGTAACAGTATCTGCAGCCCGGCCGTTCGCCGAAAAATTAGCTGTCACCAGGAAAAACACAAGGCTATAAACGCGAAAAATCATACCCACACCATACGCAACGAAAGCTTCAACTGCCTAGTCGCCTGGAATTCGCCGCCACGCGTCAACGCTCTGAAGATACCGTCGCAGCCCCGCTTTGACGATCTTCGGTACCCTGTACCCAGAGGGACGCATGTCATCAGCCCTGCTCACCCGTCGCCGCTTGATCACAGGAGCCGCCAACACCCTCGCCGCCTCTTCCCTCCTGCGCAGCACTGCCGCACTCTTCAGTCAGAACGCAACGCCCGCCGACTACAGCCTCACCATCGCGACTACGCCCCTCGAATTCGCACCCAACCGCATCGTCTCCGCCACTACCTACAACGGCCAGTTTCCCGGCCCGCTGCTGCGCCTTAAGGAAGGCCGTCGCGTCACCGTCGACATCCACAACCACACCGACGTTCCCGAGCAGCTGCACTGGCACGGTCAGTTCGTCGGCACCGACGTCGATGGCGCTGCTGAAGAAGGCACTCCGTACATCGCGCCCCACGCCAGTCGACGCATCTCCTTTGTGCCCGGACCCTCCGGTCTCCGCTTCTATCACACCCATACCCGCGCCGGAGCCAATCTCGCCGCCGGCCAGTACAGCGGCCTTGTCGGTCCCGTCTACATCGAGCCGAAAGAAAATGCCGGCCGCTACGACCGCGAAGTCTTCCTCACCCTCAAAGAGTTCCAGCCCACGCTCAGCAAGGGCGGCGATATGGAAATGAATTTCCTCTCCCCCGCACAAACTGTTCCCGCGCTCAAGACTGCCGGCGAAGCCACCATGAACGCCTCGCTCGCCAAGGGAGCACAGCATGGTTACGAAGTCGGTTACGATTCCTTCACCATCAATGGCAAAATGCTCGGCCACGGTGAACCAGTCCGTGTAAAGCAGGGCGAGCGCGTCCTCTTTCACATCCTCAACGGCAGCGCCGGAGAAATCCGCAGCCTCGCTCTGCCCGGCCACACCTTCACTCTCCTCGCCATGGACGGCAACCCGCTGCCGATGCCCGTCCACGTCCCCCTGCTCTGGCTGGGAACCGCCGAGCGCCTCTCCGCCATCGTCGAAATGAATCATCCCGGCATCTGGGTCATGGGCGATCTATCCGACGACGACCGCAAACACGGCATGGGCATCGTCATCGAATACGCCGGCTATCATGGCAAGCCCGTGTGGCTCGCGCCCAGACCCTTTCGCTGGAATTACGCTCATTTCGCCAACCCGGGAGCGCCCGCCGTGCCGGCCGACGAAACCTTCGAGATGCTCTTCGAAAAACAGAACGCTGCCATGGAGGGCTTCAATCTCTGGACCATCAACGGCGTCGCCTATCCCATGGATGCCACCCCCGCGAAGCCTACCTTCCACCTCCGCCAGGGCAGGCGCTATCGCATTCGTATGAAGAATGCCAGCGACGACATCCATCCCATGCACCTGCACCGCCACAGCTTCGAAATCACACGCTTCGCCGGCCAGCCCATGTCAGGCCTCATCAAGGATGTCGGCATGGTCAACGGCTACCAGGAAGTCGAAATCGATTTCACCGCCAACAATCCCGGCCTCACCCTCTTCCACTGCCACCAGCAGATCCACATGGACTACGGCTTCATGGCCCTCTTCGATTACACCGCGTGACCGAGCCGCATGCCTCCATCTCGCCCTTTACGTATTAGCTTCAGGCACAGTCCTCACTGCGGGCCAGCCGTGACCACACTCCAACCACACCGTTGATTGACGACCGACAACTCCCGCAGGGTTCCGAGGCGGCGGTCTTCATCACCTTCCTGCGCCTCGGCTTCATCTCCCTGGGCGCACCCGTCGCCCATCTCGGCTACTTTCAGAAAGAGCTCGTCGTTCGTCGACCCTGGTGTGACGAAGCAGACTTCGCGGAGCTCATCGCATTCGCCCAGGCGCTGCCCGGCCGTCCCAGCAGCCAGGTATGTTTCGCCCTGGGCGTCGTCCGTGCGGGATGGCCGGGCGTTCTTACAGCCTGGATCGCCTTCACGCTACCCTCGGCCCTGATGATCCGCGGCAGCTGATGGCCATGTTCAACGCGCTCGACGATGACATCCTGTCCCGACTGCATCATCTCGGAGCAGCAAACATCACCCGCACTGGTGATTCACTGCGAGGGCTTCGGTTCAGCTACCAGCTCGGCAACAGCTTGGGCACCGTGAACCTTCATCCCATTGCCGCGAGCCCATGCAGGCTTCCGGCGAGCCGCCTGCCCGACGCAGACGTATCCTTCAAAGTGACTTGTACCGAGCACTGGTACCCCAATCGAACCCACCAGCGGAAAGCTGGCACAATCAGGACCGGCCATTTGTTGTCGGCAGCCCGGCCGTCCCGCTGGCAGCATCGCTAGCATACCGATCTGCAACCGCAACTAGCGCAGTTGAAACTCTTGCTAAACCGTTCGCCCCTTCCCATAAGTCACCTCTGTTCCCAGCTCGGCCGTCGCCAGGAAGTCAGTCGGCGTCGCCAGTCCCCGAGCCACCAGCACGTCCATCAGCGGAGCCAAAGCCAGCGTCCCTTTACTGCGAGGGTCGAGATCGATCAGGCACAGGGTCTTCCATGCCTTCTCCGGCTGCGCCTTGAGCGTCTGGAAGATGGCTTCGTAGCGCCGACCGCAGATGGTCAATACTTCGTGCCGTCCCTTGTAGACAGCAGACGGCCGCAATCCCCGGTTGATCGTCCAGATACAAAGATTGCTGACAATATCCTGTTTGCCGGGATGGTCATTTGCCGTGATCCAGAAATC
This sequence comes from uncultured Acetobacteraceae bacterium, assembly GCA_964658265.1. Taxonomy (GTDB): domain Bacteria; phylum Acidobacteriota; class Terriglobia; order Terriglobales; family Acidobacteriaceae. The sequence continues at coordinate 8,236 of CAZZYN010000083.1, read as the reverse complement.
GAAGCTGCTGAGCCAATGTCCATCTGGCCGGCACCCGGATTCATCCCGGCCAGCAGCATCAATGCCGGCAGCACGACTCGTAGCAGCACCACTTTTGCAGCACGCGACCCATCATCCCTGGCTTCCAGCCTGCACTTCCGCAGCAGCAGCCATCTTTCGCTGACGCTACTGCACCGTCCCCGCAGTCGCAGCCGCCGCAGTCACTGCCGCACCCACGGGACGCGGAATCCCGTTGGCCGGGAAGAACAGCATGAATGCCGTTCCCGACGACCGCCCACCAGTCTTGCCATTCCTTTTGTATGCTTTGTCAGGCAGCTCCTCCCCGTCGGCAACAGTTCGGCTGCGCACCGCTACCGTCGCGCCATGTTTTTCGAGGATTTCACTACTGACCCACAGCCCCAGCCCGGTCCCGGTTGCGTCCTTGGTCGTGTAGAAGGGCTCGAAAATTCGCCGCCGCACCTCGTCACTCATCCCGCTGCCGGTATCGGCAACCGTGACGCGTACACCCCGCTCACCCGTCTGCCACGATGCCGAGCAGCGCGCCGATAACGCCAGCCTCGCACCTTCCGGAGATGCATCCAGCGCATTCCCGATCAGGTTCGCGAATACCTGCCGCAGCTCACCTGCAAAACTGAAGAGCCGCACATCCTTCTGAAATTTGCACTCGACATGGATATGCTTGGCCTGGAAGCGCCCTTGGTGCACCTGCAGCACAGACTCCAGCACCTCTGCCAGGTTCACATCCGTCGGCGACGTCGACTGGCGATAGAACCGCAGCGTCCGCTGTGCCATTTCGGCCACCCGCGCCACTTCCTGCTCCGCAACCGCCGCCAGTTCGCGCGCCTCTGCATCCAGCGAATGATGACGCTGCAGCAGGTAAAGCAGGTTCGTCACCGACTCCAGAGGATTATTGATCTCATGCGCAATTGACGCCGCCAGCCGTCCCGTTGCCGCCAGCTTCTCTGATTTGCGCAGCGCATCTTCAGACAGCTTCCGCTCCGTCGCATCGATAAACACCGCACCCGCCCACCGGATCGCATCCGTGCCGATCCGTACCGGGTACAGGTTCAACACCCAGGACCGGTGCAACCCTGTCCGGATATCCGCAGCACTCGGCGTCAGCTCGATGTCACTGGTCGCGCGATTGTTCAGAAATACATCGTCGATATGCTCAGCCAGCAGCGCTGCCGCCTCCGCAGTCAGAAACTTGTGAATGGAATGACCCAGGTACTCCTGCACTGGAATTCCACTGGCTTCTGAAAGAAAGCGGTTCACCCGCACAAACCTATATTCGCGATCAAAGAATGCAAATCCAACCGGCGCATTGGCCAGCATCGAATCCAGCAGCGCCAGTGTGTCGTTCAGCCCGGCTGACTGGTCCGCCATCGACGAAACCATCAGGTTGAACGCACTCGCGACCTCTGCAGCCTCGTTCGTCTCATCGGTACGCAGCGGAAAGCCTTCCCGCGTCGTCGGATCCTTGATCAGCCGCCGCGTCGCTGCCATCAGCATCGCCAGTGGACCAGTGATTGACCGCGCCAGCAGCGTCGACAGCGCGGCACAGCCCAGGAGCGCAAAAATCCCGAACAGCAGTGTATTGCGCAGCAGCGCCTCAACCGCAGCCTGGTCGCCCGCCGGGTCTTCCATCACCCATGCATACCCGAACGATGTTTCGCCGCTGCGGATCAGGGCAAGTGCCTCGCCCCGCGCACCCGTCTCGGCGTACGGCAGCACGTGCACCTGTGAATCTGTCCGGCCCCGTTCAAGCCTGCCGTCCAGGGTATTCAGGTCCAGACCGCTCAACTTCCACTGTGTCGGAACCTTGCTCTGCTCCGCCAGCACCGCGCCATGCATATCCGTGATGCGCACAGCCAGCACTGCCCGCGACGCCAGCAGCGCCGTCAGCTCTTCCTTCAGCCACTCCCGATGCTGGCTTCCCAGCGACCGCGCAGCTTCCAGTGACAACAGGTTGGTCTGATATTCCAGCCGGCGGGACGCGCGGGTCCGTATGTCCACCTGCTCCTGCACTACCAGCAGCACGGCGAACAATGACAGCAGCACCGTCTCCAGCACAATCAGGCTCAGCGTCAGCTGCCCCCGGATCGTACGGGGTCGAAGCCACCGCATCAGGCCGTTGCCTTTACCGGTTGTCAGCGCACCGTTCTCAGCCATGCACGATCCGAACCCTGGCCGTTCCGATAGGTCTGCTCAACTGCCTGTCACCGCCCGCATCGTTCCGAACGTACTGTGTCTGTTACAGTTTCTAGTGCCTCCCGGCGTGCGCTCCCGCCAGGGACTTCAGCATACTCTCTGCAATCTGTCGACCATGGAACCGGCCGTTCTCGATAAAGATCTCGTTCGTTCGCGCACCGGCAACAATGACTCCTGCAAGATAAATCCCCGGGACGTTGCTTTCAAGACTTTCCGGATTGCACGCCGGACATTGATCTACGCCCTCAATCCGAACGCCCAGAGATTCCAGGAACGTAAAATCTGGATGATACCCGGTAAGCGCAAAAACAAAATCATTCTTTAGAGTTACGTTCCCCTGCGGCGTCTCCAGCTCCACCGCCTCCTCGCGGATCGCCACCACGTTGCTCTTGAAGTACGCCGTCACTTCCCGGTTCTTGATCCGGTTGTTGATGTCCGGCAGGATCCAGTACTTCACATGTCCGTGCATCTCTGCACCGCGATGCACCAGCGTCACCCGCGCCCCATGTCTCCAAAGGTCCAGCGCCGCAATCGCAGCAGAGTTCTTCCCGCCAATCACCACCACATCCATATCGAAATACGGGTGCGGATCATGGTAGTAATGCATCACCTTCGGCAGCTCCTCGCCGTCTATCCCCAGGTAATTGGGCAGATCGTAGTAGCCGGTCGCCACGATCACCTTGCGCGAACTCACACTCGTCTCCCGCTCGAAACGGTCCCGCAGCTTCACAACAAAGTCGCCATCGCTGCCATCGATCCCGAGCACGTGGTGATACTGACGGATCTCGAGTTCATAATGCTCCGCAACCTTGCGGTAATATTCGAGCGCCTCGTTCCGGTTCGGCTTCTGGTTCGGACTGGAAAACGGCATATCGCCAATCTCCAGCAGCTCCGGCGTCGTGAAAAACGTCATATTCGACGGATAGTGGAAGAGCGAGTTGCACAGACAGCCCTTATCCACCAGCACTGCCTTCAGCCCATGCCGCTTGGCCTCGATCGCACACGCCAGCCCCGTAGGACCCGCGCCCACCACCAGCACGTCATACGCAGGCCCGGACCCACCAGCATCCGTCGGCGTTCCGGGAAGAAGATTGAGAGGTTGCTCGAAAACAGCCATAACACTAGCTTAGAACACCATCGTCCGGAACACCCGGACCTTTCAAACTCCATTGAAGCCGGCCCCGGCTCAGAACCTGCCTGCGCCGCGATGGTCCGGACCAGGACTGCGCGGTCTCAATTGATCAGCTAAATCCTCCGGTCATTCTTAAACTCGTGTAAAGCCAAAAGGAGAAAACCATGGCAGACACAGCAACAGTTCTCGAACTCGGTACCTCACCCGGTCCGGCGACCGTTCCCGGTCACGATCTTGAAGTACACGCAGGCTGGGTACGCAGCGGCCTGAATCACACACCCGGGCGCAAGGCCTACTACATCAATCTCGAAGCCAGGCCCGGTATGGGCGACAAAGTCGAACAGTTCATGCGCGACATCCTCGCCGGCGTCGAACAGGAGCCAGGTACCGGTCCATGGTTCGGTTGCCGCTTCTCTGACACCACCTTCGGCATCTTCGAAGCCTTTCCTGATTCCATAGCACGCGACGCTCACGACATCGGCCCCGGCGGCCGCAACTTTATGCGCTCTCCGGAACTGAACGCCATGCTCGCCTCTCCCGCACACCTCTACCGCCTCGATGTTCTCTTCGGAAAATTCGGCACCATGTTCGGCAAAGCAATCATCGCGAAGTGATCCGTAAGCCTCATGGAGCAGGGTCGATGCGCCATCAGCCTTCGACCCTTGCCACGTCCCCTCACCTTCCGGCAGGCGGCAGCTTCTCTCCCCGGCCCAGCACGAACAGCGTCGCAGAGTAAGGCGGGAAGCCGTAAGCAATCCTGCCGTGACTGATCGGCACAGCCGGGCTGCTCACGATCTCTTTAAGCTTGCTCCCGGAATACATGAACACTGCAGCCGTCTGCGGCAGGCTCGTGCCCGCCACCTGCACTTGGCTGGCGATCGACGTGGTCGTTTTGTTGATCACCAGGATCGTGACCGCGCCATCCCCGGTCCGCTGTGCCGCATACACCGCAAGCTCCGCCTGGTCGCTGCTTGAAGCACTCACCCACGTATCGCCAAACTGCGAACCGCGCCCGTCATAGTTGCGGAAGATGCGGAACGAATAGGCAATTGGATCGGTCGGTGCGGGCGCCGTCCACATATTCGCAAACTGCAACTGCTGGCGCCCGAAGATACCCAGCACATCCATCTCTGCCAGCGCATCGGTGATCAGCTTCTTGCCGCTGTCGATCGAATACTCAGAGATCGCCAGCTTGGTCCCCGGATAATACTTGCTCACCCAGCCCTGCATGCGCGGCAACAACTGCATCGGGCCGTGAAACACGCCCTGCTCTACCCAGGTCCCGCCGTTGTACGTCGGATCCCACAGCGTCCGGGTCGACGCAAGCTGCGACGCCGCATCCGAAAACTGCGGATAGTAATGCTCATCCAGGTAGTCCAGGATGCGTACGCCATGCGCCTGCTCGTAAGCCGCCATCTGCTGCAGGTAATACTCGGCTGCATACAGACCATTCTGCTGCTTGGTGTCCCCGATCCATCCGCCCAGCGTAAAGTCGGACGGCCCCATCACCGCAGCCGATGTGTCGGCCTTTTTCACCATCTCTGCATATTGCTGGCCCAGCGCGGCGATCGTTGAATAATTCGCCCCTTTCGGCTCGACATCGCGATGCGTATTGCCCCAGCCATACGGTTCGTTATCCAGCTGGTAAAACGGCACTCCCCCATGGTCGGCTGTGCCAAACGTTGCCACCAGGTGCCGCACCCAGGCCTCCTCTAATGCCGCGGAATTATCGACATGATTGGCATGTAGATCCCGATCCACCAGCTGCGTGCCATTCGCCGCAATGCCGTTGCCGCAATCCCATCCATTCGGATGTGTATACGGATTGGTGCTCTGCTGCGCACCATACACCGGCACAGGAAAGCTGCAGTTCCACTGCGACGTCCTGTTCACAAACGGGATAATCGGAATCGTAATCAACGCACCGGCCGTCGGATAACGGCGGATCATCGCGTCCACCTGCGCGCCGGGAACCGGATCTGCTACGCCGGATCCACCCATAAAATAAAAATCGAAGCCGGCATTACTGGAGTCGACCTGCCAGTTGTAGCGCGTCGTCCCATCGCCGCCCCAGCGAACATTCGGTACCTTGATCTCCCGCGCAAACGCAGCATCCAGTCCGTAGTTGGCAATGCCATAGATATTCGAATCGATCGGATGACGGTCGCTGGCCACGTCCACCGAAAGTAAAGGCGGCCTCTTCTGCACTCCATGCGACGTACACGCCAGCAGGCTGCCAAGCAGCATCGCTGCCAGCCATCGTGGCGCCACGCGAAGCTTCGCCCAGCCGCCGCTCGAAGACGGCAGCACGCCATCCGTCCCGGATCCTGTATTCACCAGCTTTCTACCCCCATCGCGGTTGCCACTCCTGCTGTAGGCACATCCCGCCCCAGTCATCAAACACCGTGCCTTGCTGCCACGCACATCCGTCACACCATAACCAATGAAGAATAGCCGCCATCCCGCGCATCCTAATACACTGAAAGCGAGACCCTTGGCTACCATCTCCACATGCAGAGACGAGCTTGCCCTTCCCGCCTACCCTGCGGGCCGGCAGCTGCGCGACTCCCATCAGCGCGCCATCACTGACCTGCGCGTCTCCATCACCGGCCGCTGCAACTACCGCTGCGTCTACTGCCGAACCGGCAACGGCGCCGTTGATCCCGAACTCCCCATCGCCGATTACCTCCGCCTCATCCGCGTCTTCGTCTCTCTCGGCATCGAAAAGGTGCGGCTTACCGGCGGCGAACCGCTGCTGCGCAAAGGCCTCGTCGAGATGGTGCAGGAGCTCTCGCATCTCCGCATCCCCTTCGACGAAAACGGCCACCCGCTCGCCTCGCACCAGCCCGGCCGGCGGCTCGACATCGCCCTCACCACCAATGGCCACCTGCTTGAAGGACTCGCCCAGCCGCTCATGGATGCTGGCCTCTCCCGCGTCACCGTCAGCATGGATGCCGTCGATCCCGATAAATTCGCAGCCATCACCCGCGTTCCCGGCAGCTTCCCCCGTGTCGTCGCCGGTATCCGGAAAGCGCATACCATCGGCCTTGGACCCGTCAAAGTCAACTGCGTCCTGGTTCGCGGCCTCAATGACGACCAGATCATTCCTTTTGCCCACTTCGCCCGCGAACAGGACGTCATCATCCGCTTCATTGAAGTGATGCCCCTCGACGAAGACCGTGCCTGGTCGCTGGACATGGTTGTGCCTATTCGGGAAGTCGAGGCTCGCCTCGCCGAAGTCCTGCCGCTGCGTACCCTTCCGCCCACCCAGCCCGGCGAAACCGCACGCCGCTACGTCTTCGAAGACGGCCGCGGCGAAATCGGCATTATTGCCCCCGTCTCCCAGCCTTTCTGCGGCCAGTGCAGCCGTATCCGTCTCACCTCCGACGGCAAAATCCGCACCTGCCTCTTCTCCACCTTTGAGCAGGATCTGCACCGCCAGCTTCGCGAGGGCGCCAGCGACGATGAACTCGCCAGCTTTATCCGCGGTGCTGTCCGTCTCAAGGAAGCACGCCATCACATCGGCGAAGAGGGCTTCATCAATCCGGCGCGCTCTATGGTACAAATTGGCGGTTAGGCTACTTCTGCTGTCACCACGTACGCCCCTGAATGACACAGCCACCTACCAGCCTCACCCGCTCCCGGCCTTCTAGTCCTCTGTCGTCTGACGGCAGTGCTGGTGCGCAGCCGCCGGACGAAACGCTGCGGCTCAATGACCTTCGCGCCTTCCACGATCTTGGCCGCGCCATCACCTCGGCCCTCGACCGCAACTCCATCATCCAGGCCATCATCCAGCAGATGGGGACCTTCTTCCAGCCGGAAAACTGGTCCCTGCTCCTGGTAGACGAACCACAGCAACTCCTCCGCTACGCCGTCAGGGAGGGTGCCGCCTGCCGCGACAACACCTTCCCCGCCATCCCCATTGGCCAGGGCATGGCAGGGTGGGTAGCCGCGCGCGGCGAGCCTCTGCTGGTACCCAACGTCGCCGCACTTCCCCTCGGCGCAGCCAGCGTTCACCCCGCCGTCCGCGTCTTTCCGGGAGAACAGGCAGCCTCCAGCTATCGCATCGATTCGGCCATCAACATGCCGCTGCGCTCCCGCAATCGCACCCTCGGCGTTCTGCAACTCTTCAACTGCCGCCTCGAAGCACTCACCGACTACGCCATGACCTTCCTCAACATCCTGGCCGACTATGCCGGCATCGCCATCGAAAATGCCCAGGTCCTCGAACGCATCCAGGAACTCACCATCACCGACGACTGCACACACCTCTTCAACTCCCGCCACCTGCACACCGCACTGCAGACCGAGTTTGAACGCTCCCGCCGCTTTCACTCCGAGTTCAGTGTCATCTTCATCGATCTCGATCACTTCAAGCTCGTCAACGACCAGCACGGCCACCTCATCGGCACCGAACTGCTCGTCGAAGTCGCCGCCCTCGTCCAGAAAACCACCCGCTCCGTTGATTCCGTCTTCCGCTATGGCGGTGATGAATTCGTCGTCCTGCTGCCGCAAACCTCCAAAGCCGCAGCCATCGAAGCCGCACAGCGACTCCTGTCCGTCCTGCGCTCCACCGTCTTCCTCCAGGCCCGCAAGCTCAACATCAGGATGACTGCCAGCTTCGGCGTGTCCACCTATCCGCACGACGGCAGCGACCCCAATGCCGTCCTCCATGCCGCCGACACCATCATGTATTCGGTCAAGAAATCGATGCGCGACAACGTCGCCGCCACCCCGGACCCCGCTTAATTCCACAAATCCAGGGTAGGTGCCCATCCTCGCTCAGCTAAGGTGGGCCATGGCAAAGCCATCCGCCCTTCCCCTTCCATCCCGACGAACCCGGCCGACAACCAACGGGAGGAACCGCAAACCCAAACGCCAAAGGCGTCGACG
>CAZZYN010000082.1:0-16266 GCA_964658265.1 uncultured Acetobacteraceae bacterium | reverse complement strand
GGCGCGTATGCAGCTGGATGACAATCGACTCACGCAGAGGATCGATCGGCGGATTGGTAACCTGTGCGAATCGCTGCCGGAAATAGGCGTAGACCGGCCGCGGCGAGCGTGCGAGCGAGACGATCGGGGTATCGTCCCCCATCGACCAGATCGCTTCCTTGCCATCTGCAGCCATTGGCGTCAGGATCATCCGCACATCTTCCCGTGTGTAGCCGAAAGTGCGCTGAAGTGTAGCCAGCTCCTGCGATTCGATGGCAGCCGGCGCATCAAGCGATGGCTCCAGCCGCAGGTCTTCCACCAGTTCGCCATACTCGTTGCTCTGATCGAAGAACGCTGAAACATCATCATCTTCGTAAAGCTTCTTAAGCGTCAGATCGATCGCCAGCATCTGTCCCGGACCAAGCCGGCCGCTGTGCACAATCCGCTCCGGATCGAGGTCGACCAGACCTGCTTCTGATCCGGCAACCACCAGGCCGTCATCCGTTACAAAGTACCGACAAGGCCGCAGACCATTCCGGTCGAGCGCCACGCCCACAACACCGGCATCCGCGAAGGCCAGTGCTGCCGGCCCGTCCCACGGCTCGACCGCATCGCCGCAATAACGTAGGAAAGCTGAATCCTTGCCGCCCTGTGCCGGTGGCACCAGCATGCGGATTGACTCGGCTACCGTCCGCCCATTGCGTGCCAGCAGTTCAACCACCTCGTCGAGACTGGTTGAATCCGAACCGTCTTCCGAGCAGATCGGCAGGTTCTCTGCCGGGATCGTCGCCGTCCGCGCATCCATGCGCGCGCGATTGCCCCAAACCGTATTGATTTCACCATTATGCGCAAGAGTCCGCAGCGGCTGTGCACGGTGCCACGCAGGCAGAACATTGGTGGCGTAACGCTGGTGGAAGAGCGCGAAGGGCGTGACAAAATTAACGTCGGCAAGGTCCGGATAAAAGTCCCGCAGGTAACGGCCGGCGCACATCGCCTTGTACACCATGGTGGAGGTCGATAGCGAGCACAGGTAAGCCATGCCACCCGCCCGCTCATACTGCTTGCGAGCCAGGAACAGCGCGCGATCCAGTTCCGGCTGTTTCGTGCTGGCATCTGCTGCAGTCAGCAGGATGTGCCGGATCACCGGTAGACTGCCAAGCGCAATCTCGCCGAGAACGTCATTATGCGTAGGTACATCGCGCCAGCCAACAATGGCCACGCCGTGCGTGACCAGCGTCGATTCCAGTTCCGCACAAGCCGCGTTCACTGCCTGCGCATCCGCCTGCGGCAGGAACACTACGCCGACGGCAAGCAGTTGATCAGCCTTTAGCTCGACGCCCGCTGCACGCAGAAGGAACTCGCGGGGAATGCCGGTCATCACGCCCACGCCGTCACTACTGCGGCCGTCCGCCGCAATCGCGCCGCGATGGGCTAGGCGCGATAAAGCCGTGAGTGATTGCTGCAAAATCTGGTGCGAGGCATCGTTATGCAGGCTGGCAACGAAGCCGACGCCGCACGATTCGTGATCGAACCGGGACTCCATCAGAGAGGGCTGGGGTAAAGGAGACGCGGTCTTCTGGTCTACGCGACAGCCATCATGGGTATCTTCTGACTGATCGAACGAGGATAAGCAGTCCATGAGTAAATATATGTCCGAATCTTTGGCAAGTCATGAGTGTTATTGAGCTTTTTTATACGGCTACGTTTCGAAACAGCAGCTTTCATGGTCTATTGCCAGAACGGGCATCTGGCCCGCCTGGCATTGACAATGCTGCTATGAATATTTATACATTAGATTGCATGTTTATGCAGATCGCATCTTCAGATTGAATTCGACCGGGAAAGATGGCCGCACGCCGATGAAGCAGGAACGTCACAGCGCAATTCGGGAAGTGGTACGTGGCGCGCCCATCAGCAACCAGGATGAGTTGCGGCGGCTGCTGCTCAAGCGTGGATTCGATGTGACCCAGGCGACACTCTCGCGCGATATCCACGAACTGCACCTCTATAAGGGCCCGCGGGGCTATTCCCTGCCGGACGGACGCAATGGTGATGAGGGCCGGCGCAATGTTATCGACGTACTCGAAAACTTTGTGCTGCGCGTAAAGCAGGCGATGAATCAACTCGTTCTCGGCACTACAAGCGGGGGCGCCCAGCCTGTCGCTCTTGCGATCGATGAAGAACAGTGGCCAGAGGTCGTCGGAACCATCGCAGGCGATGACACGGTTCTTGTCATCTGCCCGGATGTACGCCAGGCGACCCTGCTGCGCGGGCGGCTGGAAGGAATCGTAAATTGACGTCAGCAGTCAGGACCGCAGTTATGGGTGTCAGCGGCTATGCGGGAGCAGAGCTGGCCCGGCTGCTCCTCGCACACCCGCGTCTGCAGCAGCAGGCGCCATTGTTTCTCGGACGAGGCGAGGATCAGCTGACATCTATGCATCCGCAGCTTGCCGGTGCAGGTCGCAACAGCCTTCAAGTCGAAACATTTTCCTGGGAGCTGCTGCAGCAGCGCGGCATCGAACTGCTCTTCCTGGCCACGCCTCACGAGCAGTCGCGCGAATGGGTTCCCGAAGCGCTGTCGCGAGACCTCAAAGTCATTGACCTCAGCGGAGCATGGCGGCTGCAGCAGGATGAGAACCGGGCCGTCTACAAGTTTGAAGATACCGACCCTACGGCGACGCAGGCGAAAGCCGTCTACGGTCTGCCAGAACTGCATCGTGCAGCCATTCGTTCAGCACAGCTGGTTGCAAATCCGGGCTGCTATGCCACGTCGATCATTCTTGCACTGAAGCCGCTGGTCGCCGCCGGCCTGGTCGACCTGGAGGCCGGCATCATCTGCGATGCCAAATCCGGCGTCTCCGGAGCAGGCAAAGCCGCTACCGCGAAGACCCATTTCATGTACGCCGCTGACAATCTCTCGGCCTATGGTCTCTTCGGCCACCGTCACACCGGAGAACTATTGGAGCAGGTCGGCGTATCTTCAGATCAGTTGATCTTTACACCTCACCTGCTGCCGATTGCACGCGGCATTCTGTCCACCATTTACCTGCGGTTCACACGACCGCATGATCCTGTAGAAGTCAGCACATGCTTCAGCAACTTCTACAAGCACAGTCCGATGGTGCGGCTCTACAGCACACCGGAGCTGCCGCAGATCCAGTACTCGGTTCGAACCAGCTACTGCGATCTTGGATTCCACCTTGCACCCGATCATCGACGATGCATCGTCGTGTCCTGTCTCGACAATCTGCTCAAAGGCGCAGCCGGCCAGGCAGTGCAGAACATGAACGTGATGAACGGCTGGGACGAAGCGGAGGGGCTGCTTTGAAATATGTCGTAAAACTCGGCGGAGCTACGCTGGAAAATCATGAGTTACTGCATGGCTGTGCCCGCGCCATCACCGAGCTGGTCCGTGACGGCCACCAGGTGACTGTCGTACACGGTGGCGGCGTCGCCTTGACGCGCACACTTAAGCAGCTTGGCAAGCAAAGCGAATTTGTCGCTGGCCTGCGCATCACCGACGCTGAAACCCGTGACACCGCCGTGATGGTTCTTGGCGGCCAGGTGAACAAGGCGCTGGTAGCTGCGCTTGGTTCGCATGGCCAGTCCGCGGTCGGCCTTTCCGGTGGCGACGGCCTCATCTTCCGTGCCCGTAAAAAGCGCACGGCCCCCGATCTCGGCTTCGTCGGCGAGATCGTCGCATCGGACATTCGTTGGCTCGAAGCCATCTGGAAGATGGGCGCGGTGCCTGTCATCTCGAGCATCGCGCTCGGATTTGACGGCGAGTACTACAACATCAACGCAGACGAAATGGCTGCAGCTTGCGCCGTCGCCTCCCATGCAGATGCACTTGTCTTTCTTACCGACGTTCCGGGAGTACGCGGCTCGAACGGCGAAGTGATGCGCTGGCTAAGCATCGGGGAGATTGCCGGCCTCACTCGCGATGAAGTCATCAGCGGCGGAATGCTTCCAAAACTGGGCGCCTGCCGTGAAGCACTCCTGCACGGTGTGAAACGTGTGCGAATTTTGCCGGCCGAATCTGCAAACCTGCTGCCCGATTTGACCTCGAGCCGCATCGCACTTGGAACGGAGGTGATGGTCGCATGAAGCTGGAAACCATTCGCGCCGCAGAAGCCACGCTGCTCCTGCCTACCTACGAACGAAATCCCCTCTTCTTTGTTTCTGGAGAAGGTGTTTACCTTAAAGATGAAGCTGGCAACGAATATCTTGACCTGCTGAGCGGTATCGGCGTTAACGCGCTTGGCTACAGTCATCCCGTCATTGAAGAGGCTATTGCAGTCCAAAGCCGAAAGCTCATCCACACCTCTAACCTCTTTTTCCACGAGGGACAGGCCGCGCTTGCGGAGCGACTGACAAAGATGACAGGCATGGACCGCGCCTTCTTCTGCAATGGCGGTTCAGAGGCATGGGAAGCAGCCATGAAGCTTGCGCGCGCCTATGCAGGCATGAAGCGCGAACAGGGTCTGTCCATCGGTACAAAATTCATTGCCGTGGAACACAGCTTCCATGGGCGGTCCATGGGCGCGGTCTCAACCACCCATAAAGCTAAATATCGTGAGCCGTTCGAGCCCTTGATCCCAGGCGTCGAGTTTGTTCCATTCGATGATGTGGCTGCCTTGCGCGAGGCGTTCTCAACCGAAGTCTGCGCCATCCTGGTAGAAGCAATTCAGGGCGAAGGCGGTATTCGGCCGGTCTCGCACGACTTTCTGCAAGTCGCTTATGAGCTCACGCGCACCACCGGCGCGCTCCTCATTGTGGATGAAATCCAGGCCGGACTCGGCCGCACCGGCAAGTGGTGCGCCTATCAGCATTACGGCATCCAGCCCGACATCACTACCCTGGCGAAGCCGCTTGCCGGCGGTCTGCCCCTCGGCGCCATGCTATGCACGGAAGCCGTCTCTGCGGCCATGCATCCGGGCATGCACGGGACCACGTTCGGCGGCGGTCCGGTCTCCTGTGCTGTCGCCATCGCAGTCATCGACTTTATGCAGCAGACTCATCTGCTCGACCACGTGCAGCAGGTAGGCAGCTACTTCAAGCAGCAGCTCGAATCGCTGCGTGCAAAGCATCCTGCGATCGTCGACGTGCGTGGCCTGGGCCTCATGCTTGCACTCGACCTCGAAAGCGATGAGCTTGCAAAAATCGTTGCGTCAGAGATGTTGAAGCAACGCATCATCCTCAATCGCACCAGTGATACTGTTCTGCGATTTCTGCCACCCTACATCCTTGAGCGGAAGCATGTTGACATCGCGATCCAGGCTCTCGATCAGATCCTTTCCGAACAATCCCCGGCGGTCGCATCGTCCATGCAGTCCGCTGCCTCCCATGGAGGGAGATGACCATGGCCTCAAAAACACTCGTCCTCGAGCAACAGCATTTTGAAGAGACCGAAGCAGCGGCGTCCCCGGCAATCTCACTCGCAGGCCGCGATCTCTGCTCCATCGCCGACCTTACCCAGGAAGAGACCCGCGGCCTGCTGGATCTGGGTCACAGCGTGAAAGCCAATCCCGCGCACTACCGCTACGCGCTCGACTCAAAACAGATGGTGATGTTTTTCGAGAAGGCTTCGCTTCGTACACGCCTCACGTTTGAAGCCGCTATCAACACGCTCGGCGGCAACGCAATCTTTGTCGACCAGACGCAGTCGCCGCTCGGCGAGCGCGAATCCCTTGCCGACATGGCTCGCAATATCGAGCGCTGGGTATCTATCATTGTGCTGCGCACCTATGCGCACGAGACCATCACTGAAATGGCTGAGCACTCGCGCGTTCCGGTCATCAATGCGCTCAGTGATCTCGAACATCCTTGCCAGGCGCTTGCTGACTGGATGACTCTCGAAGAACGCTTCGGCAGTGCCCGTGGCCTGAAGTTCACCTACGTCGGCGACGGCAATAATGTCTGCCACTCGCTCATGCTGATGGGTGCGCAGCTCGGCGCCCAAGTCACCGTCGCAACGCCAAAAAATTACGGCCCCAAGGCTGATATTGTTGCGCAGGCACGTGGTATCGCCAACAACTCCGGCGGCATGATTGAAGTGATTCAGGATCCTGTTGCCGCCGTTACTGGTGCAGACGCCATCTACACCGACGTCTGCACCAGCATGGGCTTTGAGCATGAAGCCACCAAGCGTGCGCCTTTCTTCAAGCCCTACCAGGTCAACGAAAGTCTGATGTCCCTCGCTTCTCCGAACGGCGTCTTCCTGCACTGTCTCCCCGCGCATCGCAATGCCGAGGTTACAGATGCCGTTCTCGACGGCCCGCAATCCATCGTCTTCGAACAGGCTGAAAATCGCATGCATGCCCAAAAAGCTCTGCTGCTGATGCTGCTGGGCGCAGGAGCCGCTGCCAGCAAACCCGTAACATCCGCGTCCGAAGCACGCGCTTAAAAGGAGATTCTCATGGCAGGTAAAGTCGTTCTCGCATATTCCGGCGGACTTGATACGTCGATCATCATTCCCTGGCTCAATGAAAATTACGGTATGGACGTCATCGCCATGGTGGCCGACGTCGGCCAGGGCGAAGACATCGATGCAGTTGTTGAAAAGGCCCACAAGACCGGGGCGAAGAAAGTTGTCGTACGCGATCTGCGTGCCGAGTTCGTCAAGGAGTATGTGTACCCGACTGTCAAAGCCGGTGCAGTCTACGAAGACAAATACCTTCTCGGCACCTCCATCGCTCGCCCGGTCATCGCGAAGCACCAGGTACTTGTCGCCCTCGAAGAAGGCGCCGAAGCAGTCGCCCATGGCTGCACCGGCAAAGGCAACGACCAGGTTCGCTTTGAGCACGCCTACCAGGCACTTGCTCCCGAACTGAAGGTCATTGCGCCCTGGCGTGAGTGGACGCTCAAGAGCCGCGAAGACTGTCTCGACTACGCAGAAGCGCACGGCATCCAGGTAGCGGCCAGCCGGGAAAAGATTCATTCGCGGGATCGCAATCTGTGGCATGTCAGTCATGAAGGCGGTGAGTTGGAGGACGCCAATAACGCGCCTTTCGACAGCACCTGGACGATGACGCGCTCCCCGCAGGAAGCGCCCGATCGCGCAGAGACAGTCGAGATTGGCTTCGTCAAAGGCGAACCAGTTTCAGTCGACGGCATGTCGCTCGAGCCCGTGCAGTTGGTTGAACTGCTCAATGAAATCGGCGCGCGCAACGCCATTGGACGCATTGACCTTGTCGAAAACCGCTTCGTGGGCATAAAGTCCCGTGGCTGTTACGAGACGCCGGGTGGCACACTCATTGTCCTGGCCCATCGCGAACTCGAAGCGTTGGCCCTGGACCGCGAAGTTAAGCATTACAAGCAGCACATCGGCCTGCGCTACGCAGAGCTGGTATACAACGGCCTCTGGTTCACGCCGCTGCGCGAGGCACTTGATGCCTTCGTGCTCAACACCCAGCAGAACGTTACCGGTTCAGTAAAGCTCTCGCTCTACAAAGGAAACGTCTCCGTCGCTGGCCGCACCTCCAGGTACTCGCTCTATTCCAACGAGCTTTCCTCCTTCACCATGGGCGATACCTATGATCAGAAAGACGCCAAAGGCTTCATACAGATCCTTGGCCTTCCGGCCCGCACACGCGCCCGCCTCATGCAGCAGACTTCTGCTGAGGACTCCGTGAAAGAGGTCGCTAAGTGAAGATGTGGTCTGGCCGCTTTCGCGAGCCGCTCGACCCGGTCTTTGAGGCATGGCAACGCTCCTTCGGCTTTGACTGGCAGCTTCTCCCACAGGAGATTGCTGCCAGCAAGGCCCATGCCAAGACCATCGCGCATGCCGGCATCCTTACCCAGGCTGAGCTTGCGTCCATCCTGCAGGGTCTTGACCACATCTCCGTGAACGCCTCGCAGAACGCAGGCACCCAACTCGCTGCACTCTCGCCCGCAGAAGACATCCATCATTTTGTAGAACTTGAGCTGACGACCCTCATCGGCGATCTGGCATTGAAGCTGCACACCGGCCGCAGTCGTAATGAACAGATCGCAACGGACCTTCGCCTGTATGTTCGGGAAAACGGAGAGCGCATCATTTCTCATCTCGCGCAATGGATCGAGGCGCTCATCGAGCAGGCCAGCCGCAATGCGGATGCCGTGATGCCCGCCTACACCCACCTGCAGCGCGCCGAACCGGTACTGGTCGCACATTGGCTGCTCGCCTATGCAGAAATGTTGTTCCGCGACATCTCGCGGCTTGACGACTGTCTGCACCGCCTCGACGCCTGCCCGCTCGGCTCCGGCGCGGTTGCAGGTGCCACGTTGAAGCTCGATCGGGCCATCGCTGCGAACGAGCTTGGCTTTTCATCGCCCACCGCGAACTCCATGGACGCCACCAGCGATCGAGACTTCATCCTTGAGTATCTCCAGGTACTGACGACCATCGGCCTCCACGCCAGCCGATTCGCGGAAGAGATCACACTTTTTGCCACGGCAGAATTCGGCTTCGTGGAGTTGCCCGAAGCTTTTTCCACCGGCTCCAGTGCTATGCCGCAGAAGAAAAATCCCGACCTGACAGAACTGGTTCGCGGCAAGGCAGGCCGCCTCAACGGCGCCGCTCAAACGGTCACTATGCTGCTGAAGGGTCTCCCGCTTGCCTACAATAAAGATATGCAGGAGACCCAGGAACCGCTCTTCGAAGCAACCGGCACCATTCTGCCGATGCTCGGCCTGCTGGCGCGATTTACCGCCGCTCTCACCTTTCGTCACGGTCGGATGCTTGCCGCCTGCGAGCGCGGCTTCCTCAACGCCATGGCTGCAGCAACCTACCTGGTTCACAAGGGTGTAGCCTTTCGCAAGGCACACGAGAAGATCGGTAATGCGGTTCGCTACAGTCTCGAAAAAAATTGCGAGCTGCAGGACCTGTCGCTCGAAGAGCTACAGCAGTTTGGTCCCGAGTTTCAGCCAGACTTCTTCGAAGCCGTCACCCTTCAGGCCACCATTGATTGTCACGACGTAATCGGCGGCACCGCCCGCACTCAGGTCGCCCGCGCTTTGACAGCGGCGAAGCTGCGTGTACAGGCGGTGTTCCCGCATCGGCAAAACAGCCTGGATCCCGGCTCATCCGCGGAGTTGCAACGTGCAGGTACGTAAAGCCCGTCTGCCGGACGCCTCGCTGGTCTTCGAGCTGGTGAATAGCCTGTCTACCGACGGCACGCTTTTGCGTCGCGCGTTCGCAGAGATCTGCGAAAACATCCGCGACTTCACCATAGCTGAATCGGACAGCGGCCATTTTCTTGGCTGTGGCGCCCTTCATCTTTACGGTCCGCACCTGGCAGAGGTGCGATCCATCGTCGTGCGTCCGGAAGCCAAAGGGCGCGGCGCCGGTGGAAGACTGCTGCAGTCCCTGCTCGAAGAAGCCGAATCCCACGGCGTCGGCTGCGTCTGCCTCTTCACCCGCATCCCGGATTTCTTTTTTCATCATGGTTTTCGTGTTGTCGAAGACCGTGCTGCGCTCCCGGACAAGATTTACAAAGACTGTCAAAGCTGTCCTCGCCTGTATCGATGCGATGAAGTAGCCATGGCGCGTGGTCAACTGCCGAAGGTCTCCATTCTCGGCACTCGGCAACAGGCTGAGCAACTCGTCCGCCTCGTTGTCTAGCTTGCATCTACAATCAGCAGCGATGCACCCCATTTCCTGGAAGATCGTATTGGCTCTCGGCTCCTGCGCCCTGCTTGGGCTGCGGCACGGCTTCGACTACGATCATCTCGCCGCGATCTCTGACATTACCGCCGTGCAGCGAACCTGGCGGAACGGCATGCGCCTCGGACTTACCTACGCCCTCGGCCACGCGCTCACCGTCGTCGCGCTTGGCGCGGCAGTGATCATGCTGCACCTGCCACTGCCGGCCCGGCTGGACGCCTGGACGGAACGACTGATCGGCGTGACGCTCATCGTTCTGGCGGGGTTGGTTATCGGCAACGTCTTTCAGAAGCGCCACTCGCACCACGGCATGGAAAGCCGCATCGCTCTACTGATCTCTGCCAGTCAGCAGCTCTGGTGGAGACTTCAAAGGCTTTTCCGCGACGACCTGGCCAGGCCCGTGCCATTCCGCTGGAACTATTCCGGCAAATCCGTATTCTTCATCGGTGTACTCCATGGCCTGGGAGCAGAAACACCAAGCCAGCTGATGCTCTTCCTGCTCGCGGCCAGTCTCGGCGGCACCGCTCTGGGCTTGTTTGGACTGGTAGCCTTCGCGGCCGGACTCATCATCATGAATGGCGCCATGACGGCCACGCTGGGTGGCATCTATACAGCCTCTGCCTCCACCGGCTCGCAGGCTCCGGCCGTCTTCCGCTGGGTCGCACTTGCAGGGGCTGTCTACAGCTTTGTCATCGGCGTCATTTTCCTGCTGGGAGCTTCCGGCGCTCTTCCGCCGCTTGGCTGAAGCATTGGCGTTCCATCTCACGCTGTTTGCAGATTCGGGCGTTCCGCATACCATCGCGCCCATTACTGCGATGATGATGGCACTATGCCGATCCACTACCTGCGCCGGCTCACTGGACGCGATCGCACCCTGCACGCAAACCGGCAGCTTGCCCGCTACCTGGCCTTCGTGGCCGGGGCCATCAATGCCGGGGGATTTCTCGCGGTCCATCAGTACACGTCGCATATGTCCGGCATCGTCTCGTCCATGGCCGACAATCTCGCCATCGGTAGTACTCACCTCGTTTTCATTGGAGCAGCCTCGGTCTTTGCCTTCCTGGCCGGGGCCGCCAGTACCTCGCTGATGGTCCGGCTGGCTCGCGAACGTTCTCTTCATAGCGAATTCGCCCTGCCGCTGCTCGTCGAGGCACTGCTTCTCATTGGCTTCGCCTTCACCGGCCGGGAGTTCTGGTGGAAGGGAGTCGACAGCAGCGTAGTCGGCACCGTCCTCCCCCTGTGCTTCACCATGGGGCTGCAGAATGCCATCATCACCAAGATCTCAGGCGCCGTTATTCGGACCACCCACATGACCGGGATCGTGACCGACATCGGTATCGAACTTGGACATGCCCTCTACGCAGCTGTCAGTAGAAAAGCAGCTGCCGGAGTCGTCGAATTCGACCAGTTGTGGCTGCTCACGTCTCTGATCAGTCTGTTTTTTGCCGGCGGGATCGTAGGCGCCCTTGGCTTTCGCTATCTCGGCTTCCTTTTCAGTCTTCCCTTTGCCACTGTCCTGCTTATTATTTCTGCGATCCCACTCGCGGACGACCTTCGCCGCAAAGCATAGCAACTCACGATCCACTCATAACTTAGCTCCATCCGGAGCGCGAGCCAGCAATGAACGGTGCGCCCGCCCGCCGGAATGGAAGGGTGTTGGCGACAGGAGTTCTTGTTTTTGGAACCCTGCCGTCGGACGCGATATATTCAAAGTGCGACTTCTTCGGTCGTACTTGGTCTAAGTAGTAATGGCGGCAGATATCAAGAAGGACGAGCGGATGGCATTGCACGAGCTGGCAGATGGTCAATGGGCTGTGATCAGGAGTCTTGATTTGCCCTTGGACGTCCAGAACCAGTTGATGCATATGGGCTTTATGCCGGAAGCCCCGGTCACCGCGATTCGCCGTGCACCCGCTGGTGACCCCACGGTCTATGGCATAGACGGCTCGGAAGTCGCGCTGCGTCGTGAGACCGCCCGCTGGATCGCCATCACACTTCGTGAGCCCACTGACGCAGAAAGTCACGAGGGCATTCCTTCGTGAGCTGCCACACCAGCGGCACTTCCATCGCCGAGCTTGATCCTCAGGACCAGCCGATCGTCTCTGGGCAGACGCCTCGCCATGCAGGCGGCAAAATCAAAACAGTTGTCCTCGTAGGCCCGCCAAATTGCGGCAAATCCACGCTCTTTAACCGGCTCACGGGACTACGCCAGAAGGTCGCCAACTACCCGGGCGTCACCGTCGAACAGCATTCCGGACGCATGAACGGTATCGGGCGTAAGGACCTGACACTGATCGACCTGCCTGGCATCTACAGTCTTAGCAGCACCTCTGAAGATGCCCGCGTCGCCGTCGACGTCCTGCACGGCCGCATGCCCGGTACACCGCCGCCGGATGCCATCCTGCTGGTACTGGACGCACTCCACCTGCAGCGCCAGCTGATGCTTGCTTCGCCCATTCTGGCCCTTGGCCTGCCCACGCTCATCCTGCTGAACATGGCAGACCTGCTCGCAGCCCGCGGCGGCAAGATCGATTCCCTCGCCCTGGCCCAGGAGCTGCGTTGCCCGGTTGCCCTCATCAGCGCCTCGCACGGGACGAACATCCCGACTATCTCCAATTTTCTAATGCGCGCCGGCGAGCCTCCTCAGGCCTTTGATCAGGCACCGATCGCGACACTGCCAGTCCTCCAGAACCCCGTATCCTGCCGCAAATGGTCTGCGCAAGTCACAGAAGTCGCCGACTACCGGCATCCCTCGTCGCCCATCTGGACGATCCGGCTTGATCGTATCCTGCTGCACCGTGCCTGGGGTCCGCTGGTCTTCCTGGCAGTCGTGATTGCCGTCTTCCAGGTCGTCTTTACGATCGGCCAGCCGCTTAGCGACGGCCTGGGCGAAATCCTGACCAGTGCCGGCGCTCACGTCGCCAATCTGCTCCCCAACAACTGGCTTCGCGCCCTCCTCCGTGACGGTATCTGGAATGGTGTGCAGGCCGTGCTGGTCTTTCTGCCGCAGATCCTGTTGCTGTTCCTTTTTATCGGCATCCTTGAAGATTCGGGCTACCTGGCCCGCGCTGCCCTCATTGCCGACCGCCTAATGCGTTCCATCGGCCTGAACGGCAAGGCGTTCATTCCACTTCTCTCCGCCTATGCGTGTGCCGTACCAGCCATCATGGCTACGCGGACCATAGAGAATCGCCGCGACCGTCTCGCCACGATCCTGGTCGCGCCGTTCATGACCTGCTCCGCGCGTGTGCCGATCTACACGCTCATCATCGCCGCCTTCATCCCGGACCGGCACCTGGTTGGCAACCTCATTGGCCTGCGCGCCTGCGTCATGCTCGGCCTCTATGTCCTGGGATTTCTGGCAGCACTCGGAACAGCACGCCTGCTCAAGTCGTCCGTTCTCAAGGCGTCATCGGCCCCTTTCATCCTGGAACTGCCGCAATACCGCTGGCCGACCCTGCGCTCCCTCGGCCTGCGCCTCTACGACCGCGGCAAGCTCTTCCTCAAGAAGGCCGGGACGATCATCCTCGGTGTCACCTTTGTCCTGTGGGTTCTGAGCATTGTCCCGATTCACGGCGGGCATTTTTCCGACTTGGCCGACAGCATCATCGGGCGCCTCGGCCACTTCATCGAGCCGCTGATCCGGCCGCTGGGCTTCAACTGGAAGATCGGCATTGGCCTGCTCAGCTCCATCATCGCGCGTGAAGTCATTGTCGGCACCCTCGGCACCCTCTACGGTGCCGACCACCTGACCCAGTCCGAAACCCTGCAGGCCGCGCTTCGCCACGACATGACCCTCGGCGGAGCCATCGCCTTGGTCGTCTTCTTCGCCTTCGCAATGCAATGCACCTCGACCCTGGCAGTAGTCCGCCGCGAAACCAACAGCTGGAAATGGCCGGCCGTGCAGTTCCTGTATATGAGCGGACTGGCGTACCTGGCGGCGCTGGTGACGAACCAGTTGTTCCTGCATCTGTTCTAGGTCGTGGAACTTGGATCGCGACGAGCACTTAGAATTGCCTTCGCACGAGAGCCACAAACCAGTGCGACCAACGGGAGCATGCCTTTGCGCCAAAGGCGCCTACGCCCGTACGGCTAGTACGTGAGAGAATGGTATTGAGCCCAACGACAATTAAAGAGACCCCTGCATGATTTCTGTCAGCAATGTCAGCATGCGCTACGGCGCAAAAGTTCTGTTTGAAGATGTTTCCGTCCAGTTCATCCCGGGTCGCCGCTATGGCTTGACCGGACCGAACGGCGCCGGAAAATCCACGTTCATGAAGATCTTGGCTGCCGATCTGGACCCCCAGAAGGGCACGGTCGTCCGCCCGAAAAAGGTTTCCGTCCTCCGCCAGGATCAATACGCCTTCGACAACTATCGCCTCATCGACACTGTCATCATGGGCAACAAGGGCCTGTGGGCGGCACTCGAAGAGCGCGAAAAGATCTACAGCAAGGCCGAGATGACCGACGAAGACGGCATGCGTCTCGGCGAGCTCGAGGGCATTGTTGGCGAAGAAGACGGCTACACCGCCGAGAGCGACGCTGCCATCCTGCTGCAGGGTCTGGATATTCCGGACGAACTGCATGAGCGCAAGATGGGTGAGCTGCAGGGCGGCCAGAAGGTCCGTGCGCTTCTCGCCCAGGCATTGTTCGGCAAGCCGCAGGCACTGCTGCTCGACGAGCCGACGAACTATCTCGACCTTGAATCCATCGAGTGGCTGCAGGATTTCCTGCTGCACTTCGAAGGAACGCTGATCACCATCTCGCACGATCGCCACTTCCTCAATAGCGTCTGCACCCACATCGCCGACATCGACTACGAAGACATCATCATCTACACCGGCGGCTATGACGACATGGTGCTGGCGAAAACCCAGGTGCGTTCGCGTCTTGAATCGCAGAATGAGCAGCGCGAAAAGAAGATCGCTCAGCTCAACGAGTTCATCGCGCGATTCTCTGCCGGTACGCGTTCCAGCCAGGTAACGTCGCGCAAGAAAGAAGTCGAGCGATTACAGACCAGCGAGCTGGCCCGCTCGAACATCGCACGCCCCTACATTCGTTTCGACATGAACCGTCCCTCCGGCAAGCACGTACTGGAGTTCGACGGCATCAGCAAGTCATACGACGGACAGACCGTCATCAAGAACTTCTCCGGCGCCATCATGCGCGGCGAGAAGATCTGCCTGATGGGCCGCAACGGCCAGGGCAAGACCACCATGGTCAAGGCGCTGCTTTCCTCCACCCCCGTCCTGGGCATGCCGGATGACAAGGATTTCAAGCTCGACAAAGGCACGATGAAGTGGGGCCACGAAGCACAGGTTGGCTACTTCCCTCAGGATATTCACGGCATCATCGACAAGGGCACAACCGTGCAGGAGTGGCTGCACAGCTACGATCCGCAGAAGACCAAGGAAGAAATTCGCGGTCTGCTCGGCCAGATGCTCTTCCGCGGCGAAGAAGGTGTCAAGCCGACCGACGCACTCTCCGGTGGCGAAGCAGCGCGTCTCGTTTTTTGCCGCCTGATGATGCAGAAGCCCAACTTCCTGGTCTTCGATGAGCCGACCAACCATCTCGATCTCGAATCCATCAACGCACTGAACCAAGCGTTGCAAAAGTTCGACGGCACCGTCCTGCTGGTCACTCATGACTTCGACCTGATCGACGAAGTCGCAACGCGCATCTGGCACTTTGACGACAAGGGCATTGAAGATTTCAAGGGTCCCTACGCCGAATACATGGCGGCAACCCAAAGCACAGCCGCGCGCTAGATCGCGAATTGCCTCTGCATGCAAGCCGGCAGGACACGCCGGCTATGCCTCGCGCCTGCGCTTGACACATCTAAAAGGAACCTGACTTGGCTGCCATTCTCAACGCGCAATCGATCACCAAGGCCTTCGGCGCCGAGACACTTTTCCGCAATGTCTCTTTCACCGTCGATGAAGGCGACCGCATCGGCCTGATCGGTCCCAACGGTTCAGGCAAATCCACGCTGCTCAAGCTGCTCGCCGGCGAAATCGATCCAGACGCCGGCGAAGTTTCCTCCCGCAAGCGGACCCGCATGGCCTATGTTGCGCAGGACTCACAATTCCCTGCCGGCTCCACCATCTGGTCTGTCATGACCGAAGCCGCAACCCGCGCCGGCCTGGCCGAAAGCGAACGCGAAGGCCGCGCGCGTTCACTCCTCGGTCGTGCGAGTTTCATCGACTTCGAAGTGGAGACAGCAGCCCTTTCCGGCGGCTGGCGCAAGCGTCTTGCCATCATCGAGGCCATGGTCGGTGATCCCGACATTCTTCTTCTAGACGAACCGACGAACCATCTCGATCTCGCAGGAATCGAGTGGCTCGAACAGACCCTCGCATCAGAACGGTTCGCCTGTGTTGTCATCAGTCATGATCGCTACTTCCTTGAAAATGTAGCAACCGAGATGGCCGAACTTAACCGCCGCTACCCCGACGGTCTGCTCCGCCGTCATGGCAACTACAGCGAATTTCTCGTTGAAAAAGAACTCTTCCTCGAAGCCCAGCAGCGCCGCCAGGAGTCCCTCGAAAATCGCGTCAAAACCGAGATAGACTGGCTCCGCCGCGGGCCGAAAGCACGCACCACCAAATCCAAGGCCCGCATCGACAGCGCTGGCGAACTGA
>CAZZYN010000081.1:0-16425 GCA_964658265.1 uncultured Acetobacteraceae bacterium | reverse complement strand
AGATTCAAGACACCTCGCAGATTACAGACGCGGGCCAGATAGAAAACACGGGAAGCCCTCGTCCTGGCGTCGTTGCCCAGCTTGCAGCGTGGCCAGGCGATGCGCACTGCGTCTTCTGCAATCTCCATCAATCCGCGGCCTGGGCTGCGGCAGAGGGGATGGGCATTGAGCAGGCTGACCGGCTGGCGCACATCGTCTACCGTGGCCAAAGCTGTTTTGTCTGCCTGAATGCGTTTCCCTACTCGTCAGGGCACGTCATGGTCATTCCCTATGCCCATCAGCAGTCGCTGGCCTCACTTGATGAGGCGGCGTCAATCGAAATGATGCATCTGGCGCGGCGAACTGAAACGGCGCTGCGTGAAATTTATGCGCCGCAGGGGATAAATCTCGGCATGAACCTCGGCAAAGCTGCGGGAGCTGGCGTGGATGAGCATCTGCACCTGCACGTGTTGCCTCGCTGGCTCGGCGACACAAACTTTATGACGGTGATCGCAGAGACCCGCGTGCTACCTGAAGATTTGGACGTGACCTGGCAGCGGTTGCAGGCTGCATTTGCAAAGATGGCTTGAGCTGGCTGTGATCTTGCAAAAAGTCCATGAACGAGGCAGCGTGCCTCAACCTGTGAGAAGGCATCCAAATTGCGTGGCCAGGATGGATCAATAATGCTCCTCCCGGCTGGACAATCTGTGTAACAGTCAGTGAACACTCCAAAGTTTAAAGAGGCGCAAGGTTCAATCATGGCAAAGTCCGGACAGCAGGACGCAGCAGGACGGGATGCAACGAAGCAGGCGGATCAGGATGGCGGGAAGCCAGGACATGCCGGGAAGCAAGCCGCCGATCCGGCTGATATGAGTGGAGCCGTGAAGCCGACGGAGAGCCAGCCTGCTTCAGCTACCAGCGTGCAGCATGCCGAGCCCGAAGATGCCTACCTGACCGGCGGCCAGCGCAACCTGCAGCGCCGTGTTCTCGGCCTCAACGTCGAGGGCAACGGAGGTCATCGACCCGCGGACCAGTCTCCCGGACTGCATTCCAGCGGCAGCTTTACCGGTACGGCAAACGGCGAGACGGAACGGAAGAAGGACAGCGAGTAGTTCCGCTGCTGTCCCGCATACGAGGCGTCCCAGCCGTATACCGCTGCTACCACTGCACGCCCGGATAGAGGCTGGGTATCCGGTAGCCGCGATAGTCGTTGCTGTTGATGGTTTGCAGCTGCCAGACGACCATGGGGTTCTGCGTCGGCGTGACCTCATAGATGTACGAACTGGTGCCAACGCCGGCGAGGTCATATTCGATATTCCCATTGGCTAACACCTCAGCATTGCCGCCGAAGTTGGAGTACTGGCTGGCAGGCAGCACCTGGTGAAACTGGAAGGTCGCCGTCTTCTTGTATTCATCGATCTGCAGGATAGGGATAGTGCTGTAGAGACACGGCGGAGCACCGGTTGCGCCGCAGGTGACGCCCGCCGGAAACTGCCGGTCGTCTCCGTTGTCCATGAGGATCAGATCGAAGATGCCGCTGCTGTTCGGACTGGCGAAGACCGAATTGTGCTGGGCATAGAACCAGTCCGTCGGATCGACACCATTCGTGAGCTTGAAGTCGCCGCCTTCACCTAATTTCCAAAGTACATTGCCCGTGCCGGCACCATCGCGGTAGTCCACTTTGACAACCCAGTTCTGATGGCGGATGGAGACCAAAAAGTTCCCGTCGTCCGGGGAATAGGTGACGGCATTACTGTGGGTCCAGTCCGGGTACAGGAATGGATGACGATTGACGTCGAAATGATCGAACTCATTCCAGTACCAGACCGGGTTGAAATTCGGATCGAGATCGACCACGACGTCACCGGTCACGTCCTGTTCACCGGTTTCACCATCGACGCTGTCGAACTCCTTTACAGTGTTGGCGATGATGAGCCAGTGGCCGTTGGGCAGGATCTGAAAGTCATGCGAGAAGAGCTGCAGTGTGACATTGAAGCCGGCTGCGGCCATGCGCTTGTTCAGGTCGTCCATGGTGAGCTGCTGGATAGTGTTGCCGGCAAGGTCAATCTCGCGCAGAGCATTCAGAGATCCGGCCGGCACGGGTGTGACCGGATTGGTGGCAATCGATTGGGAGACGGGCGCGATGAAGAGAGCGAAGTGGCCATTCGGCATCAGCCGGATCGGATAGATAATGGAATCCGGCTGGCGGTCGGGAAAGAGGTAGGCCCAGATCACATTGCCGTCGAGGTCGGTCGCGAAGGCGCTACTGGGGTTCGATCCAAGCACGGGATCGATCAACTCGACGCCAGGCTGCGGGGTCGTTGCCGGGGTAGTCGCCGTGGTGAAGCTGGGCAGTAAGTTTACCGGGAGACTGCCAGTGGTAAAGACGTGGTCTGCGTCTTTTACGGTCGTGCCGTCGGCGTACGTAAAAGAGGCACGCATGTGATACGTCGTGTTCTGCTTCATTCCGGCGACCAGGGTGGTGACGACCAGGTTGTTTGTAGACACCTTCTGCACGGAGGTGGATCTGCCGTAGGTAGTATCTGTGCCGAATTCAATCGAAACTTCGCCCGGCAGGGTCGCAGGCACCGCGTAGGCGGCGACCAGTGGGTTCGCAGTGGCGTAGACCGTTGCCGGCTGCAGCGCCGGATGCGCGGAGTTCGCCGCAGCCTGGCTGTCTCCGCAACTGGTGAGGCCAAGGCTTAGACACAGAAACGCGGAGGTCGCCAGGTAGGCGGCAGGGGGCACGGCGAGCAGTTTGTGCATGCGGGTCTGGACAAGATTCGTCTAGAGAAAGTTTCGCAGGAACTTAATATTTACTTAATCATTGGGAGTAACTACGAGATGAGTGACTGCCGTGACACTCGCGAGCTTCGCGGCGGGTTACTTCAGCCTGCCAACCCAGCCTGCACTAGCGCCGCTTGCCGACTGAATCTTCGGCCGCAGCGTCTTCGCTGGAGCTCAGGTCAAGCAGCAATGGCACGGCTGATTCGGCGGAGAGCTCGGTAGAGAGCGTAAAGGTATCTTCGTCATCGGCATCGTTGTCTGAGACGGGGATGGAATCTGCTGCTGCTTCAACCAGTATCGAAGGCAGCGGTTTCTTCACTTTCAGGCCCATCCGGTGCAGCTTTTCCGCACTGACGATCAGGTTCCCGCGACCGTCTTTCAGCTTGTTGAAGGCTGCGTCGTAGGACTTCTGTGTGAGCCGCAGCTGGTCTCCGATCTTGGTCAGGTCACTGACGAAGTCTGAAAACTTGTCGTACAGCTTGCCGCCCTGCAGAGCAATCTCCTGCCACTGGCTACGCTGCTGCTCCTGCTTCCATAACAACGACACGGTCCGGATGACGAAGAGCAGCGTACTGGGGCTGACCAGGAGTACATTCTTGTCCCACGCGTGCGTGAACAGGTTCGGATCCCGCCCGATGGCCAGCATGAATGCCGGCTCGATCGGGATGAACATGATGACAAAGTCAACGGTATTGAGACTGTGGAGCGAGCGGTAATCCTTCTTCGACAGGCCGTTGATGTGCGTCCGGATGGACAGGATGTGCCGGCCCGCAGCCTGTTCGCGCTCGGCCTCGGTCGGCCCGTTCACGTGTTCGTTGTAGTCGAGCAGCGAATTCTTGCTGTCGATCACCAGGTGCTTGCCTTCCGGCAGATTGATGATCACGTCTGGCCGGTCGCGTGTGCCCTCCGGCCCGGTGACGCTTTCCTGCACACGGTATTCGTGATCTTTGCGCAGGCCGCTCGATTCGAGAATGCGCTCGAGCACCATCTCGCCCCAGCTGCCCTGTCGCTGGCTGGAACCCTTCAGCGCATTTGTGAGACCGGTAGCGTCGGCGGAGAGCTGTGTATTCAGCAGGTGCAGCTGTTTCACCTGCTCGGCCAGGGCGCTGCGCTCCTTGCCTTCTTCCACGTACACGCGTTCAACGGTGCTCTTGAAGCCCGAGAGCTGATCTTTGAGAGGCAGCAGGAGTTGATCGAGGCTGGCCTTGTTCTGTTCGGCGAAGCGCTGCGATTTCTCCTCGAGAATCTGGTTGGCCAGGGTGCTGAATTGGTCGCTGAGCTCCTTCTTGGCTTCCAACAGCACAGTCAGTTTCTCTCCGGCTTTCTCCTGTTCCTTGTTCAGCGCCGTGCGGGCGCTGGTCAGCTCGCCATGGAGTCGCTGCTGTTCGGCCAGCAGGCCCTGGTGGATGTTCCGGGCTTCCGCAAGCTCCTTCCTGAGCCCGGCAATGGTAGCGCGCTGGCTTTCGGCCTCGGCTTCCGCGCGTGCCGCGCGGACACTGGCGTCCCCTGCTTCATGGCTGCGGCGGCTCACTTCCGCCTCGCGAGCCTGCACTGTAGATTCGAGCTGGCGGCGCGCTGCCTGCTCGTTTGTCAGCGATTGTTCGAGCGCGGCAAGCCGACCGGCGGCAGAAGGATCAGCGGACGGCGACTTGCCGCGCATCCATAAGGCGACAGCAAGCATGCCGGCAACGCCGCAGGCGATAGCCAGGAGGATGGGAAGCAACGGGGTCACACTCCAGACTGTACCTCCTTCGCGCGCCGGGCGGGAGGGCGGAACCACCGTGGAAAACGTGCGTGCTCGCGGTATAAGGCGGCTACTGTTTCCCGTCACCTGATTGCGGATATGCGGATTCAACAAGAGGTCAGGACTGGTCCTGAATCGAAGATGGCAGGCCCAGCGTCCAAGGGAAAGGAATTGCCGTCCCACCAGCTTTACACCCTAAACCACCATGGATAGACTGAGGACTTTGGGATGAGGCCGATGGTCGCGACGTATGCAGTGCTGCCAGGGACGCAACGGAAGCGTATCTGCTGGTAGTCTCAACATGCGGCAACCGTAGCAGGCATGGCATTCAGGACAGGGTAGTCGTTCAAGATTTTTCAGCATCACCAGATCAAGAGGAGACAGGCATGGCAGCAGTGGACGAGAAGGTAAAACAGATCATCGTTGAGCAGCTTCAAGTAGATGAAGCAGAGGTAACACCCAGCGCCTCATTCCAGGAAGACCTTGGGGCGGATTCGCTCGACGTGGTCGAACTGGTGATGCAGTTTGAAGAAGCTTTCGATCTCGAAATTCCGGACGAGGACGCGGAGAAGATCAAGACCGTGAAGGACGCGACGGAGTACATCGAGAAGAACGCGAAGGCGGGTAAGTAACTTGCCAGCGGGCGGACCCAGACAAGTCGTCGTTACCGGAATCGGATTGCTTTTTGGCGTTGGGAATACCACCCAGGAAACCTGGCAGAACCTGCTTGCCGGCAAAAGCGGCATGGCCCCGATTACCGGCTTCGACGCATCGCAGTTCCCGGTCACTTTTGCCGCGGAAGTGAAGGGTTTCGATCCGCTGCAGTTTATTGAGAAAAAGGAAGCGCGGAAGATGTCGCGCTTCATCCATTTTGCGCTGGCTGCTTCCAAGGAAGCGATGGAGCACTCCGGCCTGAAGGTCACGCCGGATAACGCCGAGCGCGTCGGTGTGCATATCGGCTCGGGCATCGGCGGCTTCGACGTCATCGAGCGCGAGCATTCCAACATGCTCGCCGGCGGTCCGCGAAAGATTTCTCCGTTCTTCATTCCCGGGTCGATCGTGAACCTGGCGGCCGGCCAGGTCAGCATCATGTTCGGTGCCAAGGGTCCGAATGAGGCCATAGCGACCGCCTGCACAACCAGTGCTCACGCCATCGGCGATGCGTATCGCATCATCGAGCGCGACGATGCGGATGTAATGATTGCCGGCGGTTCCGAAGCCGCGATCACGCCCATGGGTATCGGCGGATTTGCTGCGCTGCGAGCGCTTTCGACGCGGAATGACGATCCCACCCATGCCTGCCGCCCCTTCGACAAGGACCGGGACGGGTTCGTGGTCGGCGAAGGAGCGGGCATCCTGATTCTTGAAGAGATGGAGCATGCCAAGGCCCGCGGCGCAAAGATCCTTGCCGAGATCGTTGGCTACGGCATGAGCGCCGATGCGTACCACATGACCGGCATGGCGCCCGAGGGCGAAGGCTGCTACCGGGCTATGCGGAATGCCGTGAAGAGCGCGGCAATTACGCCGGACCAGATCGACTATCTGAATGCGCACGCGACGTCGACTCCGCTCGGCGATGCGCTGGAAACGGCGGCCATGCGGCGGCTATTTGGCGAGCGTGCCGACAACCACACACTGCTGGTGAGCTCGACCAAGTCGATGACCGGGCACCTGCTGGGCGGCGCCGGCGGCCTCGAAGCAGGCATCACGATCCTGGCTCTGCAGAACCAGATTGCACCGCCGACGACCAACCTCAATGAAGCCGATCCAGCATGCACGCTGAACTACGTGCCGAATACTCCGCAGAAGGGCAAGTTCGAGTACGCGCTGTCGAACTCGTTCGGCTTCGGCGGGACCAACGGCTCGCTGGTCTTCAAGCGCTACTAGGACCGCTATGCAGGCGAATCCGCCTTGAGCGCGAATACTTCTTCCCGTCGCACTTCTTCGGCCGACGAGGTAACGCTGACGCCGCAAGCCAGACCTTGGTCTGCCTGATCCGCATCCTGTGCTATCTTCTGCGAATGTCCATCTTCCTTCGCCTGCGTACATCGCTCTCCGCAGTGGTTTGTCTTGGCCTGATCTCTCCATTTGCACTCAACGCGCAGGACAACACCCGTAACCTGCTGGAGCAGCTTTCAAATGCGCCCGGACCGCCGGGGGCGGAGGAACCGGTGCGCGCCATCATGGTGGAACAGATGAAGCCGCTGGCTTCGTCGATCACCTACGACGGCATGGGTTCCGTGATTGCGCAGCAGGGAAGTACCGGACCGCGCATCATGATCGATGCGCATATGGATGAGCTGGGCGGCATGGTGCGCCGTGTGACGCCGGGCGGCTTTCTCACCATGCAGATGCTGGGCGGCTGGTTCGACCAGGCGCTGGTCGACCAGCGATGGATCATTCTCGGATCGAAGGGGCCAATCCATGCGGTGACCGGCATTCGCGACATTCATGTGGCGGCTACAGACGAGCGGAGCAAGGTTTTCCCGCGCG
Organism: uncultured Acetobacteraceae bacterium; assembly: GCA_964658265.1. Classification (GTDB taxonomy): domain Bacteria; phylum Acidobacteriota; class Terriglobia; order Terriglobales; family Acidobacteriaceae. The sequence goes on along the minus strand of CAZZYN010000081.1, from coordinate 9,422 downwards.
ACCAGGTGCTGCTGGATGTGGGTGCGAAGAATGAGGCGGAGGCAGCCGCGATGGGTCTCGAAGCTGGCGATCCGGTGGTGCCGGACAGCGTGTTCGTGCAGTTGAACGGGACAGAAAACTATCTTGGCAAGGCCTGGGATGACCGGGTCGGTTGTGCCGCTTTGATCGAAGCGATGAAGCGGACGGCGAAGATGCCGCATCCGAACCAGCTCTTCTACGCCGCAACAACGCAGGAAGAGATTGGCCTGCGCGGCGCCCGGACAGCAGCCCAGCTGGTAAAGCCGGAAATCGGCATTGCGATCGAAGGCGGAGTGGCGCAGGAGACCTATGGCCGCCCGGAAGAGACGCAGGCAAAGCTGGGGGCGGGGCCGGGGATCTTTCTCTATGACTCGAGTGCGCTCGCAAATCGAAAACTGGTGACCCTGATCCGGCAGACCGCGAAGGAGAAAAGTATTCCACTGCAACTGGACCTGGTGCAGGGATATGGCGACGACTCAGCCGAGATCCAGGAGAGCAACGGCGGCGTGCCGACAGTGAATCTGGTGGCGCCGCTGCGGTATACGCATGCGCACAACGGGATCCTCAATCGGAAGGATTTCGATCAGCTGGTGGATCTGATCGTGGACACGCTGGTGAAACTGGATGCCAGCACCGTGAAGCAGGTCAGGGACTTCACCCCGGCTCCGTAGTCCGCAGGTAGGCCAGCTCTTTGCAGCAGCGTCACCGTCATCGTGGAACCTATGCGACCAAAGGAATCAGCGCAGTCTGTATGGCCAGTACCTAGCTCCGGTACTTAGCTATTGATGAGGGCGCCGGCGGTGCTGGCGAGAACGATGATGATCCACCAGCCGACGACGGCGATTGCGGCGGTCGAGCGCTTGAGATTTGCCACAACTGCGCAGCCGATCGTGAGTAGAACCACAGTCCAGATGGTAAAAATGTCCACGGAACTGGCCAGTGTGAGCAGGCCCTTGTTGAGGTCGGGCGGAAGATAGAAGCCGAGGTTGGTGCCTGCCGGATTCTGCATGTTGAACTGGTCGGGACTCATGCCGGCGGCAAGGCTTGCGGCGCCAAGCAACGCCTTGAAGCTGAGCGGCAGGGTGGCATACATCCAGACGGCAAAGAGCTGCCAGAAGGTCGCCTCGCCCGCGAAGCCAAAGTTGAGTGTAGCCAGCAGCACCGCTGCACTGATAGCACCGAAAACCAGCGTAAATGCAGGTGCCGCGTAAGAGAAGTATCTGTAGCTGGCTGCCATCTGGTGGCGTGCCTGCGAGGCCTGCGTCGCCTCCATGTCTGCAAAGCGCTCCTGCTGCTTGGGCGTCTGTTTGAGAGCATTTTCGACTACCTGCGGCCAGCCTACATAGCGATCGATGGCAAAAACGAAAGCATAGCTAGCCATCACTGCCAGCAAAAACGGCAGCCACCAGCGGCGGCTATGGCGACGGATGTCTTGAAAGGTCCGGCTGGGCGCCACGAAGGTATCGACGAGTCGGACAACCTCGGATAAGGGCGCATCCGTTCCCAGTGTCGTTGCGCCGGAGGTGTGGAAAGGATGCGAAAGCTGGGGAGCGTTGGGGATGGTTTCGTTCATGCGGCACACTCCGGACGGCGATGTTGCCAGCATTCTAGAGCACGCATGGCATAGCCTGACAAGATCCATCTGCCGCGTCGAGATCCGGCACTGAAATACAAATGCGGGGCTCGATGAAAGCCGCACGGCCTGCCGCCAGTCGATGGAGCGATGACGGCAGGGAACCGATCAGCGGAGACGGGAATCAAGCATTGCGGCAGCGTGGCCCGGAGTGTTGCTGGCAATTTCGGGCTGCGCTGCACCGCGATATGCCTGGTAGACAGAAATGTGGAAGCAGGCCTGGTAGAACTCCTCTTCGACATCGATTTTGCCGCTGTTTTCAAGTGGCAGCAGGTAGGAGCGCATCCACGCGATCTGCGCGGAGGACATGCCCTTCTTGCCAATATCGATGGTGGCGCCGGTGAGGTGCGGCGAGGCAGTATCGCCTTCAGCGGGAGCGGCATTGCCGTTGATGCGAAGCAGGTGGCGCTGGTACTGCATGGTCCGGACAGCTGAATTTACCTGCAGGCCATCGTGAAAGCGCTCATAGTGTGCGCGCGAGAGGTCGGCGAGGAAATGCGCAGTCCACGGACGGCAGTAGCGGCGATTTTCCGGCAGGCGAGGGTCGGCGTGCATGCCATTCGTATTTGGAAGCGAAACCAGCAGACCACTGTGGAGGAGGGCTGCGATGTCCGCATCATCGCGAACCCTTGCCAGGCCTTCCTGGTCGGCACGGGTGTTCTGCCGCATCAGCGATTCGCGCGAGCCGCGCATCGGCGGCAGATTCATGACATGGACCGCGGCCTGCGAGAGGTTTAGGCTCGCCGTTGCCTGCGGCTGGGGTGCCTGGCTGGTAGCAGCATCCATCTGGGCTTCCCGTGCAGCAGCCTGCACTGCAGCAGTGCCATGGTGGCGCGCGTGACGGAGCCGTGCAGCTGTATGCGGATGATGATGAAAATGAAACTTTGCCGGACGTGCCTCCGCCCGCGTGTGATGACGGAAGGAAGCAGCAGCCGGATGAAGGCTGGCGCCGACCAGTAAGAAGAGCGAAAAGAACGAGATAGAACGATGCATGAGACCAGGCCGCGGAGGAATTCGGGGTGGAAGTGTTTCGAGAGTAGCGCCTGCTGGTAATGGCTAGAAGTGTCGAAGGTGGTACATCACTGTAACTATGGCGGTATGCGGACCAAATCGGAAGCAACCCATCTTCGACGATGCATCGTGAACGGTGCTGAATGCGAGTCCCAATCGGGTAAAGCGAGCCTCTTCGAGCAGCCATTCGAGGTCTTTGATAGGCTGGGTTGCGTTTCCCGGTAACAACGGGAGCATTCTGAGGAGGCACGCGTGCGAGTCGGTCTGATAACCCGGGAGTACCCGCCCTATGTCTATGGGGGCGCCGGCGTTCATGTTGAATATCTCAGCCGGGAGCTGGCAAAAAAGATCGACGTGGAAGTCCATTGCTGGGGAGATCAGCATTCCGACGCCGGCATGCTGCATGTGCGCGGGGAGAAGCCCTGGGACGCGCTGGGCGCCACGCAGCAGAAATTCAAGACAGCCATCGAAGCACTCAGCCTGAACCTGCTGCAGCTCGACGGGTTGAGTGAGATCAACCTGGTACATACGCATACCTGGTACGCGTCCATGGCCGGCTTCCTGGCCAAGAAGCTGTACGGCATTCCCTTTGTGCTGACGACGCACAGCCTGGAGCCGCTGCGGGCATGGAAGGCAGAACAGCTCGGCGCGGGCTACGCCATGTCGAGCTGGATGGAGAAGTCGGCGATGCTGGATGCTGATGCGATTGTCGCCGTATCGCAGGGCACGAAGGCGGACATTCTGAAGGCCTATCCAGAGGTCGACCCGAAACGGATCCACGTGATCTATAACGGCATCGACCTGGCCGAATACCAGAAGACCGATGATGTTTCGGCACTCCGGGCGTACGGAGTCGATCCGGAAAAGCCGTACGTATTGTTCGTTGGCCGGATCACGCGGCAGAAAGGTGTGACGCACCTGGTCGAGGCGATCCGCTATTTGCCGAAGGATCTGCAAGTGGTGCTGTGCGCCGGTGCACCCGATACGCCGGAAATTGCGGCCGAAATGCGTGCGAAGGTCGAGGAAGCCAGGCAGCATAACGCCAACGTGATCTGGATCGAAAAGATGGTCACCAAGGCAGAGACGATCCAGCTGTACAGCAATGCCGCTGTCTTCTGCTGCCCGTCCGTGTATGAGCCGTTCGGCATTATCAATCTGGAAGCGATGGCGTGCCGTGCGCCGGTAGTGGCGTCGGCGACCGGCGGCATTGTGGAGGTAGTGGTGGACGGGGAGACTGGCTACCTGGTGCCCTTCGCGGCCGACCCGGTGACCAGTTTTCCGCTGCACCCGGAGGTCTTCGCACGCGACCTCGCGGCACGGCTGACGGATCTGCTGGCCGACCCGGCGAAGCGACAGCGATTTGGCGAGGCCGGACGCAAGCGTGTGGAGGCGAAGTTCGCGTGGTCCGCAATCGCCGACCAGACTATCGAGTTGTACAGGCAGTTGCTGGCTGCGAGAGCGCAGTAATGTGTGGGAAGAACCATGCCGGAAAGCGTTGAAGGACTGACCACTGTGCCGAGTCGCCATTCAGTCGATGAGACAGTGGTGAACATCGTCAGCCTGCTGCGTGAGAAAGGCATCAAGCTGTTCGCGGTGATTGATCATAGTGGCGAGGCCAAGCTGGCCGGGTTGAAGATGCCGGCGACGCGGCTGTTGATCTTTGGCAATCCCAAGGCAGGTACGCCCTTGATGCTGGCGGCGCCGAGTGCTGCGATCGACCTGCCGCTCAAGTTGCTGGTGGCCGAGGATGCAGCGGGCAGGGTCACCATCTGCTACAACTCCGCGGAGTATTTGGGAGCACGACACCATCTGCCCCCGAAGATGCTGACGGCGCTCTCCGCGTTGGACAGTCTTGCTAAGCAGGCGGCCGCATAAGAGCTGGGGAATTTGCGTCGAGCGTGGCCTGAACTCATCTAACAATTGAGGCTATTGCCTCGACGTATTTCGGACCTCCACGGAATTTTAAGCAAGCGGTTCATCAACATAAGGAGTAAGCATGGCAGACAAAACGCAGAAGGTAGCGCTCGTGACTGGCGCCAACAAGGGAATCGGCCTCGAGATTGCCCGGCAGCTCGGCAAGCAGGGGTTCGTGGTGTATCTCGGCTGCCGCGACAAGGAGCGAGGCGCTAAAGCCGCGGCAGAGTTGAAGGCAGACGGAGTCAACGCGATAGCCGCGGCGCTTGATGTAACCGATACGGCGACAATCAGTGCAACGGTTGCGCAGGTGGAGCAGGAGCATGGCAAGCTGGATGTGCTGGTGAACAATGCCGGCATCGCCCTCGACTGGGGTACCAAGCCGAGCGAAACCAGCAGCAAGAACCTGCGGACAGTCTTTGAGACGAATTTCTTCGGTGTGATTGCGACGACGCAGGCATTCCTGCCGCTGCTGCGGAAAGCGCCGGCGGCTCGCATCGTGAACATGTCAAGCTCGCTGGGCTCGCTCGCACGTCACAGTCACCCGGACGGCATGTTCAAGGACATGGTGGAACTGTCGTACAACACCTCGAAGACGGCGTTGAACGCTGCCACACAGGAGTTTGCGAACGAACTGCGAGACACCCCGATCAAGGTGAACGCGGTATGCCCGGGCTATGTGGCGACAGATATCAACAACCACGGCGGCCCGCGCACCACGCAGCAGGGTGCTCAGATCGCAGTGAAGATGGCGACGATCGGTGCGGATGGACCGACGGGCGGCTACTTTGAGGATGATGGAGCGATACCCTGGTAAGCGGGCCTGGGCTTGTTCGGCTTGAGTGCCGTCTAAGCCCCTCATTTGTCATCTCGACCGGAGCGTAGCGGAGTCGAGAGATCTCAATTCTTCGGAAGCCACGCTTCACTCGGGTCGACCCAGATCGGATCCATGCCGGCTATGAGCGCTGCCTTCTTCGAGCGATTCCACCGCTTGAGCTGTTTCTCGCGTGCGATTGCATTGTCGATGTACTGGAAGCGCTCACACCAGACAAGTCGCCTGCATTTTTAGGTAGCGCTGAACCTAAAGTCGTTCCGTCACGATGCTCCAGCACTCTCCGCAGAAGACTGTTCGTTACGCCGCAGTATAGGACGCGGGCTAGCGACTGAGTAAACGTAATAGTTGTGATCCTGGGCTGGCATTGAGATCTCTCCGCTACGCTACTGTTCGGTCGAGATGACAAAGGGCTTGGTGCAGTTTAGCTGACGTTCGGCGTTCGTGGTGTCGCCCCGCCTCGCACCTTCTCCGCGAACGCTTTGTTCAGTGTCCCGACGTTCATCATCTGCTGCTGGAAATCGGAGAGGCCGCCTGGGCCTGACGGGATAAAGACGACAGTGCTGTTCGGGGAAGTGCCGACTGCCGAGAGCATATCTGTCCAATTTGTAAACAGCAGCATCGAGTAGGCCTCTTCACCCGGCACATCCGCGGACTCCTTGATCATTTCGATTGCTTCCTTGAAGCCTTTCGCGATGGCGATGCGTTCGTTGGCGATGCCCTGTCCCTGCAGCTGCTTGGCTTCCGCCTGTGCCTGGGCAGCGGCAACTACCTTGATCCGGTCTGCTTCGCCCTGCGCTTTGGCGGCAAACTGGTTGCGGTTGGCTATGTTGATGTTGTCCATGGCCTGCCGAACCTGGGGGCTTGGAACAATGTCTGTGACTAATACGCGGTTGATCAGGTAGCCGACCGGTCCCATCTCCTTGTCGAGCTCAGCTTTAACCCAGGCGGCAATCTTCGGCTGGCTGCTGTATACCTCGTCGAAATCCATGCTGGGGATGTGGCCCAGCAGGATATTGTTGACTATCGATTCCATCTGTCCTTTGAAGTTGGACATGGTGTAGACCGCCTCGTACACCATGGTTGGAATGATCGAATACTGGACCGAGACCGGGATGGCGACGAAGACATTGTCTTTCGTCTTGGTCTCCATTTTGAGGTCGACCTGCTGCACCCTCAGTGAGATTTCGAACTTGGTTTCGGCGAAGGGAAGTTTCAGATTCAGACCCGCGCCGCCAGTGCGGCTGAACTTCCCGAAACGCTGGATCACGGCCGCGTTGCCGGAACTGACAGTGAAAATGGAGCTGGCGAGAGTGATGAGTCCGAACAGAACGACGACGCCGAGCAGGATGAGTGCTGCCATGGATCCCCCCTTTAGGGTTGCGGGATCATGGTAAAGCCTGGCGTTTCCTCGGCAAGCTTATCGATTTAGTCGAGCCGCGTCAGAAAAGCTTCGCCTTCTCTCGGTTGCAGACTGTTTGCAATCTCGACGGCGCGGCTCTTGTCGTCATGCAAAGGCCGTATGCGTACCCAGTGGCCAGTCGGGCCAGTGAACTCGATCACGTTGGCAGTCTGATACTTGCGCTGCAGCTGGTCACGCAGCTTTCCTGCCTCATCCCCATGCTTGAAGGCGCCGATCTGTACACACCAGCGGCCGCCTTCTTCAATGGATGAAGGGGCAACGTAGACATCGACCCGCACCGGCGCGAGCCCGGGAAGGTAGACGCCGGTGACTTTGGCGGATCCGACCGATAGGTCCAGGATGCGATCGTGCACGAAGGGGCCCCGATCGGTGACGCGCATGATGGCGGATCGGCCGGTCCTGAGATTCGTTACCTGGATCAGCGAGTTCAGCGGCAGTGTGCGATTGGCAGCCGTAAGCGCGTCCTGGTCAAAGATCTGCCCGTTGGCGCCGCGCCGCTTGTTGTAGGGCGGCCCGTACCAACTGGCTGTGCCGCTGAGCGTGTAGACCGGCCTGTGACTCGCAACGAATGTCGCATCTTCCTCGGAGTCGGCGCTGGGCAGCATCGCAGCCCCTGGCGTGGACGGAGGTGAGCCGTTGCTGGGCTGCGGCGGACGGGGAATGCCATGGGCCGGCGGTGTGGCAGGCTGCGACTGCGGCTGCTGGATGGCGGGCGGCGGCGGTGGATTGGATACCGGCGGCCGATGGTGACATCCGGAAATCATCAGCATCGCCGAACCCATGGAGAGCATGGTCCAGCACTGCCGGCGGATGCACCGATGCATCACCGGGGAGCGCTCTCGCCTGCTGTTGAGGCAGCAGGGCGATCAGTCCTTCGCTCAAGATGCTCGGCGAGCCGGCCTAATTCTACGGACGCGTAGCGCAGGGCGGTCGACGAATGCCGTCGTACCTCGGGCACCACCTCGTCGTTGAGGTAGTCGATGATCCGCCGAACTTCTTCTTCAATGCGTGGACCGGCCGCACCCAGTTGCTCTTCGACTCTGCGCCCAAAGTTCTCGAAAGGCGAGCCGCCCGGTCGCGGTGGCTCTTTTTCTGTATGCGTGCCTGTTCCTGGCTGCTGCGGCTCTGTCATGGCACTCCCTCAATTCTCATTATTGTCGGCAGGCGCCTGCCCGTCGTCAATGGCGGCGCGAGCACCCCCGGAGCGGTACCAGCAATGCAGCGAGTCGCATTGCTGTGCGGAACTTGGCGAAGAGTCCTGTCGACCGGCATGAACCTGCATCTCAGTCAGCTACCGGACTGGATGTCGGTAGATCCCAGGTAGAAGCGCAGGAGCTGGATGTTGAAGCGATCGGCACAACGATGTGCCTTGAGTTTTGTTCTTTTTACCGCCATATTTCCGGCTGTCCGCCCATGCAGGGCAGAGTTTGCAACAGGACCTTCGACCGCGGCGGAAACCCTGCCGGACGGGCCTGAGCCGCAGCGCGAGCCTGGAACGACCAACAATCCCCGGCTGGGCGAAAGAATTCTCAATGAGCTTGACCCAGGCTCGCGGGGCGTCGCAAAAAAGTGGGACGTGACGATTAACAAGGGCGTCGTTGTGCAGCCCTTTTCAAAGCGCGACAAGCTCCACTACGCGGCGCTGCTGGAGGTGAGTCCGACATCGCTCTTCACGGCAGCCTATTCGGCCGGTTACGAGCATCTGCGGGATACCGATCCTCATTTTGGCAGCGATAGTGCAGGATTTGGCGAACGTTTCGGTGCTGCTTCGTTCCGGCAGGGTGTGAACCGCATCTTCGGCGATGGTGTCTTTCCAGCGCTCCTGCACGAGGATCCTCGCTACTACCGTGTAGCCGAGGGGAGCCTGTGGCACCGGAGCTCCCGGTCCGCGGTACAGACCCTGATCAGAAGTCGCGACGACGGGACAAAAGGCATCAACTACTCCGGCATCGCAGGGCATGCGCTTTCCGAAGGACTGCCGATCACGTTTTATCCGCAAAAAAGTGCGAAGGCCACGGTGGTGCTGGGCAGCTTTGGAACAGCATTACTGGCCGATGCCGGATTGAAACTCTTTCGCGAATTTCTGCCAGATGTCTTCGAAGCAACCCGGCTGACGACCCGCAGTAAGTAGGCGGACGCGCACCAGACTTGAGCCGGGGCCGGACAAGTGCCAACATAGCGAAAGTGAATGGCAGTGTCCTCCCCGGCGGAGAATGGTGTGTATCTGCAAGATCGCAGACGCGCGCCAGCTTGTATGCGCAACGGTGCATCGCCAGTGCACTTGTTCTGTTCACGGGTATGCTCTTCGCTCAACAGTCGCAGCCAGGCACGAAGGTCGCTCACGATTCTGAAATGGATACATTGCCGGATGCCCCGCTGCCGTCACATCCGGTAGCCGAGTACCTGATCGCCCTGCCGCCGGAGTGGAAGTTTGGCGGATCCGACGAGGCGCTGCCACAGATGGCACAACTCGAGCCAGCGCGGCAGGCGCAGCCGAACTCGCCAGGCTTTCCTCCGATCAGCCAACCGAATCGTCCGCAGCCCGCCGGCTCCAGGCAGCAGCATCCGGAAGTACCCTCAGAAGAACAGGG
>CAZZYN010000080.1:0-16797 GCA_964658265.1 uncultured Acetobacteraceae bacterium | reverse complement strand
CGCCGACCATCTCGAGCCCGGCAATCTGGATCCTGTTCCGGAAAAGCTGATCCAGGCGCTGGAAGATCCGGCTGAGTCGCGGACGGGGGCGAGCCTGGCGCGTGCCCTGGATCGTCACACGACCCGCTTCGTTGAAGCCGCCACGTTCGAAACGCGGCGCCGTTATTTTGAATCCCTCGTCCACTACATCTGGGCTGCTCGCACTGATCGGCAATTTGCCCTCAAGCTTACCCGCTGGCTCCACCTGATGGATCGCGACACGGATCTGCGTGCAGGTTTTCAGGGCAGCTTCGACGCGATGATCAGCGAGATGCATTCGGTCACACTTTTTGCTTCGGCCGGCGTGCCTTCTCATCATCACGGCCTGGTTTCAGAGAGCCTGCAGCGCATCGTGCAGCGCGTGCTGCCTTCCGTCCATCCACGCTCGGATCTTGCCGGCTTGTTTGCCGAACTCTTTCCTTCGCAGCGCGATGTTGATCGCATTCTGAGTCTCTCCTCGGCAGCCTTCAGCCAGATCGCAGAACTGGTTGCTCCGCCTGCCGCGCAGGGCCTCGAGAACTCCGCCCGCGCTGACATGCGTGAAGCGCTCTGCCTGCTTGCCACCCGCATCGCCAGCCGCGGCCTCACTGCTGCCATGCGCGAGCGAGGCAGCGGTCTGCCGGTCGACGCTTCACCCTTCTACCGCTTCGTTTTTGAGACCGAGACCTTCGTGCATGCCGCGGACGAAGAACACCGCCAGCAGGCATTCGTGCTCTGGAAAGCTGTTGCCCGACGCTGCCGCGAAGAGCTAGAGCAGGTCCACCTGCACATGGAAAAGACTGGTGTCAGTGCCGACCTCGTTTTTGATCTGCAGTCGATTGACACTTCGCTTGACCGCATGAACGCCATCGCTGACGTATTTGCAGCCGCTGCGCCTCCCATCGCTTCTTTGAATTCTGCAAACACTTCGCTACAAGTCACGGCACAGACGGCTACCTCACGCAACCGCACCATCGCTGCATCTAGACGCCTCTTCAATCAGCTCGCTGTCGGACAGCTCGCTGACCTTCGTCTCCGGCCACTACTTGGTCAGAACCTTAACCTGCTGGCGCGGAAGATGGTGGAACGCACCGGCCTCGGCGGCGAACACTACATTGCGCACTCGCGCAGCGAATACTGGCTGATGTGGCGCGCTGCCCTCGGCGGCGGACTCCTGACTGTCTTTACTGCCGCGCTCAAAATGAGCATTATCGGCAAACACTTTCCGCTCTTCATCGAAGGCTTCTTCGTCGGAAGCGACTACGCGGTAAGCTTCATCCTGCTGCAGGTCTTCGGCCTCGTGCTCGCTACCAAGCAGCCGTCGATGACAGCTGCAACCTTCGCCGGAATCGTCCGCCGCAATCGTGGGAACGCCCGCTGGTTGAAAATCTCAGAGTTCGTGGCCGATATTACCCGCTCACAGCTGGCCGCCGCACTGGGCAACATCATCGCCGTCATCATCGGTGCCATCGCGTTTGAAAAGTTGTGGCAGCGGATGTTCAGCAAATCCTACCTGCCGCTGAAGTCAGCCGAGCATGTGTATCAGACGCTGCATCCGTTTACCTCCGGGACCGCTTTCTTTGCGATTTTGACCGGGATCATCCTCTGGATGGCCGCGATGATCGGCGGATGGTGCGAAAATTTTTCTGTCTATCATCGCGTTACCGAAGCAGTCGCAGAACATCCCCTGGGCCTACGGATCGGCCGCGCGAAGATGTGGCGTGCCGCGAATATCCTCGAACGCGATCTCGCCGGCTGGAGCACCAGCATCGCGCTTGGCTACCTGCTTGGTTTTACCCCGGTTGTGGCCTCATTCTTCGGTGTGCACCTGGACGTTCGCCACGTCACTCTGACTACTGGCACGCTGGCCTTGGCGGCTGCCCGCTTCGGTACCGAATCTTTCGGAAAAGACTGGCTTTACTGGGCGATGGGCGGTATCGGGCTATGCTTCGTACTGAACCTGGGCGTCAGTTTCTCAATCGCTGCCTTCGTCGCGCTGCGCGCCTACCAGGTGCCTGCGTCCGAGCAAAAAGAACTGGTCGTGTTCATCCTGAAGGCGTTCTTTAAGTCGCCGCTCAAATTCATCTTGCCCATCGGCGTCGAGTCCGGGAGACCATCCCACTCCGTCAAGGAACACACAGGCCCGAAACCGGAAGCCTCGGCTCCCTGATCGATCAGTCCAGTGCTCAGCGGGTGCCGGCCGCAGGATCGTCGTTCAGTACGATCACCTGGTCGGGCTTGGTGTAGCGCAACCGTGTGTGTGCTTCATATTCGATGGCATCGGGGTCTGAGGCGAGGTGATCGACGTGTCGCTTGAGCCGATCGTTCTCCTTCTGCATCTCGAGCACCTTCGTGGCAAGCACACGGTCTTCGGCGCGCTTCTGCTGGTACACCGTGAGTCCGTTATTGCCGGCGACCGCGTGGTAGCCGAGTAGTGCGGCAACGGCGATAGCTGTAAAGGTTCCAACACGCCGCCGGGAGTTGATCAGCCGCGCTGCCAGTGTTTCTCTGCCCGTCTTCACTGTTTCCGTTACGCCGATCGCCACGTCCCGCCACCTCTCGCCCTACTGCAGCACCCATGATTTGGCTGCTTTGCTCAGCTTTTCGGTCTCGCTCTCTTTACGAGCTTCCGTGTAAACACGCACTACTGGCTCCGTTCCGGACAGCCGATAGCAGACCCATGATCCGTCCTCCAGGATTAGTTTCAATCCATCTGTACGAACCACCGAAGCAACCTTCAAACCGCCAAGCTCCGTCGGGTCTGCCTTTATCTTCTCAGTGAATTTCGCCTTCGAATCCGCAGTCAAGTGGAAGTTCTCGCGATTCGGATAAAAGGAACCTACTTTGCCAAACAGCTCCTTCAGTTGCGCTCCCAGGGACTTGCCTCGGTGTGCCACCATCTCTGCAACCAGCAGCCCGGCGATCACGCCGTCCTTCTCCGGAACGTGTCCGCGGATCGTCAGTCCCGCACTCTCTTCTCCGCCGATCGCAATGGCATCTTTAAGAATCAGTTCGCCGATGTACTTGAAGCCTACCGGCGTCTCATGAAGCTCAATTTTGTAGAAGTCCGCCAGTGCATTGATCAGGTTGGTTGTAGCGACGGACTTCGCTACGCCGTTCTTCCAGCCGCGTGTTTCCACCAGGTATTCGAACAACAGCGCGATGATGTAATTCGGCTGGATGAAGGTTCCGTCCTGGTCGACAATGCCGAATCGATCGGCGTCGCCATCTGTCGCAATCCCGAGCTGCGCGCCCGTCTCCTTCATTTTCGCTTTGCAGTCACCCAGCAGGTGGTCATCTGGTTCGGGCGCATGCCCGCCAAACAGCACGTCGCGGTAATCATGCACTGTCGTCACGTCAATGCCGGCATCTTTGAGCAGGTCAGACGTATAGCCCCGTGCCGCACCCCAGAAAGGATCGAAGACCACCTTGAGCCTGGCCTTCCTGATCACGTCCAGCTGCACCAGTTCCGTCAGCCGCTTCAGATAGGTGGGCTTTACATCGATCTGTTCGAACTTGTCCACAGCCGGCGCGGGTGCAACTTCCTGGTCGCCCAGACCCTTGATCAGCTGCTCGATCTTCTTCGTCGTCTCCGGCAGCGCAGGGGCACCGTCCGGCGTCGAGAACTTGATGCCGTTGTACTCCGGCGGATTGTGCGAGGCAGTGAAATTAATTGCTCCATTCGCCTTGTGCTCCCGTACAGCATAGGAAATAGCCGGGGTTGGCGCTGCATCCGCAATCACCAGCGGAGTCACTCCGTGCTGGGTCAGGATGCGCGCCGCCTCCTCCACAAAGCTCTCGCCCAGGAAGCGCGGATCGCGGCCGACAAGCACGCGCTGACCGCTGCCATTTGACGCAACGTACTTCGCAATCCCGGTAACCGCGCGGCGAATATTCGCAAGCGTGAACTCGTCAGCAACAATCGCCCGCCACCCGGACGTTCCAAACTTGATCTCTGTGGGCATGCCACTCTCCTTGTCACTTTTGACCTCGCCATCATCCAGGAACACGCTCATGGCAAAGTCACCGAATTGTAGCTCGCGCGTCGACGTTTCTGCTTATTGCCTGCGGCTATGTCAGCCGCGACTCCTGGCAGCGGATGGGGTGTGCATGCTACCAGCCGTCTTCCTGGGCGCCTCAACCAGCGGTGACGGCCTCCTTATGTTTTCGAAAGTGGCAGTTGCGACCGCCTTTCATGGCTGTATCAACGCGTTTGTCCTCGCATCCCACCAGACACTCGCTGATTTGGTATCCTCAGGCTTGGTGAGCTGGGTTCGCCGCCGGTACGTATGCGCTATTTGTATCTACTGCTTCTGCTGTGCTTATGCGCGCTGTTATGGGCGGCGACTGCAGTTGCCAGGCACATCCGGCTGCACCGCATCTCGCAATCTTCGACGAGGGCTGTCGAAGAGGCTGAAGCAGTGACGAGAAGCTCAAAGCCCTCGCGAACTGGGCGCGTGAAGTAGCAGCGAACGAATCGCTCTGCGGATTAAAGCTGCAGAACAAAGGAGTCAGTCATGACCGATATCACCCACTCAGTGGTGGCGAACCATCCAGGCACAGTCACACAAGCAGGCGCTTCTTCCCTGCACCCGCTAGCCCGCCGCGTTATTTATGCCGTGTGTGGGACTGCGCTGGTTGCACTCTGCGCGCACATCTCTATTCCGCTCGGCTTTACTCCGGTACCTCTCACCATGCAGCCCTTCGCGGTTCTGTTGCTCGGCCTGCTGCTGGATCCGCTTACGGCCTTCGCCTCGCTGGATCTCTATCTCGCAGAGGGCGCGAGCGGTTTGCCCGTGTTCAGTCCGCACGGACCAGGCGGCATCGCCCAATTGCTCGGCTTGACCGGCGGTTACCTCATGGCTGCGCCCTTCGCGGCAGCGGCTGTCAGTCTGCTCTCTCGCAATCGCCGATCGTTTCCCATGCTGCTGATCAGCGCAGCTGTTGGCGACGCCATCCTGCTCTTCACCGGAGCCTGGTGGCTTGCACTGCATACGCATGCCTCGCTGGGCATCTCCGTACTGCCGTTTGTTCCAACGGACGCGATCAAGGTCCTGGCGGCTGCTCTCTGCGCCCGCATGCTTCTCTCTTCTCGCGCGCGCAAAGCCGCCTGAATTCGCAAAGCCGGCTGCATGGGTGGACTTCTCCCGGACGCATGCGCCGCTCGATTATGGAAAGGAACCAAGACCCGTGGGCACAGCACCTGTCACGACGAATCCCGGCACCACCGCCACCTCCAGCAACATCCGTGAAATCAAGATCGCGCACAGTCCGGATTCGGATGACGCTTTCATGTTTTACGGCTTGGCGACCAACAAGGTCCGCGTACCCGGATTGAAGTTCACGCACACGCTTACCGACATCGAAACTCTCAATCACAAGGCAATGAACGAAGCCTTCTACGACGTAACCGCGGTATCGTTCCATGCCTATCCTTACTTGCAGGACAACTACGCCATCATGTCCTGCGGCGGCAGCGTGGGTGAGGGCTACGGCCCGATGATCGTGGCTAACCGTCAGTTCTCGCTGGACGATATCAAGCGCGTCCAGATTGCTGTTCCGGGCGAACTCACCACGGCCTACCTGTCTCTGAAGCTGTTTGCGCCGGAAATCGCAACGACCACTGTTCCGTTCGACCGGATCATTCCCGAAATCCTCGCGGGAAACTTCGATGCCGGCCTCATCATCCATGAAGGCCAGCTCACCTACGCATCGAACGGCCTGCACAAGATCATCGATCTGGGCCAGTGGTGGCGCGAAGAGACCGGCCTGCCGCTGCCTCTCGGCGGCAATGCCATCAAGCGCGATCTGGGTCCCGAGTTAATGCTGACCGTGACCAACGCCCTGCGCGAAAGCATTCAGCATGCGCTCGACAACCGCGAAGAAGCTCTCGCCTATGCCATGCAGTTCGCCCGGGAACTTGACACTGCGACCGCCAACCGCTTCGTCAGCATGTATGTCAACGAACGCACACTAGATTACGGTCCGGATGGCAAGGAAGCCATCGTCAAGCTGCTCGAGATGGGCCATGCCAAAGGCATCATTCCCCACGCAGTCAAAGTCGACTTCATCGGCTAGGCTCTAGGATCATCCAGGTCTCGGCACGGACCTGGATGATCCAATTCAGGCGCATCAGCTGTACCGCTACGGCTTCATACCCCGAACGTTGCATCTTTCAGCCCCCGTGGCCTTGGCAATCTGCGGATCACGGCAGGAATGAGGATGCGCTGACAGCCCAATCCCGAACAGCCTGTTTCCAATTACAAAAGTCTTACCGGCGGGACCCCAAGTCGCTGCTAGCTTGGATCTAGAGCAGCACGCTCGACCAAGGAAAACTGACCCGCCTATGTCAACTATTGCTCCTCCCCTCGTTCAGGAAAAGACTGTCTCTCCCGAAGGCCGCGTGAAGTCCGACCCGCGTCCACTGGCCCCGGTACTCGGCCGTGCGACCCAGTCTGACAAGATGAACTGGCCGTCAACCATCGTCTTCACACTCTTCCATGTCGGCGCGATTGCTGCCTTGTTCTTCTTTACCTGGAAGGCACTGATTTGCGCTGTCATCCTTTACGTCATGGCCATCAACATGGGCATCGGCATGTGCTATCATCGCCTGCTGACCCATCGCGGCTATCGCACGCCCAAGTGGGTCGAGTACATGCTGACCACGTTTGCCTGCCTGGCGCTTGAAGGTGGACCAATGTTCTGGGTCGCCACGCACCGCGTGCATCACCAGAATTCTGATAAGCCCGGCGATCCTCACACCCCGCACGAGGGTGCATGGTGGGCGCACATCGGCTGGATCATGATGGGTGATGCGCTCGGACACGAAACCGCACTCCTTGCGCGCTATGCTCCGGATCTCGCGAAGGACAAGTTCCACCGCTGGATCACCAAGTATCACTACGTGCCGCTGCTTGTCGCGGCTGCCGTGTTGTACCTCGTCGCCGGCGTCCCGGGCGTCCTCTGGGGAATTTTTCTGCGTGTCACCCTCGGTCTCCACGCCACATGGCTGGTCAACTCGGCGACACACATGTGGGGCACCAAGCGCTTCCCGACCCGCGATGATTCACGCAATAACTGGTGGGTCGCATTGATGACTGGCGGCGAAGGCTGGCATAACAACCATCATGCGCATCCGGTATCTGCCCGTCACGGACTGGCCTGGTACGAGATCGATGCAAACTACTATGGCATCTGGATCCTTCAAAAACTCGGCCTCGCCCGCGACATAAAAATTGCAGAATACGATAAGCACGATCCACGCCCAGCCGGCGTCTAATCAGTCAACAGACTAAGCAAAAGCCCCTGGATGCAGATGCATTCCGGGGGCTTCTGCATGCACAAGAGGAACGGCCAGGTGCCTTCCAGCTGTCACTCCAGTAAGCTATGTGCATGCGCATCACCCGCCGAAAAAAGTCGATGTTCTTCTTCATCGCACTCGGCGTCTGCATGCTCGCACTCACCATCGCGCTTAACGTTGGCTGGGTCATTCTCAATTGGCGTGAGTGGGTGCCGCTGGCTCTCGGCATACCCTTCTTCGGATTGCTGATCGCCGGTGTCACGCTCAACACCATCTTCCTGGTCCGGGAAGTCCGCCGCAACGAGCAGCAGGACAGCTTCCTCAACGCGGTGACCCATGAGCTGAAAACTCCGCTCGCGTCGATCCGCCTCTATCTTGAAACACTGAAGCTACGCGACCTTTCCGAACCACAGCGGCAGGAGTTCTATTCGATCATGCTGGCCGACAGTAATCGCCTGCTTGCCATGGTGGAGCAGGTGCTGAAGGCCGGAGAGATTCGTCAACGGCCCGCCGGCAGCCGCGCACGCATCCCGGTCGATATTGCAGAGCTGCTTGGTGCCTGCGTGGCCATCACTGTCCAGCGTCATCATCTTCTTCCCGAATCGATTCAATCCATGCGCTTCGAAGGGCCGCCGCTGCAAAACGAATCGTCGCTGGCGCTTGGCAATCCAGAGGACCTGCAGACTGCTGTGCTTAATGTTCTCGACAACGCAGTCAAGTATGCCCACGGTAAAGTTGACATCCAGGTACGTCTGAACAATACGGACAATTCCTGGATCCGCTTCTCGATCGCCGACCAGGGCATCGGTATTCCGCCCGGTCAGCTGAAACGCGTCTTTCGACGTTTCTATCGCGTACCGCATCGCAACCTGTTGCATATCAAAGGCAGTGGACTCGGCCTGTTTCTTGTCCGAACGATCGTTCGTCAGCATGGCGGCGACGTGCATGCCGTCAGCGGTGGCGAGGGTCGCGGCACCACCATCCACTTCCAGCTTCCACGCGTGCTACCCACATCCGAAGAGGCGAAGACTGCTTCCAAGGCGACCGTGACCGCGTGAATCCTGCATCCATGCTAACCATTGCGGTGGTCGAAGACGAAGCCCACCTCGCCCAGGGTCTGCGCTTCAACCTCGAAGCCGAAGGCTATCGCACGCTCGTCTTCGAGACTGGTGAGGCCGCGATGCCGGTCCTGCTCTCACCACCCGAACCGATTGCCGCGGTCATTCTCGATGTCATGCTTCCGGGCCGCGATGGTTTCTCGGTCGTGCAGGAACTTCGCGATCAACAAAACTACGTCCCTGTCCTGCTGCTCACTGCGCGCAGCCGTCCGGAAGACGTACTCAGCGGCTTCGCTGCCGGTGCCGATGACTATCTGCCCAAGCCCTTCGAGTTATCCATCCTGCTCGCACGCCTGCATGGCCTGCTGCGTCGGACCACATGGCACCGCGAAGCCACTGTCCCCGCCCGGGCTGAGCCTGAACCATCTTCTGTTTTCAACTTCTCCGGGCGCACCATCGACTTCGCCGCACTGCGACTTACGACGGCCGGCACAGCACCCCGTTCCATCAGTCTCACTGTGATGGAAGCCGAGCTGCTGCGTTACCTGGTCCGTCATCAGGCCGAAATCATTTCGCGGAAGCAGTTACTCGAAGACGTCTGGCATGTGCGCGAAGATACGGACACCCGCGCTATCGATAACTTCATGGTTCGCCTTCGCCGCTATATCGAAGACGATCCGGCTCGTCCGGTCCATCTCGAGACTGTACGGGGCATCGGCTATCGCTTCGTTCCTTCGCCGGCAGGCAGCTTAGCGTCGGCTTCCCCACCGCCGCCGGCCGACGTTTAATCGCCGACTGGTGCGCTTCCCTCGACTGGTATCTTTGTCGCAGCTGTTCATCTACCCGCTTTCGACTCAATGGAGCCGCACGTGCCCAGTAGCCGACCCTTCCGAACTTTTCTCCTGCTGACCCTTGTTTCCCTTGCACTGCTGTCAGCGCAGGCGCAGCAGCACCTCAAAACTATCGGCTTTATGACCGATTTCGACACGAAGGACGATGCTGTCGGTATCTGCCGCGCCGTTATGCAGGGGGTTGCTCCCGGCGTCACTATTCTGGACATCACTCACCAGGTGACCCCTTTTGACATCGCAGAGGCAGGGCGATTCCTCGCAGGCACTGCACCCTACTTCCCGAAAGACGCGGTCTTTGTTGCCGTTATTGATCCGACTGTTGGGAGCACCCGCAAAGCAATCATCGCGAAGTCGAAGATCGGCCAGTACTTCGTTCTGCCAGACAACGGTATGATCACGCTCCTGGCTGACCGGGACGGGCTTGAAGGGGCGCGCGAGATTACCAACCCGGCATGGATGATTGGTGCGAAGCTTTCCTCTACCTTCCATGGTCGAGATATTTTTTCCCCCACCGGCGCTCATCTCGCGCGCGGCGACGACTGGACGCAGGCCGGTCCTGCGGTGGACATCACAAAGCTGGTCCGCCTCGAAAACACCAGTGCCTCCATCGCGGGCGAAAAGCTGCATGCAGAAGTCATCGGTACGGATGGTCCCTTCGGCAATCTCGTCCTCAATGTACCCTCCGCCACCTTCGCGAAACTTGGGTACAGCATCGGCGACAAGGTCACCATCGCCCTCGACGGCAAAGCCTACACCATGTCGTTCGTCAAAACTTTCAGCGATGTGCCAGTTGGCGAAAGCCTGCTCTATATCGACTCACGCGGGCGTCTCAGTATCGGTACTAACCAGGGCAACTTTTCTGATCTTCATCATGTCGCTGCTCATGCCGTGCTGGAGATCGCAACAAAGCCCTGATCGCTGCCGGCATCGGCTGGAACCTGGCGCCAATCAAAGAAGCTGACATCGTAAACTGTAGACGCACCACGCATCAGCGGAGCCATCAACGCATTGCGCATCTTTACCCGCTACATCCTCAGCGAAGTCCTCTCCCACGCACTGCTTGGCGGTGCGCTTTTCACGTTCATCATCTTCATGAAACCGTTGGGTAGCATCCTCGACCTTATGGTCCGGGAGAGCGCTTCTCTTGGGAACATTGCCCGCATTTTTCTCTACACGCTCCCGAATACGCTCACCGTCACCATTCCGATGGCGGTCCTAGTAGGAGTGCTGCTCGGCCTCAGTCGACTCGCTGCCGACAGCGAGATTACCGCCATGCGCGCATCGGGCATAGGCGTCTGGCACTTTGTCCGGATCGTCTTCATCGTCGCAGTACTCGGCTGGGCCGTATGCCTGGTCAACGCACTCTACCTGGCTCCCAGGTCGACGTCAGCGTTGCTTCAGCTGGAGAATTCCATCAAGACTTCGCAGGCGAGCTTTGAGATTCAGCCACGCGTCTTCTATGAAGACTTTAAAAACTATGTGCTCTACGTGCAGGACGTTCGCGGCAGTGCCGGATCATCGCAGTGGCACCGCGTCTTCCTTGCCGATCTCTCTGATCACAACGACCCAAAGATCACTACGGCCGAGCATGCGACGGTCGTCAACGGCGGCGACAACACGCTGCGCATGCGTCTGCGCGACGGAACTCAGCATGATGCGTCGACGCTTGATCCCAGTCAGTACACCGTCTCTACCTTTGCTGAATCGGATGTCCCGCTGGCGATCGGCACACAGGAAGAGGGCCACATCGGTCATGCTGACACTCCTATCCTGGCGATGGGCAATCGAGAACTCTACCGCCGGGCCCATCAGCTCAATGGCAAGTGGTACTCCATTGAATTGAACAAGCGCTTCGCCTATCCGGCTTCGTGCCTTGTGTTGATGCTGGTTGGTGTACCGCTCGGCATGTCGTCCCGTCGGGGCGGCAAAAGCGCTGGCTTCGTCGTCACGATTTTGCTCGTCTTCGTTTATTACTTTCTTTCCTCCACCGGCATCGCGCTGGCACGGCAGGATAAGGTCAGCGCAGTTATCGGCGTGTGGACGGTCAACGTACTTTTTGCAATCTTCGGACTGCTCCTGCTGCGCCAGCTTTCAAGACGCGGCGGTGTAACCTGGTTCCCGGCGCTGGCGGGCCTTTTCCGCTCTACACGCAAACCGGCAGCTGATACGGCTGTACCTGCGATTGATCGCGAAGAATCCTTTGCCACCTCTGTCGCTGGCCGCCATCGCTCGGGCCGCCGCAGCTTCCCGCTCATCCTTGACGACTATATCCTGCGGCAGTTTCTGTCTACCTTTGCGCTTGTCCTTGTCAGCTTTTTGCTGCTGATGCTCATCTTCACCTTCTTTGAGCTGCTTGGGGACATCATCCGCAATCGCACGCCGCTTGTCACCGTCGGCGAGTACCTCATCAACCTTATGCCCAACCTCATCTACAACCTCACACCGCTTTGCACCCTGGTGGCCGTGCTCGCCACCTTTGGTGCGCTCAATCGCACCAGTGAGTTAACCGCGATGAAGGCCACAGGTATCAGTCTCTACCGCGTCATGGTTCCGGTACTGGTAGTCGCCGGCATTCTCGGCATCTCTCTTTTTATCTTCGACGAGAGCTACCTGCCAGTTGCAAACCGCCAGCAGGAAGCTCTTCGCTCCATCATCAAAGGAAAGCCCGCGCAGACCTTTCTTCGTCCGGATCAGCAATGGATCTTCGGACATCAGCTCGCCGGTAAACCAGGCCGCATCTTTTATTACGAATTTTTCGATTCTGATCGCGACCGCTTCGCGAATATCTCTGTCTTCGAGTTCGATCCCGAGACCTTTGCTCTCTCTACACGCATCTTCGCAAACAGCGCGCACTGGGAGCCCGGGCTGCATCAATGGATCTTTGAAAATGGCTGGGAACGCACCTTTCAGGGCGATGCCATGAAGGACTATCAGACGTTCCAGGTCAAGACCTTTCCGGACATCCACGAAGATCCAACATACTTCAAAAAGGAAAATCGCCAGTCCCAGGAGATGAGTTTCGGCGAATTGGACCGCTACATCCACGACCTCGGCCAGAGTGGCTTTGACACCATGCGACTGCGCGTACAGCTGAATCGCAAACTCGCGTACCCGCTCATTACACTGGTCATGTCGATTCTTGCCATCCCGTTCGCTCTATCGATGGGCCGTCGCGGCTCTCTCGCCGGCATTGCCGCTGCCATCGGACTTGCCATTGCCTACTGGGTTGTCGACGGCACCTTTGAAGCCATGGGCAACGTCAATATGCTGCCCGCCTTCCTCGCCGCCTGGTCCCCTGACCTGCTCTTTGGCCTAATTGGCGGCTATCTGCTGCTGCGAACTCCGACCTGACATTTGCAAGCTGTTCAAGTTCAGAGCACCTCTATGCCGCAGGCACAGAGATACCGGAACGTTCCGCCGTAAAGAGCGGGAAGTCGAGTCGGATCGTTCAGATCGCCATTCGGGACAAACAGGATCATGCCTTGCCTGGCTCGCGTCAGGAGCACTCGATACGCGTTCTTCAGAAAACGCTGCCTACCCTCGTCTGCCATCAGTTGCCACTTTGTTCCTTTGAACGCTCGACACACCCAGTGGTTTCGGCCGTATTGAAAATCAGCATCCCAGCACACTCCTGCCCAATCGAGTTCTAATCCCTGCACCGCAAACTCCGTTGCTACATCTTCCAGGTAGTAGGAGGAGCGCACATCGGTGCTCGCATTCAGGAACCATTCACGTCGAACAATCTCGGATCTGACGTGGATGCCCTCTGCCTTTAATCGCAGGGCCTTAGAGGAAGCCACAAGGCCATACCGCTCCGTTCCTCGGGCTTTGCCGCGGAGCCACGCTCGAGCCGTCTTTAAATCCCGCGTGACATAGATGGGATAGCTCGCTTTGATCTGCAGAAACGTAGCGCGAGCTTCCTCTGGCTTACTATCGATGACCAACTGCACAAAAGTAGAGAGCGCCTCCGCTCGAAACGACCGCATTGACACTGCCAGATGTAGATGTTCATCCTTCTAAAGCTGCGCTGACGCGAGAAATTTGTTCACCTGTTCGGATGACCCATACTCCGGGAGCGCCATGCGAGACGAAATATGCACCTTCCAATGTGGGAATCTCGTCTCAAGAGCATTCATCCATTCAGAAATGCCAGCTTCCCCAGTATTGATCTCCTGACCGCCGCCCACTAGACACAGTACAGTGCACCAGTCCGGATGACGATCCATTACACTCAGCAGGAACTCCGGCTCTGACATTTCAAAATCGGGAAATTTTGGCGTCCGCATCATGAACTTCGCAAGCTGCTTGCGGGTCCACGCTCGCTGGGCTTCCTCAAAGACCACCACTCTCTCTGACGGCATTTTGTGTTCAGACAGATTGTCATCACGGAAGTGATAGATGTTCTGAACAAAGCTAGTGACCTTGCGCCGCGCAGCCTTCTTTGGAATCCCTTCACGGAGCGCCTGATCCCGCGCAAGAGCCTCGCGGAGCACGTCCCCGAGCGGCCCGTTGCCCGAAAGAAATACTGCATGCTCCTCCGCATGCTCTTCCGAACGGCGAGTTGCGATATCTAAGCCGGCCAACGTTTTGCCGGATCCCGGCACACCTGTCACAAAGCAGATCGACTTCACTCCCTCCAAACGCGATCGATCAATTACAGCAAACACAGTTTCTCGAGTTCTCGCTAAGTTTTCCTCAGCATCATTACGCCTGATCTCTTCCACACGGTGTGTCCGATACAGTGCCTCCGCAGCCTGAATGATCGTCGGTGTCGGCCTGTACCCTTTCGCGATCCAGGTCACAACGTCAAGAGTGGGAAACGAGAACTTCGAGCAGACAAGATCGAACACCCCAGTCAGACCTTGCGCATTTGTTCCGACCGGTTCTGCCACTAGGTCATCCGCAAAGTGAATCGTTGGCGAAGCCCGCCTCGCGGCGTGCGTGGACACCAGGATCGGCACGATGGCCACCGTGTGACTGCCTTCGTGGAAGTTTTTCAGGTCTAGCGCGTAATCTTCCACCTAGTCGTAGGCGGATGCCATGTGCTCCGTGTCCCCAACTTTGAATTCAATCAGGAAAACAATGTTTGCGGCGATCAAAGCCGCATCAGCACGTTTGCCCATGCGAGGGATGTAGAGTTCAAGAAATAGCCGTGCTGCAGGATAGCTGTTCGCCGATTCTTTAAGGATGAGGATCTGTTGTTGCCACGCTCGCCGCTGGTCTTCCTCGACTGCGTGCCGGTGAGCCTCGGTAAGGACGCCGAGGATGCGCGCTGGATCATCCTCGAGAAAATCACTAACAGCAGCGGAGTAGTAGGCTTTAATGGGCATGAGTCGCCAAGCATTCCTAACCAGCCTTTTCGGTGGTGACAAAGATTCTTTTCCACGGGCTGCCCCCTCACCCTTGTGCCGCTAACCCACCCGCTACAATAAAGACTGCCATGTTAGATAAGCTAAGGCCTCTATTCCCCTACCTTCGCCGCTACCGGCGTGACTTTTTCTGGGGCGGCCTGGTCGTTCTGCTTTCAAATGCTTTCAAGATTGCGATCCCGCTCGTCATTGGCCGCTCTATCAGCGGTCTCAATCACGGCTTCACGCGCTCAGCCGCGCTGCATCTAGCCGGTCTGTTGGTCGGTCTTTCTGCTGCCTCTGGCGTCTTCCTCTTTCTTACTCGCTGGATCATGATTGGTATTTCCCGCGAGATCGAGTTCGACCTTCGCAACGACCTATTCGAGCATCTCGAAAAACAGTCTGCCTCCTTCTACCAGGACCACCGCACCGGCGACATTATGGCCCGCATGACCAACGACCTGAATGCCGTTCGTCAACTACTGGGTCCAGCCATCATGTACAGCGCCAACACCGTCATCTTTTCGGTTGGCGCAGTCTTCTTTCTCCTTCGTATCAGTCCGTTTCTCACGCTTGTCGCACTTGCACCGCTGCCACTTGCCAGTATCCTGGTTCAGAGTTTCGGTCGGCGTATTCATGAACGTTTTGAGCGCATCCAGGCCATGTATTCAGAGATTTCCGCACAGGCCCAGGAGAACTTCTCCGGGGCCCGCCTGGTGCGTGCTTTCGCCCAGGAAGAAGCACAGATAGAGGCCTTTGAGAAGTCGAATCAAGAAAATATCAGGCGCGGTCTGCGCCTGGTTCAGCTTATGGGCATGCTATGGCCCACACTGGAATTCATTCTTGGACTCGCTATGGTCGTCTCCCTCCTGGTAGGCGGGCACGAAGTGCTGACCCACCGCATCAGCGTGGGCGATTTTGTTGCATTCAACACCTACATGGTGATGCTTACCTGGCCGATCATTGCGCTTGGCTGGGTGGTGAATCTGGTTCAGCGCGGAACCGCTTCGGTCGTCCGCATCGACGAATTGCTGAAGCAGCGACCCGCGATCGATGACGCACAGGCAGCATCTTCACTTCCACCAAACCTGCGCCTGCGCGGCGAGATCAGTATTCGCGGACTCAACTTTTCCTATCGCGACACCTCGGGCAAAATGGTCGAAGCTCTGCATCACATCTCGCTTGAAATACCTGAAGGGTCAAGTCTCGCGATCGTTGGTCCAACCGGCTCCGGCAAATCCACACTGGTCAGCCTGCTCGCTCGCATCTTTGACGTAGATCAGGATGCACTGCCAGGCACTGAGCCAGGTGCAACGCAGGAGGCCATACCTTTTACCTCGACTTCAGCGCAATTGCCCGGCCATTCCAATGGCGGGATTCACAGTGCTGGCCTTCCAGCTTCGTATTCCGGAAGCCAAGTCGCCGGCAGTATCCTCATCGACGGCCTTCCGATTCGTGCCTACCCGCTCGAAGTGCTTCGCACAAACATCGCCTTCGTTCCCCAAGAAACATTTCTTTTCAGCGAAAGCATTCGTGAAAATATCGCCTTCGGCGCGCCAAACGCCCAGCCCGACTCTATCCTGGCCGCTGCTGAGGCTGCCCATATACGCGCCGAATTCGAAGAGTTTCCACTTGGCTTCGATACCATGGTCGGCGAGCGTGGACTGACCCTCTCCGGGGGGCAGAAGCAGCGGACTGCCATCGCTCGCGCACTGGTTTGCGATCCGGCCATCCTGATCCTCGACGACGCGCTGGCGAGTGTTGACACGTACACTGAAGAACGCATTCTGCAACATCTACGTACGATCATGCGCGGTCGTACGACAATCTTCATCTCGCACCGCATCTCGACTGTCCGCCACGCAGACCGCATTGCGGTGCTGGACCACGGCTCCATCGCAGAATATGGCACTCACGAAGAACTGATTGAACGCGACGGCTTTTACGCACGCCTCTTCCAGAAGCAACAATTGGAAGAAGAACTCAGCGTAGCGGGCTGAGATCAGGCGGGTCCCCCAGCGTAGCGGCCTAATTTAGGCCGCTAGATCAACGAACTTGCCGACTTGTCGATCAGCTATGCCATCCAACTCGCTGCCGCTGCCGGGCCGTAGTCCCCGTGCGTGATTTCAGGGAGACTTTCGCGGCTTCCCGATCTCAGCTTCTCCTGCTGCGTCTGCAGGTCACGCGGCACCATGTGGGTCACACTGGGATCAAGTGAGACC
>CAZZYN010000079.1:0-16951 GCA_964658265.1 uncultured Acetobacteraceae bacterium | reverse complement strand
ATCATCACCGGCTACGGCCTCATCGATGGCCGCACTGTTTTCGTCTTCGCGCAGGATTTCACCGTCTTCGGCGGATCCCTTTCCGAAAGCAACGCCGCCAAAATCATCAAGTTGATGGAGATGGCCCTCAAGGTCGGTGCCCCGATCATCGGCCTCAACGACTCCGGCGGCGCGCGCATCCAGGAAGGCGTGGTCTCACTCGCCGGCTACGCCGACATCTTCCTGCAGAACACCCTCGCCTCGGGCGTCGTTCCCCAGCTCTCCGCCATCCTTGGCCCCTGCGCCGGCGGCGCTGTCTACTCGCCCGCCATCACCGACTTCATCCTCATGGTTGACAAGACCTCCTACATGTTCGTCACCGGACCCGACGTCATCAAGACTGTTACGCATGAAGAAGTCACCAAGGAAGAGCTCGGCGGGGCCAGCACTCACAACGAAGTCTCCGGCGTTGCGCACTTCATGGCGCACGATGACGCCGAATGCCTCGCCATGCTGCGCGAGTTGCTCAGCTTCCTTCCGTCGAACAATCTTGAAGACGCACCCCGCCGCACACCGACCGATTCGCCCACGCGCAAAGATGCCGCCCTCGACACCCTCGTCCCCTCTGAGCCCACCACTCCCTACGACATTAAGGACGTCATCCACCACATCGTCGACGACGCCTACTTCTTCGAAGTCCAGGAGCACTACGCCCGCAACATCGTCATCGGCTTCGCCCGCATGGATGGCCGCCCCGTCGGCATCGTCGCCAACCAGCCCATGCACCTCGCCGGTGTGCTCGACATCAATGCCAGCGCCAAGGCCGCCCGCTTCGTCCGCTTCTGCGATGCCTTCAACATTCCACTCATCACCCTCGAAGACGTACCCGGCTTCCTGCCCGGCACCCAGCAGGAGTACGGCGGCATCATCCGCCATGGCGCCAAGCTGCTCTACGCCTATGCGGAAGCGACCGTGCCCAAGCTCACTGTCATTACCCGCAAAGCTTACGGGGGCGCCTACTGCGTCATGAGCTCCAAGCAGATCCGTACCGACGTGAACCTCGCCTGGCCCACTGCCGAAATTGCCGTCATGGGTCCGGAAGGCGCCGTCAACATCGTCTACGGCCGTGAGCTCGACCAGTACATGCGCGATGCCGAATCCCGCGAAGGCCCTCTCACTGACAACCGCCGTGCCGAACTTCTCGCCGCCGCCCGCAAGGAAAAGACCGACGAATTCCGCCGCCGTTTTTCAAACCCCTACATCGCAGCCGAACGTGGCTACGTCGACGCCGTCATCCTGCCCAGCGAGACCCGGCCGCACCTCATCCGCGCCCTCACCATGCTTGAAGGCAAACGCGATAAAAATCCGCCGAAGAAGCACGGCAACATCCCGCTTTAGCAAAAATCCGCACAAACCCGCGCGCCTTTGTCGTTGAAGAGTTCTTCACACCCGCCGAGCCCTGAACCCTCATCTCATCGTCTGATACATATACGTGTCATTCCGTCCACGGCATCACCCAGCCCGAAGGAGAAATCATGTCCCCCACTGATCGTTTTTCCCGCCGCGTCGCCCTCCCCTTCAGCGAACACCAGGCCATCCCGAACGCACGTCACATGGGCAAGGCTGCAGCCGATCGGCAGATCCGCGTCTCGGTCATCCTGCAGCGCAAAACGCCGCTTGATGTCGACAGTCTCAATGGCCGACAGATGTCCCGGCAGGAGCTGAACGATCAGTACGGCGCATCGCAGTCTGCCTTCGATACAGTGTGCGAATTCGCCCGCGCCCACGGTCTCACCATCGACGACAAGGCGTCCAGCCTCGAGCGTCGCCGCGTCGAGCTGCACGGCCCCGTCAGCGCCTTCAACGCAGCCTTCGGCGTAGAGCTGAATAACTATGAGCCCGAGCTGTCCGGATCAACGACGCAGAAGCCCTCCAGCTTTCACGCCTTCACTGGCCACGTCACCATTCCGGAGGAACTGGTTCCCTCCGTTGAAGCGGTGCTCGGCCTGGATAACCGCCCCATCGCCACTCCCAAGTTCCGCTATCGAAAAGACTCGATCATTGCATCCCCGGCCGCATCGACCTCCGGCACCTTCACGCCGCCCCAGGTCGCCCAGGTCTACAAATTCCCTCAGCCGCCTTCTGGCACACTCGCCGGAGCCGGGCAGACCATCGCCATCATCGAGCTCGGCGGCGGTTACACAACAACAGACATCACGAACTACTTCAAATCCCTCGGCCTCACGCCGCCGAACGTCACCGCGGTTCTACTCGACGGCGGCACCAACACGCCCGGCGATCCCAATGGCGCAGACGGCGAAGTAATGCTCGACATCGAAGTCGCAGGCGCCGTCGCTCCGGGAGCAAAGATCGTCGTCTACTTCACTACCAATACCGACCAGGGCTTTCAGGACGCCATCTCGACCGCCATCCACGACAGCACCAACGATCCGAGCGTCATCTCCATCTCCTGGGGCGGTCCAGAGTCCAGCTGGTCACAGACCGCGGTCCACAGTATGGACACCACCTGCCAGTCCGCCGCCGCCCTCGGCATCAGCATCACCGTCGCCAGCGGCGACAATGGCTCGACCGATGGCGCAACCGGCAACACCGTCGACTTTCCCGCCTCCAGCCCGCATGTGCTCGCCTGCGGTGGCACAGCGCTTACCGCCAGCAATGGCACCAGGAAATCGGAAGTCGTCTGGAACGATCAGTCGAACGGCGGCGGCGCAACCGGAGGCGGCGTCAGCAAGCTCTTCACTCTGCCGACCTGGCAGGCCAATGCGGGAGTACCCGCGCCTGCCTCCTCGAAAGGTGGCCGCGGCGTGCCGGATGTCGCCGGAGACGCAGCACCCGGCACCGGCTATCAGACCCTGGTGGACGGGCAGCAGGAAGTCGTTGGCGGCACCAGTGCCGTCGCGCCTTTATGGGCCGGCCTGATCGCCCTGCTCAACCAGCAGCTCGGCGCCAAGGTGGGCTTCCTCAATCCGAAGCTCTATCCACTCGCTCATTCCGCATTCTTCGACGTCACCAGCGGCAGCAACGGAGCCTTCAACGCCGGCCCCGGCTGGGACGCCTGCACCGGACTCGGCTCACCCGATGGCCAGGCCCTGCTGACTGCTTTGAAGTCCGCATAGCTGAACAAGGAAAATCACCGCGGGCGATGCTCGGTCGCCCGCGCTAACTCTCCATTTGACGCAGTACCGGCTTGCCCTTCTCACCCGCCTGCACATACCCCATCGGGACCGCGTGGTCATGCGTGAACAGCACCAGCCACTCTTCGGGAATCACCCGCTCGTACAATCGCTTCCGTTCCGCAATGCAGCGCACCGGGTCGAGATCGTAGCCCATCACCCAAGTCGGATCGAGATGCGCGCTGGTCGGGATCAGGTCCGACGCATAGCACGCGCGCCTGCCTCCTGAATCGATCATCACTAGCAGCGTCTGTGCCGTATGTCCCGGAAACGTCTCGACCGAAATTCCCGGCACAATCTCGGCGCAGTCGCCGTCCACCAGCGTCATCTGTCCGCTTTCTACCAGCGGATCGTAATTCGCGCTGCGGTAGCTTACCGCATCCCGCTCCAGCTGCAGATGCCCATGCTCTACCTCGCCGCGATGCGCGAAGTAGCATGCATTCGGAAAGGTGGGCACCACTTCGCCGCGCTCATTCAACCGCGTATTCCAGCCGCAGTGATCGAAATGCAGATGTGTATTGATCACCACATCGACCTCTTCGAGCGCGATCCCGGCTGCCGCAAAGCTCCGCGGCAGCAACTGCTTCGCCTCGAAGATTGCACGCATCTTCTCCGGCAGCTTGTCGCCAATCCCCGTCTCAATCACGACGGTATGTTTTCCCGTCCGGACCACCACCGTGTTCAACCCCAGCACAATGCGGTTCTGCGCATCGGCCGCCACACGCTTCTCCCACATCGTCTTCGGCACCACGCCGAACATCGCGCCGCCATCCAGCAGGTACGAGCCGTCGGTCAGCACCGTCAACTCAAAGTCGCCCACCTGCGTGCGCGCCCGCACCAGTGCCTCTTCCTTCAGCGTGTCAACGGCACTCACTTGGCCTCCGCACCCTCCGCAGCCTTCTGTCCCGGTGCCTCCCGGCCGAGGTACATCTCAAACTGCGCCAGGATCCGCTCATACAAATGTGTCCGGGCCTCTGGTCCGGCAATCGAATGTGTCTTCCGCGGATACAATTGCAGATCGTACGGAATATCCGCCTCTATCAGCTTCTGGATGTACTGGATCGTGTTCGCCATGTGCACATTGTCATCGCCTGTTCCGTGCACCAGCAGCAGCCGCCCCTTCAGCGACTTCACGCTGTTCACCACCGAGTCGTCCTTGTACGCATCCTGATCTTCTGCCGGAATACCCAGGTAGCGTTCGGTATAAATCGAATCGTAATTGCGCCAGTCCGTCACCGGCGCCACTGATACGCCTGCTTTGAAACGATCCGAATGGGACATCGCATACAGCGTGAATGTGCCGCCCCAGCTCCAGCCCCACCAGCCCAGCTGCTGTGGATCCAGCTCCTTATGCATCGCCAGCACCTGGTCGACCGCCGCCAGCTGATCTTCCAGCTGCACCGGCCCGAAGTTGTGATATGCCGCCTGCTCAAAGTCGCGGCCGCGATACCCCATCCCGCGATTGTCCACATGCAGCACCGCAAACCCATGCTGCGCCAGCACCTGGTCAAACAGCAGCTCGCGGCCGTTCCACGCATTGCGCACCGTCTGCGCATGCGTGCCGCCATAAGGGTT
The DNA here is from genome assembly GCA_964658265.1 of uncultured Acetobacteraceae bacterium. Classification (GTDB taxonomy): domain Bacteria; phylum Acidobacteriota; class Terriglobia; order Terriglobales; family Acidobacteriaceae. Next base: position 12,203 of record CAZZYN010000079.1, on the reverse strand, counting down.
CACAATCAGCGGCACATGCTCCTTCTTCTGCTTGCCCTGTGGCAGCTGCAGGCTTGCGAACAGCGTCGTCTTGCCGTCGGCTGCTTTCAGCTCCAGTGGTTCCGGACCGACCAGGTCATAAGCCGCTACCGATGGCGACGTCCAGAAAACATTACAGTCCGTTTCGTTGCGGCACGTGCTCACCGTCGGCGGTACCATCAACGATGAAGCCTGGTCCGAAAAGAATCGCGCATTCGGCGAGAACACCACGTCATGGAAGCCAGTCTGGCTGGTCACCTGGTGCTTGCCCGTCCCATCCAGCTTCACCGCCCACAACTGCTGCTCCCGCGCATCGCCCTCGTTCGACAGGTAGTAGACAACACCATCCTTGGCATCCACTCCCTTGACCGCATCCACCTCGAAGTCGCCGGTCGTCAGCTGCCGTTCCATCTTCGCTTCGCCGCCCGTTGCCGACGGTTCAAAGCCGTACTCGTAAATATGTGTGTGACCATCGCGCCAACTCAGCCATAGCAGCTTGTTGCCGGTAAAGGTCAAGTCATATTGCTCGTCGAAAAACTTGTCGTCCTGCTCGCTCACCACTTTCCGCACGACGCCCCTCGGCCCCGCATCCGCAAAGTAGAGTTCGCGATGCTTATGGTCCCGAGTCACTGTTTCGACCCACACCGTATTCGCATTCAGCCAGCCGAATCGCGGAATGTAATCGAAGCCGGCCTGCAGCGGAATCTTCAGCCACGTCGTCTTGTTGCTGCCAACATGCGCAATGCCCACGCGCACCGACGGATTCGGATCGCCTGGCTGCGGATAGCCTTGTTCAGCCACCGTGGCATGTACCGGGATCCAGTCCGTGATCGGATACTTCGGCACCGCCGTGTCATTCATCTGCAGGTACGCAATCGCCTTTGAATCCGGCGACCAGAAATAATTGCTGCGTACATCCAGCTCTTCTTCGTACACCCAGTCCACTTCACCATTCAGGATCGCGTCTTCTTTCGTGTTGGTCAGAGCGAAGGCCGGCGATCGCGGCTCCTGCAGGTTCCGCACATACAGGTTGTGATTATGCAGGTACGACAGCTCTTTCCCGTCCGGCGAAAACTTCGGATCATCCCCGCTGCCCGCCCCGGTCGAAGCCACTTCCACTGCCGTACCGCTCGCCAGCGTATACATCCACAACTCGCCGCTCGCATTGAACATCAGGTGCTGCGCATCGGGCGCCCAGATATAGCTCGCCTGCTTGTAGCGCTCGCGATGATCCTTGTCCTGCTCATTCGTGCCCGGTGCCAGCAGGCTCGACAGCTTCGCCTTGCTCACCAGCACAGACTGCCTGCCGCTCGAACCTTCCACCTGCATCAGGTCGCCATTCGTTGGCGACAGGTACGTCAGCCGTGTTCCATCCGGACTCCACGTCAGCCCTTCCGGCGGCGTGGACGTAATGCCATCCGTGGCAAAGATGTCGGCGATCGTCAGCGCTTTGCTGGCACGCGCCTTCGTGGCCGGTGAAGCAGCAGGAGCAGCAGAGGCAGCAAGGCAGGCAGTCAGCAGCACCAGCAGCGCCGCAGGGCGTTTCAAAGAAGGCATCAACAAATTTGCACCACGCTTTGTGTCTCGGGAATAGATCGCGGCGATTCGCAATAAGGACGACCGGCAGCGATCAGGGAATCACCGGAATTCTACAGCAGCCGGCCACACCAGCATCGCTCACACCATCATGTCGCTTCACCCCCTCATCGTGCCTGCCAGCTGTCTCGCCCATACCAGCAGCATCCACCCTCCGGAACGATAGAATCAGATCCGCATGCCCATACGCAGCAGATTGTCCGGCCTCCTGGCCTGGATGCAAAGCAGGATGGATCCGACGCGTCTGCCCGTGCGCATGTTCTGGGTCGCTTTCCTCATCCGCGTTCTCTTCCTCACCCTCGCCCACAAGTACAGGCTGCGCACCTACCTCGATCACTTCGAGTTCGGTTGGGAGATGGGCCGGATCTCGCGCGCACTGGCTACCGGCTACGGCTATGCCGATCCCTTCAACGGTCACAGCGGTCCCACTGCCTGGGCCCCTCCGCTCTATCCGCTGCTGGTCGCCGGCGTCTTCAAAGTCTTCGGTGTCTACACGCTCGCATCCGCATGGGTCATCCTCACCTTCAACAGTCTCTGCTCGGCCGCCATCGCACCGGCCGTTTATGAAATCGCGTGGCGCTGCTTCGGCCGCAATCCGCGCGGCCTTAAGATTGCACTCTGGTCCGGATGGCTCTGGGCCCTCTATCCCGCAGCCATGCAGTATGCCGTTCACTGGGTGTGGGAGATGTCGCTCAGCACCGCACTCTTCTCCTGGATCCTCGTCGTCACACTCCGCATCCGCCACATCGGTGAAGACATCGTGGAGCAGCCCCAGTCCACGCGCCTCTGGATCATCTTCGGCTGCCTCTGGGGCCTGCTGGCGCTCTCCAACAGCTCGCTCATCAGCTTCCTGCCCTTCTGCGGCGTGTGGCTGATCTGGCCGGAACTTCTACGCCGCCGCATCCTGCCGTCCCTCCGCAACGCCATACTAGCCGCCCTCTGCTGCGTGGCCATCGTCAGTCCATGGATCATCCGTAACTGGTTTGCCTTCCACGCCTTCGTTCCCCTGCGCGCCAACTTCGGCGCCGAGCTCTACGAGTCCACCCTGCCCTCCAACAACGGCTTCCCCTGGGGCGGAACCCTCTCGCTCGCCGAACATGATCCCGGCTTCATGCGCTACAAGCAGCTGGGTGAAGTCGCGTTCAGCAAGGAGCAGGGCGCCAAAGCCATGCTCTACATCCACCAGCATCGCCGCCGTTTCGTCGAACTCGCCATCAAGCGCTTTTACTTTTTCTGGATGAGCGTGCCTCACCCCTTTGATAAAAGTGCCGCCCTCGAGCTGCTGCGCGAGTTCAGCTACGGCTTCATCAGTCTTGGCGGCATCTTCGGCCTTGCCCTCGCCATCCGGAAGCGCGTCCCGGGCGCTTGGCTTTTCTTCTGGGCCTTTGTCATGCTCCCGGCTCTCTACTATTTCGTCACCGTGCAGGCGCGCTTTCGCCACCCACTGGAACCCATCATGACTATCCTGATCGTCTATCTCTTTCAATCCGCCCGAAGATCGCCACGCAGCGCCAATGCACAGAACGCACGCGTCCAGTACGACGAGGTCCAGGCTTCATGAAAGTACTCGTCACCGGCGGCTCCGGTTTCTTCGGCGGCATCCTCAAACGCCGCCTCCTCGCAGAAGGCCACTCTGTCGAAAACATCGACCTGGTCGCCGACCCCGACACTCACACCAGTCTTGTCAGCCATCAGGGCGACATCCGCAACGCCAGCCTGCTCGCCACCATCTTCGCTGCCGGCCGCTTCGACGCCGTGATCCACTGCGCCGCCATGCTCGCGCATGACACCATCTCCGAGCAGGATCTCTGGACTTCCAACGTCGATGGCACCCGTCGCCTGGCCGAGACCAGCACCACCGCCGGCGTTCGCCACTTCATCTTCATCTCCACCAACTGCCTCTGGGCCAGCGATCGCGGCCATCCCGTTGCCGAAGACGAGCCGCCCGAACCCGTCGAGTTGTACGGCCGCTCCAAGCTCGCCGGCGAGCAGGTGCTCAGCGAGTTTCCGCAGCTTAACGTCATCACCATCCGCTGCCCCACCATCATCGACGCCGGCCGTCTCGGCCTGCTCGCCATCCTCTTCGAGTTCATCAAGGACGGCAGAAAAGTCTGGGTTGTCGGCGATGGCTCCAACCGCTACCAGTTCATCTACGCGCAGGATCTCGCGACCGCCTGCCTGCAGGCCCTCAGCTATCCGCAGTCGGAACTCTTCCACATTGGTTCGGACCACGTCGTATCCCTGCGCCGCGTCTACGAAGCCGTCATCGCAGCCGCCGGCTCCCGCTCCCGTGTCGCGCAGCTGCCGAAGACCCCGACCATCGCCGCCATGAAGCTCGCGCACAAACTCCGCGTTTCGCCGCTCGGCCCCTATCACTACCGCATGATCGCCGAGCACTTCATCTTCGACACCACCCGCATCCGCGAGCGTCTCGGCTGGAAACCCACACTCACCAACGAGCAGATGATGATCGAGGCCTACACCTACTACGCCGCTGGCCATAAGGAAATCCACGCCAGGAAAGATGTCTCTGCGCACTCGAAGCCCGCATCCATGGGCATCATCCGGCTCCTCAAATGGATCTCCTGACTGCCCCGTCTCCCTGCTGTTAAGGTTTGTGTTTAAGGTGTATCGAGATGGATGAACTTCGCCCGAACCATGAAACCATCGAAACCCTCATCTGCCTCCAGCAGGTGAACGAAGAAGTACTCGCCGCCTCTGCCGAGCTCACCGCCCTCCCGCGCCGCATCACCGAGCTCGAAGACCGCCTCGTCAAACGACAGAAGGATGTCGCTGCTGCGGAGGCCCGGGTCAAATCCGAAGAAGCTCAGCGGCGCAGTCTCGAGAGCGATCTCAAGTCACAACAGGTCAGGATCGAAAAGTTCAAATCCCAGTCCAGCAGCGTCAAGAACAACGAACAGTTCACCGCGCTCCAGCACGAGATCAGCTTTGCGGAAAAAGAAATCAGTCGCATCGAAGACGCCGAACTCGAATGCATGCAGCGCACCGAAGATGCCGAAGCACTCCTGAAATCCGCGAAAGCTGAAGCCGCCAATCAGCAGGCCCAGCTTGACGCCGATCGCCGCCAGATCGCCATCCTCATCAGCGAGAAGAAGGAAGACCTTGCCCGCCTGAAGCAGGAGCAGCAGGCTCTTCGCGCGGCACTCGACCCTGATCTGCTCGCCAACTACGACCGCATCGCCAGCTCGCGCAAAACCGGGGCCGCTCGCGCCACCCACCAGAAGTGTTCAGCCTGCCAGATGCAGCTGCGGCCTCAGGCCTGGAATGCCGTTCGCTCAGGCGCCCTGCTGACCTGCGAAAGCTGCGGCCGCATGCTCTTCTTCAACGCGAAACTGGAGCCGCAAAGCGAAGGCGGCATGAGCCCCGTTCATCGCTCCGCCTGAGTTTCCGCCTTCCTGCGCACAAAAAGAGGCCGCGATCCGAAGATTGCGGCCTCTTTCAATTAATTACTCACTCCAGCCGAGCTCCGAACTAGTCGCCGCTCAACTCGTTCGCGACAACCGCAGCTTCCGGCAGCCGAGCCGTCAACTTGGCAGCATTCAGTTTCGGCGTCTCAATCACTGGTGCCACCATCTGAGGGCGCGCGCCGATCGTTCCATTACCGATCGTCCGCATCGCGGAAGCAGCCTGTGACGCCTGCATCTGGTGCATCGTCACAATAATTGCAATCGCTGGCTTGTCGCCTGCGCAGCAATAGCTGTGCGGTGTGCTGGCGTCAAAATAGACACCGTCACCCGGCTCCAGAATGTTCACCTTGTCCGAATGACGAATCTCGAGCTCGCCATCCAGCACATACAGGAACTCAAACCCGGTATGCACATGCGGACGAACCTCGTGACCCTTCTTCAACGGAACAAACTCTGCATAGTAGGGATCCAGTGCGCGATCCGGCACCATGTAGCCCAGGCTCTCGAAGAAATAGGTCGGATCGTCAACGCCTGTCTGCGGCAGCCGAACCCGTTCCTTCTTGCGGTGTACCCGGAAGATGGTCTGCGGCTCAGACTCGAAGAAATACGACAGGTCCTTGCTGAACACCATCGCCACCCGCGCCAGGTTGCGCAGTGTCGGCACTACGCGGCCGGTCTCCAGCTGCGAAAGAAAACTTGCTGACAATCCCGTGTGCTTGCCCAGTTCCACCAGGCCCATCGACTTCTTCAGCCGGAGGCGCTTGATACGTTCGCCAATATGCTTTTCAGAGATGACTGCTTCTGCACTCTCAGGATCAATTTCGGTCATCGGTAAGGTCGCTGGCTTCGTTACTTTATCCACGTTCGTCTCCTTCTAGTCTGCGTGGCGTCGCGACACCCAATTCCGTACCCTGGGGCGACTACACATTTTTATCTGGCACACATACTCTGATGCCTGCAACGCCATTGATGTTACCTACATCAACAATTTTGTTGATTTGGTCATCCGGATGACGGAGTTGCTTTTCCTCGAAAATTGGCATAAACACTACATATGCATAGGGTTATCATCACTGGCGGATCGGGAATGATCGGACAGGCCATCAAAAAGCTGCTCAGCGAACAAGGTCAATCCACGCTTGACATCGTTCGATCTCGTACTAAAGCACCGGATAACTCGCTGCTTTGGGATCCCACTCAGACCCAAAAAGCGATAGACGATGTCACCCCGCTCGAAAGTTGCGGCTGGGCCGTTCATCTTTCCGGCGCCAATCTCGCGGACCATCGCTGGACCCCGGCTTACAAGCAGCAGATCATCGACAGCCGCCTGCAGACCACCCAATCCCTGGTCAACATCTTTGCCCGCCTGAAGAATCCGCCCAAAGTGCTGGTATGTGCCAGCGCCACCGGCATCTACGGTGATCGAGGTTCCGAGATCCTCACCGAGGCCTCGCAGCCCGGCTCCGGCTTTCTGCCGGATGTCTGCCGGCAGTGGGAGGCAGCCTCCGCCGGCGCCCAGGCACTCGGCATCCGCGTCGTCCACCTCCGCTTCGGTGTCGTCCTGTCGCCTCATGGTGGCGCCCTCAAAACTCTTCTGCCTGTCTTCAAACTTGGTCTTGGCGGTCACCTCGGCGATGGTCGCCAGTGGATGAGCTGGATCACCCTCGAAGACGTCGCGCGCGCCATCCTCTTCTCCTTCGAAAACGAAGCAGTCGTCGGAAGCTGCAACTGCATCACTCCTGAACCCGTCACCAACCGCCAGTTCACAGCAGCTCTCGGCAAGGCTCTGCACCGTCCGGCACCCTGGCTGGTCCCCGCCTTCGCCCTCAAAGCCGCCATGGGCCAGATGGCGCAGGATACCGTCCTCTCCAGCACCCGTGCGCTGCCTGTCAAACTTGAGGCTGCAGGATTTCAGTTCACTTCACCCCACCTGCAGCCCGCACTCGACGCCATGCTTCGCAGCTGACCCGCTCTGCTACGCTGAATTTCAATGAATGCTTACCGGCGGCAGTCTCCATGCACGGCTTCGTCGCCGCTCCCCGTCCCGCACCTCCCCACGCCGGATAGCCCGTGCACCAGCCAGCTCCGGAGCATTCACAACCTCGCCCTGCTGGCCGTCGCAGCCTGCCTCGTTACCGCTTGTGGGCAGCCTGGCGCGCCCCAGCCGCCATCGCTTAACCTGCCCGTCGTCGTGCACGATCTCTCCGCCACCCGCACCCGCAATACCGTTCACCTGGAGTGGACCTCCGCGGACCGAACCACGGATCGCACCACACCCTCGGGGCCGGTCCGTTCCCGCATCTGCCGTATCGAAGGCACTGGCCCCTGCGAAACCGTTAACGAACAGCCCGCTACCCTCGGCAAGGCCGCTACCTGGGATGACACCCTCACCACGGACAAACTCGAGGGGCCGCCGCAGCTGCTCACGTATTACGTTGAGCTCGAGAACCATGCCCACAAATCTGCCGGCCGCTCCAATCCCGCCTATGCTGCCAGTGGTCCTGCTCCTCCTCCTGTCGATGCACCGCAGGCCCTCGTCCAGACCGGCGGAGTCGAGCTGGCCTGGCAGCCCGCCCCCTGGCCCGTTCCATCCGATACACGGCGGCTGATCCGCATCGTTCGAACGCTCCAGGCCGCCGGTCCGGCAAAATCGCAACAGCCGAAAGCCGCATCGTCCAGCCGCCTCGTTCAAGCCAGGACGACCGAATCACCCATCCAAACCCTCGAAGTGGCAGTGCCCGACAATCCCTCGGCAGCGGAGGCGGCCCGCGCCCTCGACCAGTCCGCCCACTTCGACGAAAGCTACAACTACCAGCTGCAGCGTGTGGAAACACTCAAGCTCGACAGCCATGCCGTCGAAGTCCTCGGTCCGGAAACGGTCCCTGTCTCCATTACTGTTCGGGACATCTTTCCGCCGGCCATCCCGCAGCAGCTCGCTGCGGTTGCCGACGCTGCCTCTCACGCAGTCGACCTTTCGTGGACACCTGACAGCGAACCCGACCTTGCCGGCTACTTCGTCTATCGCTCACAACAGCAGGGCGCTCCCCCCGGCACTATCGGCCAGCGCATCTCCGGCACGCTCCCACTCGCTGTTCCCTCTTTCCACGACACCACTGTCCAGCCCGGCATCCGCTACACCTACCATGTCACCGCGGTCGACCGAAACGGCAACGAAAGCAAGCCCTCGGATGAGGCCGAAGAAAGCCTTGCACCTTCTTCGCCGTAAAAGATCCTCCCGCCCTCCAGCGCCCAACATCACACTGCCAACTCATTCCAGGAGCCTCACCGCATGCGTTACACCAGGATTCAGACCAACCACGGGCCCCGCTATGCCGCCGTCGAAAATCGCAACGGTAAGCCCTGGGTCACCCATCTCCTGCCGGACTTTCCCGAGACCCCTGCTCGCCACGTCGCCCTTACCGATGACTTCGACGCCATCGCGCTCGATCAGGCAAGCCTGCTCGCCCCCGTCCAGCCCTCCAAAATTGTCTGTGTCGGGCGCAATTATCGCGATCACGCAACCGAACTTGGCAACGATGTTCCGAAAGAACCGTTAATCTTCCTTAAGCCGCCTTCCTCCCTGTTGGGCCCCGGTGGCACCATCGTCTACCCAGCCCTTTCCAGCCGCGTCGATTTTGAGGGAGAACTCGCAATCGTCATCGGCCGCCAGGCCCGCAACATCACTGCGCAGGAAGATACTGCCAGCTACATTCGCGGCTACACCCTGGTCAACGACGTTACCGCTCGCGATCTGCAGAAGTCAGACGGTCAGTGGACCCGCGGCAAAGGCTTTGACACCTTCTGTCCAGTAGGCCCCACAGTCACCGACGAACTCGACCCCATTGCCGGCGGGCTCAACCTCACCACCACCCTGAACGGCGAGCAGAAGCAGCACGGCAACACTCGCGACTTCCTCTTCGGCATCCCCGAACTACTGCGCTATATCTCCGCCTTCCTCACCCTCGAGCCCGGCGACCTCATCCCCACCGGTACCCCCGCCGGCGTCGGCCCCATGCGCCATGGCGATATTGTCGAGGTCACCATCGAAGGCATTGGCACACTGCGCAATACCGTCAGCAGCCAGAACAACTGAGCGAAAGCTGCCTCTCCTCGGGTCGTTATGCATCCCATTAGCAGCACCTCTCGCAAAGGCCAACTTGATAAGATAATTGCAGAGAGTGTGAAGGAGCCATATGGCAAAGAATCTGCTTGAGCAACTACGCGAAGTAACCAAGGTTGTCGCCGACTCCGGTGACTTCGACTCGATCAAAGAGTTCAAGCCGCAGGATTCGACCACCAATCCTTCGCTGATCACCGCCGCTGCACAAATGCCGGCCTACAGCTCGATCGTTGATGATGTGTTGAAGAACGCCCGCAAGAAAGCCGGCGAACACGCCTCTGACAAGGATGTCGCCAAGGAAGCCTTCAAGACCCTGGCCGTCGCCTTCGGCCGCAAGATTCTCGAGATCGTTCCCGGCCGCGTCTCCACCGAAGTCGATGCGCGACTCTCCTACGACACCGAAAAGACCCTCGCCGAAGCCCGCGAGATCATCCGCCAATACGACGAAGCCGGCATCTCGCGCGACCGCGTACTGGTAAAGATCGCCTCCACCTGGCCAGGCATCAAGGCTGCGGAAATCCTCGAGAAGGAAGGCATCCACTGCAATCTGACCCTTCTCTTTGGGCTCCACCAGGCCATCGCCTGCGCCGAAGCCAAGGTCACACTCATCTCGCCCTTCGTCGGTCGCATCCTCGACTGGTACAAGAAGGACACCGGCAAGGACTACAAGGGTGCCGAAGACCCAGGTGTGCAGTCTGTCACGACGATCTACAACTACTACAAGAAGTTCGATTACAAGACCCAGGTCATGGGCGCGAGTTTCCGCAACATCGGCGAAATTACCGAGCTGGCAGGCTGCGACCTGCTGACCATCTCGCCCAAGCTGCTCGAAGAGCTCAGCAAGACCGAAGCCGATCTGCCACGCAAGCTCGATCCGTCGAATGCGAAGAATCTCAACATCGAGAAGCAGCACATCGATGAAGCGACCTTCGAGAAAATGCATAACGAAGACCGCATGGCGCACGACAAACTCAAAGAGGGGATCGAAGGTTTTTCAGAGGCACTCGAAAACCTCGAGAAGCTGCTTGAGAAGCGGCTTGCCGAGATCTCTGCCAGCGAACCAAAGACCGTCGGCGCGCGCTAAACACCACGTCACGCCACACGCACTTTGAAAGGGCAGCCCTTACCGGCTGCCCTTTGTGCTGTCGCAGGCTTCACCCCGCACAATCCACTTTCGGCCGCAGCCTCACGGTCCGGCTCATCGAGCCGTCTATATTCCTGCATGCCGCGAGAGACATTTGCAAATTGGGTTGTTCGCAGTCTCGTGCTCCGTCTGCTAAGAAAATTGCGCGGGTACATCTTCCGTCTCTCACTGTTTGCTGGAAATTCACGATACATTTACCAGCAACACGTACGTGCGCTGCCTGTGGCGGGGCTCGTCAAGCTGAGAAGCCGCCCGCTGAACACTTCCACCGATCATCACGGAGGGTAAAAGTGATTCCACAGCAACACTCTTTGCGCCACTTGTTCCATCAGCTTGTTGACGACTGCTACCGCCGCCAGCTGGGCCTTGAAGATACCGAAATCGCGACTTACGTCGCAGACCTGCTCACAGACTTTTCAGAGTCCAACCGGATCTACGCCCTGCGCGACGAAGATGGCCGCCCCCTCAAACGCGTCTCCGAGATGATCACTGCCTCTGATCCCGTCCACGGCACAGCCGCATCCTTCGATGCCGAGCGTGAAGCCCGCAAACACATCGGCAACTATGCGTTGTTCTTCACGGGTATGTATCCCCGCAGCCAGCCGGAAAACTTTTTGAACCTGATCGAAGCCGGCAAGGAAAGCTACTACATCGTCTCGCAGTTCAACCTCTTCGAATACGCGCGCGAAGCTCCGCTTTTCGAGCGTCTCGCCGATCGCTTCGAGACCTGCGTCCATGGCATCAACCTGGTTCGCGGCGAGCTGGATAAACTCCACGCCCTGCCGATCTCCCAGTCCACGCCGCAGAAGCATCTGATGTAAACAAGAAGCCGTCCGAGCGACCAACTGCGCGGGCGGCTTGCGGATTCGACCGCTCTTCATCCATACAAACCCGTGTCTTCTTGACCAGAGCGAGCCAGAACATTTCGTCTTCTCGAGCAGCCCGAAGCGCTATGGAGAAATCTCGCCCACGCGCCCCAAACCCTAAGCCGAAAAACTGTCCATCTGCGCAAAAAGCCAGTCCATAGCGAGATAAGCCTCGCTGTCCGGCTCGATGGCAGATCGTCGATGGCAAACTGTCCGTGGCAGATCGCTAGAGGATGTAGCGGGACAGATCCTGATCCTTCACAATCGACGCGACCATTTGCTGCACATACGCCGGATCAATCACGACTACGCGCTCCACACCTTTGTCCGTATGCCTCTCGACCACCGGCATCGGCACCGTTGCGCCGTTGTCAGGAATGGACGCGAGGATATCGATCACGCCTTCCGCATTCTTCGCGGCCTTGCTAAGGTCCGGAGCAAGGAAGCTGATCTCGTCGAGTACCCGCTCCATAATCGTATGCAGCCGCCGCGCGCCGATATTCTCCGTTGTCTCATTCACGCGAAAGGCGAACTTCGCCATCTCTTCCAAAGCTTCAGGCGTAAACTCCAGTTTCAAACCTTCAGTATCCAGTAGGGCAATCGACTGCTTGGTCAGCGACGACTTCGGCTCCGTCAGGATCCTCACAAAATCTTCCACGGTCAGTGACTGCAACTCCACCCGGATCGGAAAACGTCCCTGCAGCTCCGGAATCAGATCGCTCGGCTTCGACACATGAAACGCCCCGGCCGCGATGAAGAGAATGTGGTCCGTCCGCACCATGCCGTACCGCGTATTGACAGTCGTCCCCTCGACGATCGGCAGGATGTCGCGCTGCACGCCCTCGCGCGAGATATCCGGGCCGTGGCCACCTTCGCGCCCGGCAATCTTGTCAATCTCATCCAGAAACACGATTCCCGAGTTCTCAACCCGCTCCACGGCCAGCCGCGTCACATGTTCCATGTCAATCAGCCGCTGTTCTTCTTCCTGCACCAGGTAATCGAATGCCTCGGCAACCTTCATCTTGCGCTTT
>CAZZYN010000078.1:0-17160 GCA_964658265.1 uncultured Acetobacteraceae bacterium | reverse complement strand
AACGACCGTGGTTGCGAGTTCCTGGTCGGCCAGGAAACGCATCAGGTTTTCTGCAGCGCCCGGATCGAGATCATGCTCGCGCACCAGCCTCGAGAGCGCAGCATTGCGCGGCAGCTCGCGAAGCTCGCGAATGAGTGCGCCAATGCGCCGGCCAAATTCAAGCGGCCGGCCGGCCTGGTCACCATGCCAGAACGGCATCTTGCCCGGCTCACCAGGAGCCGGCGAAACGAGAACGCGATCGTGAGTAATTTCATCAATGCGCCAGGTGGATGCGCCGAGGATGAAGGTGTCGCCGCTGCGACTCTCGAAGACCATCTCTTCATCCAGCTCGCCAACGCGGATCGGTTTGCTGCCCTCAGTCCCCGACAGGAAAACACCATACAGACCGCGGTCGGGAATAGTGCCGCCATTCATGATGGCGAGATATTTTGCACTGTCGCGAGGCGTCAGAATATTCGTGATGCGATCCCATGTGAGTCGGGGACGAAGTTCGGCAAATTCATCCGACGGATAGCGGCCAGCCAGTAAATCCAGCACCCCTTCAAACGTGCTCCGCGCGAGCGATGCGAAGGGTGCTGCACTACGCACCAGTGCGTACAGTTCTTCCACCGTCATGGTCGAAGGCAGCGGCGCCTCCTTCTTCTTCCGCGGCGTGCGGCTGACCGTCGGGGATTGTGCGACAGTCGCGACCATCTGCTGGGCCAGCACGTCCAGCGGGTTACGCAGGTAGCGCGTCGACTCAACCAATCCCTCGTGCATGGCACGCGTGACTGCCGCGCAGGCAATCAGGTCGGCGCGATATTTCGGAAAGATAATACCTTCGCTCGCCGCGCCCACCTGGTGTCCGGCGCGGCCGATGCGCTGCATACCACTCGCGACCGAAGGCGGCGCCTCAATCTGGATCACCAGGTCGACCGCTCCCATATCGATGCCCAGCTCTAGCGACGATGTAGCGATCAATGCCTTGATCTGGCCGGCCTTCAGCAGTTCTTCAATCTCGCTGCGCTGTGCTGCGGCGAGCGAGCCATGGTGGGCGCGTGCCACGGTCTCATTAGCAAGTTCGTTGATCGCGCCTGCCAGCCGCTCGGCTACGCGACGGCTGTTGACAAAGATTATTGTCGATGTGCGTGTCCTGACAATTTCGAGCAGGCGCGGATGAATTGCGTTCCATATCGATGTACGTTTAGGACCCTGCGACGCCGCACCGCTCGGCAGCTCCTCCAACTGCCCAAGTTTGGCCATGTCCTCTACAGGGACTTCGATTTTCAGCTCAAGCCGCTTCGGCTCACTGGCATTAATGATGGTCACCGGCCGAAAACGCACGGCGGTTTCCTGCTCTGGCGTCGGCTCACCGGATTCCAGTACAAGCGCTTCGGCAGGCTCTGTCCTGGCTTTCGAAGCGTCCGCACCCGCCAGGAAATGCGCTACTTCTTCGAGCGGCCGCTGCGTTGCGGAAAGACCAATGCGCTGAACGTGCCGCTCGGTCAAAGCCTCAAGCCGCTCCAACGAGAGCGCGAGGTGAGCCCCACGCTTGGTCGGTACCAGCGCATGGATTTCATCGATGATTACAGTCTCGACATGGCGCAGACTGATGGCCGCCTCGGAAGTCAGTAGCAGGTACAGCGACTCCGGCGTGGTGATCAGAATTTCGGATGGATGGCGGCGGAAGCGGGCCCGGTCGCGCTGTGCCGTATCGCCGGTGCGCACACTGATCTCCGGCTCGCGCACCGTGATGCCCGCCCGGCGTGCCATGTTCGCGATACCGGCCAAAGGTGAGCGAAGGTTTCGCTCCACGTCGACAGCAAGCGCCTTGAGAGGACTGATGTAAATCACGCGGCAGGCTTCTTCTTCATCCGGCCGTGGATGCAGCATCAACTTGTCAATGCACCAGAGAAATGCCGTGAGAGTCTTGCCCGTACCCGTCGGTGCAAGAATCAGCGTGCTGTCCCCAGCTGCGATTGCCGGCCAGCCCAGCTTCTGCGGCGAGGTTGGCTGATCAAAGACTGCGCGAAACCACTCCGCGGTGACAGGATGAAACAAGGACAGAGCATCAGGCGCGGCCGCCTCGACCGCAGTACTGGCAGGCATGGCAGCAGACGACTTTGTCGCCTTCTTTCCTACTCGCTTTTTGGTTGGCTCGCTCATGCAAAGCTCAAGAATACGCTCGACTGGTGAGATGCGAACCGGCCGCTTGCGCCCTGTAAAAGCTGCGTATTCGGCATAGCACTTGCCTCTGCCAGCAGCGGACGATAGCCTCAGGGACGATGGAAGCACCTACCCATGAAGCTCCAAACGGCGCAGAGGTCGCGGCCCTGGTAGAGGCTGCAACACAGACTGCATCCCTGGCCTATGCGCCCTACTCCGGTTTTCGAGTAGGGGCAGCATTGCGCCTCGCAAATGGCGCGCTGGTGACTGGCGCCAATGTTGAAAATATGTCCTATGGTCTTACCATCTGCGCGGAACGTGCAGCCGTGACGAGCATGGTGGCGCAATACGGCCCGGAGTCGCGCATCGTTGCAGCCTGCGTTGTGAATTTGAACAACGCAGCAAGCCCGCCATGCGGGGCTTGCCGGCAGGTACTCTCCGAATTCATCGATGCAGAGGCATGGGTCGTTTTTCCGGGCGATGCGGGACAGGAGCGCCGGAGGTTTCACGAGCTGCTGCCATTTGCTTTTCGATTTCACGGGACTGCCCGGTGATGGATCTGCACGCGGTTGACATCATCCGGCATAAGCGCGACGGCAAGGTACTTTCAGCCGACGAGATCGGTTTCATGGTGGACGGCGCGGCCCAGGGCCGGGTTCCCGATGAACAGCTTTCGGCGTGGCTGATGGCCTGCTTTCTGCGCGGGCTTACTCGGGATGAACTCGCTTCACTGACCATGCAGATGCGCGATTCAGGGGAGAAGCGCACGAAGCTGCCCAATGGTCCGCTCGCCGTCGACAAGCATTCGACAGGTGGAGTCGGCGACAAGACTTCGTTTCTTGTCGCGCCCCTGGCCGCCGCGGCAGGCCTGAATGTACCGATGATCAGTGGACGCGCCCTTGGCCACACCGGCGGCACGCTCGACAAGCTTGAAAGCATTCCGGGTTACAACACGCAACTGACACTCAGCGAGATGGATGCAGTCCTGGCAAAGGTGGGTGCGAGCCTGGTCGGGCAGACCAAAAACCTGGTGCCAGCCGACCGCGTTTTGTACCTGCTTCGCGATCGCACCGGCACGGTCGAAAGTCCCGAGCTGATCTGCGCTTCCATCATGAGCAAGAAGCTGGCAGCATCGCTGGATGCACTCGTCCTCGATGTAAAAACAGGGTCCGGTGCTTTCCTCAAAGACGCACAGCATGGTCGACACCTCGCTTCGTTGATGGTCAGGACCGGCAATGCTGCCGGCACCCGGACGATCGCGCTGCTGACGGACATGAACCAGCCACTGGGTCGATTCGCCGGCAACTGGATCGAGATAGCCGAGGCCGTGGCGCTACTGCAGGGCCGGCGCCATCGCCTTAACGAAGATCTCCGGGAGCTATCGCTGGTACTGGCCGGGTGGATGATCTTTCTCGGCGGCAAAGCTCCGGATGCCGCGGCCGGACGCCAACTAGCGGAAGAACTGCTGGTCTCCGGAGCTGCCCTTGCAAAGTTTCGCGCCCTCGTCGAGGCCCAGGGCGGGGACGCAGCATGGATCGACGATCCGGCTCACAGGCACCAGCCGAAGCAGCGGCGGCAGATCACCGCGGAGCGCGGCGGCTTCATCGCAAAAGTAGATTGCGAGGCGATCGGGTGGGCCGTACAACGACTGGGCGCGGGACGGGAGAAAGCCGGCGAGCCTGTGTCCGGAATGGCCGGGATTGAAATGCACTGGAAGCTCGGAGATCAGGTCCAGAGGGGCGATCTGCTCTACACCCTGTTTTCTGACGAAGAAAAACGCATGGATGAGCCGGAACGGCTCCTGCGAAGCGCGACAGACGTGGCGGACGCTCCATCGCCGCTCTCTCCACTGATACTTGAAGTCATCGAGAACTAGCAGCCCGAACCACACGGCAGTTAGTTGCAGACCCGGCATTTTGCCGCCGTCTGGTATAAGCGGTCTAAAGCTTTTTGCGAATCATGGCAGCTCCTCCGGCTTTACATACGCAGGTCTCCTCTCTGCGAAAACAGTCGGGAGCACAGCTTCGATCCATACTTCTTCGCAAACTGCGTGGCTACATCAGGAGCGTGGCTTGGGACGACTCACAGGATTGCTGGGACTGGCGGCGATGCTGCTGCTGGCATGGCTGTTTTCGACGAATCGTCGCGCCATCCGCTGGCGGACCGTTTTCTGGGGCCTCGCGCTGCAGCTGCTCTTCGCGTTGATCGTGCTGCGTTCATCCACGGGCCAGGCAGTTCTCACGGCCTCAGGAAATGGTATTAACCATGTACTGTCCTACGCTTTCGCAGGATCGCAGATGGTCTTCGGCGAACTCGGCAAGCAGCATTCCTCCTTTGGCTTGATCGTAGCCTTCCAGGTACTGCCCACCATCATCTTCATCTCAGCATTGTTCGCTGCGCTTTATCACATCGGCCTGATGCAGCTGATCGTTCGATTATTCGCACGCATCATGCAGAAAACCATGAGCATCAGTGGTGCAGAATCGCTTAACGTCGCGGCCAGCATCTTCATGGGGCAGACCGAAGCGCCTTTGACCATCCGACCCTTTTTACCCGGTGCCACCCAATCCGAGTTGATGACCATCATGACCAGCGGCATGGCGCACGTCTCCGGCGGCATCATGGCCGCCTACATCCTGTACGGGATTGAAGCGAAGCACCTGCTGTCAGCAGTCATCATGACTGCACCAGGCACCATCCTTATTGCGAAAATGCTGGTTCCGGAGACGTCCGTCCCAGCCACCTTCGGCAAAGCAACCGTTCCCGAAGATGAGGCGCACAAGGAAGAAAATCTCATCGGGGCCATCGCCCGCGGCACCATCGATGGCGGCCGTCTCGCCTTCAACGTCGGCATCATGCTGGTCAGTTTTCTGGCTCTGATTGCACTGGTCAATGGCTGCTTCCTCGGCCTGCATCATGTCCTCGGCGCGCATCGCATTCCCTTTCCCCAAAGTCTGAATACCGTATTGGGCTTCTTCTTTGCCCCCATCGCCTGGCTCATCGGCATTCCATGGCACGCGGCCCGCATGGTTGGCGACCTGCTGGGCACACGCATGGTGCTGAATGAACTGGTGGCCTTCGCTCAACTCGGTAATGAAAAGGGCGTGCTCGATCCACGCTCATTCACCATCGCGACCTTCGCCCTCTGCGGCTTCGCAAATGTCGGATCAATCGGCATGCAGATAGGCGGTATTGGCGCACTCGCACCTGGCCGTCGCAACGACCTCGCAAAGCTTGGCCTGCGCGCCATGTTGGCTGGCACGATGGCTAACCTGATGTCCGCATCGATCGTCGGCGTGCTGCTGAAATGATCAGTACCCTCTACGAGCAGGTTCTCGAAGCACGCGACTTTATTCGCGCGAAGACTTCCCTGGTTCCAAAAGTCGGCCTCGTTCTTGGCTCAGGCCTGGGCCTGTTTGCCGAACAGGTGGAGTCGCCGTCGACACTCGCATACGGCGACATCCCGCACTTCCCGCGCTCCACCGTCGAGGGTCACAGCGGCCGGCTTGTCCTCGGCACCATAGCCGGCATTCCAGTGGCCGTCATGCAGGGCCGTGTGCATGGCTACGAGGGCTATAGCCCGGCAGAGACAACGTTCCCCATCCGGGTGCTTGGCCTGCTCGGTATAAGTACATTGATCGTTACGAATGCGGCGGGTGGCATTCGCACCACTTATCAGCAGGGACAACTGGTAGCGCTTTCCGACCATATCAACCTGACCGGGACCAATCCGCTGATCGGCCCGAATGACGAACGCCTTGGCCAGCGCTTCTTCGATATGAGCGAGGCTTACAGCAAGCGTCTTCGCAGGATTGCTGCCGACGCTGCGGCTGGACTGAAGCTCCATCTCGAAGAAGGCGTCTACCTTGCCGTGACTGGACCCAGCTTCGAGACACCTGCTGAGATCCGTGCCTTCCGCGCCATGGGAGCTGACCTGGTCGGCATGTCCACCGTGCACGAGGTCATCGCGGCACGGCATATGTCGATCGACGTGCTGGGTCTCTCCTGCGTGACGAATATGGCAGCCGGTGTCCTCGATCAGCAGCTCAACCACGAAGAAGTGATGGAGACCGGCAGGCACGTGCAGGGCGAATTCTCGCGGCTGCTGCTGGCGATTCTTCCCCGCCTAGTTTGAGCCGGCCGGCAGCGGTTTCCCGCTGTTTACCCAGGCCGTATCGATCAGGTCGCGCAGCATGCCGGCACCGGCCGCCAGCCGTTCTTCCGTAAATTTCAAAGAGTCAGGATTGCCCTTCCCATCAAATGCATGCTGCTGGTCAAGCTGGTAGACGCGCTCTGTATTCGACTGCGAGACCCGCAGGTAGGCAACAAACTCCGCGAAGGTATCGGTCAGCACGTGCACCGGCTGGATCAAGGCCTGCACATCCGCGGGCTTGATATTGTCTGCAACGAAGTTGCTCTCGAAGCGCGAATGGATCGTGTGATCATTCGCGTAGTTATGCGGATTGTCCTTGCGCACCCAGCCGTTGTAGTTCTGCGAAACATGCAGCGGCTGTGAACCGTCGCCGGCATAGTGTCCCAGCCACCCGGCATAGAAAATCGTAGCCTGCTCCGCCGAAGCCGTGTCCGTATTTTTCGCCTTCGCGTCGCGATAGCTGCGGAAGGCGCCCTGCAGCCGCTCGAACACCTCGGTCGCCTCCCAGGGAAGAAATCCGACACGTTCAGGACGCAGCTCGCGCGCCATGTCCGTGTGCGCGGCCTCGTAGGCGTACATGGCAGCGATGTAGTCGAAGCGCTGCCGCGGCAGCTGACCGATCAGGTCGGCAAATTCAAAATCGATGAAGTGCTCCGGTGACTGCGCAGAGTTCAACTCCGGTTCGTCCGGGGAGCGCCAGCGGTCAGGCTCCGGGCCCAGCCATGTGATCTCGGCCGCAGCCGACGGCGTTTTCATGAAGGCAGGCACATCCGCGGGCAGATTCTGCGCGGCCAGGTGGTTGATCATCAGGTGTCCATCTCGCCCCCAGCCATAACTGGATGGCGAAGCAAGCAGCGGCAAAAGAGCAATGGCGAGAACGCGGGAGCGGAGCGCGGCAGATAGCATACGCAGTGAGTATAAGACAGCGCTGAAGCACCCGTGTTTACGGCATATTCACCTCAAAGAGCTGCGAAACGCCGCACCGGCTTTGTTATCCTTGGAGCTGCCATGACAACCAAGAAAGAACTTCTCCACCAGCCCATCCAGCACATCGACATCAAGCAGCACAACGTCATTGCATTGGTCGACGCCATGCAGCAGATGGCCTACAGCTCCCGTGATCTCGCCCGGGCGGCGTCGATCTACGAGCGCATGCTGCGCGATACAGAATGCGGCGTCATTCTATGCCTGGCTGGCTCCCTGATCAGTGCCGGGCTGAAGCAGATCTTCGTTGACCTGATCCGCAACAACATGGTGGATGCCATCGTCTCGACGGGCGCCAATATCGTCGATCAGGATTTCTTCGAATCCCTGGGCTTCAAGCACTACGTGGCGGACGAGGTGTTGAAGGCCGGAACCGAAGATGGCATGCTGCGCGAATTGATGATCGATCGTATCTACGACACCCTCATCGACGAAGAAGAATTGCGCATCTGTGACGACACCACCAAGATCATTGCCGACAGTCTGGAGCCGCGCCCCTACAGCTCGCGCGAGTTCATCCGGGAGATGGGCGCTTATCTCGAGAAAAACGGCAAGACCCCTGAGAAAGGCGGCGTGGACGGCATCGTTTACGCTGCTTACCAGAAGGATGTGCCGATCTTCTGCCCGGCCTTCAGTGATTGCTCTGCCGGCTTTGGATTGGTGGCCCATCAGCATGAGCGCGGCACACGGCCCAAGGTGTCGCTCGATTCCGCCAAGGACTTTTACGAGATCACGCAGCTGAAAATAGCGAATCCCACCACGGGATTGTTGATGATCGGCGGCGGCGTTCCGAAGAACTTTGCCCAGGACATCGTGGTCGCAGCCGACATTCTCGGCTCGGAAGCCCCCATGCACAAGTACGCCATCCAGATTACGGTGGCAGACGTGCGCGACGGCGCGCTCTCGTCCAGCACCCTCAAGGAAGCAAGTTCCTGGGGTAAGGTCGATACCACTTTCGAGCAGATGGTCTACAGCGAAGCGACCATGGCCCTGCCTTTGATTACCGGATATGCCTATCACAAGAAGGCTTACGCTGAACGTCCGGAGCGCCACTGGGCGAAAATCCTGGAGCCGGTCACGGTCTAGCGTCAGCCGATCCGCACGACAATCCGCAACCCGGGCCCGCGAGAGAAGAACACTGCCAAAAAGTCGTAGCTTCCATGAACACAACAGGATTGTTGTGCAAGGGAATGTGCGTTACGATACCCTCCTGCAGAAGAGCGGTTACCAAAAAACATGCAGGAGTGCACGCCGAAGGCTTTATTGTTGAACACTGCAGTACTTTCCCAGAAAGTCTAAAGTAACTACTTGGTACGTTCCTTAAGGTCATCATTGGTATCAGCTGTCCCGTTCAGCCGAGCTGCCGATAGAAGACATACAGCGCGTGCATGAGTTGCTTCAGCACTGCGTTATCCGGGTGCGAACTTGGAATGAAGGCTTTTGATCCTAAAGACAATGCGTCCGCACTCTCTCTCCGTTTGACGGCACGCCCGGTCACGGCTGCACTCGTGACGCTTTCCTTCCTTCTCACTGCGTATGCCGTCTTTTCCATCGTCTACCCGGGAAGTGCAGTGCTCTGGGGAGTCGAAGAACATCACTCCTTTCTGGTCACGGTTCTGGTGTCCTGCCAGTGCCTGCTGCTCCTGCTGTGTGTCCTCCACCTGCGAACCACCCGCCAACAGGCCCATACCGAAACCCGTCTGCAGCAGGTCGTGCAATTACAAAGAAGCATCCTCGACGCAGCCGGGCCGATGATGATCGCGACCGATCTTGAGGGTCAGCTGATTACCTGCAATCCCGCTGCTGAACGCATGTTCGGCTATACCGCTGAAGAAATGCTGAACCGCCTCAAGGTACAGGACCTGTTTCCGGAGGGGGAACTGGAACGCGTTGGCAAGCTACTGGTGCAGCGGATCGATCACTCGATAGGCGGCGCCGGCAGCGAGAATGTTCTCAAGCTTTACCTTCGCTACGTGACCAGTTTTGCGGCCAGCCGTGTGCGTGGATTCGAGATCCAGTGCCGCCGTAAGGACGACAGCTGCTTCCCTGCCATGTTGAACCTGTCGGCGATCCGCGATCCGAACTCCAAGGTCACCGGCCTGCTGGCAATTGCGACAGACCTTAGCGCGACCAAGCGGGCCGAACAGGCGCTGCGTGCACAGGAGAAGCGCGCCACTGAGCTGGACCGGCAGAAAGAGTTCATTTTGAACTCGGTCGCCGACGGGATCCTGGGTGCGGATCCGTCCGGCCGCATCACCTTCGCCAATCCTGCTGCTGCCGCCATGCTGAATGCGCCCCCGGCTGCCCTGATCGGCGTTTCTGCGTACTCCATCCTCCATCCCAGCAGCACGGAGCCGGCTCCCGAAGCAGAGCACAGCCGTGCCTGGCGATCGTTCCTGATGCGCGAGACGCTCAGTGGCCAGGACACTTTCTACCGGCCGGACGGCACCAGCTTTCCAGTTGAATTTACGGTCACGCCGATGGCCGCCAATGGCATCGCGACTGGTAGCGTCTTGAACTTCCGGGACATCAGCCAGAGGCATGCTCTCGACCGTATGAAGGATGAGTTCATCTCCACCGTCAGCCACGAACTGCGTACGCCGCTGACTTCCATTCGCGGCGCGCTGGGACTGCTTTCCGCCGGCCTGCTGCATGAACTCAATGACAAGACGGCCAACCTGCTGCGCATTGCGGTCAGCAACTCTGATCGGCTGGTGCGGCTGATCAATGACATTCTCGATCTTGAACGCATGCAGTCCGGACGCGCCCCGCTCAGCTTCCGCCACTGCTCCATGGAAGAACTGGCGCAGCATGCCATCGAAGCAATGGCACCGGTGGCGGACGCCGCAAATGTGACGATTCGCCTCCGTTCCGAACCCTGCCGCGTGCATGCTGATTCCGACCGCCTGCTGCAGGTATTGACCAACCTGCTGAGCAATGCGATCAAGTTCTCTCCGCCGCACTCCGAAGTGACGGTCAGAATCAAGAAGGCTGCGGATGGTATACGGATTGCCGTGATCGACGAAGGTCGCGGCATTCCGGAAGACAAGCTCGAGGTCATCTTCGACCGCTTCCAGCAGGTCGATGCATCGGATTCCCGGCAAAAGGGCGGCACGGGTCTTGGGCTGGCCATCTGCCGGACGATTCTCGAGCAGCATGGCGGCCGCATCTGGGCAGAGCGCAACGCAGATCGTGGTTCGACCTTCTATTTCAGTCTGGCTGATATGCCCGCGCCGGTCGAGCAGGGCGAGGCGATACTCAACGGCGCGAACGGCTCGACCGCGCCGCAGATCGCACAGGAGGAAGGCGTGATCCTGTTGTGCGATGACGACGCCGAAGCCCGACTGGCGATGCGTGCCAGTCTGCAGGAGCATGGCTACGAAGTAGTGGAGGCAGAGACGGGAGCCGAAGCACTTGCCTACGCGGAAGAAGTGGGCGTGGACGCGATCCTGCTTGATCTGACGTTGCCCGGAATGAACGGCTGGCAGACTCTCCGCCTGCTCAAGGACAATCCCGTCACGGCCCCCACCCCGGTAGTGGTCTTAAGCGTCTTCGCGGCGCCTGACCGGAGCACGCTTGCCATCCATCCGGACGGCTGGATCATCAAGCCCCATGACGATCAGAAACTGCTGCGGGAGCTGAAGCGGGTCATTCGCAGGGACAACGAACGCGTTCGTGTGCTTCTGGTAGAGGATGATGTCGACCTTGCACGGATCATCATGGCGACCTTTGAGCAGGCGGGCGTCGAAATCCTGCATGCCTCCAGCCGTCAGAAGACGATTGAGATGTGTCAGAAGATCGTCCCGGACATCATGATTCTCGACTTGTCCCTGCCCGACGGCGACGGTTTTGGCGTAGTGGACTGGCTGCGCCAGCGGCACGACCTGCAGCGCATGCCGCTCGTCGTTTATTCTGCCCAGGATGTAACCGAGAGTGAGCGCGAACGACTACAGCTGGGACCAACCGAATTCCTTACCAAGACCAGAGTGCAACCGCAGGAAGTTGAGGCCCTGGTGCGCACCATGCTGCGGCACTATCAGCCCGCGCCAGTAGTGATGCGTGCGGTTATGGACATCCAAAGCGTCGCGGCGCGAGTAAATTAGAAAATATGAGCCGACGCATACTGATCATCGATGATGAAGACGACATCCGGCAGGTAGCAGCCTTGAGCCTGGAAACGATAGCTGGATGGGATGTAGTATTGGCCAGGTCGGGTAGCGAAGGTGTTGCCGTTGCCGCGAAGGAGCAGCCCGATGCGATTCTTCTCGATGTGATGATGCCGGAGATGGATGGTCCCACGACTTTTCTGAAGCTGCAGGCCACGGCGCAGACGACACACATCCCGGTGCTGCTGCTCACCGCCAAAGTTCAGGGATCCGACCAGAGACGATTCGCCGGACTCGGCGTAGCCGGGATCCTGTTCAAGCCTTTTGATCCCCTCTTGTTGTCCAAGCAGGTTTCCGACGTACTCGGATGGAAGGACTAATCCATGAGCGGACGCACTTCGCGTGAAAGTGGCCTGAAGCCTACTCCAAGAAAACCAGTGGTCAGCCCCGAACTGCCCCTGGACGCCGCGGCTTCTCCTGCGGAAGCACAGAAAATTCTGCACGATCTGCTCGAAACATTGTGGGAACAGCGCAAAGGTTCAGTGGTCGATCGCCTGCAGACCCTGCAGAAAGCAGTCAGCACACTCGACCACTCCCCTACCCCAAAAAGCCGCGAAACGGGCATCGACGCTGCCCACAAGCTCGCCGGCATCCTGGGTACTTTCGGTCTGCCGCGCGGGACCGACCTGGCTCGCGAAGTTGAAGTCGCCATGAGTCGCGAAGGCAGTATGCCGCCGGAGGCAGTCGCTCATATGCAGCAGGTCGTCGACGAGCTTGCAACACTGATCGCCCAGCGCGCGCTGCCGACGACGCGCTAACCTGCCAGCCAGTTCGCGAAAACCCTGCCACCAAAAATTCTGTGGCTGTCACACATTGGTAGCACCATCTTCTGCCCCCGAACGGGGATAGTTGGATCGTGCCTGCGTCTCTACACTTCAGTCAAGACCAGACCCATGACTGAAAATATCAAGCCGCGCGTCCTGATTGTGGATGACGAAGCGATCCTAGCCAATTCCCTTTCCTGGATTTTTGAGAAGCGTGGCTTCGAAACCCTGGTCGCCTATTCACCGGATGTCGCCATAGACAGTGCACGCATCTTCCGTCCTGACCTGCTGCTATGCGATCTTTCCATGCCCGGCATGAGCGGCCTCACCATGGCATCCATCATTGCCAGGTCCTTGCCGCATTGCCGCATCATGCTGCTGACTGGCGACTATGTCTCGCTCGAGGATGCCTGGTCCGTAGGACGATCCATGTTTCATAAGCACTCGGTGCTGGCAAAACCGGTGCATCCGCTGACCCTGCTGCATGAGGCTTATCACCTGATGAACCTGCCTGCAACTGGAGTCGCTCCCGCCCTCGCTGTACAGTGAGAGGATGCTCGGCCTCGGCAGGCTTCTGATCACTACTGGTGTCGCCTTGCTGCTTCTCGGCTTGGTCCTGATCGCTGTTGCAAGAACCGGAATCTTCACGCATCTGCCCTTTGGTAAGCTGCCCGGGGACATCACCTATCGCGGCAAATCCTTCAGCTTTTTCGCTCCGCTCGGCACATCACTGTTGCTGAGCCTTCTGCTCTCGGCGTTCCTGTATCTCCTTTCCCGCTTTCGCCGCTGACCTCCCTCGCCGACTGCCATCTGCGGTGTAAACTCATGGTTTGGCATGGTCTGGCTCCATTCCCGGTCGTTCCCGAATGCCCTCTGCCGGCACGCAGACCGGCTTCTCCTTTCCTGAAGAGGCACCGCCTCGGGAAACAGCGTCCGCCGCCCGCCACATCTATGCAGTCGGCGAACTGGTCTCCCAGGTTCGCTCTCGCATCGAGCGCGAATTTGCCAGCGTCTGGGTCGAAGGCGAAATCTCCAACCTGCGCATCGCACCCTCCGGACATATCTACTTCACCCTGAAAGATGGCGAATCGCAGCTGCCGGTAGTGCTGTTCAAACGGCAGGCTTCGCTGCTGCGCTTCCGTCCGCAGGATGGACTGCACACACTCACACGTGGCAAAGTCACCGTGTATGAGCAACGCGGCCAGTTGCAGCTGGTAGCAGAGACGATGGAGCCGATCGGCGCCGGATCTCTACAGCTGGCGTTTGAACAACTCCGCGACCGCCTTGCTGCCGAAGGGTTATTTGCCGAAGACCGAAAGCAGCCGCTGCCCGCCTTTCCACGCTGTGTCGGCATCATCACCTCGCCCTCCGCTGCTGCCCTCCAGGACTTCCTGAATGTGGCAGGCCGTCGCCATGCCGCGCTCGACATTCTGTTGTACCCCGCGCTGGTACAGGGCGACGCTGCCGCAGCCGAAGTAACTGCCGGCATTCTCTATTTCAATCGCGCCCGGAATGTCGATGTCATCGTCATCGCGCGCGGCGGCGGCTCGATCGAAGATCTTGCCTGCTTCAATAACGAAGCGCTCGCACGCGTCATTGCCAACTCGCAGCTGCCGATTGTGTCAGCCGTCGGACATGAAACAGATTTCACTATCGCCGACTTTGTCGCAGACCTCCGTGCCCCCACGCCCTCCGCTGCAGCCGAGTTGATTACCGCTGCCCAGCATCGCGTGGAAGAACGTGTCGACGAACTGCAGCATCGTCTGGCCCGCGCCTGCAGATACCAGCTGATGATGGCCACAGAACGCCTTTCGCGCGTATCGATTGCAGCAGCGACAGCAAGATTGCGCGATTTGTTAGGCCGCAAGCAGCAGCGCGTGGATGAGTTCCAGTTTCGCCTTGAACAAGTCTGGTCACGGCGGCATCGCGCTGCCGAAGCCACGCTGCAGCAGCTTACCGCCAGGCTGCTGCGCCTTGACCCATCACAACAACTGCGTGCGAAAAAAGAGTCAGTGACGGCGCTCGAAGGACGGTTGATCCGTTCAACCCGGGTAGAGCTGGAAACCTTGCAGTCGCGGCGGCGAAACATGGACAGGCGCCTGCACGGCCTCTCTCCCCTGGGCGTACTTTCAAGAGGCTACGCGGTCGTTTTCAACGAGCAGGGCTCGGTCGTGATGGATGCCGGCGCCACCACTTTGGGAGAGATCCTGACTACCCGGCTGGCGAGGGGATCCGTAACCAGCACTGTTACCGATAAACAATTATGAGAAGACTTTTCGGAACCGACGGCATTCGCGGAGTTGCCGGAGAAGCTCCACTTGATCGCAAAACAATTTTTGCCGTCGGCGCAGCGCTGGCTCTGCGGCTGTCGAAACAGTTCCCGTCCACCGCCATACTGCTTGGAGCGGATACCCGCGAGTCCAGTCTCTGGATCACGGGCACCATTGCAGCCGGTCTGGCCCGCGGGGGCGCCAGCGTCAGCAACGCGGGGACGATCACCACGCCAGCCATCGCCTATCTCACCCGGAAGCATGGCTTTGCCGCCGGTGTCGTCATCTCTGCCTCGCATAATCCATGGCAGGATAATGGCATCAAGATTTTTGCCGGCGATGGCTATAAGCTGCCGGACACCGTAGAACTTGAAATCGAAGAAGCGATTTTCGCACTACTGCATGATCCAGCATTTTTAGAAGACACTGCGACAACGCCCCCACCCATTCACGAAGCCTACCGGCTCGAGTACGAGCAGTATCTGAGGGCTGCCGCGCCAGGGCTGCAGTTGACCGGTAAGAGCATCGTGGTCGATTGTGCAAACGGCGCGGCCTCGGCCATCGCACCTGAACTGTTTGAGGAATTTGGCGGCACCCTTCACCTTACCCACACGCAGCCCAACGGCCGCAATATCAACGATGCCTGCGGAGCCCTGCATCCGGAAGTTGTGGCAGCCGAAGTGAAATCGCTGGGCGCTGACTACGGGGTCACTTTTGATGGCGATGCCGATCGCGTTCTCTTCGCGGATGCTAACGGTCACGTCGTTAACGGGGATGCACTGCTGCTGCTCGCTGCTCGCGATCTGCAGGCGCATGGCAGGCTGAAGAACAACCTCGTAGTCGCCACAACCATGTCCAACATGGGCCTTGAAGCTGCCCTGCGGCGTGACGGTATCCGGATGCTGCGCGCACCGGTTGGCGACAAGTACGTGCTGCAAATGATGCAGGAGCAGCAGGCATCGCTCGGCGGAGAACAATCCGGCCACATTCTTTTTCCGGCTCAGGCGACGACCGGAGATGGCCTGCTGACGGCACTCATCGTCCTTGACATCATCCAGCGGAGTGGTAAGCCGCTCCACGAGCTGTGTGCCGACCTCAAGGTTTATCCCCAGGTGATTGTGAATGTGCGTGTGCGCGAAAAACAGCCGCTGGAAAGCATCGCTTCCATTGCTGCGTCGATTGCAGCAGCCGAAGCTGACCTGCACGGCAATGGACGAGTTGTGGTTCGCTATTCAGGCACCGAAGCTCTTGCGCGCGTCATGATCGAGGCTGAGTCGGAAGCGCAGATGCGCTTGCATGCAGACTCCATCGCCGCCTGTATCCGCGCTGAGCTCGGGGCCTGACAGTAGAACCCGGCCCGATCCTTCATTCCATATCCCGCCAGTTAGCACCGACGCCGACGTCTGCGATAATCGGCACCCTCAAGTGGATCACGCCTTCCATCTCTTCCTTCACCATGGAACGCAACTCTTCGACTTCTGCCCGGGGCACATCGAAGAGCAATTCATCATGTACCTGCAACGTCATTACGGCTTTCAGATGAGCCGCACGCATGCGCGCATCGATGCGCAGCATCGCGATCTTGATCAGGTCTGCAGCCGTGCCCTGCAGCGGAGTATTTACCGCCGTCCGCTCGGCGAATCCGCGCAGATTGGCATTGCGGCTCTGGATATCCGGTATCGGCCGCACACGTCCAAACAGTGTGCGTACACTCTGCTTCTGCCGCGTCTCTTCGAGCACGCGATCGATGTAGGCCCGCACACCTACGTAGCGTGCAAAATAAGTTTCGATATAAAGGCGAGCTTCATTCTGATCGATGCCTAGCTGCACCGCCAGCCCGAACGGGGAGATGCCGTACACGATCCCGAAGTTCACTGCCTTGGCACGGTTGCGTGTCTCCTTCGTCATCGCCTCTGGCGAGATGCCGAATACCTCGGAAGCCGTAAGCGTGTGGATGTCCTCATCATGCGTATACGCATGTACCAGCAGCGGATCTTCAGAGAAATGCGCCATCAGTCGAAGCTCGATCTGCGAGTAATCGGCAGAGACCATCACGTTCTCAGGCGCAGCAATAAACGCCGCCCGAATCTCACGTCCCATTTCCGTTTTCACTGGAATATTCTGCAGATTCGGATTGGTCGAGGACAGCCTTCCAGTCGAAGTACCGACCTGGTTAAACGTAGTGTGGACGCGACCCTGTCCATCCGCGAGCAGCGGCAGCGAATCAACGTAGTTCGACTTGAGTTTCGCCAGCTGCCGATATTCAAGCACCATGCGCGGTACAGGATTGTGCTGGGCCAAGTCCTCGAGTACATCCATGGCCGTCGAGACGACCTTACCCTTGCCATACTTGATGGGTTTCGGCAGCTGCATCTTGTTGAACAACACATCGCCAAGCTGCTTCGGTGAGTTGATGTTGAAGCGGTGGCCGGCGAGCGCAAAAATTTCTTCGCCGACACGCTGCATTTCGGAAGCCAGGTGATGTCCCATCTTGTCCAGCAGGCTGCGATCGATGCGCACGCCGGCTTCTTCCATGCGCAGCAAGACCGGCGTCAGCGGAAGATCAATCGTCTCGTAAACTGTCTCCGTTTCCAGTTTTTTAATCTCTTCGCGCAGGAGAGGCGCAAGCATCCAGATCGCATGCGCCGCCTCTGTCAGCTGCTTCTCTGTTGTCTCCT
>CAZZYN010000077.1:0-17185 GCA_964658265.1 uncultured Acetobacteraceae bacterium | reverse complement strand
GGTAGTTTGACTGGGGCGGTCGCCTCCCAAATTGTAACGGAGGCGCGCGAAGCTACTCTCAGACTGTTTGGAAATCAGTCGTCGAGTGCAAAAGCATAAGAGTGGTTAACTGTGAGACCTACAAGTCGAGCAGGTGCGAAAGCAGGCTTTAGTGATCCGGTGGTTCTGTATGGAAGGGCCATCGCTCAACGGATAAAAGGTACGCCGGGGATAACAGGCTGATCGAAGCCAAGAGTTCATATCGACGCTTCGGTTTGGCACCTCGATGTCGGCTCATCGCATCCTGGAGCTGTAGAAGGTTCCAAGGGTTAGGCTGTTCGCCTATTAAAGCGGTACGTGAGCTGGGTTCAGAACGTCGCGAGACAGTTCGGTCCCTATCTGCTGTGGGCGTAGGAAATTTGAGGAGGGCTGTCCTTAGTACGAGAGGACCGGGATGGACGAACCTCTTGTGTTCCAGTTGTCCTGCCAAGGGCACGGCTGGGTAGCGAAGTTCGGTTGTGATAACCGCTGAATGCATATAAGCGGGAAGCACGCTCCAAGATGAGATCTCCCAACCCAAAAGGGAAATGAAGGGCCCAGGAAGACGACCTGGTTGATAGGCTGGATGTTGAAGCGCAGTAATGCGTGTAGCTTACCAGTACTAATCGCCCGTTCGGCTTGTCCATAGAATTAACTCTGCGCAGTTGTTGCCGCGCAAAAGAGATTCTCAACAAGCCTTGTAATTGACCAAAGCAAGTGTCAGGAAGTAAGCAGTGACGTCAGTAGCTGAACCTAATCGATTTCGTTGTGAGAGATCGCGTCTCATCATCTGTATGGCGCCAGTTTGTTGGATGTACCGTTTGAGCCAACCAGTTTGTCCGGCTCCGACTGCAGGGGAAACTTCCTGCCAAGCGCCTACCCAAGATTAAGCAGCCGCGAGAGAAAACGCGGACTGCGAAGATTGCTGGTGAATATACCGTGAGGGTCACACCCGTTCCCATCCCGAACACGGAAGTTAAGTCTCACTGGGCCGATGGTACTGCACGCGTAAGTGTGTGGGAGATTAGGTGATCGCCAGCATAAACACAGAAGCCGCCTGCGAGGGCGGCTTTTCTGCGTGTGTCAAAAGAGAGTCATTCGAAGCGCTCCAGCCAAATCTGGGAATCGCCGCTGTTGAATCAGAAGTGTTTTGACGCTAGCTCAAAGAGGCGCCGCGGTGGATTCACGCCGACTACATCAAGCCCGGAAGTGCTACCTGACAGCTTACCTTCGTCCCGCTTTAACTCGGAATTTGCGCGCCTCTTGCCAACGTGTGGGGCACAATAAAACAGGCAGCGAGGTGAGATGAGCTTATCCTTCAAGCGCAAGCTTGCGTTCCGCATCATCTTTCCGGTGCGTTATCAGGTCGATAAATTGAAGGCTCCGCCTGCATTTGCAGGCCAGAGATGCCGTGTGTTGCTTGTCAGTGACCAGTTAAATGCGACCAGTGAAGCACAATTCGAACCACTGCTACGTGACCGGGTTCTTCTTCGGACGTCGGGGGTCGTATTGGATCAGCGCGTTCTGTCAGACGTGCTTGCGTCAGTGCGACACAATGCCTACGAGGTCGTTTTGGTAAAGATGAGCTTTTTAACTCCTGCTGCTGTTGCCACGGAGCAGGTCGAAGAGTTGCGGGCACTCTTCCCCTCAGCTTCGATCGTGTACATGGATGGGGATGACGACTCGTGTATCCAGTGGCCGGCCGTATTGAGCGCAGTGGATTTGTATGTGAAGAAGCATATGTTCATGGACAAGACCCAGTATCAGCAGCAGTTTATCGGGAAAAACAATCTGACCGATTATGTCGCAAGACATCATGGTCGTTCCTTCGCTGAAAATGGGATTCCTCACTCTATGTCGATTCCTCCGCAGCTGCTGGATAAGGTGGCAGTGGGTTGGAATATCGCGGATGATAACAAGATTGCCGATCTTTTCGCAGCAAGCAGTCTTGATCGGGACACGCCGAGAACTCATGACGTCATGTGCCGCGCCGCCTGTGCTCAGGATTCCTGGATTTATCCTCTGCGTGGCCCGGTGAGTGAAGGTCTCAAGCCTCTGATCGAAAAGAACTATCAAGTGCTGCTGCCGACGCATCGAGTGGACCAGCAGACCTACTACGACGAGATGCGCTCAAGTCGTATTTGTGTAAGTCCTTTCGGCTATGGTGAGATCTGCTGGCGAGATTTCGAGGCCGTGATCATGGGATGCCTGCTTGTAAAGCCGGACATGAGCCACATCACGACCGAACCTAACCTTTTCGTCCCGGGTGAGACATATGTACCTTGCGCATGGGATTTCAGCGACCTTGCGGATGTATGTGAACGCTATCTGGCTGATCCTAAGGAGGGCGCCCGAATCGCAAATAATGCTTACGAACTTCTTCGGCGTCACTACAGTCAGCATGCTGCGGTTAGGCGCTTTGTCACCCTGCTTGTGAAAGCCCGAGGCGAAACCCTTTTGACTCGTCCTGGAGGCCCGATCCATGCTGTATGACTACCTGGTGGTGGGTGCTGGATTTTTCGGTTCCGTCTTTGCGCAACAGGCAGTTGAAAATGGCAAGTCTGTCCTGATGATTGACCGGCGGCCGCACATCGGGGGCAACTGCTACACACACGAGTACGAGGACACGGGCATTCTGATTCATGCCTATGGAACACATATTTTCCACTGCTCCGATGAGGACACCTGGCAATACATCAACAGATTTACTGCGTTCAATCGGCATCAACACCGTGTGCATACGACGTATCAGGGCAAAGTCTTTTCCATGCCCATCAATCTTGGCACCATAAATTCCTTCTTCGGCCTGAACCTTCGACCAACGGAGGTCGCGGCATTTCTCGAGCAGCAGCGATCCCCCGGCAGTAGCCCAGCCAATCTTGAGGAACAGGCCATCAGCCTGATTGGGAAGCCGTTGTACGAGGCGTTTATCCGCGGCTATACCCGAAAGCAGTGGGATTGCGACCCTCGCAAGCTCCCGGCAAACATCATCACACGGCTGCCTGTCCGGTACTCCTACCACGATGCTTATTTCAATGATCGTTACCAGGGCATACCGCTGGAGGGGTACACCCCGATTTTCGAGCGCATGCTGAAGGGCGTGGATGTGGAACTCAATGTCGATTTCTTCGGTGATCGAACTGCATGGGAAAAGAAGGCCAACAGGATCGTCTACACCGGTCCGATTGACCAGTATTTCGAAAATTGCCATGGCAAACTGAACTGGCGTTCAGTCCGTTTCGAAACGGAGCGCCTGCCAGTTTCTGACTTTCAGGGCATTTCCGTCATGAATTACGCGGATGAAAGCATTCCTTATACGCGCATCCACGAACTGAAACATCTCCATCTTGAGCGGCCATGGAACAAAGAGGCGACCGTTATCATGCGGGAATATTCGCATGTTGATCCGGAAGCTCCTTATTACCCGGTCAACTTCACCACAGACCGCGAAATTTATGAAAAGTACGCAGTTATGCAGAAGGAAGCGCCGAATGTGATCTTCGGCGGCCGACTTGCACGTTACAAGTATTACGACATGCACCAGGTGATCGCGAGTGCACTGGTTGCTGCCCGCAAAGAACTGTCAGCCTAATCCAGATCTGCTTAGAAGACGCCGGGCAGGCGGATGACAATGCCGGTGCTGATGGTCTTGGGATGAAGGCTTGTGTTGAGTACCGAGAGGCCTCCGTAGCTGAATTCCGCTACGCGCCAGTCGATGCGTGGGAGAAGGGTGTAATCCACTCCGCCGACGAACTGGTAGCTGAAACGGGTAACACTGGTATGGGAAAAGCCCTGTCCGAATTCGGAATGACCCACGCCTGCCAGCGCCTCAACGTACGGTTTGATTGGCAGAACGTGTGGGCGGAACGCCACGCGCGGCCCGATATATCCCGCATCGAATTTAGTGCTCTGACCCGCGCCCAGGATGACGCCGCGTGCATCGATCCCAGTGCTGAGGAAGATCAAATGTCCGTGGTCGAGGTATCCACCGAAGCCCGGTCCGTAGACCCAACCGGTATTTGCCAGGTTGAGCTTCGCAGCGCTGAAGTTGGCATAGACACCAAGCTGCGCGTGTGCGGAAGTTGCTGCCGCCATCCCTGCTGCCAATAAAGTTGCAAAACATACTCGCAGATTCATCGGGTGCATCTCCTATGGGTCTGGCCGGGCCCCAGGTCAAGCCCGGCGAGCTTTTACGTTGAGCCATACGGTCCGGGCGAATCCAGCTTCGTCCGCCGAAGCCCGGAGTCCCTAGCTCGATTCAACTCAGACGACGAGCACAATTTTGCCGCCGGAAGCTCCCTTCGATGCCACATCCATGGCCTTCGCTGTTTCGGCGAGGGAAAGGGTTTGCGCGATCGGGATGATCAGTTCGCCATTCTGAACATCCTGTGCCAGTTCACGCAGGCGACGGGCATCCGGCTTTGCCCACACTTCGGTCACGAGGATGTTTGCGTCGTCCGCAGCTTTCGGGCGGCCTACCACAGTAGCCAGCCGGCCACCGGGCTTGATGTGGGGAATCAGTTGCGTGATCGTGTCGTGCCCTACTGTATCGGCAATCGCGTCGACGGGCTGCAGGTTATTGATCGCGGCGTCATCATCGAGCGCCAGGACCTGATCTGCGCCCAAGAGCTCGGCATCAGC
This sequence comes from uncultured Acetobacteraceae bacterium, assembly GCA_964658265.1. Lineage (GTDB taxonomy): Bacteria > Acidobacteriota > Terriglobia > Terriglobales > Acidobacteriaceae. The sequence continues at coordinate 12,526 of CAZZYN010000077.1, read as the reverse complement.
GATTTGACTGCTTCTTACGCCGGCGATCACTTTTGCGCCGTGTTGTTTCGCGACGTGCACGGCGGTCCGGCCAACACTGCCAAGGGCTCCCGTAATGAGCACGACCTCTCCCTGGACAGGTTTGACCCCAAGCTCGATCAGCTGGCTGCCGGTCTGCAGAATTAATGGCAGAGAAGCTGCTGTCTCATCGGACATACCTGGAGGAATGACAGCGAAAACCTCGACTTTGGCTGTCAGGAACTCGGCAAACGCATGACTTACCAGACCCATGACCCGCTCGCCGCTGCTGAAGCGATCGCCGCCACCTGCGACGATCTCACCTGCGACATCACGGCCGAGGATCACTGGAAAGTCGACGGGCATGGCATCCTTCATATCGCCGCGCATAATTTTGAAGTCGATAGGATTGACGCTGCTGGCAAAGACTTTGACCAGTACTTCGCCCGGCCCGGCCTGTGGCATGGGAGATTCGCTGTAGACCAACTGACTGCTGTCGCCATAACCATTCAACAGAACTGCTTTCACGCTGAGAATCCTCCGAACATTCGGCACATCTGCCAGCTTGGATGGTAATTGTGTGCCTGATTGCTTCCTTTTCAGGATATTCCTTTGAATGCACGCGGATAGCGGGGAGCCGACAATCTCAAAACAGCACGCAACCTCCCTCTGCAGGGGGTGTTCCAATGATCAGTGGAGGAAACATCTATGAAACAGCAATTATGTAGCATCGCGCTGGGCGGGCTTCTTGCGATTGGTATGTCGGCCGCAAACGCTTCAGCGCAGGATAATTCGATGCAGGGCAACTCGATGCAGCAGGGCTCGATGCAGGGCCAGGGCGGTATGGGTCACCACGGCGGGATGGATCCGGACGCACAACTTGCACACATGACGAAGCGCTACAATCTCACCTCCGATCAGCAGAGCCAGATCAAGCCGATCCTTGCTGATAGTCATCAGCAGATGATGCAGTTACATTCTGACAACTCCATGTCGCGCCAGGACAAGATGGCCAAGATGCAGAGCATGCGCCAGGACAGTATGCAGAAGGTAGAAGCTGTTCTGACGCCGGAACAGAAGACCAAGTTCGAAAAGGACCAGGCGAAGATGCAGGAACATCGCGCTGAGCACATGAACGGCGGCGCCATGGGCGGCCCGGATGGCGACGCTCCTCCTCCGCCACCTCAGCAGTAGTTCGGGATGACGTTCGTTTGGAAAGAGCCGCTGCCGAAGCGGCTTTTTCTATTGGGGCCGGCTATGGGCAGGCCGGGTGTCGAATACAGGTCTGTTGGCGGATGCATTACTGCCGGGTGTGCGCTCGTTATGTTCCAAGGCGCCACTCTCGCCGAATTCAGCGTGATTTCTTCAGCTAGTTCGGTAGCATACGAATCTATCGTTGCGATGAAAGCGGGCCCTTTGGATGTCGATTTTAAAACTGCTGGTGCGCTGGCTGATGCACGCCGTGGCGCTCCTGATCGTTGCCTACTTTGTACCCAGCTTCCATGTGGACAGCTTTTCCGCAGCACTGGTGGCCGTGATTATTATCGGCTTTCTGAACATGACGCTGGGGCTGCTGCTGAAGGCAATCACCCTACCGCTGGGTATTTTGACGCTGGGGTTGTTCTTCCTGGTAATCAATGCCGTCATTCTTGAATTCAGCAGCAGGCTCGCGCCCGGCTTCCATGTGAATAGCTTTGGCGCTGCATTTGTGGGTGCTGTTGTACTGGCCGTTGTACACATCCTGTTTTCATTCATCGCGGATTAGGAAGCAGCATCTCGGCGAAAGTCCAGCCTGTACGAAAGCAAAAGAAAAAGGCCGCCCTTATCGGCGGCCTGGCTTGTCTATTCCCTGTGCGAGCCTATTTGCCGGCCAGCTTCTGCGCTGCAATCTCACCTGCGGCTGTTGTCTTGTCCTTATCTTTCAGCACTGCATAGATCTGGTGAGCTTTGGCCGGGTCGGTGGACTGGTAAATAGCCGCCAGCGTCAGCTGAGCCGTGCCTGCAGGCACCGCCGCGGTGGGATGGGCGACCAGGTCCTGAAGAAGCTTAATGGCGTCAGCGGAACGGTTTGTCTGGGAGTAGAGGTTGGCGAGCGCCAGGTTGGAGAGGGATGCGGTATTTGCATTGCCCGCGCTGGCAGCCTTCTTGAGATAGGTCTCGGCCTGGGCCATGTTGCCCATGTCCGCGTAGGTAAGTCCTGCGAAATAGAGCGAGTTGTGACCGGCGCTGGTCATGCCGTAACGATTCGCCACATCCAGAAACTGGGGGTTGGCGGCCCGGGCACGCTCAGCAGCGCTGCTGAACGTTTTCGTACCGGGCGGGATGGGCTGTGCCGGGGAGGCAATGGGCGTGTTGAACGTATCCATGGCGCTGCCGAATGCGGTATCGGCTGAGCTTGAACGGGCATTGAAAATCACTGCAGCGATCACAACAACGGCGATGACAGCAAGGGCGATGATGGCCAGCCGTATAGTCTTCTTGCGATTGGCTGCAAGCCAGTCCACGCCGGTCTGCGTAGCCATGACGAGCGGGTCCTGCTTGAGTGCGTGACGGGTTTGGGTATCCACAAAATCCTTTGATGTGGGGGCTGCGGAGGCTGCGGGAAAGACGCGCACCTGCCGCGCTGCAGCGGCCGGAAACAGCCTGCTGCGGTCAAGAAAAGTGTATCAGGTTCAGCGAGCAGCTTATTGCGCCGCCGTGAGGCTTGATGGCAAGCAGCCGGTTACTTCCTTCTGCGGATTCGATGAGCCGTGCGCCGCCGGCACGCTGAAGGATCGGTAAAATGGCCTATGAGCTGTTGCCTGCGTATCGCAGCGGTCGCTGCCATTCTCTTCAGTTCGCCTGGGTTTCTGCGGGCCGCCGATAACCCGTTCGATCTCAAGGGTCCGGATGTGGAGATGCGCGTGACGAGGGCCGGCAAAACGCTGCCGATCGGGCAGGTGCCGAGTCTTCGTCCGGGCGACAAATTGCGCATCCATCCTGCCTTGCCGGACACGCAGTCTGTGCACTACCTGTTAATCGTCGCCTTTCTTCGAGGTGTAACGAATCCCCCGCCCCCCGAGTGGTTTACCAAGGCCGAGACCTGGAAGCAGCCGGTGCGCGATGAGGGCATCGAGGTGACGATTCCCGCGGAGGCCCAGGAGGCGGTCGTCTTCCTGGCGCCGGAGACGACTGGCGATATCAAGACTCTTCGCACCACAGTCCGTAATCGTCCAGGCTCGTTTGTGCGCGTAGTTCAGGACTTGAACCAGGCAAGCCTGGATCGGGCCCGTGTGGAGGCGTATCTTGCGGCGATGCGCACGGTGCCACAGACTGATGAAGACGCGATCAAGAAGACATCTACCACGCTGGCGCGCAGTCTATCGCTGAAGATCAACCAGGATTGCTTTCTGCGCACGACGGCAGAGCAGGCGCAGTGCCTGACCCAGAACACCGACCAGATGGTGGTCGACGCCGGCACGAGTGCCACGATGGTGGCGCAGCTGACGACCGGTGCCACTTCCGATCTCGCAACGCAGCTGGCATATACGACAGGTACGCAGGCCGGCTATTACAGTGCGTATGTTGGCGCAATCTTCGACGTTGCCAAGATTCTCGACGGCCTGCACACCGCCAAGTATCAGTACATTCCTGCGCTTTTCTCAGAAGATGGCGACACCATGCATACGCGGCTGAACAGTCCGCCTTCGTTTCATGATCCCAAGTCGGTCATTATCATTGCGCTGCCGCCGATTGAGCCAGCGCAACCGCCGCGGCTGGCGCCTGTAAATCCGAAGGAAGCGGAGTGTCTGCAGAAGCCGCACACGCTGCTTGGGATGGTCGGCGATCCAAGCATTTTTGCAACCCAGTACGGCCATGATTTTGTGCTGCACTTTGAAGACAGGCACGGCAAGGCGGTCGACCTGCCGGCGACTCCGGACGCCACGCTGGGTGGCTTCAAGGTAGATGGCAGCAAGGTGGATACGTCTCGCTTTGGACTCAGCTCGACTGGTTCGCTGAAGGGCATGTGGGGATTTGACCCGTATGACGGTCCCAGCTTCACATTCAACCTTTCGCATGCGTCGCAATGGAAGGTGGCAAATGGAGAGCAGACGGCACTGGTGATCGGCCGCAGCGACACCATTCACCTGGAAGACGATGAAGCTGCGTGCGTGAGCGAAGTGGATGTGAAGGTGCCGGGAGGTGCCACCGAACGTGCAGAGTTCCGCATCTCGAAACCGAGCGAGATCGAGGTGAAGGTGCCGCTGAAGGATGCGGCTCCCGGTTCCATCTCGCTGCTGGTGAAGGAATGGGGCCTGGCCACTTCAGATGAGGTTGCGCTGCACAGTTATGCGGAGGCAGGTCATGTCGATAAGTTGACTGTGTATGCGGGCGATCCCGAGGCGTCGCTCTTCGGAAGCCGCCTGGATGAGGTCGCCGCGGCTGAGATAAACGGCATAGCGTTTCATCCGGCGGAGTTGTCGCGGCATGGTGAGCAGGACCAGTTGCAACTGCTGGCAGCGCCGCCGGCAGCAGCGAAGGTCTTTGCGGTCGGCCAGCCTGCCAAGGCGAAATTCACGCTGAAAGACGGGCGAACCCTGGATCTGCCGTTTGTGGTAGCGGCACCGCGGCCACGGGTGTCCGTGCTGAGCCGCGATGTCCAGATACCCGCGGGCGATGCGGGTCTGCACCTGACTGACCAGGAAGAGGTGCCACAAGATGGCGGCCTTACTTTCTCTTTGAAGACAGAGGTGCCGGTCATTTTTCCGCGGACCGAGAAGGTGGAAGTCGCGTCGGATGACGGATCGCTTTCGACGACGCTGAGCCTGTCCGACTCTGGACTGGTGCTGGAAGATGCGACGACCATGCTGGCCACGCTGGATCCGCGTAAGAGTTTTGGCCCATCGATTTTTGGACCGCTGCGATTTCGCCCCATCGCTGAAGATGGCACCGCGGGCGACTGGCAGCCGCTTGGCGTAGTAGTCCGGCTGCCGGTGGTAAGTGGCATCAGTTGTCCGCGTATACCGCGCCGGACCGAACCGGTGCCGGATCCCGTGGTCCCGGCAGAAGCGGCACCAGCGGCAACGCCCTCTGCTGACAGCGGTGCCACAACGGCACCTGCGACTCTGCAGCCAGGTGCCGGTCTGAACAACCCGGCACCTGCCGAGACGTCGACAGCTTCTTCAGCAAGTGACGGAGCGCCGGCAAGCTGCACACTGCGAGGTAACAGCCTGTTCCTGATCGACTCTATTGCTTCGGACGCAGCTTTTGCGCACAGCATCCAGATCCCGGAGGGATTTTCCGGTTCCACGCTCACGGTGCCGCGGCCTGTGAACCGGACGCTATATGTGAAGCTGCGCGACGATCCTACGATCATCAACACACTGGCTGTTCCGAAGGACTGACGATCGCTGCAGGCTACTTGCGGCCGGCCTCGACACCGCTCGGCAACCTGCGAAGGTCGTCGCCCAGGATGACGGCTTCAGCGATTTCCCGCATGGACTTGCGTCGCTGCCGGCTCTGCTTCTGCAGCATGAGGTAAGCCTCTTCTTCACTTACCTTGAGGTCGCGCTGCAGGATTCCCTTGGCGCGTTCGAGAATCTTGCGTGCCTGCAACTGGCTGGCCAGCTGGATGTTTTCATTCTCGAGCCGGGCGAGCTCGACTTCGGCACCGACCAGGAAGCCGATGGTGGAGATGAGCTGAACCTCGCGGTGCGTGAATTCGTGAGGCTGGCGATGCTGCAGGTTGATGACGCCTACCAATTTGCCGCGTCCCATGACTGGTACCGACAGGAACGCATTGAAAGTATCTTCCGGAAGGTCCTGGAACATTTTGAAGCGAGGGTCGTGCGAGGCATCCTTGTCGATGACGACGGGCTGGCGATGTTCTGCCACCCAGCCGGTGATACCCTGGCCGACCTGAAGGTTGAGTCGATCGACAATGTCGGTGTGCGGATTCTTGGAAGCGCGGAGGACGAGATCGTCCTTCTCAAGTACATAGATGAAGCAGGAGTCGCATTGCACCAGCGACGAAGCAAATTCGACGATGCGTTCGAGCACGGCATGGAGCGGGTCCGATGCAGCCATCCGGCTGCCGATCTCGTGGAGAAAATCTATATCACCGCCATCGTGGGCGGTATTTGGCGCGGGACGGGTCGTCATATCGTGGTCGGTCATGGTGGCTTCCTATTATCGCTTGTCAGCCGCAGCTAGCAATCCCCTCTGCCTACAAAACCATCAGCGAAGGCGCCCTTTTTGATTGATTTCGACCTGTTTCGGGGAGCTGCACGCTGTACTCAAACCAAATTGGTCAGGATGTCCCAGGTATCCACAGTTCCATTCATCCTCGTTCAGCTTTTCCAGTAACGTGGGAGAAGCACCCATGAGCCAGAGCCCCCATTTTCCGGACCCCTACTGGCAGCGCGCCGGTGCCGCCGATGACCGCCAGGCGGGAGCTGTTAGAGGCGACTCGCTCTTCGCTGATGACCGGAGCCGGCAGCGGCCCCTATCGAATGGCGATTTGCGTGAAACCCTAGCGAGCGCATTCGGATTTGCGGACTTTCGCGCGAACCAGGAAGCTGTGTGCCAGGCGGCGCTCGAAGGCCGCGATGTTCTGCTGGTGATGCCGACCGGGGCGGGAAAATCACTCTGTTATCAGCTGCCCGGGATCGTACGGCGCGGGACCACGCTGGTGATCAGCCCGCTGATCGCGCTGATGGAAGACCAGTCCTCCAAGCTTTCGGCGCTGGGCTTTCGCGCCGCGCGTATTCATTCCGGAATGGATCGCGCGGATTCGCGGGCCACGTGTGTCGCCTATCTGAAAGGTGAACTGGATTTCCTGTTTATCGCGCCCGAACGCATGAAGGTGCCAGGTTTTCCGGAGATGCTGGCACGCCGCAAGCCGATGCTGATTGCTGTCGACGAGGCCCACTGTATCTCGCAGTGGGGTCACGATTTCCGACCCGACTACCGCGTTCTGGGGCACCACCTTGAAGCCCTGCGGCCGGCCCCCATCATGGCGCTTACGGCGACTGCGACGCCAATCGTGCAGGACGACATTGTCCGGCAGCTTCACCTGGATCGCGCCGCGCGCTTTATCCATGGCTTTCGTCGGCACAACCTGGCGATTGAATCGGTAGAGACGCCGGTACCGGAAAGGCCTGCGCGCATTGCTGCGCTGCTGTCGGACGAGGAGCGCCGTCCCGCGATCGTGTATGCGCCGACGCGCAAACGCAGTGAAGAACTGGCCGCTGTGCTGCGGGAGCAGTTTCGGGCGGCTGCCTACCATGCGGGGATGGATCCGGACGACCGCGAGCGGGTGCAGCGTGACTTTCTGGGCGGCAAGCTGGACATCGTGGTGGCCACGACTGCGTTTGGAATGGGTATTGACAAGGCGGATGTCCGTACAGTGATCCATGCCGCGATGCCCGGCACGCTTGAAGGCTATTACCAGGAGATCGGCCGTGCGGGCCGGGATGGCAGACCCAGCCGCGCCGTGCTGCTGTATTCATTTGCAGACCGGCGGACGCACGAATTTTTCTTTGAGCGCGACTATCCCGCGACAGACCTGCTGACCCGTGTCTATGACAAATGTTCGGCCGAACCGCGCAGCCGCGAAGCACTACGGCGCAGTTTGAAGATGAGTGCTGACGAATTCGAGAAGGCGCTGGAGCGGCTGGAACTGCTGGGGGTGTGCTCAGTGGATGCGGAAGGGGCGATCGCGCTCACCGATGCTCACGGCAGGCGTTCGGATTTCAGCTGGCGCGATCCGTACCAGTCACAAATGGCACAGAGGAAGAGTCAGATCGAAGCGATGCAGCGTTTTGCCGAGACGCACCAGTGCCGCATGGCTGCGCTGGTGCGTCATTTCGGTGATACGGAAGACCGCACTGCGTACTGCGGGCTCTGCGATGTGTGCTCTCCCGAGCGCGCCGTGGCACAGCAGTTTCGTGAGCTTACCGGACTTGAAGAGCGGGGCGTGACGAGCATTCTGCGCGAGCTGCGGTCCGGGATGGCCAAGTCTACGGGCAAGCTGCATAAAGAGATTTATCCTCGCGAGGAGCTTTCGCGGGATGCCTTCGAGGCGATGCTGGGCGCGATGGTCGGGGAGGGCTGGATTGCGATGGAAGATGCCAGCTTCGAAAAAGAAGGCAGAACGCTCACCTACCGCCGGGTTAGCCTCACACGCGACGGCGAAGCAGTGGATGCGCAGCAGGTCGCTGCATTGCAGATCCGCGACGCTGCGCCGACGGCTTCGGGCAGGAGCCGCAAGCCGAAAGCAGCGAGAGGGGCGGGCACCAGCGAGCCGCCGGCTGCTCTTTCTGCCGCGGCAACGGCACTGGAACAGAAGCTGCGCGCGTGGCGTTCGCAGGAAGCCAAGAAGCAGGGATTTGCGGCCTTCTGTGTATTTTCCGATCGCACCATGCGGTCGATTGCGATCGAATGCCCGGCTACTGTTGAGGATCTTGCGATGGTGGATGGGATCGGTCCGGCGAAGATCGCACGCTACGGTGACGCGATCTGTAGTCTCTGCGCCTCGCAGTGATGCGTTGGCAAAGGGCTTTCGTCGAGCCCGGATGGCAGGCAGGCGGCCATCCGGGCGCGTATGTACCGGGCGGCCTTTTGTTCCGTCAGCAGGCCCTCGCAGTTCGCCAGCTGCCTGGTTCAAGCTTCTCTCTTCCCCGCCGATATAGCCACTGACCCTGAGGTCCAGCCATCTACGGAACTTCCGTGGGCCGGATCCAAGGGATGGGCACAGGAAGAGGCACCAATCGATGCAAACCAAGTGGACCATTGGCGCGAAACTGCTCGCCAGTACTGTCTTGTCTCTTACGCTTACTATTGCTGTCAGCGTGGCCGGCCTTTTTTCTGTCTCCAGTCTCGGAGCGCGCCTGCACACCACGGTCCACGGGACGGCCAGGAAACAGGCACTGGCCGGCGATGTACAGCTACAGCTGGCCACGATGCTTTCGCTGGAGCGTGGCATACGGCTGCGCACCTATATGAACGACGGTGCGCAGGCGGACGCCTACCATGCGCAGTTTGTGCAAAGTGCGTCAAAGCTGAATGAGTCGATTGCCGCGATTCTTCCGCTGCTGGTCACACAGGAAGGCCGGACACTGGCTTCTGATCTGCAGGCACTGGCGAGCGGCATTGTTGAGAAGAATGAGGACATCTACCGGCTGTGCAAAATGCACCAGTTAAAGCCGGCGGCCAATGTCGACACTACGGAATTGCGTCCACTGATCGAGCAGGCAGAGATGAAAGCCCGGCGAATTGCTCAGCAGCAGGACGAGATGATGGTGAAGGATGAAGTTGCCGGTTCCGCTGCCGTGCGCCAGGCCGGCACGGCGCTCGCCGGCATACTGCTGCTCTCGGTGATGGCAACGATCGGCTCGTACCTGGTAATCCGCCGGATGAACGTTGATCTGCGGCACAACGTGGAATCGCTCGCGAATGGCGCGGACGGCGTCGCTGCGGCATCGCTGCAGGTCTCTTCCTCGAGTCATGCCCTGGCTGACAGTGCGTCATCGCAGGCGGCCTCTCTCGAAGAAACCTCGGCTTCGTCCGAGCAGGTGCACGCGGTAGCCCGCCGGAATATGGATTGTGCCCGGACAACGACCGCTATTGTTGAGAAGTCGCAGTCCCGTTCTGCGGAAGCGAACAAGCAGCTGGAAGAGATGGTTCAGGCGATGGACGAGATCAGCCATTCCTCGGAGAAGATCTCGAAGATTATCAAGGTCATCGATGAAATTGCATTCCAGACCAACATCCTGGCCCTGAATGCAGCAGTCGAGGCAGCCCGCGCCGGAGAGGCCGGCCTGGGCTTCGCCGTCGTTGCTGATGAAGTACGCAGCCTGGCCCAGCGTTGTGCGCAGGCAGCCAAGGACACGGCCAGCCTGATCGAAGAATCACTGCACAGTTCTAACGGTGGCAAGCAGCGGGTTGGCCTGGTGGCGGATGCGGTCCGCGCGCTTACCGGCGACTCGTCGGGTATTCGCACACTGGTGGATGAAATCAGTGCGGGTAGTGAAGAACAGGCCCGCGGTATGAAGCTGATCGCCGGTTCTCTTTCACGTATGGAGCAGGCGACGCAGGCCACTGCTGCAGCAGCGGAGGAGGGTGCCGCCGGTGCCGCGGAACTGAACAGCGAGTCGGCGCGGCTGCGGGAGATTGTTCAGCAGCTCTGCACCATGGTGAGCGGCGGATCAACGACGACAGCTGCTGCTGCGCCGCTGCTGCAGAGAAAGCCGGCTGCGGCGCGGCGTCCGATTGTCCTCCAGAACGCGGAGCATCCACGCACGGCCTCGCAGCCTGTAAAACGTGTCCCTCTTGTGACCTCGATCAAGGGACCCGTCCCAGGCAGCGAGATCGAGCAACGCATTGAAGCAGTGCGCGCCGGTGATGCGCGGCAGAGCTTCCCGCTGGAGGAAGACTTCAAAGACTTCTAGGACAGTGGGCAGGATAGCCGGTCGCTGCTGCTTCAGTTGGTCGTTGACTGCCCTGGATTGCTCTTATCTTTCAGTGCTTTCATCGTTCGCAGCACCTTGCCTATGCCTGGCGGCAGTACATACTCGAAGGCCAGTCGTTTCAAGGTGAGTGGCCGCCTGTAGACGCTCGGCGCATACACGGAATGGTGCGGAGCAGAAATGGCTCCGTGGCCATCGCCGACGGTGTGGAAGTAGGCAGCGAAGGATTGTCGCGACATTCCCGGAGGCGGCTGAACCGGCCGCACTCCATGAAAGTTGCGGTCAGCCACCTCGAAGAGCACCGACGTATTGAACCCCGGTTCAATCGCAAGCTCGCAACGCGATGCGTCTGTCGACCATAGCTCAAGCTGACCGCCGTACCCCGGCTTCCACTGGCGGTTCAGGTAGGTGATCAACACCATGCGGCGGGTGAGGCCGGTAATCTGATCGACGTTGCGGTCGGCATGCACATCGAAGAGTCCTCCTGTGCTCAGCACGTGATAGCCACCGCCGGCCAGGTACGGGTCGGGAACCAATCCCCAGACGCCGGTGAGCTCCGAGAGCATGTACAGAAATTCTGCAGAATGCAGGAGCGCCACGTGCTGTTTCCCATGTTCGCGCAGGTCGACGGCCGAGCGAAGATTGGCTTTTGAAAGCCGGTCGTCGTCATGAATGACCCAGCCGTCGGCTTCGATCGTGCTGATTTCCTGTACCAGGCCATCGAGGCGCACATCCGTAAACAGGTCCTGCAGCAAAAGGTGAGGGAATGGCCTGGCGCTGCGATAGCTTTCCTGGAGTTCGGCCGTGCTTTGCTGCAGCCGGATCTCCTCCGCAAGATATTCCGTGATTGTGCCTGCAGCTTTGACTGCCATCCATCTCCCCGGACGCATGTGCTAAAGCGCAAGTCTGCGCCCTTGCGAGTGGTAGCGCAAGACGCTTTTGAGATCGCCAATAATCAGAATGACACAGCCATGGTTGCCGGAAACTATGCAGGCATCCGTGACGTGAAACAAATGCCGATAATGATCCGATTATTGTTACATTTGACCTGCCGGATGATTGTTGAAGAGGTTCCGGTGTGATGCGGCCCATGCCCCAGCCAACCTGACCAGCCTACGGGTGATCATGATTCCAGTCGCACTGATTTATCGCGACGACCTGCTGAAGCTCAGCGAGACGTTTATCGCGTCGCAGGCAGGCGCTCTGCGCGCATTTCAACCTGTGTATGTCGGGCTGTGCCGTGCGGCCGGTTATGAATTTGCGGCGGAGGAAGCGGTGCTGCTCAGTAAACACCGCTCGCACGTGGCACGCATACGCAAGGCGCTCTACTGCATCACAGGGGTTGCGCCGGCATTTCACATGGCAGTCGCTGCAAGACAAGCGCAGCTGCTGCACGCGCACTTTGCAGTGGACGCCACGCATGCATTGCCGTTGATTCGCTACCTGGGCATACCCGCCATCGTTACGCTGCATGGCTACGACGTAACCGTCCGTGATGAAGAGCAGCGCCGGAAGCCAATGGGTGCGATTTTCCTGCATCGCCGGCAGCAGCTCTGGCAGCATGCTGCGGTCTTCCTGTGCGTCTCGGAATTTATACGGGATGCAGCACTTCGGGTTGGATTCCCGGCGGACAAACTGCGTGTGCACTACATCGGGATCGATCGAAAGATCTTCCAACCGACGCAGCAACCGCGGGAGCAGGCAGTGTTGTTTGTGGGCAGGCTGACGGAGAAAAAAGGCTGCGACCGTTTGCTTCGCGCGATGCAGCGGGTGCAGCGGGTATTGCCGGCTGTGAGCCTGATCATCATTGGAAGCGGGGAGCAGATGGATTCGCTGCAGCGGCTGGCGGCGGGACTGCACCTCCGCTGCAGCTTCCTCGGCGCGCGTCCGCCTGCCGATGTGAAGCACTGGATGCAGCGGGTGCGAGTGCTGTGCGCGCCAAGTATCACGGCTGCGAATGGCGATAGTGAGGGTTTGCCTACGGTCATCGTAGAAGCGCATGCGATGGGGCTGCCGGTGGTGGCCTATCAGCACGCGGGTATCCCGGAGATTGTGCTGGATGGTATCACGGGTTTGTTGAG
>CAZZYN010000076.1:0-17300 GCA_964658265.1 uncultured Acetobacteraceae bacterium | reverse complement strand
TCGCGGAGCCATTCAGAAGTTCGGCACCCGTTACCTGATGGTGCTCAACGACGACGGCCAGCTCCACCATCGCGCCCCACACTTCCGTCCCGATCCGCGCCTGCTCTCCGGCTTCTCTGCTGCAGACAGCCAGCCACAGAATGCTCCGGAGCTCAAGGTCAACTTTCACCACCGCGGCAAAAAGCTTGAGCACGAATAGCCTTGCCACGGCCTGCTGCTACCAGGCAGATCCAGCTTCCTTCCTCAGCTCCGCAAGCGGGTAGAACGTGCCACGCCAGGTCACTCCGCCGCGCAGCACTGTCGACCCGATCGATCGCACCATCGCAAACAGAAACAGCAAGCTCCCTGCGGGAAATGTCAGCACATACAGCATGCCGGGAAGCCCCAGTCGCTGGTAGCGCGCATACAGTACTGCCAAGGCGGCCAGCATCAACAGCACAGGCCACATGCCTATCCATCCCATCCGTAGACCTGCGAGCGGAAGCAGGCATAAGACAGCAACCGAGATCACCGCCAGCGCAGCGAGCCACAAACGAAACCGGAAGAGGGCGAAGAGGTTTTTCGTCATATTGTCGACTGCTCCCATCGCGCCGTGGGCCCACCGGATGCGGGTCAGGTCCCGCCCCAGCACTGCCCGCTGGCGATAGCCTTTCTGCTTGATCATGAAGCCCATCCGCAGATCTTCAAGCACCTCCAGCCGCAGCGATTCCCATCCGCCCAACTCATCAAACACACTCCGCCGTATCAGGTTGAAAGCACCAATCCCGATAAAATCCCGCTTAGCCTTCGGATCGCTGACACGCCACGGCCGCACCCCCCACACCGACATCACATGCAGGAAAGACAGCATCATCCGCTCGCCAAAACCTTCATAAATCATCGTCGGATACAGGACCACGTGGTCCGCCCTCTCTGTAGCCGCATACCGCATCACGCGACCCAGCGCATCCGGCGCAAACAGCATGTCACCATCCGTGAACAGTACCCATGCACTTGTCGCGACTGCCGCAGCCCGCGCCATTGCATGCGTCTTGCCCATCCATCCATCCGGCAGCGTATCGATATGCAGCACCATCAGACTGTGGACCGAGCGACCATTCTCCGTCGCAATCTCATCCATGATCGCGCCCGTCCTATCCTCCGAACGGTCGTCGACTGCAATCACCTGCAGCACCACACCTGTACTCGCCATCAGGGATTCGAGACACGCCCGAATCGCCTCGCCTTCATTCCTTGCCGGCACCACAACGCTCAGCACTGCGGCCTTCTCCGGGCTCTCAGCACGATACTGGTCGCCGCACATGTCAGGAACCAGTCGCAGGCCCCGCAGCCAGGTCAATCCCCTCACCGTCCATGCCAACGCCACGCACCAGTCGGCTCCCAGAAAGACGCGCGTCAGTATCGGCATCACGCCTGCTTCATTTCGGCGCCATGACTGCCCAGCAGTGGCGCGAAGCGGGACCCCAGCAGCAGCAGCCCGGATGCCAGCAGCATCGTCACCAGAGTCAGTCCGAGAGCAGTCCGCAGACCATGCGCATCCGAGACATGGCCAATAATCGTCGGCGAGGGCGCATCCCCGAAGGCATGAATCATGAACAGGTTCACCGCAATCGCACTTGCCCGAATCCGCGCAGCAACCGAGTTCACAATCGCCGCATTCAAGGGTCCCGTGCCCAGGAACAGAAAAAACTCCGCCACGATCGTCGACGGCAGGATCCATCGTGCCGGCCCGAAGAACACCATCACCGCACCCGGCACTGCCAGCAGCGCGCTGATCGCTGCTACCAGGTACAGCGCACGATGATTACGCGGCAGCCATCGCTGTGCAGCCCAGCCTCCGCAGATTGTCCCCAGCAGCCCGCAGACCACCGTAATTGCACCGATTCTTTGGTTCGCGCCCGGCAGCGTGTAGCCGCCGAAGCGCTGGTAAAACGTTGGCAGCCACACCGAAATTCCGCCCATCGAAAAAGTCAGCAGCGCCAGCCCGACCGTTGCACACCAGAAGCCGCCATTGCCGAACAAGCCCCGGAACGAAGCGCGTGTAGCCGTCACCTGGAGGCGGTCCGCGGCACCCCGCGCCGGCTCCTTCACAAAGATCCACAGTGCCAGCGCAATCAACAGTCCCGGCGCTGCGCCCACATAGAACGGCGTGCGCCATCCATAGCGAGGGCCCAGCGCGCCAGCCAGTAGATAGCCCAGTGCCGCGCCTACTGGAATCGCGACATAGAAAATACTGAGGATGCGATTTCGCTCTTCTTCCCGGTAGAAGTCCGCAAGCAGTGCCGGCGCGAAGATACTGAACGTCGCCTCGCCGATCCCCACTGCGGCATGCCGCCAGTACAGTGCCGCATAGCTGTGCACGGTCGCTGTCAGTAGCGTCGCGCCGCTCCATAACATTGCGCTGCCGATGATCAGCGGTTTACGCGGCAGCCGGTCGCCCAGCCAGCCGGTAAGTGGTGCGCATAGCATGTACGTGACAAAGAACGCCGTTGTCAGCGCGCCCATCTGCTGGTCGGTCGAGCCAAATTCACGCTGCACCAGCGGCTGCACGCCCGGCAGTACATACCGGTCCATGAAATTCACCAGGTTCAGCATCGTCAGCAGCGCGAGCGCGACCATCCCCGCCTGCGCTCCATTGCGACGATTTGTGGTGGAAGCCGAAATAGTCTTTCCTGCACCGAGACTGCACGATCGCACACCCTGAAGCCCCCGGCTGTTGCATCAGCCTGCGCGCAGGTGCGCCCGACTTACTTTGAACCGTTCAGCCGGTAATCGTGGCCGATCGCTCTTCCGCCTGGGGCCGCGGAAAGCGTGCCTCGACGATTGTCGCAATACCGCCGCGTGGCCGGAAGACACCCCGCACCATCGCCCAGACCGGGTTGCAGGCCTTCACCACATCTTCCAGGACCTGGTTCACGATGTTCTCCTGGAAGATTCCCAGGTTCCGGTAGCAGAACAGGTATTCTTTCAACGATTTCAGCTCGAGACACTCTTCACGAGGCATATAGCGGATCGTGATCGCGCCAAAATCCGGCAAGCCCGTCTTCGGACACACGGACGTAAACTCCGGATCGTCAATCAAAATCTCGTAAGCAGGAAACTGGTTTTCCCACGTCTCAATCGCAGGAAACTGGGTCGCCAGCCCAGCCTTTGCGTGCTCATCGGTATAACGTGCTACTGAGGCCATGCCTTGATTGTAAAGGCATCCCGCCGCCGTCCAAGCGTGAACAAACTTAGTGCCCGCGCGATCACCCGCAACATGACACTCGCTTCACGATCCGCGGACTGCGGACGCTTACCCTATATACTGACCTTCGGCTCATGGATGGCAGAAGCTAAACCCAGCAAGTTCAACGCACGTCTCGTCTGGATCGTCGCAGGATTGCTCCTCGTTCTCGTTTTTTTCGGGGCACGTCACTTCACGCGGCAGGTCCTGCGCATCCGCGTCGCTCGCGCCGGCCGGCAAAGTCTTACCCGCACTATCAGCACCAATGGCAAGGTCGAACCGCAGCTCAATTTCAGTGCCGCCGCTCCCGCAGCAGGAACCATTCAGAAGGTCTATGTCCGGGGCGGTGACCACGTTCGCAACGGCCAACTACTGTTGACCATGCAGGATGCTGAAGCGGCTTCACGCCTGGCCTCTGCACTCGCCAGCCTGAGAGGCGCCCAGAGCAACCTTGAGGCAATCCGGCAGGGTGGTACCCAGGAAGAACAACTCTCGCTCAAAGACAATCTCGGCAAAGCCCAGGCTGATGCCGACGCAGCCCGGCACAGCCTCGAAACAGTTAAGAAACTCCAGGCTCAGGGAGCAGCCTCTTCGGGAGAAGTACTGTCTGCACAGCAGCGGCTCGATGCTTCGAACCTCACTCTCCAGGGTTTGCAGAACCGGAAAACCAGCCGCTATGCCCAGTCCGATCTCGCACACGCCCAGGCTACTCTCGCCGAAGCCCAGGCCAACTACACCGCCGCCCAGGCCGTGATCGCGCAATCGAATATTCATGCCCCGTTCGACGGAACCGTCTACTACCTGCCCGTCTCCCAGTCGGAATACGTGCAGCAGGGCCAGCAGCTTCTGGAGGTAGCTGACCTCACTCGCCTCCGCATCAAGGCCTACTTCGACGAACCTGAAATCGGCAACCTGCAGGCTGGTCAGCTCGCCACTGTTATCTGGGACGCCAAGCATGGTCGTACCTGGAGCGGCCGCGTCGATCGCCTTCCCTCCACCATCATCAATTACGGCACCCGCAATGTCGGTGAGACCCTCATCAGCCTCGACAATCCAGATGGCGATCTGCTGCCCAATGTAAACGTCACCGTCACTGTCACCACCCAGCATCTTGATAATGTGCTGACCATTCCACGCGAAGCTCTTCATACCGAGGCGGGCGCGGACTATGTGTACCTGGTGGTCGGGGATGCCGTGCGCCGGCAGCCGGTCACGATCGGCTCTATCAATCTCACCCAGGTTCAGGTCCTCACCGGGCTCAGGGATGGGGACACAGTCGCCCTCAGCACCACCTCCGGCGAATCCATCACTGAAGGAGTGCCGGTCCGCGTCGTCCAGTGACGCATGTCTTCGCCGCGGGTCGTACCGCGCCAAAGATGGAATGCTTCAATGATCTTGAAAAGGAACGAACCTGTGAGTAGATGGCGACAGCTGGCTTCGGCGTGGACACTGTGGGGACTCGCCTGCCTGGCCGGGCCAGCCCTGCACGCCCAGTCTGTCTCTCTCTACACGGCCGTCGATCTCGCCCTGCGCAACTCACCCGAAGTCCACATCGCGGAGGCCGACGTCCGCCGCGCTGCCGCAGGCCTGGCCGAGCAGAAAGACGCCTACCTACCCAGCTTCACCTTCAACTCCAATATCGGCTACTCCTACGGCTTTCCCGTCGGCCAGCCCTCCGTGCTCAACCTGCAGTCGAATTCGCTGGTCTATTCTTTCTCTCAACCGGACTACATCCGCTCCGCCCGCGCTGCCACCGACGCCGCCCGCATCCAGCTCAAAGACACTCGCCAGAAAGTCATCCTCGACGCAGCGCTCGATTACATCGAACTCAATACCGTTCAGCAGGAACTACAGGCCATCGCCACCCAGCAGCAGCTTGGCCAGAAACTCATCGCTATTGAAGAAGATCGCGTCGCCGCCGGACTGGACAGTCGCGTCGACTCCACCCAGGCCCAGCTCGCCAATGCGCGTCTCGCCCTGCGCCAGCTCCAGTTCGAGTCGCAGGTAGACGTGCTTTCCGCCAAGCTGGCCCACCTCGATGGCCTGCCCGCCACCCGCATTCAGACTGAACCCGACAGCATCCCGACACCGCCGCCGCCCTCCATGCTGGAGGAAGTCACGCACCAGAACCTCGGCGTGCAGGCAGCCTACAAGGACGCCCGGTCCAAACTGTACGTCGCCTTTGGCGATAGCCGGCAGGAGTACCGTCCACTCTTCGCCCTCGGCCTCAACTACAGCCGCTACGCCGAGTTCAATAACTACCAGCTCTATTACAACCGCTTCCAGCACAACAACTTCGGCATTGGTCTCAACATCACCGTTCCAATCTTTGACGAAAGTAAGCACCAGCATGCGAAAGGCTCAGCCGCGGCGGCTGTACGCGCCCTCGCGCAGGCTGACCAGGCACGCAATCAGGTGGACGAGCAGCAGTTGCAGCTCGAACGCAGCCTTGCCACACTGGCCGCCCAGCAGCGGGTCGCCGAGCTGCAGCAACAGCTCGCGCAGGATCAGCTCGGCACTGTCCTCATCCAGCTGCAGAACGGCCCGGCCAGCCCTGGCGCCGCGCCTATTACCCCAAAGGAAGAGCAACAGGCGCGCATCGATGAACGCCGGTACGCCATCGATCTGCTCGAAGCCAATTTCCTGTTGGTCCAGGCTCAGCTGAACCTGCTGCGCCTGAAAGGCCTTATCGAGCCCTGGGCGATGCAGACACCCCACCGCTAGTCGCATTATTTCTGCCTCATTTACGAGGCAAAACGTACCTTCATCAACAAGGCGTAAGGGTCTGCGTAAAGCGGCAGATGGGCGCTCAAACTGGTACACTGGCGTAGACAATATGCCATTAAAAACACTGCTTCTGAACCCGCCTTCATTTGAGAATTTCGACGGTGGCGCGAGTTCGCGCTGGCCGGCAACCCGCGAAATCGAATCGTACTGGTACCCCGTGTGGCTCACCTATCCCGCCGGCATGCTCGAAGGCTCCCGCATGCTCGATGCGCCGCCTCACCATGTTTCCGCCACCGAGACCATCGAGATAGCCAAGGACTACGAGTTCCTCGTCCTCTTCACCAGCACCCCCGGCTGGACCGGTGATCAGCGCCTGGCCGAGGCCATCAAGAAGGCCAACCCGACGATGAAGATCTGCTTCGTCGGACCGCCTGTCACCACCGCTCCCGACAAGGCTCTCAAGGAATGCAGCGCACTCGACTTCGTCTGCCGTCGCGAGTTCGATTTCTCGGTCGTTGAGTTTGCCAATGGTCGCCCGCTTTCCGAAATCCTCGGCATCAGCTACCTCGAAAACGGCCGTGTGATCCATAATCCCGACCGCCCTCAGGTAGAGAAACTCGACAAGCCCGACATGCCCTGGGCTACCGACATTTACAAGCGCGACGTGGACGTGACCAAGTACAACGTCCCCTTCCTGCTTCACCCGTATGTTTCGCTGTACTCCACGCGCGGCTGCCCGGCGCAGTGCACCTTCTGCCTCTGGCCTCAGACGCTCAGCGGCCACGCCTGGCGCAAGCGTTCCACTGACGACGTTGCTGCCGAGATGGCGCACGCCAAGGAACTCTTCCCCAACGTGAAAGAGTTCTTTTTCGACGACGACACCTTCAACATCCAGAAGGCCCGCACCATCGAGCTTTGCGAAAAGCTCAAGCCGCTCGGCCTCACCTGGTCCTGCACTTCGCGCGTCACCACGGACCGCGACACTCTCAAGGCAATGCGGGAAGCGGGCTGCCGTCTGCTCATCGTGGGCTTTGAATCCGGCGATCCGCAGATCCTCAAGAACATCAAGAAGGGTGCCACCGTCGAACGTGCACGCGCCTTCACCAAGGATTGCCACGACCTCGGCCTTACCATTCACGGCGACTTCATCCTCGGCCTGCCCGGTGAGACGAAGGAGTCGATCCGCAACACCATCAACTTCGCCAAGCAGCTCGATGTCGAGACCATCCAGGTCTCTATCGCCCACGCCTATCCCGGAACCGAGTTCTACGACTACGCCAAGGAGAACGGCTTCATCGTGAACGAAGGCGCCATGGTCGACGAAGAAGGGCACCAGCTTGCCCACATCGAATACCCCGGCCTGCCTAAGGAATACGTGCTCGAGATGGTTCACCGCTTCTACGACGAATACTATTTCCGGCCAAAGGCCGCGTGGCGCGTCGTCAGCAAGGCCATCGTCAACCGCGATCTCAAGCGCCTCTATCACGAGAGCGTTTCATTCATGAAGCTGCGCGCTCAACGCAACAAGATCGTCGCCAAGAGCAAGCTCGAAACCGGCAAGCCAGTCACTCCCGCGAACGTCGGCGCCTAGCTCAGCGGCACCATCAAGCAGCACTGTGTAACACAAGGCGGCCTGCACCAGACAGGCCGCTTTTCTTATCCTGCACGCACACGCGAAACATACTATGGCCCGCTCCACCATGACATTCCGCCGCTATCTCGTCCTGGTAGTGGTCATGCTTTGCTCGGCTGTCGGCGACACCTGCCTCAGCGTCGGCATGAAGCGTGTTGGTCCCGTCTCCATCACCCATCTCGGCACCCTCTTTGCTGCTCTTCGTACGCCGTGGGTGATCGTCGGTATCATCCTGCTGCTCGGCTTCTTCGGCTCTTATCTCACCGCGCTCACCTGGGCGGACCTCACCTACGTCCTCCCGGCAACATCCTTCGGGTATGTCGTCGTCGCCCTGCTCTCCCATTTCTGGCTGCATGAGCACGTCTCGCTCTCACGCTGGATCGGCGTACTCGTCATCACCGCAGGCGTCGGCTTCGTCACGCAGGGGCCGTCCTACACTGATCCCATCTCAACCGAACTAGGCGAGTCACGCCACGCGCACGCACCGGAGCAGCCATGACGACCGGCGCCCCAGCCATCGCCATCATCGGGATCGCTGTTGTCGTTATGACAGCTACTGCCGGCGACGTCCTCACTGCTGCGGCCATGCGTCAGCTCGGCGATCTTGACGTCATCAAGGCAAAGCGCGGCCTGGTCGGCACCATCCTCGCCGTCATCGGCAATCCACGACTCATGGCCGGCGCCCTCTCAATGGCACTCAGCTTCTTTTCATTGCTCTTTACGCTCAGTCACGCGGACGTCAGCCTGGTCGCGCCCGCTGCCGGTTCGCTCACGTTCGTCAGCAATGCCGCAGCCGCCAGGCTCTTTCTTAAAGAGCACGTCGACAAACGCCGCTGGATTGCAGCCTGCCTGGTGTGCGTCGGCGTTATCCTGCTGCACCGCTAGTCCGCGCACGTCTCAAGCCCACTCTTCCAGCTTTCCGCCTGTGAGCGCGCGATCAAGAAACGTTGCTGCACTGATTAGCGCAAGATGCGTCAGCGCCTGCGGAAAATTGCCAAGATGCTGCCCATTCAGGCCCAGCTCCTCCGCATACAGGCCCACATGGTTCGCATAACCCATCATCTTGTCGAAGAGCAGCCGCGCCTCCTCCACCCGATGCGCCCTGGCCAGGCACTCGATATACCAGAAGGAGCACGCCGTAAATGTTCCCTCGGTCCCCGTCAGTCCATCCAGGTCATCATCATTGCGATAGCGGAAGACCAGCGTGTCATTCACCAGCTCCCGCTCGATCGCATCCAGCGTCGATAGCCACTGCGGATCCGTCGCACTGATGAACCGCATCAGCGGCATCAGCAGTAGTGAAGCATCCAGCGTCCTGCTCCCCTTCGACTGCACAAACGATTGCATCTCTTCATTCCAGAAGTTGCTGTAGATATCTTCAACAATCGCATCCCGCGTATGCTCCATCCACTCGAACGGACCCTCCAGCGAACGCTTCTCACCCAGCCGGATCGCACGATCAAACGCCACCCAGCACATCAGCCGTGAATGAAGAAAGTCTTTCCGCCCGCCGCGAATCTCCCAGATACCCTCATCCGGCCGATTCCAGTTGTGCTCCAGCCACTTCAGCGTGCGCTTCATATTCAGCCAGCCTTTGTGCGGCAGCGCATCGCCATACTTCGCCGAGAGGTACACGGCGTCAAACATCTCTCCATACACATCGAGCTGCAGCTGCGTCGACGCCGCATTGCCAATCCTTACCGGGCGCGAATCCCTGTAGCCGCGTAGATGGTCCAGCGTTAATTCCGGTGCGTCCCGGCGGCCGTCAATGGCATACAGCACCTGCAGCGGACCGCCCTCCGCATCGAAGTCGAAGACATTCTTCAACCATCCGCGGAAGCGATTCGCCTCTTCCGTAAACCCAAGCCGCATAAACGCATACAGGCTGAACGAAGAATCCCGCAGCCATGTATACCGATAATCCCAGTTGCGATTGCCCCCGATCTGCTCCGGTAAACCAAACGTCGGCGCCGCAATCAGCGATCCATACTTGCGGCTCGTCAACAGTTTCAGCAGCAGGGCCGAGCGATTGATCATCTCCCGCCATCGCCCCTCGTAGCGCGACTTCGCCATCCATTTACGCCAGTAACCCACCGTCTCATGCAGCAGCCGGTCCATCTGCTCGTCAGCCAGCACATGCTGTGGCTCACCATCCGCGCGCGCACCAAAAATAAAGTAAGCCCGGTCGCCGGGACGCAGTGTAAATTCCGCCACCAGTCCGTCGCGCTCAATCCTCATCGGCACCGACGACTTCAACATCATTGCGGGCCGCGGATCCTGCAGGTCCTGCGGACCTTGCCCCACCTGCTTCGGCTCAAAGACGGCTGCATGGTCGTTCACCAGCGTCAACGTATGCTCAGAACGCGCATAATCGAAGCGCGGAAAACACTCCATCAGGAACGTAATCTCTCCATGGATCACGTTCAGCATGCGCACCACCTGGTGGCAGCCCGCTGCGTCGTCATCCTTTTCAGTCACCGGCATAAAATCAGCCAGTTCCGCAATGCCGTCATCCGAAAGAAAACGTGTCAGCAGGATGTTGCTGTCTGGCAGGTACAGCTGCTTCGTGTTTTTTCCATCCAGCTGCGGCCGTATACAGAAATACCCGCCCTTATCCGCATCGAGCAGCGCCGCAAAAACCGTCGGCGAATCAAAGTCGGGGTAGCAGAGAAAATCGATCGATCCTTCTTTTCCCACCAATGCCAGCGACAACATATTGCCGATCGCCGCATAATTCTCGATCGCCTGGTACTCCATGCACTCTCCTCGAATCTCTTTTCAATCGGATGTCCAACCATGGACGCGGAAACAATATCTTTCCGTGAAACGCGCATGCCCTCGAGCGTTTAGCCAAACAGCCGCATCAACCCTGTCGCTGCAAGCTCCGGCTGCAGCACACTGCCTGGCTTCTCGATCACTGCTTCAGCCGCGAGGTAGCCGCTCCGCGCCGCACTCTCCATGGTGGAAGGCCAGTCAGTTGCAGTCCAGTCGCCGGCGAGATACATGCCCGGCCACGGACTGATCGCACCAGGCCTGTCATGATCAAGCCCGGGCGTCACTGAAAAGGTCGCCCGCGCCTCTTTCAGCACACCGGACTTCACCAGCTTCGCCTTCTGTGACTCCGGAAAGAACAGCGCGAGTTCATCCATCGCCAGCCGCACCAGCTGCTCCCGGCCTGCTGGCAGCAGTTCGCGCGAGCCGCCTATCACCATTTCGATATAACTGCCTTTATCTTCCTGCCAGCTGCGGATCTTCGATTTATGAAACAACCACTGATACGTACTATCCAGCAACGCCGCATGATGCAGATCAGTAAAAGCCTCTTCGAACCACAGGTGCGTCGTGATATACGGCGATGTCGTGAACGCCTTCAGCTTCAACGACAGTGCGGTCTCCGCTGGAAGCACCGGCAGCAGCTTCTGCATCTGGTCGGCCGACATCGCCAGCACCACCGTATCCGCACTCCACTCGCGTTCACCATCCCGCACATGCCAGCGGCCATCAGCATCCCGGTCCATCGCGTCAACACCTACCCGGTCCAGCACCGCGCCGCCTCGCGCACAGATTGCCTGCGCCACGCGTCCATACAGCTCGCTTAACGGGATCGTTGGAATGCCCAGCAGGCTGCCCTGCACTGTCTTTAGAAACAACTCGCGAAAGACTTTTCCTGCATACCGCAGGGAACAATTCTCGAAGCTGTCATTCAGTGTCACGATCAGCACCGGCTCCCAGAAATGCTTGATCGCCCGTTCCGTCTGGCCCGATCGCTTCATCCAGCTCGCTACACTCTCTCTGTCGTTGGCCGGAATGCCACTCAGAAACTCTGCCATCCCGCGCGCGATCCCTAGCTTGTCACGCACATCCAGCATCTTCGCCTTCAAAAAACTGAAAGACGAATGCAGCGGCGCCGGTAAACCCGATGGCGTAATTTCACTGCGCCGTCCACCCTGCTCAAGAAAGGTAATCGTCTCGTACCAGCGAACCGCATCGCTCACGCCGGCACGCCCCAGCAGGTCGATCAGGTTGGTGCAGCATCCCAGCAGCACATGCTGGCAGTCCACCACTTCCTGCAGCGCAGGATGCTCATACGAGAACGCGCGCCCACCTACAAACGGCTTCCGCTCCAGCACTGTCACCCTGTAGCCACGCTCGGACAGCGCAGAGGCCGCAGCCAGCCCGGCCACCCCCGCCCCCACCACGAGCACGTCCTCTACATCCCTGCGCAGAACTTCGCTCAAACGCGGCGACCCCGGAACCAGCTTCCCGCCCAGCCGAAGGCACGATGCCAGCACACCCGCATGATCCCCTGCAGCAGCAGCAGTACCTTCTCATGCGCGGGCACACTGATCCTTGAAGAAAACACATCGAAGTCCGCGCTTTCGATGCGCAACAGCAGGCGATGATAGATCGTCACCAGCACCCACAGCGCAGGGCGACTGTCCGCGTCTATCAGCTTCAGCAGGCGATGGCCCTCCGCATAGAATTCCTCGGCAGTCTGGGCTGTCTCCGCCAGCATCGCGCGATGCCTCGGCTGGAGTGGATGGCCATTGGCCAATCCCATCAACTCGTCCGGCTGCACATCGTAGCGCGCCAGCTGGTCCAGCGGCAGGTAGATGCGATGCCTCTCAACATCTTCGCGTACATCGCGCAGGATATTCGTCAGCTGGAAAGCAATGCCGGTCTGCTCGGCCAGCTCCTCTGCCTGCGGATCCTGGTAGCCGAATATCCGGATGCACACCAGCCCGACCACGGATGCCACCAGGTAGCAATACTGATAAAGCTCAGCGAAGGTTGCATATGTATCGAAGCTGCCCTCTGCCCGCTTCGCAGCATTCAAATCCATCGCGGTGCCGGCAATCAACTGGTCCAGCAATTGTGATGGAATATTGAACCGCTGCTTCGTATCGAGCAGTGCCGGAAAGATCGGATCCTCCGCAGCAGCACATTCCATCTGCACCTGGTCAGCGCGGTGCCATTGCGTCACCCATTCAGCCAGCTCAACCCTGCGCTGTTCCAGGCTCTTGCTCTCGTCGTCGCACAGGTCGTCTGCCTTGCGCATAAACGCATAAACGGCGCACATGGCATTGCGTTTCGAGGGCGGCAGCGCCACGAACGAATAGTAAAAATTCTTTGCTTCTCTTCGCGCAACCTCGCGGCAATACGCATAGGAGCTGGCGAGATCCGCAACCTTCGCCGGCATTCTCTGGGTCGTCGACGCAATCAGCTCCGGAGTCCGTACACTCATCAACGAACCCCACCCACACTGAAGCCGGGAATCCATTTCGCGCTCAACGCCCGCAGCAGCAGTGCCGCCTTCCTGCTTTTCGAGATGGATGGCCGTGCCCGCAGCACGTCGTAATCCTGCTTCTCAATCGCCGAACAAATCTCCAGGCCGCCCCGGCTGAACAGATCCAGATCCAGCGCCAGCTCCTTGTCGACCAGCGCCAGCAGCGGCATACCGTCGCGAAATAAATCACGCGCCCACGATACCTCTTGCCGCATCAGCGAGCGAAATTCCGGCGTGGCATTTCCACCAGCAATATCCTCAGTGTGAACACCCGCACGCCGCACATCTTCAAGCGGTAGATACACGCGGCCCTTTTTCCAGTCGACGGAAACATCCTGCCAGAAGTTCGCCAGCTGCAACGCTGTACACGTTGCATCCGACAGTCGAAAGTGCTCCGCATCGCGATACCCGCATGCATACAACACCAGTCGCCCGACGGGATTCGCAGAAAACCGGCAGTAACGCAGCAGGTCGTCCCGTGTTTCATAGCGGAAGACCGTCTGGTCCTGGCGAAAGGCGACCAGCAGATCGGCAAACGGCTCCTGCGGAATGTCGCAGCAGCGGATCGTCTCGGCCAGTGCTACAAACACAGGGTGCCGCACTGCGCCCGCATCACCCTGGCCGGCGTAGCAATCGTCTAATTGCTCCTCCCAGAAGTCCAGCAACGCCAGCGCCTGCTGCGGTGTCTCCACCTCATCGCCCAAATCGTCGGAGATACGGCAATACGCATAGATACTTTCGAAATGAGGACGCAACCGCTTCGGCAAAAACCACGAAGCTACATGAAAGTTTTCGTAATGTGATTCCGTCAGTCGCTTGCAGTAGGCCTGTGCCTCAACCAGTGTCGGCGTCTGCGAGGGCATGCGGTATTCGGGAGGCAGCACCGCCCACCCGGCCTCCAGCGCCTGCTCGTCTCGATCAATGGTCCGGCTTATCAGGGTCATGGCATATAGCCCGCAGGCATTCCATTGTCTCAGGAATGCCTGTCCACAAACCAGCTTCCAGCAATCGCGGTTATCTCGGCTCGATCATCACTTTCATCGAATCAGCCTTCGGCTTTGAGGCAAATGCAATCGCCTCGGCTGCCTGCTCCAGAGGAAATCGATGTGAGATCAACCTTGTCAGATCGAAGCCGTCGGTATAGCCATCCAGCACCAATCGCGCACCCTCATCCTGCACATCCACCGACGCACTGTACGATCCCATCAGTGTCTTCTCATCCACGCAGATTGCCGCCGGATCAATAGTCGCCTCGCCCCGCTGTGTCTGCGCAAACAGCATCACCCTGCCGCCGCAACGAGCCGCGTCAATAGCCGTCCGGATCAGCGGGTCGCCCGCTACCGCCAGGATCACTGCATCGGCGCCTCGACCCTCCGTGGCGGCCTTCACCACCTCGACCACATCTTCTTTGCCCGCATCGATCGGCCGCGATAGGCCGAACTCTGCTGCAATCCGGTGCCGCTCCGCATACAGATCCGACGTCAGCACGGTTGCGCCCGTCTTGAGCGCCAGCGCTGCCAGCAAAATGCCGATCGGTCCTTGCCCAATCACCAGCACCGTCTCATCCGGTGCAAGCTGCAAATTCCGTACCGCCTTCAGACACGTATTCACCGGCTCGATAAACGCCGCCTGTTCAAAGGGAACGCCGCCCGGAATCTTCACCACGCCGCCCAGTTGCACGATCCAGTCCATCACCCGCACATACTCCGCAAACCCGCCGCCACTTGGCTCAAAGCCTGCCGTGCAGCCCACTTTTTTGTAGACCGCGCACTGCGCATAGGTCCTCTTGCGGCAGTAGTAGCAGTGGCCGCACGGCACATGATGAAACACCATCACGCGTTCGCCGACAGCATACCCCTGCACTCCCTCGCCCACAGCTACGATGGTTCCCGCTGTCTCGTGACCGAAAATTCTCGGTCCGGCATGCGAGCCCGTATGAACCTTCTTCAGGTCCGTCCCACAGATCCCGCAGCTGGCCACGCTGATCAGCAACTCGCCTGCTGCAAGCTCCGGCACCGGCACGGTCTCGACCCGCACATCGTCCACACCGCGATACACCGCGGCCCGCATCGTCTCAGGAATTTTTATGGCTGGGCCCTTCACAAAGCGATCCTGCACATTCGCCGTCACACTCATTGAACGTCTCGCTTCTCCGCAAGTTTTGTTGCCAGTTGCTCGACAGCCCCTGCAATCGCCACGGCTCCCCTCGCACTATGCCGACCCATTCGCATCAAGGCAGGCCAGTACTGCGGCCGCGCCACTACGCTGCCAACAAACCCGGTCATCTTCATCCGGCCACCCCGACTGATATACGGATTGATGTCCGGGAGCACCTCATCCACGCCATCCGTCACTGCCTTGTAGCAATAAAACGGCAGCTCGTGCACGCGTGCCAGCCGTGCCACGGTGGCCGCTTCCATATCGACCAGTTCTGCTTCAAAGTCCTCCGCCACCCGCCGCTTCTCCCCTTGAAGCACCACGCGCTTCATCGTCACCAGCTGAGCGACCTCCATCTCCCCGGCCGGGCAGTCCTCGGTCACATAGCGTTCCCCGGTATTGCCATCCACCACTCGGCCTGCACAGTAAACCCGCCCAGCGCTCACCCGGTCTGACAATCCACCGGCCCAGCCAACCGACACCACTGCATCCAGCCGTCCATCCTGCATCACTCTCAGGAACGCTGCCGCTGCTGCCTCCCGGCCCATCCCGCCATGGACGGCCACTATCTCCCAGTTGTCCCGGCTCCGCGTAAACAGTCCGCCACGGTCATATGTCAGACTCGTCCAGCCTTTGACCAGCGGCTTCAACTCCCCGGCCATCGCCGCAATCACACCCAGCCGCTTCATGCAGCCGGCGCATAGCCGTGTGCGCGAAACCATTCGATCGCAGCCCGCAATGCGTTGTAGACCGGCACCACGCGAAAGCCCAGCTCGCGTTCCGCTTTAGCCGACGAAGCGTACATCTTCTTCTTGCCCATGCGTACGGATTCGACTGTCGCACGCGGCTCTTTTCCACGCAATTTTCCCGTCACAAACTCGTCGAAATAAGCGAAGCCCATCGCCACCGCGTGCGATACCTTCATCGTCGGCGACGGCAGCCCTGTAATGGCAGACATCTTGTCCAGGATCTGCTTCAGCGTCAGATTCTCCCCACCCAGGATGTACGTATCTCCCGGCGTGCCAGAGGTTACAGCCGCAACGTGAGCAGCCGCGACTTCCCTCACATCCACCAGGTTCAAACCCGTGTCCATGTAAGCAGGAAAGCGTTTATTCAGGAAGTCAACCACGATCTGTCCCGTCGGCGTTGGCTTCAGATCATGCGTGCCGATCGGCGATGTGGGATTCAGAATCATCACCTGCTGCCCGCCCCGCGCAGCTGCAATCGCTTCCTGCTCCGCCAGGTATTTCGACCGCTTGTAGTGCCCGATCATGTCAGCGATGCTAACCGGCGTCCGCTCATCGATGATGGTGCCATCGCTCCTGAAGCCCATCGTCGCCACACTGGATGTGTAGACCACCCGGCGCACACCCTCTTCCCGCGCAAGCTTCAGAAGTTCGCGTGTACCCTGCACGTTCGCCTGCAGCATGGCCGCCGGATCGCGCACCCACAACCGGTAGTCCGCTGCTACATGCACCAGGATTTCGCAGCCCTCGATCGCAGTCCGCAGCGCCGCCACGTCACGCAGATCGCCGACCACTACTTCTGCCCGCAGCTCTGCAAGATTGTCGCGCCGGCTTTCGCGACGCACCAGCAGCCGAAGCTCTGCCCCGTTGGCGGCAAAGGCACGCGCGACATGGCTGCCGACAAAGCCGGTAGCCCCTGTAAGAAAGACTTTCATAGGATTTCGCGCACACCGCAGTATGCGCTCAACGCAGCAGCCTGCTCAATCAAGCGTTTCGGATTCGATCCCGATGTTGGTCTCGCCCGCCGCCTTCTTCTCCCAGTACTTCTTGATCCAGGCCTCGAAGCTCTTGCCCGCAGCCGTATCGCGTCCCGTGAACGCCAGCGCTGCGATTTCGCTGTAGGGCACAGCCAGCTTCACTCGCTCGCCGCCTGGCGCCTTGCTGGGAATGATTCGGACTTCGGAGTTTGCAAGCGATGCACCAGAACGCCGGTCAAACACATAGCCCTCAACAACCGAGCCGTCTTTCCGCGTGATCGTTACATCTCCGCGATAATCAAAGGCCTTTTCGAGTGCTGCGTGAATCTCCTCCGGAGTCGCCAGCTGCGGCACCCAGCCTTCGAGATTCTCATGTTCGAAACCCGGTGCGACTTCCAGCGTATCCGCCTGCTGCTTGCTGATCTCCTGCGCCGCCTCGCTCATACTGAGACTGCCTTCTCATCACGCACCTCGGTCCGGGTCTCCAGCTGCACCAGTGGCGCATGTCGTGTCTCGACCGGCTGGTTCAACAAGTCGAGCGCGCCGT
>CAZZYN010000075.1:0-17479 GCA_964658265.1 uncultured Acetobacteraceae bacterium | reverse complement strand
GGCCGGCCGATTGCCAACACCCGCCTCTATCTCCTCGACAGCCGGCTGCGCCCCGTTCCCATCGGCATGACCGGCGAGTTGTTCATTGCCGGCGAAGGTGTCGCCCGCGGTTATCTCAACCTGCCTGCACTGACATACGAGCGCTTCCTGTCACTGCCGCACCTTGAGGAGCAGGGCCTGACCTACCGCACGGGAGACCTCTGCCAGTACAACGCCAACGGCACTCTCGTCTATCGCGGACGCAAAGACGACCAGGTGAAGGTGAATGGCTTTCGCGTTGAACCAGCCGAAATCGAAGCCGTGCTGCGCGCTCATCCCGCCATCGACGACGCATGCGTGCTTACCCAGTTGCACAACGGAGGCGCATCACTCGTCGCAGCAATCCGCGGCAGTCAACCCATTCCGGATCACGCCGCGCTGATCGAATATCAGGCCTCTCAGCTACCACCCCATATGGTCGTCCGCCGCTTCGTGCCCGTCGAGACCTTCCCGCTGACTGCAAACGGGAAGACAGATCGCCGGCGCCTGGCCCTGCAGGTCGAAGAATCCCAGGCTGCCAGGCTGCAGCAGGGCACTCGCAGACCGCAACCGCCGACCAACGACACCGAGCACAGAATGTTGAAGATCTGGAAAGAAAGCTTCCTCGACGATGCCATCGGGATCGATGACGACTTCTTTCAGCTTGGCGGCCACTCGCTCCTTGCCCTGCGTATCTTCGCGGACATCGAGCTAAGACTCGGCCGGCGATTGATGCTCAGCCTCTTGTTCCAGGCGCCTACCGTGCGTCTGCTCGCCAGGCACCTGTAAGCAGGCTTCCCCGGTGCCGGCCTTCACCGGAGCCGATCCATCCCGGAAACTGCCCGGCTTATCTGCCTACCCACCTGCCATCCACCATTCGCCACATTGCGCCGACATCTTCCTTCAGGCGTAGTGCAGGCGGCAGCCGATCTTCACGCACATTGTCATAGCAGTGAAGCGCCCCAAAGCGTTGCAGTGAACGTGGGATCCCCACTGCGGTAAAACCCGGATGTGCAGTCGATGGGAATGGCCCGCCATGGTTCATCGCCGGTGAAAGCGCCACCCCGGTCGGCATCTTGTCATTCAATAGCCGTCCCACTTTGAACCGCAGGGCCTGCGCGACCTCCTCATACAAGTCATCGTCCAGGCCGCTCCTGCTGGAGTAGATCGAGCCCGTCAGATTACCTTCCAGCGACTTGATCACTGCCACTAGTTGTGCCTGGTTCGAGACCGTCACGAAGAGCGCCGCGTTACCGAAAGCTTCCTGCTGCAGCCGTTCAGGCTCTGCAAGAAATCGCTCGCCGGTGACACTCAGCAGCGTATTTTTGTAGCGAAATCCTTCGCCCTCGAGTGGCGCTCCACCCGTCACCAGCGTCGCCCCGGCATCAAGCAGTGCATGCACAGTCTTGTTCAGCCCCGCCAGGCCGCCTTCCGAAAAAATGGCGCCCGACGCTCGGCTCGCCAGCGTCGCAGCCAGTGCTGCCTGCAGTGCAGTAGCCCCCTCACCGGTAATCGCCAAAATTACATTCGGACTGGTACAGAACTGCCCCGAAGCCGCCAGGCAGCTGTCGGCAAGCTCAACCGGTAATCCCTCGCCCCGTTCCTCGAGCACGCCCGGCAAAATTACGATGGGATTCAGACTCGACAACTCGAGATAGATCGGTTTTCCTGCAGCATCGGCGCTCGCCTTCAGGCGCAGCCCTCCGCTCCGGCTTCCCGTAAAACTGCTTGCGCCCACGCGCGGATCGCCAACCAGGCGTAGCCCGTCCTCATTCGAGACGCCATAGAGCAGCTGCACCGTCGCCTTTGGCAGCCCGCTTTCTGTCAGCGCCTTGTATGCGCAGCGTGCCAGCAGCTCAGTCGTGCCGGCATGCAGAGGATGAGCCTTGGCAATCACCGGGCACCCGGTCGCTACCGCCGCGGCAAAGTCGCCCCCGGAAACACTGTTGAAGGCGAACGGAAAATTGTTGGGTCCAAACACCACCACGGGCCCGATCGGCGCAAAGTGGGAATGAATATTGTTCTTGGTGTCCAGCACAGCCTGCTGCCATGACCCTTCGCGCGCAGCACTCGCTGCCTGGCGGAGTTGTGTCGTCGTTCTCGGCAGCTCCACGTCAAGCAGCCGCGGCTTCACCGGCAGTCCCGTCTCCTTGTTCGCCAGCTCGACGATCTGCTCAGCTGCACCCTCAATGGCCCGCGCATATGCCTCAAGGAAATCAGCAATGCGCCCACCCGGCACAACGCGCAGCTCGCGTGCGGCCAAGGCAGCCGCTTGCAGCGCCCGTTCGCAATCCGCCCATGTACTCACTGGAAAGCTTCCCGGCAAAGCGTTGCCGGTCGCAGGATTCACCACTTCAAACGTGTCTGCCACGTCTGCCTGCTGCCACTCTCCGTTAATCAAAACTTCTGCAACGCTCGCTTGATCTTGTTTCGTCGGCACTGGCTCTCCTGTACACAATGGCTGTTCCGCGGTACTTGAATACATCGCGAAGGAAGATTAAAAGTTGCAGACCCGGGCGCAGGCTGTTACGAAGCTACA
The DNA here is from genome assembly GCA_964658265.1 of uncultured Acetobacteraceae bacterium. Classification (GTDB taxonomy): domain Bacteria; phylum Acidobacteriota; class Terriglobia; order Terriglobales; family Acidobacteriaceae. Next base: position 14,922 of record CAZZYN010000075.1, on the reverse strand, counting down.
TAATTCTCAAGCGTACCGATTCCGGCAATCGCAATCTGGATCACGTCGCCCGCATGCAGCGTAAAGTCATCGCCCGGCACAACCCCTGTACCCGTCATCAGGAACACACCATGAGGAAACTCCTGGTCGCGAAACAGATACTCTGCCAGCTGCACTGGTTCCCGCTTCAGCTCGCTCAGCGTTGTCTGTCCTTCGAAGACCGCAGCACCCTTGCGCGCGATGTTGATCTGGATCGTGGTCGTCTTCGGCAGCGGTTCCGAGGAAAGCAATATCGCCGGTCCCAGCGCACAACTGCCGTTGTAGATCTTCGCCTGCGGCAGGTAGAGCGGATTCTCGCCCTCGATATCGCGCGAGCTCATGTCATTGCCGATGGTATAGCCAATGATTTTGCCGGATGGATCCAGCACCAGCGTCAACTCCGGCTCCGGCACCGACCAGCGTGCGTCCGAACGTATCCGTACCGGTCCGCCATGCCCGATCACGCGCCATCCCGCCGCCTTGAAAAACAACTCCGGCCGCTCCGCCGCATAAACCCGGTCATAGAACTGGCCGCTTCCCGCCTCCTTGCTCTCTGCCATTCGTGCATCGCGGCTGCGGTAGTACGTCACGCCCGCGGCCCACACCTCCTGGCCGACAATCGGCGGCAGTATCGTCGACGGATCAAGCGCGACCGCATCATTCTGAAGCGCGCCCCTTGCCAGTGCCGCCAGATCCGCGCTGGTCAGCAGCTGGTTCCAGTCCTGTTCCTGAAGCCGGTGGAAGCGTCCATCCTCTTCAACCAGGTTGCCCTTCGTCGTCCGGTAAAGTTTCATCAATAGCTTCCTTCTCGCTCGAATGTTGCGTTACGTTCCGTACCATCGGCCAGCTTTGCCAGGATACTGTCCGCGTCATAGACGCAGCCACCCCACACGCCGCCGCTTGCATGTGTCAGCGCGGCCCATAGCCGTGTGTCATCCGGCAGGTCAGGGTGAGGCGCGAGATCTGGCCGTGGCCTGCGTTTCTGTAACCGTCGCTGTCCTTCTTCCGGACTGAAGTTCTCCCGTCCTTCACCCACCAGGTCGATCGACCCCAGCAGCGCTTTCCGGTTCACCATGATCGCGATCACATCGCCTTCGCGTACCCGTCCAATCGGACCGCCGGCCAGCGCCTCGGGTGAGATGTGCCCAACACACGCACCCGTCGAAACACCGCTGAAGCGCGCATCCGTCAGCACCGCAACATGCTTGCAGAAAGGCAGATTCTTCAGCGCCGAGGTGACCTGGTAAATCTCCTGCATACCAGCCCCCGCCGGGCCGCCGCATATCAGGACAATCACGTCGCCCTGTGTCACCTCGCCGCTCTTGATCGCCTCAATCGCTGCACGCTCTGTAATAAAGACACGCGCCAGCCCGGTATGCCGATACACCCCGTCTTCATCGATCAGCGTCGGATCGATCGACGTGCTCTTGATCACCGAGCCTTCCGGCGCCAGGTTTCCGCCCGGAAAACAGATCGTCGCTGTCATCCCGCGCTCCCGGGCCCGGTCCGGCGACAGGATCACGTCATCCGCATCGATCCCGTTCAACTCCATCAGGCGCCTCCGCACCATCACACGCCGCTCGCTCGTCTCCCACCAGTCCAGCACTTGGCCAAGCGTCCGCCCCGCAACCGTCTGTACCGCCGTTTCCAGGAGCCCCGCTCTTCGCAGGTGGAGCATCACCTCTGGCACACCGCCTGCCAGAAAGACCTGTACCGTCGCATAGCCGTGCGGCCCGTTCGGCAGCGCATCCACCAGGCGCGGCACCTGCCGGTTGATCCGTGCCCAGTCCTCCGCAGTTGGCCGAGCCAGTCCCGCGGCATGCGCAATCGCCGGAACATGCAGCAGCAGGTTCGTCGATCCGCCGAAAGCCGCATGCACGACCATCGCATTACGCACCGCTGCCGGCGTCAGGATGTCGCGCGTGCCCGTTTGCCGTTCCGCCATGCGCAGCAGGGCTCGTGCAGAGCGGGTCGCCGCATCCAGCCAGATCGGCTGTCCGGAAGGCGCAAGCGCTGTATGCGGGAGCGACAAACCCAGTGCTTCGCCCACCACCTGCGCCGTCGCTGCCGTTCCCAAGAACTGGCATCCTCCTCCCGGTGAGGCACACGCCTTGCACCCCATCTCCGCCGCGTAATCGAGCGAGATCTGGTTCTGTGCATAGCGGGCCCCGATCGTCTGGACCTTGCCTGCGTCCTCACCCTCTTCCGGCAGCAGTGTCACGCCGCCCGGCACCAGGATGCTGGGATACGTTTGCGAAGAAGCCAGTGCCATCATCATTGCGGGCAGCCCTTTGTCACAGGTCGCAATGCCCATCACGCCCTTCCGCGTCGGCAGTGACCGCATCAGCCGGCGCAGCACCATCGCCGCATCGTTGCGGTAGGCCAGTGAATCCAGCATGCCCGCCGTGCCCTGTGTGCGGCCGTCGCAGGGATCTGTGCAGGCACCCGCAAAAGGCGTAGCTTTGCCTTCCCGGAACGCGCGTGCCGCCTCTGCCACCAGGAGTCCTACCTCCCAGTGGCCGGTATGGAATCCCAATGCAATCGCACTTCCATCGGCAGCGCGCATCCCGCCATGCGTACTCAGGATCAGGAACTCGGGATCCAGCAGCCGCGCCGGCTCCCAGCCCATGCCCGCATTCTGCGACAGTCCGAACAGGTTGCCCGAAGGCTCGTTCAACAGCATCGCCGGCGTAATCGGCAGCAGCCCTGCGGGGCCCGGAGCATGCGTCGTCACCGCGGCAAAAAGGGAAGCATCGCTATCGAGAATCGAAGCGTCGTCGATCATGCGTCCGCCTGCATTCCGCCGTAGACGCGCACTGTCCGGGGATCACGCAGGCACAGCATCAATCCACCGGCAACCAGCATCGCCATGGCCATCACAAAGAAGCCGGCGCGCGAATTGCCCGTCACCGCCTGCAGCCAGCCCACCGTGAAGCTGCCGACAAATCCACCCAGCGCCCCTGAGCTGTTGATCGTGGCAAGTACCACGGCGGTTACACTCCGCGGCACCACTTCCGGCACCATCGCAAAAAAGGGTCCGTACGGCGCGTACATGCAGGCACCCGCGACAATCAGCCCGGTAAACGCCATGGTAAAACTCGATCTCGCAAACAGGAACGATCCAAACAGGCTTACGCCTCCAGCCAGCAGGAACGGCCACACCAGCGATGTCCTCCGCTGCGTACCGTCCGAGATATGTGCCACCAGCAGCATCAGCAGCACTGCCGCAAGATAAGGCGCAGCGGATAACAACCCGGTCCTGCCAATGGACAGGGAAGAGCCTTGCCGGACCATCGTCGGCAGCCACAACACAAATCCGTAGATACCCAGGCTCCAGCAGAAGTAAGCGACGGTCAGCAGCACCACGTCGCGCCGCAGCAGCGCTCTCCAGATGTTAGCCACCGGCGCAATCGTGGATTGTTCCGCCTCCAGCGTCGCTCCCAGAGTCGCCGCAGCCACAGGCGTCATCCAGCGCGCCTCTTCCGGCCGGTCGCGAATCACTGCGATCCACACAAACGCCCATACGATCGATGGCAGTCCTTCAATAATGAACGTGTGCTGCCAGCCCACCGACTGGATCAGAAATCCCGTGATCGCCGACATCCAGAGCACCGTTATTGGATTGCCCAGCATTAGGATCGTATTCGCGCGCGAGCGTTCCTGCTTCGTAAACCATCGGGTCAGCAGCAGCAGCATCGCGGGAAAGATGAAACTCTCGGCCACACCCAGCAGGAACCGCACCGCCGCCAGCATCCAGAAGGTACGCAGCACCCCGGTCAGTGCCGCGAGCGAACCCCATGCCACCAGCGACACCGCCACCAGTCGCGTGGCACTGCGTTTCCGTGTCAGCAGGATGCCCGGCACCTGGAAGAGAAAATAGCCAAGAAAAAACAGCGCGCTCAGCAGGGAACTCTGCCTGCCGCTGATATGGAGACTCGCAGCCAGTCCGGCAGCCGCTCCAAAGCCGTAGTTGGCTCGATCCAGGTAAGCGAGACTGTACGTAATAAAAACAGCCGGCAGTACATACCACCAGCGGCGCTTCAACACGGCGGCTGCCGCGCGCTGTTCTGATCCATTCAGCCCCCAGGCGTTCGAAGGCGAAGTTGTTGCAGGCTCATTGCGAAAAACACTCAGAAGCGATGCCTCTTCAACACTGCAGGGATCAGGGCTTACAGCTGTAGATCATACCGGCCAGTTCATGGAAATGTCATCGCAGCCGGGTCCGGCACGCCGCCCTTCATTATGGATTCGCCAGCCGGTTACGTCGTCAAGCACATCGAGGCAGTGATCCGGATCCGGGGCGTGAAAGCGAAAGTCCCATGCGGAGCTCTCCCAGCGTGCCATCGTTTTTTCGATCAGGCACGCCTTTTCCTACGAACGCCGCCTCATGGCCAGGTGGCCGAGAATCCCGAAGGTGCCGACGGCGATGACGATGAAGCTCGCATGGTAGAGGGTTCGTTCAGAGCTGGTTAGATACATGGTGTGTCTGGGCATGCGGCGTGATCGTGGCGCGATCACTGGCAACACGTGTCCTGTTGCTGGATCCGGGTGCGTCGGGGAGTGGCGTTGCATATGCACATAAATGAACAGGAAGGGAAACAGCACCAGGTACCAAAGTCTTTTCCGGAGGAAGCTGAGAATCCTGTGAAGGCTCATAATGGGCGAATCGTAGATGCGTTCAAAGGCAACGGCAAGTCAGGCGGCGCGGCGCTGCAAACACGATAGTCACTCACCCAGGGACTTCGGATCAATCCCAAGGTTCACTGTGATTGCCTCGGTCTCCTCAATCCTTCGAAGGCTTTTTCGCAGCGGCCGAGTGCTTCTTCTGTGCGGTCCAGCTGACTTCGGTCGACGGCCCGGCTTGCGCTTCGTTGTCGCTTGGGAGATGGAAGATTCGGTCCCGGACAGGGCGCTCGAGCTCCGAAGTGCGTTTAAACCAGTGCTGGTAGGCGAGAAATCGTAAGGAAAAGCTGGGAAGTAAAACCCTCACGCTCTGCTACTCAACCATTCTTGTGGTGAGCCGAACTTAATGGCGGAGAGAGTGGGATTCGAACCCACGTTACCTTGCGGTAAACACGCTTTCCAAGCGTGCGCCTTCAGCCACTCGGCCATCTCTCCAGCGCACTCGCACTACATGGAGAGAATATCATCCGGCCCTGCCTTTGACAGCCGCCGGCGCTCAAAACAGGAGCAGCCACGCTGCCCGCCCGACTTCGTGCTCTTCTTCCGAAGCGGCTCGTGAGACCATCTCCACAGAACCCACTTCATCCTCTGTATGCGCCCGCTTGAGATCATCTACGTCGGCACACTCCTGCTGGTCAGCACCCTCTGCCTCGCACCAGCAGCCGTGCGTGCCGTCACGCCGGGTTCGCTACTGCACCTTCAAGGTGCGCTCCTCCTTTTCGCGGCCGCCGTTCTGTTGTTGCACGCTTGGCGGGAAGGCCTGCGCTGGCAGATGGGCGCAGCCTACGCAGCTATTCTCCCGCTCCTCCTTGCGTGGGTGCAGCCTTCCGCTTTCCGCACGCAGGCTGCTTCGCTCGGCGGCCTGGCTCTGCTGACCAGTCTTCTGCTCGGCTGCCTCATGCCGATGTTCCACTTCACTCCGCTCACCGGACCCTATCCGGTCGGCACCAGTCTTCACTACCTGGTCGACACCAGCCGCCAGGAGGACATGCCTTCCCCCGCAACGCACTTCCGCGAACTGATGATCCAGGCCTGGTACCCGGCATCGCCCAGCCGTGAGCCTTTGCAGGCCTACCGCCGGCGTCAGGAAACAACCCGGCTCTCGTCCTACCAGGCCGTGCTGAGGACGCGCTCCCGCACCAATGCGCCCATCCTCCATGCGGATCAGCCGCTGCCAATTCTTATCTTCCATCCCGCATGGAACGGACGCCGCACACAGAACACCTTCCTCACGGAAGAACTCGCAAGCCACGGCTTCCTGGTCGTCGCCGTCGACCACACCTTCAATTCCGAACCGGTCGCCTTCCCGGATGGCCGCGTAGTTCGCGCTCGCCACTCGCCCGCCATCGAAAACGTTGCCAGCAGCACCCGGGAGGAAGTCATCCGCATCGGCAGCGCGGAGGTTCGCAGGCAGTTTGCGGACAATGCCTTTGTGCTCGACACTCTCCACGCATGGAACAGCGAGCAGGGAAGCCGCTTCTTCGAAAAGCTGGATACCCGCAGGTGCGGTGTTCTCGGCCACTCGCTCGGCGGCGCCGTTGCCATCGAGTGCTTCCGCTTCGATCCCCGCGTCCTTGCGGCCATGAACATGGATGGCTGGAACTTCGGCACGCCGGTCAGCATGCAGGATCCAGGCCTGAAAAGACAATACCCGGAGTTCAAATCTTCCAGCGAGCCTGGCGCTCCCGTCCGCCTTCTCTTCTTTCATGACGGCAGCAGCGCACCCACGACTCCGGCCGCCGAAGCCCAATCTGTCGAAGCCCAGCTGAACACATGGGATCAGGCCAACGTCAACACCCTGCTCGAGAACTACGGTGGTTACCATTTCCACCTGCAGGGGGCCAACCACCTCAACTTCACCGACCGGCCGGCCTCTTCACCCCTGCGGCGCCTTTCGGGCGGCGGGCCCATTCCGGCCGCCCGCGCTCACCGGATCCTCTGCGATACCGCGGTAAGCTTCTTCTCGCAGGCGCTCCTCTCAAAGCCAGCCAACTGGCTCGACGACCCTACCCGCCGCTACCCTGAAGTCCAAGCACCCTCCACATCCCATCCACGGCATGCGAGCCTGCCTCTATGAGCGGCAAGCCCATCGCGCTCCCGCACTCCACCGACTCGAGCCTCGGCGCTCAGTTGCGCACCCTCCTCAAACTAGCCATCCCGGTCGTCCTCTCCGAGCTTGGCTGGATGGGCATGTCCGTGGTCGACACCATCATGGTCGGGCATCTCGGCGCAGTCGCCATCGGTGCCGTCGGTCTCGCCAACGCCTGCTACTATTCGCCGGCCCTGCTCGGCATCGGCGTACTACTCGGACTCGACACCCGCGTCGCCCAATCATTCGGCGCACGCGACTTCGACGAATGTCATCGCTGGCTCGCCCAGGGCTTCTACATCGCCTGCCTCTATGCGCCCATCTGCATGGCCTTCGTCTGGCTCACACCACTGTTCTTCCCGCTGCTGCACGTCAACGCCGCGGTGCATGCCGATACGGCCGCCTACCTCCGTCTGCTCAACTGGGGCACTCTGCCGCTTCTCGTCTACGCCGGCTTTCGCCGTTATCTGCAAGGAGTCGGCAAGGTCAGGCCCGTCATGTTCGCACTGGTTTCCGCCAACCTCGTCAACTGGGCCGGGAACTGGGCGCTCATCTACGGCCACCTGGGCCTGCCCGCTATGGGCCTGCGCGGCTCGGCACTCTCCACCTGCATCGCCAGGATCTACATGGCAGCACTGCTCATCTACGCCGCCTGGAAAAATGAACATCACCGCGGCCACGGACTCTTCGAGCACTGGCCCGGTATCCAGTGGCAGCGCATCCGGAACCTCCTCAGTCTCGGCCTGCCGTCCGCCTGCCAGATCGTCCTCGAAGTCGGAGCCTTTGGCGCCGCTACCATCATGGCCGGCAGTCTCACGCCGGACGCACTCGCCGCGCACCAGATCGTGCTCAACTGGGCCAGCCTCACCTTCATGGTGCCTCTCGGCGTCTCCGCCGCTGCCGCCGTCTCCGTCGGACATGCCGTCGGCGCCCAGCGCTTAAGGGACGCACGACGCCTGGGCTGGCTCGGCATCCTTTGTGGTGCCGCCTTCATGAGCCTTACCGCCGGCTTCTTCGTCCTGTTGCCGCTGCCTATCCTGCACGTCTACACCTACGATCCCGCCGTGCTTAAAGCCGGCATCCCGCTGCTGGGCCTCGCCGCAGCTTTCCAGGTCTTCGACGGCGTCCAGGCCGTCGCCACCGGGGCCTTGCGCGGCCTCGGTGAAACGCAAACCCCGATGCTGGCCAATCTCGTTGGCTACTGGTTCTTTGGCCTGCCACTCGGCTACCTGCTTTGCTTCAACCAGCATTGGGGTGTGCGCGGGCTGTGGGCAGGTCTCACCGCCGCGCTCATCCTCACAGCCTGCATCGTCCTCATCACATGGCAGCGTCGCTCCCGCCAACTTCTTATGTCCGATAACAAGTATTCTGTACAGTCGACCACAGCATAGCGTCCGCACCCTCCGTGCTAGCATCCGTTTATGAACGTGGCCATTTCAACGACGCGTCCATTCCATGCGCCGCTTCTGGCCAATGCTCTTCTCGCGCACCAGGCTGCCGTCACCGTCTACAGCTCGGCACCGCGCAAATTCTTTCGCCGCATGGATCCCAACGTCCGCATGCGTCTCGTGCCGTCCCTCATTCAGACCGGCATGCATCTCTTCAAGTGGCGGCTGTCGGCAAATACGCTGCACCTCGACTCCGCCATCTACGACCACAGCACCGCCCTCATCCTCAATCCGGGCGATATGTTCATCGGCTGGGCCACAGCCTCACTCGCATCCGGCCGTAAAGCCAGGGCCCGCGGCGCCAGCTTCGTACTCGACCGTGCCTGCCCACATGTCGATTTCCAGCAGAACACCCTGCGTGAAGAAGCCGATAAGATCGGTACCCGTCTCAGCACTGCCTGGCAGCCCGAACCGGCCTGGTTCCACCAGCGGCAGCTTGCCGAATATGCCGAGGCCGACACCATCCTCGTCCCATCCGACTACACCCGCCGTACATTTCCAGCTGCGCTCCAGGACAAAATCCTGAAAGCGCCATTGCTCGGCCGCTGCAGATTTCCTGACACCGTAAACTTTGAGCGCAACAGCACCTTCACCGTCGGCGCCGTCGGCGGCCAGCCCCTCAGGAAGGGTTATCTCTACCTGCTGCAGGCCTGGAAACAGCTGGCCCTCCCCAATGCACGCCTCGTCATTCGCAGTGATTTCACCGGCCTGCCATTGCTCGAAGAACTGGTCCGCTCCATGCCGTCCGTCGAGGTCGTCGGATACGTACCCGACATCGACGACTTCTACCGCAAATGCGATGTCTTCGTTCTACCCAGTGTGGATGATGGTTTCGGCATGGCGCTCTTTGAAGCCATGGCCCACGGCGTTCCCTGCATCGCCACTACCAACTGCGGCTCCTCAGAGTTGCTCGCAAATGGCCACGACAGCCTCATCGTAGCTCCGTTCAGCGCAGAGCAGATCGCCAGCGCCCTGCTCGCCGTCTACGAGTCGGAAGAACTGCGCCAGTCGCTCGCCAGGAATGGTCGCGAAACCATGAACCACATGATCGTCAACGACGCCTCCAGCCTCTATTCGGACGCGATAGGCCAGCTCGTGACCGATCAGGAGAAACGATGCGCTACCGACGGAAATTTGTCCGCAAAGCGCCGCCAGAAGATCGCCCGTACTTCGTCCACCTGAAAAATCCAGTAGGAGAACGCCGTCACCGCCAGTGTCAGCAGCGTTGCCACCACGCCCTGCATAGGCAGTGTGAGATGGGGCATGTTGATCAGCGGCCACGCCAGTGCTGCACTGCCCGCCACCAGCACGACAAACAGGATATAAGCCGGCTTCATCTCAACCCTGGCTCTTCCCTCAAAGAGCTTCTTGTTCAAATGCAGCAGCCACAACAGCTGTACAAACTCGCATAAAGGCCAGACACATAGAAATCCCACAAGGCCAAACCGGTACATCGCCGGAATCGATAGCAGCAGCATGACGCCATACGTCAGCGGCGTCATATACGACATTTCCTTGATCTCGTTACTCGAAAACTGGAATTGATACTTATGCTCTTTAATACTCTGGATCGCAATCGTAATACCAAGCAGCAGCGACACATACGGAGCATAAAGGTTCGCCCGGTGCAGCCAGAGAGTCAGCAGCAGCGGTGTAAACAACATCGCCCCGAAGGTCGTGGGCGGCACCAGCAGCAACACCACCCGTTCGGATAACTCGTAGATCCGCAGCAGCCGCTTCCAGTCCCGCTGGCCGTAGGTGATCGTCACCTCTGGCCCGATCGCATTGGTCACCAGGTAAGGCAGCCGCCGGCTCATCGAGTAGATCGTCCTCGTTACTGAAAAAATAACCACCGCAGCGGGACCCAGGATGCGTTGCATCAGGATGACCGGCAGCTGGTAGGCCAGAATATTCGAGGAATACAACAGAGCGTAGTAGCCGCTCGGCCGCACAACCGTGAGGAAAGAGCCTTTCTGCCAGTAGCGAATCGTTGGACGGATGTCCGGAGCCACGTACCAGAGGTCCACAATCATCACCAGTGCTACGCCCAGCGTCACCAGCAGCTGCGCCGCTGCAAGCCATGCGAAGGATGCATGCCGGATCGCAAATGCCGCCGTGCCCAGCGTCAGCGCCAGTTGCCACAGGTTGTTGAAGTTCTCTCCTCGATGAGCCGCGCCCACCACCATGTAGCTGCCCTTGAAGAAGCCGAACAGCATCCCCGCCACGACCTGCAGTCCCAGCAGGTACAAGGTCCACTGCGCTGTCTTTTCAGGAATGGAAAGGTGCAGATACCGGTCAAGCGGGAGCAGGAAAATCGTTAGCAGCAGCAGCGCCAGTACCAGGAATGTTCCCAGGAGAATGCGCAGGCCGGCCGATTGAATATTGCGGCATTGCTGATGCTCATCCCGGTGATAGTGGATGGTCATCTGCATGTTGGTGTAAGTCTGCAGCCCGTAATTAAATGTACTGATGTACGCGATCGCCGCGCTTAGTGCCAGCCATTGTCCATAAAGCGAGACGCCATACGCATGCAGAAATATAGGCGGCAGCAGTAATTGCGTGATCACGGTGACAATCTGTCCCACGTTCTGCGCCGCAAACAGCTTGGCAACTCTGCTTAGACTCATAGGAACTGTCTAAGCTTACATCTTGTACCGGCCAAGGTCCTCGTCGTTTAAACCTTCCAGCCAGCGTCGCAGTTCCTCTGGGGTCGTGTCCGTCGCCGTCGGTGCCAGCTTGGCCACGCGCAGTACCTCTTCGCTCACATAGATCGGACAATCACAGCGCAGCGCCAGCGCAATCGCGTCGGAAGGCCGTGCATCCAGTGTGACCGTCTCGCCATCCTGCCGCAGCCAGATCACTGCGTAGAAGGTGTCGTTGCGCAATTCATTCACGACGACTTTTTCTACCATCGCATTCAACCCGTTGATCAGGTTGCGCGCCAGATCATGCGTCATCGGCCTCGGCGTTGTGGTCTTCTCAATTTCCAGCGCAATCGCATTGGCTTCGTACAGACCCACCCAGATCGGAAGCACGATATCACTGGCCAGGTCTTTCAAAATCACAATGGGCATACTGGTCGAAGGATCCATGACCAGCCCGCGTATTTTCATCTCGACATCCATAATGATTTCCTAGGCGATTGCTTCGCCAACCAGGCTGTTGGGAAAACTTTGCGTAACCTTCACCGGTAGATAGCTGCCCGGCGACGGCAATATCGGACCGCCCACACTGAAATTCACCGTAATATTCTGCGAGTTCTTGCCGAACACCTGCCCGCGCGCCTGGTTATGACCCTCAACTGCCACCTCCATCGTCTGCCCGATGCGGCGTGCATAGTTGATGCGCTGTATCTCCCTTTGCCGGTCCATCAACAACTGCAGCCTCTTGCCCTTTTCATCGTCGGGAATAATGTCCGGCATCTCGAGCGATGGGGTATTCGGGCGGGCAGAATATTTGAAAGCAAATACAGCGTCGTACTGCACTTCTTCCAGCAGCGTCACCGTCTGCTCGAAGTGGTCGTCCGTCTCGCCCGGAAAACCCACAATCATATCAGTCGTCATACTGATCGGACGCTTCGCTGCCTTGATCCACGAAATCCGTTCAAGATACTGCTCGCGCGTATATTCACGATTCATGCGGTGCAGCACATCAGACGATCCACTCTGCACCGGCAGGTGCACATGGTCGCAAAGTGTCGGGATCGCCTCAATCGCCTCGACAATATCTTTCGAAAAATGTCGCGGATGCGAGGTCGTAAACCGTACGCGCCGAATTCCCTCCACCTGCCCCACAGCCGCCAGTAACTCGGCGAAACTCCGTCCGCCATCCGGATCGTTGTAGCTGTTTACATTCTGGCCCAGCAGCTGGATCTCGCTGTAACCCGAGTCAGCCATGCGCCGCGCCTCTTCAAGTACTGAGGCCGCGGTCCGGCTGCGCTCCTTACCGCGCGTATAAGGCACCACGCAATAGGCGCAGAACTTGTCACAGCCTTCAATAATGGTGATATACCCGCGATATTTGTTCGAACGGGCCGTAAACTCGGTCTCAAAGGTTTCCGAAGTTTGCCGGTCATCAAGCCCGGTAATCCGCGTCTCGCCGGCTTCCAGGCGCACCAGCATCTCGGGTAGTCTGCGGTATGAGGCGGAACCGGAAACGATCGACACATAAGGCGCGCGATCGAAGATCTTCTCGCCTTCCTGCTGTGCCACGCAGCCAATCACTGCAAAACGTTTGCCCTGGCGATGCAGCTTCTTGTAATCATTCAGCCGGTTGAAGACCTTTTGCTCAGCCTTGTCGCGGATAGAACAGGTGTTGTACAGGATCAGGTCAGCGGCCTCTTCTGTCTGCACCTGTGCGTAACCCTGGTGTTCCAGTGTGCCAATGACTTTCTCCGAATCATGAACGTTCATCTGGCAGCCGAACGTCTCGAGATAAAAACTCTTGGGCGCCGCTTGCTGAGTACCTGCTTTGTCAATCAACGACATAGCCTCGAGTATACCGCTGCACTCTCCGGCTCGCAGCAGCCGTACATCTGCTCTTGCCCGTCACCAAAAGCTAGACAGCGGACGCGTCCGGTTCCTTTGCTGGCATTGGCGCTGACGCTCCACCAGGTGAGGCCGCACCCACCCCTTCGGTCAACTGCCCATCCGTCACCTGGTAGATCACACTATTGACCTCGGCACCCAGCAGCAGCATGAAGCCGGTCAGGTAAAACCACAGCAGCAGGATGATCACTGCGCCCAGCGAGCCATAGGTCACGGAGTAATGATTGAAGTAGTGAAGGTAGGCCCGGAAAATTCCCGATACCGCCAGCCATCCAAGAATCCCTACCGCAGAGCCAGGCGTAATCCATCGCCAATCGGTGCGCTTCACGTTAGGCGCATAGTAGTAGACGACAGCGAACGTCAGCGACAGCAGGAAGACCGCAATGGGCCACTGCACCAGCTTCCAGAGAAATGTCAGTCCGGCACTAAGGCCGATGCGGGCCGACACAAACTCCACCAGCGCGCCGCCGTAGAAGAAGGCGATCAGTGCGAACATCCCCAGTGTCACCACGACGACTGTCAGGATCATCGAGACCAGCGTGCTCTTCCACAACGGCCGCGTCTCTTTCACGCGGCAGACGCCATTCAACGTATCCTGCACAGCCGACAGTCCTGAAGTAGCCGACCAGAATGCGAAGATCACTCCCAGCAGGGCCTTCCCTGCCGTACTCGACTGCAACACTTCAGTAAATGTACTGACGACCAGCGTGTACGCCGCCGGCGGGAGAAATGTCCCGAACGAGTCCAGTAAGTGTTCACGCAGATGACTGTTCGCACCGGCGACCATACCAATCAGCGACGAGATAAAAATCAGACCCGGAAACAGTGACAGGAAGAAGTAATACGAAAGCTGCGCGGAGCGACCCGTCAGATCGTCCTCCAGCAGCCGGTCCCACGTATAGCCGGCGATTTGCTTCACCGACCGTCCCCCGAGTCCCCATAAAGACGGATTCGCCGCACGCCTCCGTCGGGAAGCAGCAAAGTGAAGCACACTGTCAGGAACGATTCTGTTCATCTTCGCTTTGTGTCCTTATTTTGGGAGCTCTGACCAGGAGGCGGAATGGCAGCACCAGACAGATGGATGTATGCCTGCCCGCTTTGTATGTCTGGTACCTCACCGCAGCGGCTTTTATACCATCATCTTCCGGACTTTATTTCCGTGAGCGCATACATGGAATCCTGGCAGCCAGCTGTCTTACAGGAGAAAATTAGAAGGTAAATGTGAGCACGTCATTTAAGCGCAGGGCCACGGCCCCGGCCCGTTCATCAACAGCGTGAGCAGTCTCGAACTGTTAGACTAGAGTGTCGCGATGCGCGCTTCTGTTTTGGCTCGCGTCAGCAAGAAAGGCTCCACCATGGCATACGGCAATCAGAATGGCAACAGCAACGGCCACCAGTCCCAGGCACCTGCACTCCGTCTTAAAGTCGGTCTGGCAGAGATGCTCAAGGGTGGCGTCATCATGGATGTCATCAACGTTGAGCAGGCACAGTTGGCTGAACGTGCTGGCGCCGTCGCCGTCATGGCGCTCGAGCGCGTACCTGCCCAGATTCGGGCCGAAGGCGGCGTCGCCCGCATGTCCTCGCCAAAAATGATTCGCGAAATCATGGCTGCCGTCTCCATTCCGGTGATGGCGAAGTGTCGTATCGGCCACTTCGCTGAGGCGCAGGTGCTGCAGGAACTCGGCGTCGACTTCATCGATGAATCCGAGGTCCTGACTCCCGCCGATGAAGCCAATCACATCGATAAGCACGCTTTCAAAACACCCTTTGTCTGTGGCGCGCGCGATCTCGGCGAAGCTCTGCGTCGTATCGCAGAGGGCGCAGCATTGATCCGGACCAAGGGCGAAGCCGGCACCGGTGACGTCGTCCACGCCGTGAAGCACATGCGCCAGATCGTCAGGGAAATCCGCGCGCTCACCGTTCTCGGTGACGAAGAACTCTACGTAGCGGCCAAGGAACACCGCGCCCCCTATGAGCTCGTTTATATGGTTGCGAAGGCCGGCAAGCTGCCCGTTCCCAACTTCTCTGCGGGCGGCATCGCTACACCCGCTGACGCCGCACTCGTCCGCCAGCTCGGCGCAGAGACAGTCTTCGTCGGCTCCGGCATCTTTATGAAAGATTCTTACAACTTCGCAGA
>CAZZYN010000074.1:0-17716 GCA_964658265.1 uncultured Acetobacteraceae bacterium | reverse complement strand
GAACTTCGACATTGGTATTGCGCAGCAGCTCAAGATTGCCTACGGACGTACGATCGGCACTGTAACTGACGATACTGAACCGGCACCCGGCATCCGCTGTTTCCGGACTACAAAGATCGAGGAAGCGGGTTCCGTTCTCGACAGTCACGACGTTGTAGACGTGCGCCGCAACACAGGCGTCGTGCGATGCACGCAGCTGTCCGTCGTCGAGAGCCGTACAGGCCGGCATGCTGGCAGCAGCTGGCAGAGCGAGCAGAATCGCCATCGCCGGCAGCATGGGCGAGAAGAAGAGAGCAGAGATACGCATCTGACCCACCACTGGACTTTCTTTTTACTGTGATTGTTCTGGTTACAGATATAGGTGCTGCGGTGGTTCGGCGACAGATGCCGGAAGACCAGTTACGCAGTTCGCCAACAGGCGGAAGGCTGAAGAACTCTTGAGGATCAGGCGAGTTGCTTCAGCCAGCGCGATGACGGGAAACGGGTTAGTGGATCTCGACCAGGTCTCCGGCGGACCGGGCATTGGCGTTCCCGTAATGGGAGTGCACGTACTCGCCAAGGATGCGTGTGAAGTCGGCAACGATGGTGTCACCTTTGAGCGTGGTCATTAGCTTGCCATCGACGTAGACCGGCGCCTTGGGATCTTCGGCGGTGCCGGGCAGCGAGATACCGATGTTGGCGTGTTTCGACTCGCCGGGGCCATTGACGATGCACCCCATGACAGCGAGCTTCATCTCCTCAACGCCGGGATAGTGTTCACGCCAGACCGGCATGCTCTCTCGGACGTAACCCTGGATCTGCTGGGCCAGCTCCTGGAAGAAGGTACTGGTGGTGCGGCCGCAGCCAGGGCACGCGGTGACCTGCGGGGTGAAGCTGCGGATAGAGAGGGACTGCAGTATCTGCTGGGCGCACTGAACTTCTTCAGTACGGTCACCATTGGGCTTGGGCGTGAGCGAGACGCGGATGGTGTCACCGATGCCGCGCAGCAACAGGGGCGCGAGGCCTGCAGTTGAGGCGACGATGCCTTTCATGCTCATGCCGGCTTCGGTAAGCCCAAGGTGTAGAGGATAGTCGCAGCGCGAGGCAAGCATGTCGTAGGCGTCGAGCAGGTCGCGCACACCGGAGACCTTGGCGCTGAGGATGATCTTGTCATGAGCGAGCCCGATGCGCTCCGCGGTTTCAGCCGAGCTGAGGGCGCTCACCATCATGGCTTCCATCATCACGTCGCGGGCTTCGAGCGGCTCGGCGCGGCGGGAGTTTTCATCCATCATCCTGGTAAGCAGGGCCTGGTCCAGCGAACCCCAGTTGACGCCGATGCGCACTGGTTTGTCATTCTCTATGGCGCATTCGATCATTGTGCGGAAATTTTCGTCACCCTTGAGGCCGATCGAAGCGTTCCCGGGATTGATGCGGTACTTGGCGAGGGTGCGCGCACATTCCGGGTACTTGCGAAGCAGTTGATGACCGTTGTAGTGGAAGTCCCCGATGATGGGGGTATGCAGCCCACGCTCGGCAAGTCCTTCAACGATGCGAGGGACGGCTTTGGCAGCCGCGTCGTTGTTGACAGTGACGCGCACCAGCTCTGAACCAGCGGCTGCGAGTGCGGCAACCTGGGCGATGGTGCCCGGGATGTCAGCGGTATCGGTGTTGGTCATTGATTGAACGATGACGGGTGAATCGGACCCAACCCGGATATCGCCAATCCGGACGGTCACGGTCTGCCTGCGTTGTATCGCGCCCATAAATCCTCAATACCAGTTTACAACCTGGGCAGCAGGCGGCAGGAATGGGTTGAGGGTGTGGTGCCCCTGGACAGGATCGAACTGCCGACCTACGCGTTAGGAGTGCGCCGCTCTATCCAACTGAGCTACAGGGGCCCCGCGAAAATTGTACCCCAACCGGTGTGCGCGATTGCCGAGAAGGGTCTGGTCACGGGGGCTAGGTTCGGGAGGAGATCAGGCGTTTGCGCAGTACCCAGGTGGTCATGCATCGGTAGTCCTGCACAATGGTGGTCTTCAACGGGTCGATCAGGACGGCGTCGAGTTCGCTGGTGAGGTCAAGCAGCATCTCTTCATCGACGAGAAACCATTCGGAACCATCGCCGATGGTGTAGATGTCACTGCGAACTTCTTCGAAATCCATACCGATGCGGGAGCCAAGTCTGCAGAAGAGCATGCCGCCGGGCCGCAGCACGCGCCAGAGCTCGCCCAGCATCGCGCGAAAGTGCCGGCTGTCGCGCGCAAAATGCAGGACTGAATTACAGAGGACGACGTCGGCCACGTGGTCAATGAAGGGCATCTGCTCGATCACACCGACCTGAAAATTTCTGCTGGAGAGGGTGGGCGCAAGAATTTCTGCCAGGGCGCGGACGTGAGCGATGCCTTCGGGATCAGCATCGAGACCGTAGAGGGTGAAGCCTTCGCGCAGCAGGTAGGCGAGATTGCGTCCATAGCCACAGCCAGCGTCGAGGATCGTCATGCCCTGGCTGATGTTGCCACGCAGGAGCTGATCGAAGACGTAAATATCGATCTGTCCGAATTGATCCTGAAGGCTGAGAGTAGGCACGCTCCTAGCCTATAGCGTCCGGGCAATCAGGGCCGGACATCGATAAGTGCGAGTGCGTTGGGCTCCAGGGTGAGTTGCAGGCGGCCGTCCTGCAGGACTGCCGGCTGCGGAGCGGGGAGAGCGGTCTCGCGATTGAGCTGCTCAACCTGAGCGGAGGTCGGATCGAGTGGCTTGCCCATCGCTGTGTAGCGGGGCAGAACATTGCCGTGGCTGTCGTCGACGGTCTGGATGGTGACGTGGGATGAAGCGGGCATGCCGGCGAATGTGATGGCGTCATGGACGGTCTGGCCTTGCTTGCCCGGGTCGACCAGGTTCCAGACAGCGATGACGAGTGAGCCGTCAGGGCGCCGGGTGACAAGCGCGTTGGTAGATGGATTGGCGAGGCGTTGATCGCCAAGTTGATGTAGTAGTGCGAAGGCGTAGTAGCTGGGCTTATTGATACCGCCCTTGGCACGTAAACCAAAGTGACCTTCAAAGGGCTTGGCGATGGGACCATCTTCTTCAAAGACATCGGAGAAGGTCCAGAAAGACATCTCGTTGACGCTGCCATCGCACTCGCGAATGGTGTTGGCGAGCGAGGGTCCAACGAAAGTAGTGTCGCGTGATTCGTTGAGGCCCTGGACATTCCATTCGGTCCAGAAGAGAGGGAGGTTCGGCATGGAGGAGGCTTTGATCTGGCGATGGACTTTGTCGATAGCGCGGCAGACACGGTCGTCTTCAGGAACTGCTTCGGTGGTATCGAGCATGTCTTCGGGCGTGTCATCGGCGTAGCCATGAGAGGAGACGAAGTCGACCGGTACGTGATTGTCCGCGGCATATTTCAGGAACTCGGGAATCCAGTGAGCAGCGGCTGTGGCCGGCCCGCCGACACGCAGTTTGGGACTGACGGCTTTGAGCTGCTGCGCAGTGTGGGCATAAAGTTCGTAATAACTTTTGTCGCGAGGGATGCCGTTCCAGAAATCGATGTTCGGTTCGTTCCAGACTTCGAAATACCACTGCGATACTTCGTCGATGCCGTACCGCTCCACCAGGTGAGCGGCGAAGGCATGGATCAGGCCATCCCAGCGATCGAAGTTTTTTGGCGGCGAGACATTCGGTTTGTACCAGAAGGGATGCAGGGCATCCGGGTTGAAGGCAAGCTTCTTCGGCATGAAGCTGACCTCAACTACAGGACGGACGCCATTCTGCAGCAGGCCGTCGTATACCTGGTCGACGTAGGCGAAGTTGTATACCGGGTTGCCATGCTCGTCTTCGTTGTAGACGCCGAGTTCATCATGCAGGATGGCGTGGAAGCGCACGTACTTGAAGCTGGTGACCTGCCGGACGGCCCGGAGATCGCTGCGATAGCTGTCGCGCAGAGAGAGGATGGCGCGGCCGGAACCGAACATCTCTTCCCAGAAATGCGGAAATGGCGTGGCGGCTGCGTGCGCATCAATCGTGATCGTCTGCTGAGCCGCACTGCTTTGCGGCATGAAGGTCATGAGACTCAAGCCGAGAGCCAGCCAGGTGAGAGATCGAAGCATGGTGAGAGGTTTCCGGTAGTAGTGCGTTGGGTGCAACTGGAAAAAACAAAGGTGGATGGCGCCTGGAGTTCGGGCGCCATCCACCTGCTGAAGAGTGGAGTTTGTTTAGAAGCTGAAGCGTGCCTGCAGATCCAGTGTGCGTGCTCCGAGCGCGGTCTGCGCCTGGCCGAACTGTGGATTGGACTGCTCGACGCCGTTTACCACCTGGACGATGGAGTTGTTGATGGAGCTGCTGAAGTTGAGATTGTTGAAGACGTTATAGGCGTCGACACGGATCTCAAACTTCGCATCCTCCCCCAGGCCTTTGACTTTCGGCAATCCGAATGCCTTGCTGAGGCTGGCATCGATATCGCGATAGCGTGAGCTGGTGAGCGAGTTGCGTGCAACGCCCGGAGCCTGTGGTGCAGGGAAGCCGACGGGCAGAGCACTGGTTGCCGGGGTGTAGGCGGGAATGGTGAAGTACGCGAGCGAACCGAGCGGGTAGTTCTTGTTGTACGTGGTGCCGCCTACGCCATTGCCGGATTTGAAGGCATCGTTACTCTGGCTGGTGCCGGCGCCGCCCTTGTAGGCCGCAGGCCGCAGTGAGTTGTAAGGGCTGCCCTGGTAATACAGGCTGCCGCCGCTGGTGATGTTGTTGTAGACCGGAGTCCACGGGAAGCCGCTGTGCAGGTTGAAGATGCCGCTCAGCGACCAGCCGCCGGCGAGCTTCTCGGCAAGATGATTGCCATGAAAGAAGACAGGCTGCCACAGGCCGTAGATCTTGAAGGCCTGGCCTACGTTGTTATCCGAACGGCCATAGGCGAGGCGCGGATTATAGGGATATGGATCCTGGTAGTAGGGCTGCGAGCCATCATCCATGGTCTTTGCCCAGGTGTATTGCGTATCCAGCAGGAAGGTGTGCGAGAACTGGTGCTTCAAGCCTGCCAGCATCGCGTTGTAGTTGGAATGACCTTCGTTGCCGAAGGTGTCGACACTGTTCACAGACGGATTAAGCGGAATGCCCAGGACGGCACCGATCGCATTGGCGTTGTACTGGTGGATGAGGTGCTTGCCGATGCTGGCGCTGTAGCCGAGACTCGCTACCCACTGCTTGCCGAGGTCATACTGCGTGTCGAGCGAATAGTGATAGGTGTACGCAGTGGGCACGGAGGATGGATAGGCTGTGAGTGAGGTAGAGCCGGTGGTGGGCAGATTGTTGGCGTTGAAGCTCTGGATGGCAGCCGGGTTGGCGGCATAGCCGAAGAGCGATTTGGGATTCGCCGGCAGCGCGTAGAGAATATTCGGATTGATCTGCTGGGGCGAGACGCTGGTGAAGTTCGGGCTGATGATGGATGGCGGATTGTTGCCGCCATTGGAGGAGATGGCGATCTCTTCCTGGTTGTAGTTCATACCGAAGCCGCCGCGCAGTACCAGCTTGCCCTGGTCACGCATGGGACTCCACGCAAAGCCAAGTTCCGGACCGAAGTTGCCCTTCTGTGCCTGGTACAGGTTGCCACCACGCCGGACGCGCAGATCGTTGAAGGTATTTACACCGCTGCCAAGGAAGACGACATTGAGATTGTTCTGCTTGGACGACAGCGGTCCAAAGTAGGAGTAGCGCATGCCCAGGTTGATGGTCAGGTTCGAACGAAGCTTGAAATCATCCTGCACGAAGAAGCCATACAGGTCCGAGCGCTCATCCTGACGATTGTCAGTGGGTGTGCCGGTCAGCGGATTGAAGGTGCCGCCCTCTGCTTCCGGAGCATCGTTCAGGAAGTCCCAGACGTTGTAAAAGGAGAAGTTGGGACGGGCATTATAGGGAGCGTCGTTCAGGTAATAGAGGCGGGTAACGCCGCCGCCGAACTTGACTGTGTGGCGGCCAGCGACCTTGGTCGCAATGTCGTCATAGCTGAAAGTCCACTGGTTGTAGATACTGGGCCCCGGTGCGCCGAAGTACTGTAGTGGATTGCTGGAGTTGAGTGAGCCGATATTAGGAATGCTGGCGTCTGCAAGTCCAAAGGGGACCTGCGGATTCGTCGAGACTTCGTTCCAGCGGAAGCCGGCAGCATTGGCACGCGCTTCATTGAGGAAGGTTGGCGAAAAGGTGTGGTTCCAGATGCCGGCGAAGGCGTCGTTAATGCCGGAGTGGTTATAGAGGTTGTAGACGCGGACAGGACCCTGGTAGCTGGTCTTGTCGTCAGTAACCCAGTAGATCGTGAAGGTAAGACGATCATTGCGGGTGGCGTCTGCGTCGACGCGACCGTTGTACTGGGCCTCAGTCACTTTGCTGGGATCGGCCGTAGTGTATTCGCTGATATCGGCGACGCCATCGAGACCATTCCCGACGCCTGGCGTTCCCGGACTTTTGTACGACAGGTCCTGCTGATGCAGGCCGCTGGTCAGCGGGGAACCGATGTCGAGACCCTGGCCGGGGATGGTGCGGCACTGCGTGCCTTCGGCAAGGCCGATGTCGCCGCAATTGGCGCTGATCTGCCCCAGCGCACTTACACCCGAGCCCGGATAGTTGAGATAGGTGCTGGCGATACTGCCGGCGGGTGCCAGCTTGTCGAAGGCAGACGTCTCATACCAGCCGGTACCAGTCGATGTGGTGTTGTTGCGCAGGGTTTCGTAATTGAAGAAGGCGAAGACCTTGTTCTTCCAGATAGGGCCGCCAAGGCTGCCGCCGAACTGGTTGAATCGATCTTCATCCCGCAACAGGCTGCGCTGCGCCGGTGTGCCTGCGTTGTTCGATGTCGGGCCGTTGTAGCGCTGATAGGCATTAAGCCCGGGACGGTTCGCCTTGAAGAAGGCGCTGCCATGCAGGTCGTTGCTGCCGGCCTTGGTCGTGACCTGGATCTGCGCACCGCTGAAGCGTCCATTTTCTGCGTCATAGCTGTTGGAGACGATCTTCACGTCACCGACAGAATCTTCAGATGGGGTAATGACACTGGTGCCGCCCCATACGGCGCTGGTAGTGCTGATGCCGTCAATGCTGATGCCGTTGGCGTTGTTCTGGCCGCCGTTCGAGGTAATCTGCGGCCCGTTTTCTGTTTGAAAGATGCCAGCAGAACTGGCACTGCCGCCGGGACCGGCATTGCCGGGAAGGTTGTTGGTGGCGCCTGCTCCTGCGCGCGCGCCGTCACCGAAGGAGCCGGGCGCGAGCTGGGTGAGCTGGAAGACGTCTCGACCGAAGGAGGGCAGATGCTGGATTTCATTGCCGCTGACAACTCCGTTGACCGAAGCGGTTTCCGTATCGAGTGCGGGCGAGTCGCTGCCGGAAACGGTGACTGTCTGTGACGCGGCGTCGCCAAGCTCAAGCTGGACGTTGACCGAATTAGCCTGCTCAGGAATGAGCTGAACGTCGTTGAGAATTTTCTTCTTGAAGCCGCTCTTGTCGACACTGATGGAGAAGTGGTCGGGCGGCAGGGCGTTGAAGTTATAAACGCCCGCATCGCTGGTGGTGCTGGTGAGCACCTTGGCGGTGCCGATATCGGTGAGGGTGACAACAGCGCCCGGCACAACTGCGCCGCTACTGTCAGATACAGTGCCCTGGATGGACGATCGAAATTGTCCGAAGGCGCAGGGGACGGCAAGAACAGCGGCAGCGGCGAGGATCAGGGTACGAGGAAACTGCTGGCTGGATCGTCTGTTCATGAACTGCAAAAGCTCATGCGGGGGATACTTCATCTGGTTGCTCCTGAGTATGTGTGGCAGATTCGGATTGTCCGTGGCAAGCGACAAACCAACTTCTGCTTCAGGAAACGCAAAGCCGGGTCGATAGGCTCTATGAGCGCCCGGTTATTGCCTTCCGGACGCTGAGATGCGCACTGTCATCATCAAGACGCCTACGCCAGTATACTTTCCTGCTTCAGGTTGCCTGCATGGCAGAAATTACTGCAATGCGCGCCTTCTGCGGAGCCTCTGAAGCCTGGCGCATGCGCGCATGCCATGCGTAGCCAATGTGGATACAGGATCCAATTGCGGCGACAGCTCGACCGATCCAGAGGCCTTCTACGCCAAGGCCGTCCGAGAAAGTGAGCCAGTAGGCAAATGGCATCCCGATGACCCAGTACCAGACGGCATTGATGATCATCGGCGTCCTGGTATCGCCTATACCGCTGAGTGCGGAGCGGAAGATGACGCCGACCGCATCGCCGAGCTGCAGCAGACCACAGATGAGGAAGATGGGGACAGCTGCCGTAACGACCGCGGGATCGTTGGTGTAGAGCCCGGCCCAAAGCTTTGGCAGGCCAGCGAACAAGGCCGCCGCTACAACGATATAGCTCGCAGCGAGAATCAGGCTGGCTTTCGCTGAACGCTGCACCTGCTGCAAGCTGTTGCGGCCAGCACTCTGTCCGACTCGGACGACGGTCGCGTAGGAGATGCCAGCCGGCACCATGTAGACAACGGCGTCGAGGTCGAGCACAACCTGGTGTGCGGCCAGCATTTGTGCGCCGAGGCGGGCACAGAGGACCGACATGTACGTGGAGACGCCGAGGTCAGTGAGACTGTCGAGCGACGAGGACCAGCCGATGCGGAAGAGAACGCGCAGCCTCTCGAAGTCGGGACGCAGCATAGATGCGGTGATCGGATGCCCGTTGCGGCGAAGGCTCACCCAGGTGCCGGCGATGAGCAGGATAGCCATGTAGACGCGAACGACGCAGGTTGCCCAGCCGGAGCCGGCAATGCCCATCGGCTTTGCGCCAAGGTGGCCGTAGAGAAAGGCCCAGTCACCCACCAGGTTGACGGCAGCCGAGGTGACCAAGGAAACCATGATGAGAATGACGCGATCCATCCCCTGCAGGTAGCGGCGCAGCGCCATGTAGAGCAGCAGTGGCCCGGTGGACCAGACCAGTGCGTGCAGATAGCGGGAAGTTTCGGCGATGATGTCGCCGGGTGTTCCGAAGTGCGCGAGCAGTGGCACAGCGCCCTGGGTGAGCCCCATGACTAGAGGAGTCCCCAGGACGACGAACCAAAGCGCTTGGGCGAGAGTTTTGCTGCAGTTCTTTTTATCGTCTCTGCCGTAATACTGTGCGACCAGTGTGTCGACCCCGGTCATCAGCCGAATGACACAGAAGGCGATGGCATAAAAAATGGTGTTGCCGAGGGAGGAGGCAGAGATAGAGAGAGCGGAGTGAGGAAGCCGCCCGATCATGAGCGCATCCACGATGTAGGTTGACATCCAGCCGAGTTCGCCGAGAGCCAGCGGGCCACCAAGGCGGGCTGTGAATTTCAGTTCTTTGGGCAGCGTATCTGCGACGTTCGCGTGCGATACATTTCCCTTACGCCACCGGAAGCCTGTCAACTCATCCACCTTGTGCTAGTACTTCACATGCAGTGGATGCGCGTTTTCAGTCAGGCCGCCAACCCTTTCGGGTGCTTATGGATAGCGTGAAAAATGTTTACGCTCCCATGCAATGCCACTGAGGGCACTTGCACCTCATTCGAGCAGGCGGCGCATGGTCTCAAAGCTCGCAGTGACGCCGGGCATGGGGTCGTCCGGGTGAACCTCATACTCGAGATCGACAAAACCGGGGTAGTGGATGGCGTCGAGTGTGGCGAAGATCTCCTTGACGGGCATCTTGCCCTGGCCGACGGGTACCTGGCTTTCCTTGCTGTCGAAGCTGGTCAGATCCTTCATGTGGAGATTGAAGAGTCGCGGACCAGCGCTGCGAATGGCTGCGACGACATCTTCACCGGCGCGTGCAGTGTGGCCGACATCGATGCAGCAGCCTAACCGATGATCGAGGCTGCCGACGGCACGCAGAACGTCCGACGGCGCATGCCACATCTTGTCTTCGGGACCGTGATTATGGATGGCCACACGGATGTTGTATTCCCGCACCAGCTGTTCAATCACTGGCAGATTTTTTGGCGTGGGATCGCCGCCCACCATGACGCCGACGCCGGCGCGTTTGCAGTATTCGAATCTGCTCCGCAGGGCTGCTTCGTCGTCGGAGGCAAGCGAGATTGTGCCGGCGGCATGCAGATGAATTCCGGACGCCGCGTAAGCATCGAGTGCCTGCTTCTCTTCATTCGGCTCGGCGGGGAGATGGTCCTTGACATCCTTGGCGTTGAGCTCGCGCAGCTGCAGCGTGCCCATCATCTGAATGACGCTGGCGCGGGGAAAGTTGCGGAAGGTGTAGCTGGCAAGCCCCAGGCGGAAGGACTGCGACGCGGCTATCTTCTTCGCTTCAAGAGGGAAGGGCGTGAGCAAGCCGGCAGAAGCCCCGGCAGCGACAATGGCAGCGGAGTTGAGAAAACTGCGACGCGTGAATCGACCGGACATTTCAGGCCTCTCTGATCTAGTTCGGGTTGGAGAACGATTGGACTAGAGATGGGGTGCCCACCCTTTTTCGTATTCGCGGCCCCACAGCTTCATCGCTTCCGGATCTTTCTGGATCTTTCCATCCGTGGCGTCGAGTCGCAGTGCGCGGCCCGTCTCCCATGCAATGTTCGATAGCTGCAGCATCGTGACGGCGACGTTGCCCTCGGCGACGGGTGCATTGAGCTTCTCGCCTTTACGGACGGCGGCGATGAAGTTGGCGAAGTGTGCGTCGGTCATTGAGTCGCTGCCGAGAAGATCGGAAGAGGAAGTCTTGGTACCGGTCTTGAACTCGGACAGCTTTTTGCCGGCGAGATCATAGACTTCGTAGCCGTCACGATCGACGATGACGGTGCCGGTGGTGCCCATGATGACTGATCCGCGATCGCGATTGTAGAACTTCATTCCCTGGCAGCTCTTGCCTTCCCAGGAAAGAAGTTTGTCTTTGTACGCGAATTCGGTAAGCAGCGTGTCATAGAACTGCCAGTCATCTTTAAATTGATAGCGGCCGCCCGAAGCAGTGAGGCTCTCCGGATAACTTACGTCAAGCGCCCAGCGGCAGACATCCACTTCATGTGTGCCATTATTGAGCGCTTCGCCGGTGCCGTAGATACGAAACCAGTGCCAGTTATATGGCTGTACGTTGTCACGATAGGGACGACGCGGCGCGGGACCCTGCCACAGGTCCCAGTCAAGTTGTTCAGGGACAGGCGCCTCCTTGCCGGTGCCGATCGTCTTGCGCGTATTGCTGTACCAGGCTTTGGCGTAATAGGCGCGGCCAATGGAGCCGTTATGAATCTTGTCGATGATCTCAATCGTGTGAGGAGAGGAGCGCTGCTGATTGCCCATCTGCACTTGTTTGCCATATTTCTTCTGCGCCTGGACCAGGAGGGCGCCTTCAGCAGGATTGTGGCTGCAGGGCTTTTCAACATAAACATGTTTGCCTGCCTGCAGGCCGGCGATCGCCATGGGTGTATGCCAGTGGTCCGGCGTCGCGATAGTAATCGCGTCAATTTCTTTCAACTGCAGAACGCGGCGGAAATCCTTCTCCGTGGCAGGGGTATAACCGAGTTCGTGATTCACCATCCCGGCATACTTTTTAAGCGTCACGCTGTCGACGTCGCAGATGTGCGAGATGCGCGCTGACTGCTGGTTTGCCTTGAGCGCGGAAAGATGGGCGGCAGCGCGGCTGTTGAGTCCAAAGACAGCAAAGTTCAGACGGTCGTTGCTGCCCATAATCTGGCTGTAGCTTTTTGCGGATGAGCTTATGGCCAGTACCGCGGCGCCTTTCGTTAAGCCACCTACAAATTCACGTCGATTGATCATGGTCCTCCTCGAGGAAGCAAACTGCGTGCCAGCGGTTGGATGGAATGAAGAAGCTCAGCAGTTCACGCCAGCTTTTGCCAGCGACTTCTTCAATCCTTCAAAGCTGATCCGTGTGGAGGCTTCCGGTGTACCTGCACCGCGCCAGTGGGTTTCAAGGCTGACTGCCTGCCGGAAGCCATCGCGTTTGAGTGCAGCCAGTTGCCCGGACCAGTCAATGACGCCGCCGCCGACAGGAGCCCATTCGTACTTGTGATTCGGCTTGTCGATGACATCCTTGCAGTGGCAGTGACCGATCCTGTTTTTCGGAAGCAGATCATATCCGGTTGGGTAGGGTGTGCTGAACAGTGCGGCTGCATTGCCTGGATCCCAGTTCAGCATGAAATTCTTATTGGGAATCGCTGCAAGAACAGCCGCAGATTCTTCGCCCGTCGCCGTGTTGCAGGACATTTCGTTCTCGAGCAGCAGGATCATATTGTCCTTCGCGCAGCGCACCGCCGCCTGTTGCAGCCGCGCGTTGATTGCTGTGCGATAAGGCTTCTGATCGGCCAGCCGCCAGAAATCAAAGCAGCGAATGCGATTGGTTCCGAATTCCTTTGCAAGAGCGATACAGTGTTCGAGCAGCTTGTCCTGTGCATTGGCGTCGAAGGCTGCATGGAATTGATCGCGCTTCTCGCTCTGGTCAGAGATAGGGGCGCCGGGCCAGTCTGTTTTGAAAAGAGGACTGGCAATGTCCGTCACCTGCAGCTTGTGCTTGCGCAGAATCGCCTTCGCCTCCTGTACCTGCGCAGGCGTAATTTCGGTGATGTTCTTGTCCCACATGCCGCGTAGTTCGATGTAATGCAGGCCGAAGTCTTCCGCGGCAATCCGGCACGCTTTTTCGAAATCCTGGTCGATCTCGTCATTGATGACAGCCAGGTGGAAAGGGCACTCTCCACCAGCGCGCTGCTGATTACCTGAAGTGGTGGCCTGCTCTGCATCGGCAGCCTGCAGCATACTGGCAGGGGCGGCGGCAGTCAGTGCTGCCACACCCAAGCCCCTCAGCAGCTTTCGACGTGTCTGATTCATACTGTTCTCCCGCATGCAGAGAGGGCTGTGATGCGGCGCGCCCTGCGTGCACCATCATGCGACAAAAGTAGTCTCGTCGTCATCTTTCGCGGGCTATCTGAGAGCGAAGAATGATTGATGAGGGTGCCTAGTAGTCTCCGCGAAAGCTGTGAATCAGGCGCCGGTCGCGCTTGGATGGCCGGCCTGCCTGGGGGCCATCCTGTAACCGGAGTAGTTTCTGTTCGTCTGCTGCCTTGCGCCGGCGCTCCCGGCTAGCTTCTGTTTCGCTGTACAGGGTCTGAGCAACCGCTGCCGGCCCACGCTGCTGACTAAGAGCAAGTACTTCAATGTCGAACTCGCCGACTTCATTCCGGATATTTAATTTGTCGCTGATCCTGACTTCCCGCGAGGGCTTGGCAGCAACGCCGCCGGACTGGATGCGATGCATGTCGCAGGCCCTGACGGCCTGCTCCCGCGTCTTGAAAAATCGCGCAGCCCACAGCCATTTATCCATGCGAATCCCTGTCATATCTCTATTTTGCTACAGCCGGGCTGGCAGTTTTCACTGGTGGCAAGCCGCGTTAATTTTGACATCATCAACGACTCTGGTTATAAAAGGGCTACCGGGTGATCGTTGCCGGGCCTTTGCAGCTTTCGTGGCTGCGCTTCACCATCACCAAGACAGCATGGGATGCTCGGGAAGACGGTGTGAATCCGTCGCTGCCCCGCAACTGTAAGCGCAACCTCTTTAACAAGAAAGTCTGATTGGGCAAGCCACTGGGAAGAAATTTCCTGGGAAGGTAATCAGATTTGCTCCCTGGCCGGGAGCGGTTCGCAAGTCAGGAGACCGGTCCCACGCGATTGCTGTTGAACCGCGTTCCGAGGGGAACGGAGGAACCATGCATCCTGCACTCTATCGCCATCGGCGGCTGCTCGCCATTTTCTGTTTAGCTGCGCCGATTATCGGTCTCCACGCTGCGGTCGTCGAGGGCCGTGTTACTGATCCGCTGGGCAGGGTGATCGATGGCGCCACGATCACGCTCATTAATAACGGACAGATTGTTGCCTCTACTCTGTCGCGCGGTGATGGCAGCTACTCCATACGCAATAACTCAAAGGGCCGCTTCTATGTAGTGGTCGCCAGCGATACGTTCAAGCAACTTACGACGCAGAGTTTTTACGCGGGTGTGCTCGACGCGCATGTGCAGGATATTGTGCTTGAGCCCGCAGCAGTCCGGCAGCAGGTGGTCGTTACGGCTACGGGTACGCCAACCGCGCAGGCACAACTCAGCTCGTCAACGACAGTGATCCAGCGGCCCGAATTTCGCAACCAGGCATTGCTGGCAGATGCGCTGCGCCAGGCTCCGGGCGTCTTCGTCGTCCAGACCGGCATGTATGGCGGGGTGACGTCGCTATTTGTGCGAGGCGGCACATCGACGGCCAATCGGGTCGTGCTCGATGGTACGCCGATCGAGAGTATCGGCGGGACTTTCGACTATTCCAACATCGCGACTACGGGTATCTCGCAGATGGAACTCTATCGCGGCCCTAACTCAGTCTTGTATGGATCAGATGCCGCCGCGGGAGTCGTGAGTTTGAAGACGCCGGAGGGTTCCACTTCGTTTCCATCGTTGTTTTACGAAGGCGACGCTGGAAACTTTCATACCTGGCGGAACGAATTACAGGTTGGCGGAACCAAGAGCAAGCTGGATTATTACGCTGGTGCTTCCTATCTCGAATCTTCGAATGCATTGCCACAGAATGAATATCGCAACCTGACCGAGGTGCTTAATCTCGGCTATGCGCTCTTCTCCGCCACCACCATCCGGGTCACCGGCCACAACACAAATTCATCTGTCGGACTGCCAGGGGCCTATAACTTCTACGGATTAGTCAACGATGGCAAGCAGGCCGACCAGGACATTTACTTCACCGGGGTGATTGATCAGCAGACCACCCTGAAGTGGCATAACTCGGTGCAGTATGGGATGACGCGCAAACGGGAGCAGGCGCAGCAGTGGTATCCGGCCGGCAACCTGATTGATGGGAATTACTATGGCAACCCGGTGGCGATCCGCGGAGCGAATGGCTATACAGCTGTTGGCCAGGCGCTGTTAAATTACGGTCCGACTAACTTCGGGGTGTATCCGAATGCCACTGAATCTGCCAGTAATCGCGACCAGGTGTATGCGCAGAGTAGTTTGCAGATTGCCCCGCATCTGAGCGCGCTGCTTGGCTTCCGGTATGAAGATGAACGTGGAGAGGCTCGATCCGCGGCATTCTTTTATAACTACAACCTGGAGCGGGCCAACTACGATTACACCGGCGAGCTGCAAGGGGACCTGTTCAAGAGCCGGCTCTTCCTTTCAGTTGGTGGGGGTATTGAGAAGAACCAGTTATTCGGCACGGTGGGTGAACCACGGATCGGCGTGGCCTATTATCCGGTGCGGCCAGGCAACGGTTATGCACATGGAACCAAGCTGACCTTCAATTTTTCGAAGGGTGTGCAGGAGCCGGATATTTTCTCCCAGGCGGATTCCCTGCATGACCAGCTGGTGCAGAACGGGGATGCAGCAATTGCTGCGCAGTACAACATCCAGCCAATTAGTGGCGAAACTGCGCGTACCTACGACGGCGGCGTGGAACAGAGCTTCTTCAACCAGAGATTACTGGCAACGGCGACTTACTATCACAGTGAATTCGGCAACCAGATAGAGTTTGTCAGCGCGCCGCTACTGGCTCAACTAGGTGTGGCGCCCGCAGTAGTGACTGCTGTCGATACTATTTTTGGCGGGGCAGCTGTAAATACACTGGCGTATCGTGCGCAGGGAATCGAGAGCCAGCTGCAGTCGCAGATTACTTCACGCTTATTCATACGCGGTGGATACACCTATAACGATCCGGTGGTGCAGAAGTCGTTTTCCTCAAGCGCGGTCGGGCCGAGCACGAATCCACTTTTTCCCGATGTGCCGATAGGCGCAAGCTCACCACTCAAAGGAGCGCGGCCATTTCGCAATGCACCGCATGTCGGCTTCGTTGGGATCAATTACACACGGAAGAAGTTTTTTGGAACGGTGCAGGGTTCTTTTGCCGGCAGGAGCGATGACTCGACATTTCTGGCCGGTACAGACCTGAATTTCGGTAACTCGTTGTTGCTGCCAAATCGCAATCTTGACTCAGCGTATGCAAAGGTGGATGCGGGAGGAAGTATCCAGGCGCTTTCCTACCTGGCGATTTATGCGCAGATGAATAACCTGGTGAGCGATCAGCACATTGGTCCGATCGGCTACCCGTCGCTCCCGTTTACCTTCCGTGCTGGTCTGCGGCTGCAACTGGGACATGAAAGCAAGTAGGAGATAAAGCGGCGAAGACGTTTGGCAAGTCTTCGCCGCTTTTATTTTCGAATTACTGCGGCGGTGCTGCAGGCTGTGCCGGAGGAGGAGGAGTAGCCGGAGCGTTAGCCGCTGGAGGTGCAGCCGGTGCCGCGGGGCTTGACGGTGCTGGTGGCGGGGCTGCCTGCGGCGGCGGCGGCGGTGCCGATGGAGGAGCGGGCGGTTTCTCGGAGATAGAGATCAGCTCCACATCGAAGATGAGATCTGCGCGCGCCGGGATGACGGGCGGATGACCAAGCTCCCCATACGCCAACTGCCAGGGAATAAAGAGCCGGCGCTTGCCGCCGATGTGCATGCCGGTAAAGCCTGTATCCCACCCGGGAATGATCCGGTGAGCGCCGACCGGGAAGGTTGCGGTGCCGCCATGATCCTCAGAGGAGTCAAACTTTTTGCCGTCAGACGCGAGCCAGCCGGTATAGCGAACGGTGTAGAACTTGTTGGGTGTCGCCAAGTCGCCGGTGCCTATTTTTGTGTCGATGAACTTCAGAGAATAGGCAGTCCGCATCAAGCCGTGAGCGGGTGGAATGTTCTTAGGCAGCGCGGTTGTGGCCGATGCGGCGTGGGTCGTCCGGGCATGCGCGGGCGAGGGCGTGGCGGCGGACTGGGCGACCGCGGATGCAGCCATGGTCGCGCCTGTGCCGAGTACAAGAAGGGGCAGAAATAAGCTTGGTTTCACTCGACGATAGTACGGGAAGCGAGCGTGATACCAAAGTGCCGCTCTACCTCGAGACAACGTTCCAAGGCATTCCGCCCTCTTACCTGGCAGCGAACAAATAGCGAAGCAGGAGAGAGATGAAGATGGAAGAACTAGAGAAGGATTCGATGATGGCACACCTATTGCGCTCGCTTGAAGAGGGCAAAGACATTGGACACTATGGACGGCTGGTATTTGCCATGGTGGCGCGGCACTTCATGCCCGACGAGGAAGTTATCGCCAAGCTGACCCAGGACAAAGACTTCAGCGAAGAGAAGGCTATTGCCATGCTGCGACAGGTAGAAGCTCGTGACTATAATCCGCCGAAGCGCGAACGGATCCTGGAGTGGCAGGCGCAACAGGAATTTCCGATTCTGCCCCATCCCGAAGATCCGGATTGCGGCAATCTGTATCGAAATCTTAAGTTCCCTGATTCCACATACAAGCACATCGAGCACTATCAGGAAGAAAAGATCGCTGCCGAATCGAACTAGTAATCCACGAGGCTGCACGGATCCGGGTCTGCATACGGGTCCGTGTGGTTTGTCGGTCATCCTGCTTTACTGCATACTTTACTGAGGCCGGTCGATGTAAAAGCCGCCGGGCGCCTGCAGTAGTTGATCTTTTTGTTTTGTAGACCATTGCAGCCGGTGAAAGCCCTCCTCGCGATCTTCCTTATTCATCACGTAGCTGAGGGTATATTCCGCGTTGAGCTGCTCCCTGATCTTATTCAGCGCGTCATCAAGCGACTGCTTCGAAGAGATCTCGTAGGAGTGACCCCCGCTGTCAGCCGAGAGCTGCAGTAAAACTTTCTTCGTATCTTTTCGCTGCGGGGATGGCGCACGCGGCACCCGGTTGCGCGGGCCGC
>CAZZYN010000073.1:0-17812 GCA_964658265.1 uncultured Acetobacteraceae bacterium | reverse complement strand
AGAACGACGTGACCGCGGACGCCGCCCTGCAGCTCTTGCTGCTTCATTGCCGCTACTGCTGCCTGCACCAGGCCGAAGACACTATTGAGATTGATGCCCATGGTGGTGCGCCATTGTTCGTCTGCCATGGTGTCGATCGGCGCATCCTGCGGCGGCCAGATGCCATGGTTCACCACCAGGCAGTCGATTCGTCCAAAGGACGCGATCGCCTGGCTGACGAGCGCGCGACCCTCTTCGGGCGAGGCCAGGTTCTGTTCAAAGGCAACGCAGTGCGCCGGGCCACCGCAGGCTGCGACTAAGTCTTCGGCACGAGCCCTGGCGGAGTGATAGTTGAAGGCGACCCTTGCCCCGGCCGCGTGAAACAGCTTTACTGTCTCAGCGCCGATTCCCCGTGACCCGCCAGTAATCAGAGCAACTTTGCCAGCCAGCGACAACTGCGGAGCGATGGAAGATGCAGCCATCTCTGAACGCTAGCAGGAGTAGTTGCCGGCCGTCGACCCACCTGAGCGACAGGTCGAATCTTCGCAGGGCGGTCAGTTGGTCGATGGGAACAGCGACGCTGTGCGCCGCAATGTGATCGAACGTTGATGATTGCGTCCGGCGGCGATTTAACTCCTTCGGTCGTGGGGCTCGCTCCATTGAATGAGTCACTTACACGGATTCTCTGAACGCATGTCGGGCAGAATGTTTCATCTCACGAAAGCTGGCGTTAAATGTACGATTCCAGACAGTTTAAGGTTGATACGTGTCCTTGAACCGGGCTTGTGGGCAAATATTTCAAAATGAAACAGTTATCCGGGGGCGTACCATCGTCTCTGTATGTGACCAGACCGGCTTAACGAGGGTACATACCTGCTTTCCCAATAGTCCTTCCTCTTCTTCTCGCTCGATTTGATGAAACGAGATGAACTCTGTCGGCGACTCGATTCTCCGGGCCCAGCGCCGCCTCCGGTCTTCAAAGCAATTGGCTGAAAGTACCACCAGGAAAGGCTGTCTGGATGAGTGTGCACCTGATCAATCCAAGCGACAACGCGTTTGGAACGGCCGTCATTACTCCGCGTTGGCTTTATGTACTGGCCGCTGCCACACCCGCGTTTGCCGGCGAACCCATCATTGTGGATGAGACGCTTGAGCAGCTTGTTCCGGACACCATCAAGGCCGGCGATGTGGTCGGCATCGGCATTCATACCGGCAATGCGCTGCGCGGCTATGCCGTCGGCAAGATTGCGCGGGAACGCGGTGCCTATGTTGTGTATGGCGGCGTACATGCAACGTTGTATCCTGAGGAATCCTTCGAGCTGGGCAGCGCCCACTCTGTGGTCAAAGGGGATGGGGATGTGATCTGGAAGCACGTGATCGAGGACTGTGTCGCGGGTAAGCCGGGCCATGTCTACGACGGCGGACGGATCGATGCAGACCAGTTTGTTTCAGCCCGCTGGGACCTGCTGCCCCCGGAGAGGTATATGTGGGCCTCGGTGCAGACGGTACGCGGCTGCCCGAAGCATTGCTCCTTCTGCTCGGTCTGGCGCACCGATGGCCAGAAGCCGCGGCAGCGAAGCTTTCAGCATGTGATCGAAGAGATCGTCGAGCTGCGGCGCCGCGGCTTCCGCTTTATCGCGCTTGCCGACGATAACTTCTACCCCGTCACGCTGACCGACCTGCGGCTGGCCAAGCAGCAGGGCAACATGGAAAAGCTTGCCGAGCTGACACAGGTCCGGTCCGACAAATTCGCATTGATGGCCGAGATGGCCAAGCTGCCGAAAGACATGGTTTTCTTCACGCAGATCACCATGGAATCCGCCGAGGACACGGACTATCTCGATGCGATGCACAAGGCCAACATCAAGGGCGCCCTGGTGGGCATTGAAGCTGTAACTCCTGAAGGTCTGAAGCATGTCTTCAAGGATTTCAATCTTTCCGGAGACAAGCTGGTGAAGCAGCTGCAGACCTTCCGGGAGCACGGCCTGCACATCCTTGGATCGTTCATCTTCGGGCTGCCGAGCGACAAGCCGGAGACGTTCACGGCCACGGAAGAACTGGCAGTCAAGGCCGGGCTGACCTTTGCGCAGTTTGTTATGCTGACCCCCTTTCCTGGCACCATTGATTTTCAGAAGTGGGAAAAGGAACAGCTGCAGGCCGCCGATACGGTCAATGGGATCCCGCTCAGCCGCTACTGGCTGATTCCTTCCAGCTCGCGTCCGAAGATGTTCACGCCGCATCCGAATATGACTTCGGCAGAAATCAGTAGCCGCACACAGGGTGTCTGGGACAAGTTCTACAGCATGGGCACAGTCTGGAAACGTTCGGCATGCACGCCGAATCTGCGTTCACGCGTAGCGTTTGTGCTGCTCTCGAAGTTGTATCGCCAGATGTATGCGGGCACGGGTATTAGTACAGACAGTGCACGCCGGAAGAAGGCACAAACCGGTGCGCGCTGGCTGGCCCGGCAGACGCGCAAGTTCTTTGCCTCGAAGCCGATGCCTGAACTGCCGATGCCAGTCTGGGAAGAGCGGACTGCACCCGTCTCGCGCCTGACCGTCATCAGTTAAAAGGCGGCTCGAAACGCCAAGCGCCTTTCGCTAGAATCGGTATCGTTTGAGTGACGGCGCATGCGTTGTCTTTTTTCCATCCCGATTGCTGCAGCGTGGCGACGCCTGGCTCATTCCACAGGCTTCGCCTGCTGCCTGCTGCTGCTGTTCCTGCCTGAGGTTTCCAGGAGTGCTGCGGCTTATACGGGCGGCGCTTCCTCACCCAGGCCTGGTTCGGAGAGGCTGATTGTCGTCGGCTTCCTCGGCGGGAATATCCATAGCAGCGACCGGCTGCGGAAGGAAGCCCTGCTGGCCAGGCGCTTGCAGGAAACGTATCCGCTGCAGGTACACGCCGGCATTTTCGCCAATTGCGATGGCGAGGCAGCGCTGAAAAGCATCCTCAACGAACTGGATACAGACGGCAATGGCTACCTGAGCAACCAGGAACGGCAGAGGGCGCGCATCGTTTTGTACGGTCACAGCTGGGGTGCCTCGCAGACTGTGACGCTGGCCGGCCGGCTCGACCAGATGCACATCCCGGTGTTGCTGACCATCCAGGTGGATAGTGTCCAGAAGCACAGTCAGCATGATGGGCGCATTCCCGCCAATGTTCGTGAGGCGGTGAACTTCTACCAGTCCGAGGGACTGCTGCGCGGGCGCAGCCTGATCACTGCCAGCAATCCAACCCGGACCACCATTCTTGGGAACTACCAGTCCAGCTACCGACAACATCCCGTATCCTGTGCCGGCTTCCCGTGGTATGCGCGCCTCTTTATGCGGCCGCACATCGAGATTGAGAATGATGCTGAGGTGTGGTCGCGCGTGGAAGCCCTGATCCGCGCGAGAGTACTTTAAGCCTTAACGCAAAGTGTGGCCGGCGCATCGAGCCTGGCTTCCGCCTCGTGCTCTTCTCCAACCATCAAGCTGTCTCGCCAAAAGTAGTGCTTGACGCGGAGTACTCTAAATCTTAGAGTACTCGCATCGGTAAGAAGACTGCTCCTTGGTTGCCGGGGCGTTCGATCCGCGAAAGGAAACGGAATCATGACAACGATGCGCGCAGTGGAAGTGAGTGACGACGGGCGGGGAGCATTGGAACAGCTGAACCTGATTGAGAACATGATCCAGGAGGGGAGGCGCACGACGGAGTACTGGGGCTGGAACTTTCTCCTGTGGGGCACTGCCTACCTGGTCGCCATGGCATGGTCGAGCTTTTTCGAGAGCAGTCGAAGTGCCGTATGGGCATGGCCGGTGATGATGGCTTCTGCTGCTGTGCTGAGCGGCATCATTATCAGCATAAAGACCAAGGGCAAGCCGGTGACCACCGTGACGCGCGCGTTGCAGGCAACGTGGACGGGTATCGGCCTGGGCATCTTTGTCTTCGCTTTTCCGGCCACTTTCGGCCATCACTTCGGGGATGGCCACGCCTTTATCGCTGCCATCGAAGCCCTGCTGGGGGCAGCACATGTGGCGTCCGGTATGATCCTGCGCTGGCGTTTGCAGGTAGCAATCGGCGGCGTATGGTGGAGTGCGGCACTGGTTGCGAACCTGACTCAGACCGCTGATGGAGCGGCGGTGCCGTTCCTGGTAGCCACACTGATCTGCAATATCGGCTTTGGCGGCTACCTGATGTATCTTGAGGCACGCGACAAGGCTCGCATGCGGGCCGGGCAGGTGGCACATGCCTGAGCTGTCCGCTGTTTCGAAGCAGACAGTGCCGGGGCTTCCAGATCTGGATCCGGTCATCCACGGTAAGCTGCGCCTGGCGCTGTTGTCCCTTCTGGCCGGGGTGGAGCAGGCCGACTTCACATGGCTGAAGGAGAAGACCAGCTCCACCGACGGCAATCTGGGCGCGCATCTGATGAAACTCGAAGAGGCAGGCTATGTGGCCGTCGAGAAGAAATTCGTCGCGCGAAAGCCGGTATCGGTCTACACCATGACGCAAGCCGGCCGGGATGCGCTGTCGGGATACGTACTGGCACTGAAGCAGCTGCTGGGTGGGGCCTTCGCTTAGAACACAGGGCCCTTCACTTAACAGAGCCGCATCACGACGCTGAGCTGCGGGTAGAGCCCGGCATGATTGTTGCGGTACAGGTCCAGCAGGTGTTCGCTCATCTGCTGGTAGAGCAATGCGACCTTCTGCAGGTGATGACGCAGGTCCGGATTCCGGAAGGGAACGATGCGAAGGAGGCGCCGACCGTAGACTTCGACCCGGATACGGGTAATGGTCTTTTGCAGCAGGATGGCGTCGCGACGGATCGTCGCGGTGACCGCTGTACCTTCCTCGAGGTTCCAACGCGTGACGTAACCAGCCAGCGCCAGGATCACCTTCGAATTTTCGTAGATCGCGTTCAGGGCGCCGATGCCGCCGAGCTGTGCCAGCAGATCCTGAGCATCCCCGTCGTCAACCCCGGCGGGATTCAGATATCCAGAGGCTAACCTGCCTAGGGCAGGACGGTCTGCCGGGCGCAGCCGGAAGACCAGCTCGCTCCACTCAATCTCACGCGAACGCCTTGCTTTGATCAACTGCCAGCAGAACGCAGCAATGAGGGCTGAAGAGAAGCCACCCACCAGCAGTATTGGAGAGATCGGGACAATCATGACTTCTTTCTCAGTTCGCGAGCAGTCTGCAAATCGTACTCCAAACTGTGACCGATCGAATACACATACTTCTGTAGTTCAGGAGAAATAGCAGTACGCGCGGGTTCCACTCTCCATAATGACAGGCTCCAGTAGGCAAGTGCCACGAGATAGGCAGCCATTCTCAGGTACTCAAGTGAATTGTAGCCAGCTTTCCAGCCCCAGTAACTATGTGCCGTATCCACAATTATAGAGATACAAACCCAGATTGCCATTCCTTCTGCGATCGCCATGACATGGTTACGCCATTGCAGACCGACACGGGTTGCTGCAAGCAGCATTGCAATTACTAACTCGGCAATCAGCAGAGTAGTAAATAAGTTGAGGCGTATGGACCAGACGGCCAGTGTGCCGGATGCGAGGGGATGGATGGCGCAGGCGAGTCCGGCTGCCAGTAGTGCGCCGCAGAGGCCGATCGAGAGAAACGTACTCCGGGCACTGTAGGCCCAATGGCCTGTGGGACGAAGCACGGTGCGCGCCATTTCATAGACCAGACCGAGTTGCAGCAGGGCATCGATGCAGACGAGCGACCAGTAGATCCAGAAGTAAGCGGTGCGATTCCCGGAAGAGTAGGCGGCAAAATCCACGATGGCCGTGACGATCTGGAAGCTGATGTACGCGGTAAAGATGGGGAAAGACGCGGTCCGGTGGCGGCTGACCAGGATGCCGAGAAGCGCCACGTGCCCGGCGAACCCAGTCAGCCACAATGCCTTATCTAAGAGCGTCAAGCCCATGTTCTTTCCTGATCACCTTTGAAAACGATCATGCCAGCCAGGATGATGATCGCAGATTCAGGCAGTTCTCGGCGGATTTGTTACACAGCTTCTGCCGCGCTGCCATGTCGCATGAAAGAAGCATGAAACTACGCAGCGGCAGTTTTCAATGCGGGGCGGCCCTGGATTAATGGTGGCGGTGGAACCGGGTTGGTTCCGCCGGGCCCGGTTATTGATGAAGCCGCCAGTACAAACCCGGACTTTGTTGAAGGCGGCGGTGGTACAGGATTGGTGCCTCCCGGACCACTCGAAATTGCACTGGAAGTGAACAGCAGACCTGCGAGGAAAGTAAGAGAAAGTAAGTGCTTCATGGAAATGCTCCTTGTTTTGCGCTAAGTAGCGCTAACAAGAAGGCTAGAGATTTGAGGTTGTTTTCATAAGTAGCCGCTGACTTAATTGGGCGGGTATTACACGCCTTGCGCGAACGACTAAGAATGAAGAAGTGACACTACCGGGGAATAAAATCTTGACGGGAGTGTAAGGTTTCGAACAATTCCACAGGCTCATTTGTATCAGCATTTTGACTTATTTTTGAGCAGAGGAGCTGTAGCAGATGGGTGTAGAGGCGCGGCTTGAAGAGAGGTAAATCGCAGGATGCCCGCATGCGGGTTACCAGGTGGAGGATAGGGTATTGCTGGAGTCAGCAACTGATTTGTGCCTGTAAAAAAGTCTGTTGACAGACATCAAGGAATAGAAAATCAGTTGTCTTTTTGATAGCAGCCGTGGCGATCTGGCTATTAGGACATTTGGGCAAGATGCAGAATTGGATGGAAGGTAGAGGCAACGCCGTTCCCGATAAAAACGTGCTACCGGGAAAAGGTGGAAATGGCTTTTCATTGCATTACTTACTAAAGTAACGATTGCTCTTTCGCCGATAGCCAAAGTGGAACCTGGAGTGCTACAAATATGGGAAGACCAGAGACTACTTCGGGCCAAGGCCCTTTCTCCGAGTAGTTCATCCTTCAGGAGTCGGCTTTCAGTCGCCTCCCGTCCAATCCACCCCTGGACAATCCAACCAAACAGTCTCTGGAGCGGGCCTGCTGGAAAGCAGGCCCTTTTGCTGTCTGCCGTGTAGGCGCCCTGGCTCTTACAATCGAAGCATGGTGTCTATCGCGCAGCCAGTTGCACGCGTGTTGCAGCATCCTGCCTGGCTTGCGCAGAAATGGCTGATCCATGGCTTCAGTCTGCGCAGCGGAGGCGTCTCAACGGTGTACGACTCCGGAGGCGACCTGAATCTCGGACTGACGCCAGCGGATACGCCGGCCAACGTCGCAGCGAATCGTAAGTTGCTGGTAGATGTGCTTACCAGCGGAGATACCTGCGCGGACCGGCCCAGGCTGACAGCGATTCGCCAGGTGCATTCGGCTGAGATCCATGTCGTCCGGGGCAACACTGCACTCAGCCCGACGCTCACCGGGGATGGCCTGTTGACGAACGAGCCTGGCGAACTACTCGGCATTCTCACAGCGGACTGTGTGCCGGTCCTGATTGCAGACTGGCGTCTGCGGGCTGTCGGCGTGTTCCATGCAGGATGGCGCGGGACTGTGCAGGGCATTGTGGACAAAGGTGTGCGCAGAATGGTTTCGCAGTTTGGCAGCAAGCTTCAGGATCTGCGGGCATTGATCGGGCCGGCCATCGGAGCCTGCTGCTACACCGTTGGTCCAGAGGTTGAAGAGGCATTTCGCACTGCTTTTGACTACGCCCCCGAGTTGACGGCTGCGAACCCCTCGGCTCAGACGGGCACCGTACAGCTCGATCTAAGGGAGGCGAATCGGCGGCAGCTTCTGCACGCAGGGGTGCCGGAAGCGCATGTTGATCTTCTGGGAGGCTGTACCAGCTGCGCGCCGGAATGTTATTTCTCGCATCGCCAGAGTGGCGGGCATACGGGAAGAATGATGAGTGTGGCGGGGATTCGGCAGGATGCCGGTTTCGCGACCGGATGACTGTGGGTTACGCGGGATCTTTCGGCTGGGACGGGGCAGAGGTGGCCGGACGCTTCTCGCCTGCTGCTGCCGGATTGACAAGGTCCCGCAATTCCTTGCTCGGTTTGAAGTAGGGGACACGCTTGGCGGGCACATCCACCTTGGCGCCGGTCTTGGGATTCCGACCGGTTCGAGGCTTGCGCTGACGAATACGGAAACTGCCAAATCCCCGGATTTCGATCTTGTCCCCGGACTGCAGTGCGTGAATGACCGATTCAAAGATCGTATCCACGATGACTTCTCCGTCGCGGCGGGTCAGGTCGCCGAGATGGGTCAGTTCCTCCACCAGGTCTGCTTTCGTCATGCGGGGCGGCTCCAGGTGCAGGATACCTTCGTTAAACAGTGTAGATGCAACAAATTCGAGCCTGGTTGAAAATTTGAAGCGGGGGACAGAACTGCGGTACCGTCCTGTAATCATATGAGCCGGCTGCCCTCCACGCTGCTTCTTGCGGGCGCCGGATGATGACCACGGCAGCTTGTCGATTAGCGGGGTGGTTACGAAAACGGTTACCCACACTACCAATTGGGGAGTCAACTGCATCAGAATTGGAACTAACAACTGAGACGCATGCACGAGGAGCTGAGCGTCAAGCTCCTGCGGAGAGGGTGTATCAACAGGGTGAAGGCTTCGGATGTAGCGCAGGTTGAGGCTATGTTGCCTCAAAGCGGAGGGTCAACGAACGGTGAGGCGACACAGATTGCGGTCGGCATGCTCATCAGCGATCCGGTCCATCGGAGACTGATTGAATCAGCTTCCACCAACCTGGCGCTCGGTTCGAGTGAACTGGATCCGGACACCATCCAAGTCGCGCAGCTGGCCGAATACGAGCTGATCATCGCGGATGAGTCGATTGCGCGCAGAGTGAAAGCCCTGCTCGCGGCGACCGAGGAGCGGGCCGATCGCATACATCCGGCCGTCGTCGCCATCCGGCGCCGGGACATCGAAGTACCGGAGATCTATCGGACCGTTCCGACGGCGCCAGCGTCACGAGCCGATCAGGAGTTCGACGCAGTACTGAGCATGCCGATCGAGCCAGGTCCGGCGGCGGTTCAGCTCAGTCTTATACTTTATGCACAGCGCGCCTTCGTGCGTCGTTATCATTCGGCCCTCGAAGAGCTGCACCTCAACCGTCGGATTTTCAGTTCAGTTACCAGCGGAATCTCGGTTGCCAATGCCAGTGGGCCGGATATGCCCCTGGTCTATGTCAACCCGGCATTCGAAATAATGACCGGGTATTCGCTGGAGGAAGTACAGGGCAAGAACTGCCGTTTTCTACAAGGGGCAGAACGTGACCAGCCCGGATTGACGGTGCTGCGAGAGGCGCTCGAACAGAACCGCGAGACGGTGGCAATTCTCCGAAACTATCGCAAGGATGGCAGCGCATTCTGGAATGAGCTTTCGCTGTCACCCATTCGCAACCGCGAGGGCGAAGTAACCCACTTCGTAGGCATCCAGACTGACGTAACTGCTCGCGTTGAGTTTGAAGCGGCCCTGCGGGAGAGTGAAAAGCTGGCTGCTGTCGGGCGGCTCGCGTCGTCAATCGCGCATGAAATCAACAATCCCCTAGAAGCCGTGATGAACCTGCTTTACCTGGCAAACAAAAGCGATGACTTGAATCAGGCCAGAGATTTCGTGGTTACGGCCGAACAGGAGCTGAAGCGGGTAGCGCTGATTACTTCGCAGTCGCTGCGGTTCTATAAGCAGTCTTCACGGCCGCAGGCTATCACTGGCAGTGGACTGCTGGGATCGGTGCTGGACCTGTACGAAGTGCGGCTGCGAAGCGCCCATATCGCGGTCGAGCGACGGGAGCGGCTGACCCAATCGTTCGTGTGCCTGGAAAGCGAGATCCGCCAGGTGCTGAATAACCTGATCAAGAACGCACTGGACGCCATGATCGCGGACGGCGGACGGCTGATTATTCGAAGTCGCGAGGCGACCGAGTGGCGCGGTGAGTCGAAAGGTATCCTGATCACCATTGCGGATACCGGCAGCGGGATCAGCCCGGAGACCATGAAGAATATCTACAAGGCATTTTTCACGACCAAAGGAATCGGCGGGACCGGACTTGGCCTGTGGATCAGCAGCGAGATCGTTGAACGCCACCAGGGACGACTGAGGGTGCGCAGCAGCCAGGACCGGAAACACCGCGGCACTGTTTTCCAGTTGTTTTTGCCTTACCAGGGTATTGCTGCCTAGCAGTCGAGTCAGAGCTAATAAGGAAAGGGACGCCAGCAGTCTGCCGCGTCCCTTTTCTTCTGGTCGGATCTGAACTACGGGTAGGTCACCACCGGGCTGAGCTGGTCGGCAAAGCTGCTGTTGACTGCAGCTCCCTGCCGGTTGATGACATGTGTGATCTGACCGCTGCCGTTGAGCCAGACAGTACCGGCGGCGTTGATCTGGACCCCGCTTGCATCCGGAACGGTCATTGCATTGTCTTCCACGATATTCAGGCCGAGATCGAAGAAGGAGTAGATGCCCAGGCCATACGCTGTGTGCCTGGAAACCGAATTGTCCACAACGTAGGACGGGTAACCGTTCGCGCTGCCATCCATCCAGGCAGCCTGGCTTGGCGGATCGTAGGGCAATTCACTCTGGTAGAAGACGGTCTGGCCGGCATTGCCTTTCCAGAGAACCTGCTCTTTCTGATAGTGCTCGACAGCGAGGCCGGTTGCGACGACGCGGCTTCCGTTGACGACCAGGCCATGGGCTGCCGTGTTAAGTGTCCAGCCGACACCATTGCCGTGATCGGCTCGCCAGGCCCAGATGTCGTCGAGAAGCACGTCCGAGCTGTCAACCTCGAGGCTGGTAGTTGCACTGCCGGCGGTGGCGCCGCCGATGCGGAAGAAGACGTCACTGATGGTTGAAGGATTGGCTGCGTGATTGAAGAGGCCGCCGACGGGTAAGGGAAGTCCGAAGAGGCCCACACCTACTTTAAGGAGGACTGGTGAATTGACCGGACCGGCATCAATGAGGAGTCCGGCAATCTGCACGCCACTTACATCGGCAACTTCGATTGCTGCCTTTCCTGTCTGTGGGACCAGCGTGGCATAGCCCAGGCCGAGAATCACCGTATTGGGATTGCCGACCACGATCGGAGCTTTAAGCGCGTAGATGCCAGGCGTCAGGATCAGGTTCTGACCAAGCGCCAGTGCCAGGTTGATTTCAGCTACAGGCGTTGTCGGAAAGGCGATGAAGAAACGGTTGATAGGGATTGAGCGGCCAGGTGTGCTGCCGGCAGACCAGCTGGCACCGGCAGAGTTCTTCTGGGCAGCGGGCGCAAAGACTTTGTAATTGCCGCTGCTGTCCAGATACAGAAAGGGCTTCTCGCGGCTGACAGGGGTCGACGGGAGCACCGTCTCTGGTGGCGCCGGGTAGGATTCCGCCGGCGCGCCCTGTACTCCGGAGAAGACCATATTCCAGACGCCGCCATTCCACGAACCGTAGTTGCTGTTGCGTGAATACCATTGCTGTTGCGAACAGGGATTGACGTTCCCGGTCACGACGAGGTCTGCGATGAAGCCGCCGCTCGCATTGCCGCAGTAGGAATCTGTCAGCTCCAGGCCGCCGTTGATCTGCATACGGCGCAGAGGCGCGCCCTGCGAGACGCCCCATTGCAGGGTGTTGGCCGGGGCATTCTGCAGCGTGTCAGTTGCCGCGTTGATGGTCAGGTTTTCCATCGACCGCCAGAAAGTGTCCGTTATATTGGCGCCGGGCCAGGTTGGCGTGTTGTAGACCGGCACGCCGAAGTTCGGAGTCAGGAAGCCGCTAATGGTGACGTCTCCGGGAGCAGCACCGAGGCCTGCAATCGATTCGTAGTAGCCGACCGGCGCCTGTACGCTGTACGCGCCCGGTTTGAAGAAGACAGCATGGCGATTGGTGCTGAACTGGTCTTCGTTCGAAAGGGCTGTCAGCGTGGACAGGATCTGCGAAGGCGTCATGCCCGGATCGAGAATGGTAACGTTCGGCCCAAAGTTCGGTGCGGCGGCGAAAGCGGAAAGACATACTCCGCCGACGCTACTAAGGACTGAAGCGGCAACGAGGCCGCGGAATAG
This sequence comes from uncultured Acetobacteraceae bacterium, assembly GCA_964658265.1. GTDB lineage: Bacteria > Acidobacteriota > Terriglobia > Terriglobales > Acidobacteriaceae. The sequence continues at coordinate 5,839 of CAZZYN010000073.1, read as the reverse complement.
CCGCTTCGTGGCGGACTGTAGACAGTGCTGATTGTTCATGAGGACTCCCGGAAAAGACTTCTGCGAAACGAGCGGAGCATAGATGCCGCACCGCAGAGGTGTCAATTCGGGTCCGAGTCAGGATTGTGTTCTTGCAACCATCACATCTGCCACCAAGATAGTGGCTGGTAGCTAAGGTTCTGTGAGCTGGTAGACGCGTACGTAGTCGACCAGAACGGTGCCTGTGGCAGGGGTAGACGGGGTGGTTGCACCGGGGAAGCCACCACTGCCGATAGCGAAATTCAGGAGCAGGAAAAAGGGTTGATTGTAGACCCAGGCAGTGCCAGGTGGCAGGTCGGCAGGCGTGAGGATGAAATAGGGTCTGGCTGGATTGTCGCGGTAGAACTGAAGCTTGTCCTTCGACCATACGACGCCGTAGGTGTGAAAGGCATTGTCAGTTCGGCCGTGGTCTGGAAACCGGAATTGTTTGCTGATTCCCCTGGCTCCTGAATAGCCCGGGCCATGGACGGTGGAGGAGGTGGTGGTCGGCGTGTACTTCTGCACCCATTCCATGATGTCCTGCTCGCCGGCCCCGGGCCAGTGGACTGTGTCAAGATTGCTGCCGAGCATCCAGAAGGCGGGCCAGAAGCCTGGAGCTACAGGCAGTTTCATGCGGGCCTCGATCCGGCCGTACTGGAAGGCATGCTTGCCCTTGGTGATCATGCGGCTGGAGGTCCATCCGGACGGGGTGTGAATGGCCCGGATGACTAGGTGCCCGTGGCCGTCGAGATATGCATTCGGCTGGGCAACGTCACAGGGAGCGACGCTGGAAGCCGGAGCGCAATAGGTTTCGAGCTCCGCATTGCCCCAGCCACCCGCGCCGGTCTCGAGGTCCAGCCGGTGCTGCCGGGGAGCTGTCCTGAGGGGCCGCTGAATTCATCGGACCAGGCGAGATGCCAGGTCTGCGCGGAAAGCGTGGGAGGTGTAACAAGCGAGAGCAGCAGGAAGACAAGTATCTTCGGCACAAAGCTACTCTAAAGGACGTGCAAGGTTTCGATCGGCTGTTTGTAGCAAGTAAAAAGGCATCCCGCGAGGGATGCCTTCAAAGAAAAGAGTGCGTGACCTAGGAAGCCATGGCTGTAGGAATGATGGCTACAGGGGCGTGACGGTGGCGCATGGGTTTGGGAAGAATGCGGACAGTCTTTTCGATTCCCTGCTCAAGTGTGAATGCTTCAGAGCAGAGACCGCAGAGCCAGAAATGTTCAGTTCGCCTGACCGTTTTACCGCTTTTGAGGGAGGCTGCCGGGTCGGGCAGTTCAAAGATAAAAACGCGGCCTTCCCGCAGGTAGTGCAGCGGCTTGCAGCATTCGGGATTTGCGCAATGGTTCACCATAGAGTCTCTCCTGACTGACATCGGGGGTGTCGTCCGTTTTCGTACTCTCAGCAGGTGTTGATTATGCCGGTCCGGGCCAGCCCGTCGCGCTGTTCAGCGAGTTGGTACGAAATTGACCAGACATTACATAGATGCGCCGGGGCGGAAACAGAGATGCCCGTTGAGCGGGCAAACCATTCCGCTGATTGCTGTACATGGATCTGAAAGAAGTGGCTGGCCGGGGGAGACGGTTACCGCAAACTGCGAGACAATCAGTTGTTTGGTTGACTTATGACCCTATTACGCTCCACATTCATCGCTTTGTCTACACAAATGTCGCTGCGACGGTTTTCTGAAAGTTCCGTTGTTGGAAAACGCATGTCGTCGCGGTTCATCGCCGGTATGACGCTCGAAGAAGTTTTGCAGGCGGCCGCCGCTTTAAACGCGCAGGGCATCGCTGCCACGCTGGACAGCCTGGGCGAGAACGTGAGTTCTCCGGAGGAAGCCGAGCATTCGGCGGCTATCTACCATGGTCTGCTGGACGCGATCGGCGAGCGCGGACTGCAATCGAATGTGAGCGTGAAGCTTACACAGATGGGCATGGATCTTGATCCTAAGCTGGCAGAGACAATCGTTGCCAAACTGGTGGCACACAGCCGGGCGGTCGACAGTTTTGTGCGTGTTGATATGGAGGGGACACCGTATACGCAGGCAACGCTCGACCTGGTACGGCGGATCCATGCGTTACCCGGCAATGACAAGCGTGTGGGCGTTGTTATCCAGGCGTATCTTCGCCGCAGCGAAGCAGATATCCGGCAGCTGGTGCGCGAGGGAATTCGGGTACGGCTATGCAAAGGCGCCTACCAGGAGTCGGCAGAGCATGCATTTCCAGAGAAGGCGGAAGTGGATCGCAACTTCGTCGCACTGATGAAGCTGCTGTTGGTGAGCGGAACGTTTCACGGGATCGCGACGCATGATGAGGGCATGATTGATGCAACGCGTAAGTTCGCGGAGGAGCAGGGTATTGCCCGTAGCAGTTTTGAGTTCCAGATGCTGTACGGCATTCGTCGTGACCTGCAGAAGAAGCTGGTCGACGAGGGCTATCGCGTCAGGGTTTACGTTCCATTCGGAACAGAATGGTACCCATACTTCATGCGGCGGCTGGCGGAACGACCGGCCAATGTGCTGTTTCTGGCAAAGAATTTCTTCAAAAACTAGTTATCGCAGTCTGTCAGTTAAAGTACATCTTTGTCATAGTGGCAGTGACGAGAAAGATGTATTGAAAGCTGATATTTGGTAGGGCATCCTTGTTCCAGATGTAGATGCCGGAAAGGCGAGGCTGGTTCAAGGCATCGAGTAAGAAGCCGGCCTCCCACCAAGTCTGCCGTCCTGGCAGCCCTTCCCAGCATGGAGGGTCATTCAAACTTTAAGATCTTATTGCGACCCGACTTAGCGGCCGTTCTGCGGCTGCTGTGGGTCCGGGCCAGGGCGCTGGTAGGGCTCGACGATCAGCAGGTTGCCCATGATGGAGCGCTCCTGAGCCGAGAATTGCCCGGCAAACCGGGGCGAATTCATGATGGACAGACGCTGCTCAGGTGGCAGGTCGCGCAGATCCCGGAAGGCCTTCTTAACCATGCGTCTGCGATCTTCCGGCAGCGCGCCAAGTTGTTGTGCGGAGCTACGGACGGCCTGGCGGCGTTCAGGTGTCAGGTGCTCCATGTTTTCGATACGGCTCAGGGTCCGCTGCCGCTGCTGAGGCGGCATCTGGTCGAGTTGATGCAGATGGTTCACGAGGTTCTGCTGTTGCTGCGGCTCCAGCCGGTTGAACCCTGGTTCCTGGCGAAGCGACCGCTCCTGCTCAGGCAGGGACTGGCCCTGGTGCTGTTTCATCCAACTGCCCAGGTGTTCGCCTCGATCTTCGCCGCCGGGCGGCGGATTCATACGAGAGGGAGGCTGTCCGGGAGGGAAGGGCTGGCGCGCATTGTTCTGCGCCTGGAGTGTGCCATATGGAGTGGTGCCCTGAAGAGTGCTGTGCGAGTTTAACGGTCTCTCCGTATAAGGATATGGCGCGCGCGCGGCAGGCGTGAGTCCACTTTGCTGGCCTATTCGTCCTGTATTGACCGGTGCGGGATGAGGCGAATCGACAGGGTGGATGTTGGCCGGACGAGACGCCGGAAGGGACTGCCGCAATTGTTGCTGGGGGGCCGGGACTGTGCGCTCAGGCACCGCTGGAGCCAACGGGATGGCCGGATGAACTGCTGATGGTTTGGCGATGGCGGCGTGCAGCGGGACCGGGCTGTTCGGAGCCGGGGAAGTCGGGACAGCAGCGGACAATAGATGCGTCCAGCACGCGGCGCCAGCCAGCACCACAGCGCAAACAGGTCGGCGGAAGCGCTGGAGCAGGCATACGCGAGCAGGCAGGGACTGCCCCTCCGCCGCCGCCTCGGCTGCCGCCCTTCGTTGCCTGCTCCCCGCCTTCATCGCCTGACTCCTGTTACGTGCTTTCCTGTTCCGGTTGCTGGTTCGATGTTCGTTTCTAATTTGACGATGCGCCAGCGTCGGAATCGTCCGTATCCAGTGAACTTAACTGCTGGAACACCTGCGCATTGCCGTCCAGCGACTGGAGATCCCTGACCGTGGCCGAGGCCTGGGTCTGTGGTGGCTGACTGGCCACATGCATTTCATAGATGCCGGCACTACCGCCCAGCAGCAGGACAACTGCCAGCCCGGCAGCTCCAACTGCGCGCATCGGGACGCCTGTACTGAACAGCATTCTTGCCCGCAGCCGCTCCCAGAAGCCTTCCGGGGCTCGTTCCTTTTCGGCGCGCAGTTTTGCCTGCATCCTCGTATTGAAGTATGGCGAGGGTTCAGGAGCCTGCCAGCTATCCAGCAGACTCATGGTGGCACGAAGGCCGGTCAACTCTTCCCGGCATCCGCTGCATGCGACCAGGTGCTGTTCCAGTCCGGTGCGAAGCGGCGCAGGAATAGCAGAAGGGTCGAGCAAAAGGTCGGGCAGGCTGGACTTCAAGGTGTCGCAGTTCAGCTTCAATTGGTCATTCGGCTTCACTTTATCAGTCATAGCGATCTCACTTCCTGCATTACACGAACGCCTTCAGGCTTTCGCGTAATGTCTGGTAGGCACGGAACAGAAGCGACTTGGTGGCAGACTCGCTCAGCTTGAGCACTTCGCCGACCTGCTTGTAATCCATACCCTGGTACTTATGCATTAAAACCGCGGTCCGCTGCCGCTCTGGCAGCTGTAAAACAATGTCCCGGATGGCTTTCAGCCGCTCATCCCGGAGCAGATCCTGCTCGGCGCTGGGCGTCAGGTCAGCCACATCCGGGGTGGAGCCGGTTTCTGGATCCGGCGCATCCAGGTAGACGTTCTGTGCTGCACGCTCGTGACGGGTGTCTCGTGCGTGGTTGACGCCGAGGTTGGTCGCGATGCGGTAGAGCCAGGTAGAGAAGCGCGCCTCGGCACGATAGGTTTCCCGCGAGCGATAGACACGCAGGAAGACTTCCTGTGCGAGCTCTTCCGCCACTGCCTGGTTGTGCACCATGCGGAACATGAAGTGCACAATCTGCCGCTGGTACTTGGAAATCAGATAGTTGAAGCCGGTTTCGTCGCCCCTGCTGACGCGCAGCATGATTTCGGCGTCGGTCAGCAGGCTCCAATCCGAAACAAAGGGAGCGGCTACCAGCTCCTGCCGGACTGCCTGCGGAACAACATGGGCGGCACCCATGTGTCCTGCGCCGAGCTGTGCCGAATTGAGAGCGCCGGTCGCCATATCCTTGTAGACACCAGACTCCTCCGAGGGTTGCGCGTCTTCCCCGCTGCCGGCATCAATTCCTGCTTCGTCCGGGCCTGGTTCAGGACCATACGGATCCGCATGCTCCAATTTTGCGCCGGGAAAACCGTCAACGCCCGGTGCTTCTTCCCTGGCGTTACCCGGATTGGCCGGGTCTGGAGAGGGCTTGCCGGTACGTTTGCCGCGGTCTGAGGAGTGGGATGGCATCGGCAGGTCAGCTGTTGATTCTACAGTCCCGGGCCATTTTCTGTATGCCGGCGGCCCGCGGTCCGGTTGGACTTAACCGATGTAAATAAACACGATGATGGCAGCACTGGCGACGCCGGCCCACACGGCTGCCGTGTTTCCGTCGACGAGGATGTCTTTCCCCAGCAGGGTGAAGTGGGCCGGCGGGATGCCTTCCGCGTCAAACAGGGTGCCGCCATACAGTTGCCGTGCTACCAGCGCGATCAGGAAGCCGGCGCAGGGTACAAGGGTGAGTGCGGCTGCCAGATAGAAAGAGCGATCGCCCGGCCAGCCTGTCTGCCAGGTGAACCAGAGAGCCAGGAAGCTGATGAGCGACGTGTTCATGACCTGCCAGACCAAATGAAACCGTGCATGGCCAGGCCACAGGGGATCGGTGGCATGGGTGTGATTCAAATCAATGGTAAGAGTAGCGGCCGCCTGCACAATGATCAGG
>CAZZYN010000072.1:0-18238 GCA_964658265.1 uncultured Acetobacteraceae bacterium | reverse complement strand
GAACTCCTACGAAATCATGCTTTCCGAGAGCCAGGAGCGCATGCTGCTGGTCGCCGACAGGGGCCGCGAGCAGGAAGTTCTCAACGTCTTCGCGAAGTGGGGTCTGGATGCGACCATCGTCGGCACCGTCGTAGCCGAATCCAGACTCAGGATCCGCCATCATGGCGAGCTGGTCGCCGACATTCCAAACCAGTCGCTCACCGATGACGCGCCGCTCTATCACCGGCCCGTCGGCGTATGGCTTTCACCCTGCCCGCCCGATCCATCCCTTGAACAACGAACCGGCATGGAGCAGGTGCGTGACTTCGCCGCAGATCTGAAGCGTCTGCTCACGAGCGCCAATATCTGTTCCAAGCGCTGGGTCTATGAGCAGTACGATTCCATGGTGCAGACCAATACCACCCAGGGTCCGGGCAATGAAGCCGGCGTCATGCGTGTCAAAGGCACGCAGCGCGGCCTGTCCATGGCGCTTGATGGCAACGGCCGCTGGTCTTATCTCGACCCGAAACGCGGCGCATCACTCGCTGTAGCAGAAGCCGCGCGAAAAGTCGCCTGCACCGGCGCTGTCCCCGTCGCCGCTACCAACTGCCTCAACTTTGGCAATCCGCAAAAGCCCGAGATCATGGCGCAGTTATCGGCAGCCATCGATGGCATCGCAGAAGCCTGTATCGCGCTGGGCACGCCCATCACCGGCGGCAATGTTTCGCTCTACAACGAGACCCGCGGCGAAGGCATTTATCCCACGCCAGTTATCGGGATCGTGGGCATCATTGAAGACGTCACGAAAGCGGTCGCGGCAGATTTCCGTCAGCCCGGCGATGCCATCCTGCTGCTTCAGCCACTCACCGCTGGATCGGCAGGCGGCGAACGCGAGTTCGGTTCTTCCACCTTCGCGAAAGAGATCCTCAAGGGTCTGTGGGGAACACCTCCTCAGCTCGACCTTGTCCGTGAAGCTGCTCTGCACCAGGTGTTGGCCCAATTGTCCGAGGAGAAGCTCATTCACTCTGCACGCGATATCTCCGACGGCGGTATTGCCGTGGCACTGGCCGAAGCCTCGTTCGCTCAGGGTGTAGGCGCAAAAGTCGACCTCTCCCGCATCTCGTCTCAGCCCGACTTGCTCAAGCTGTTTTCGGAAGACGCTACTTCAGTCATCGTCACCTGCACCAGGGAGAACGTACCCCGCGTCATTGCCATGGTCGAAGACACCAGCCAGCTGCGTCCGCTCAGTCTGGGCGTCACCGTTGCGGAACGACTGCATATCTCCCTCGGTAAGGATGTCGTCATCGATGTGCCGATCAGTCAACTTCGCGAACCATGGGAAACCGCGCTTGAAGACGCACTGCATACCCTCGCAGTCGGAGGGCATGCCTGATGGCTCTTCTCTATGAAGGCTTCGCCACAGCTGAAGATGCTGCCAAAAATCTTGAAGCATTGCGCACCGAACGCCTCTCGCGCCCACCCTTGAACGACGACGATAAGCTGCACGAAGAGTGCGGCGTGGTCGCGATCAGTGGTCATCCGGAAGCAGCTCGCCAGGTCTACATGGGGCTTTATGCACTGCAGCACCGCGGCCAGGAATCTGCCGGTATCGCGGTCGCTGATGGTGCGCACCTGCAAAACATCAAAGGCATGGGCCTGGTTGCCGACATTTTTACTGACGACGTCCTCGCCCGGCTTACCGGCGACATGGCCATCGGTCACACGCGGTATTCGACTACAGGCGACTCGGCGCTGCTGAATGCCCAGCCGATCCGTGTCGACTCAACCAAAGGCCTGATTGCCATAGCGCATAACGGCAACCTGGTGAACCTCGGCAACCTGCGGACGCGGCTCGAACGGGCCGGCGCCTTCTTCCAGACCACCAGTGATTCGGAAATCATCCTGCAACTGATCGCCCACTCCAACGAGACGACACTCGTCGATGCCATCGCTGATTCGCTCGGCCAGGTAGAAGGTGCCTTCTCGATTGTGATGATGACCCGCGATCGTATCTTCGCCGCCCGCGATCCACGGGGTTTCCGTCCCCTCTCGATGGGCCGCATCACCAATGAAGACGGTCCGGACATCATCGTGTTCGCTTCCGAGACCTGCGCCTTTGACCTGCTGCATGCGCGCTACGACCGCGACGTTGAACCCGGCGAGCTGATCATGGTCACGCGCGACGGAAAGATCACGACGCGTAAATACTCCACTGGCATCCCGCAATCCAGCTGCATCTTTGAGCACGTGTATTTCGCTCGTCCCGACAGCAAAATCTACGGCCGCTGGGTGCAGGAAAGTCGCGAACAGATGGGCCGCCAGCTTGCCCGCGAATCTCCGGTTGCCGCCGACCTGATCGTCCCCGTACCAGACTCCGGCGTCACCGCGGCCATTGGCTATGCAGCTGAGAGCGGCATCCCGTTTCGCTTCGGGCTCATCCGCAATCACTACGTGGGCCGTACGTTCATTGAACCGGAGCAGCGTGTCCGCGATTTCGGCGTTCGGCTCAAGCTCAATCCCGTCCGTAATCTGCTGGCAGGCAAGCGCATCGTTCTCATTGACGACTCCATCATTCGCGGCACCACCAGTCGCAAGATCGTGCGCATGGTGCGGGCTGCTGGCGCCACTGAAGTCCATCTGCGCATCAGTTGTCCGCCCACCACATCTCCTTGTTTCTACGGTGTCGATACACCCAGCAAAAAAGATCTGATCGCCGCCAATAATTCGATTGAAGAGATCCGGTCGTTCATTGAAGCCGACTCACTCGCCTATCTCTCCCTGCCCGGCCTTGAAGCAGCCTGTAATGCCGGACCGAATCTCCGCTACTGTGTCGCCTGCTACACCGGTGTCTATCCCACTGAGTGGGTCGACGTCCGCGACATTCTTCCGGCAACCACACCAGCCTTCGCCGAATAGAACAGTCCGCTCGGCATACGCAACAGCCGCAGTGTCTAAGTAGTCTCGCCAATTTTTGCGTAGACGCGGCCATACAACCCGGTGCTGACAGCCTGCTTCCCAATCGTGCAAATGCGTTGGGAGAACAGCATGACAGCCAGGAAGACAGCTCCGCGTAAATATAGCCCGGACGTTTCAAAGCAGGTCGGAACTGAACTGCACGAGATGAAGCAGGGCAGGCTGAAGTCCGGAAACAGCGACAAAAAAGTGACCAATCCGAAGCAGGCAATTGCCATTGCCTTGTCGGAAGCTCGACGCGCCGGCAAAAAAGTGCCTCCTCCGCCCAAGCCTGTCGCAAAGAAAACCGCTGTAAAGAAAGCTGCTGGCAAGAAGACTGCTGCCAAAAAGCCTCGTACGAAAAAGGCCGCCAGTAAGAAGAGCGCAGCCTCGTAGGCTGCGCTCCCATCGTTACCAACCGCGTAGATCAGTCTTTCTTGCTGGTACTTCCGGAGGCTGAGCCGGACCCACCGCTCGATGAACCGCTGCTGCCAGCCCCGCTTCCGGACGAGCTCGGAGCCGAACTCGCCTTGCTCTCGCCTGACTTACTCTCCCCGCTACTCGGAGACGAATCGCTCTTGGACGCAGAACTGTCGCCGCCGGACGATCCTTCGCTCTTACCGCCGTCGCCGCTCTTTTGTGTATCCGGCCGTGTATTCGAACCAGCCGCGCCGCCCTTGCCGTAGTCGCTCACGTACCAGCCAGAGCCTTTGAACTGGATCGCCGGAGCCGAAATCAGCTTCTCGACTTCGCTGCCGCACTTCGGGCACTCCTTGATCTCGGGCGCACTGAAGCTCTGAATCTTCTCGAACCGGTGACCGCACTGTTTACATTGATATTCGTAAAGCGGCAATTCTGGTACTCCCTCTCGCAATCTCTTGGCGCGGCGCAAGGGTGAGTGAGCACCGCTGCTTCATTGTAGTGTGTCGCACTGACCCAACCTTCACGCACCTCACGCAGCGAAGCTGCGGTGGGCCTTCGCGAAGCGAACCGCTCTCGCTACCAACCCCCACAATCCGTCATCGCCTCAGGCCTTCGCCAGTCTTACCAGCCTCACCTGCGTGATGCCTTCAGCCCTGCCAAGCGCGTTCAGCGCAGCAGCCGGCACATCGCCATCGATCTGCAGCACCGCCAGTGCATCTTTCTTCGCGCCGCGCTGATCACGCCCCAGGGCAAAGTTTGCAATGTTCACTGCATGCTCGCCGAGAATCGTACCGATCCGCCCGATCACGCCCGGCACATCCTGGTTGCGGATGAAGAGCAGCGTTCCCTGCAGCGGCACCTCAATATCAATGCCATCACAGGCCAGCAGCCGCGGCGAATGCTCATGCAGCACTGTCGCGGTAGCCTGCGCGTGCAGCGACCCGGCGCCCAGCTCAATCTTCAGCGTGCTGCCCGCACCGCCCGTTGCTTCTTCTTTCTTGCTCTCGTGGAGCCGTATGCCACGCTCTTCTGCGACAGACGCTGCGTTGATCCGGTTCACGCTCTCCGAGTGCCCCAGCACCCCTGTCAGGGCAGCATTCCGCACCAGGTCGGTCTTCGCCTCGGCAAGCTTGCCGCTATAGGACAGGTGAACACTGTCAAGACTGCCGCCCGCCGTGCCGATGTCCGCGATGCTCGCGAGAAACGATCCCAGCCGCTCCGCCATATCGAGATACGGCGACAACTGCAGATACTCTTCGTGGCTCAGCGACGGCATGTTCACCGCGTTCTGCACCACGCCGAGTTTCAGATACTCCTTCACCTGCTTCGCAATCTGTATTCCCACCGCCTCCTGCGCTTCTCCCGTCGAGCCCGCAATATGCGGCGTCAAAATCACATTCTCGACGTTGAAGTAAGCAGAGTCTTTCAACGGCTCACTGGTGAATACATCCAGAGCCGCGCCGCCGACTTTCCCGTTCTTCAAGGCATTCAGCAAAGCTGTATCGTCGATCAACTCGCCGCGTGCGCAGTTGATGATCCGCACGCCCTGCTTCATGGTCGCAAGCCGCGCTTCGCTGATGATCCCGTGTGTCTGCGGGGTCAGGCCCACATGCAGCGTGAGATAGTCCGCTTTACTGAACAGCTCATCCAGCGTCACCAGCTGCACGCCCGCCTCGCGCGCCAGCGATGCCGCCACAAACGGATCGTAGCCGATAATTTCCATGCCGAACGCCCGCGCCCGCTTCGCTACTTCCAGCCCAACGCGCCCCAGCCCGAGAATAGCCAGCGTCTTGTTCCGCAGCTCCGAGCCCTGCAGCGATTTCTTCTCCCACTTGCCCTGGTGCAGCAGCGCGTTTGCCTTCGGCAACTGCCGTCCCAGTGCCAGCGCCAGCGCAATCGTCAACTCGGCCACGGCAATCGCATTGGCACCTGGAGTATTCATCACGACGATGCCGCGCCTGGTCGCCGCATCTGCGTCAATATTGTCGACGCCCACGCCTGCACGGCCAATCACGCGCAGCTTCGGCGCATGCTCCATCAATGCTTCATCGGCCTGCACCGCCGAGCGGACAACCAGCCCATCCGCATCGTTCAATTCGTCTGCCAGCGATCCTTTGATCTGGTCATGCGTCACAATCTGCCAGTCCGGCTCTGACTGCAGCACGGCCAGCGTGGCCGGTGAAACTTTCTCTGCAAGTACGATCTTCATGCTTCTCCTGGAGCGCGCCACGGGAGCGCGCAAACCTGTATCCGAATAGCCGTCAACATGCCGGTGCAAGGGGAGGGAAGGCCGGGCGAAATGCGCTGCGGCCTCCCTGGATGAGGAACTACGAGCGAGCGCCGACAGATTGCCGGACAGCCACGGCCTGGCAGTGCTCGACGCCGCGACCGCATGGACACTGGCTCAACGCTGCTTCGTCCGGCTGCCGGGTCGCATACACATTCTGCGCTGCCGTCAATGCCTTGCCGAACTGGAAGCCTTCCAGCTTCAGCGACGAGGCAGCCACCTGCTCAAACGCGCCGATCAGCGCAATCGTATCCAGGTAGTCGAAGAAGCCAAGATGCGCAATCCGGAACAACTGCCCCTTCATCTCGCCCTGCCCATTCGTAATAATCGCGCCGAAGCGGCTCTTCAGCTCCTTCACAATCACACCGGAATCAAGGCCCTTCGGTGGCAGCACGGCCGTCACGGCAGCCGCAGGAGCATCCGGCGCGAACAGTTTCAAACCCAGGGCCTGCATCGCCGCCCGCATCATCGCGGAAATGGTTTCTGCATTCTCCACCAGCCGCGCACGTCCGCGCGCCAGGTCCCCATCGCCCTGCTCGGCAATATAATCGAGTGCCGCGCCAAGCGCCGCAATCAGCGACACCGCCGGCGTATACGCGCTTTCACCCTTGGCAGCATTCTTCCGCTCCTTGCGCAGGTCAAAGTAGTAGCGCGGATTGAGACTGATCTCCATCGAGCCCCACGCCTTCTCGCTCACTGCCAGGTACGCCAGGCCCGGCGGAATCATCACGGCCTTCTGCGAGCCGCCGATCAGGATGTCCACACCCCATGCATCCATATCGATGTGCGTCGTGCCCAGCCCGGTGATCGCGTCCACCACCAGCAGCGCATCGCTCTCCTGCTGCTTCAAGATCTCGGCAACCGCCGGCACGCAATGCCGCACACCGGTTGACGTTTCGGTCGCCTGCATGAACACGGCACGCGTCTCGATCTTCAAAGCCTTACGCACTTCTTCCATGTCGAACGTCTGGCCGTAGGGCACGCTGACCACGTCCACCTGGCAGCCGAAAGCCTTGGCCAGTGCCGTCCAGCGCTCGCCGAACTTACCGCCGCTCAGCACCAGCACCCGGTCGCCCGGCGAGGTGATATTCGATACCGAAGCTTCCATCGCTCCCGTGCCCGAACAGGCCAGCAGGATTACATCATTCTTCGAGCCGACAAAGGCGCGCAGTTGCTCGAGAACCCGCATATACAAGGCGCGAAACTCGGGTGTGCGGTGATGAATATCGGCAGCCGCCATGGCAAACTGGGCAGCAGGCAGCAGCGGCGTCGGGCCAGGCGTAAACAAGCGTGTCTTGCGGATCATGGGCGTCGGGTCCTTTGCCTTATTGTAGCGGGCGGTCGCCAAAGCAGCCGTCTCTATAATGAGGAGTCAGCTGCAGAAACGTGCTTCGCTCAGGCGCATCTGCGCGATGCAGGGAAGCCAGGAAGCAGGGAGGCCAACATGTCCAGTCCGGAAGCCGATTCCGCTCTTGTCCACACCATCGATCGCGATATCGTGACCGCCATGAAGGCGCGCGATGCCGACCGGCTCTCCGTCCTCCGCATGGTCAAGACCGCCTTCAAGATGAAAGAGATCGACAAGCGCGCACCGCTGGCCGATGCCGAAGCCCAGCAGATTCTCACTACCCTGATCAAGCAGCGTCGCGACTCCATCGAGCAGTTCACCAAGGGCAATCGGCCCGAACTTGCCGCCAGGGAAGCAGACGAGATCGTCGTCATCGAGAGCTACATGCCGAAAGCCGTGGGCGACGCAGAGATCCGTCCGCTGGTCATCCAGGCCGTCGATGAACTCACCACGTCCTCCGGCACCCGGCCCGCAGCCAAAGACATGGGCAGCGTCATGAAAGCAGTGCAGGCAAAAATCAAGACAGCTGACCTCCGCGCCGACGGCAAGCTGGTCAGCGAGATCGTCAAAGCAGAATTAGCCAAGGCCTGAGCAGGGACGAGGGCCGGTCCCAACGCGCTACTCGACCGTGACCTTCACAAACGCATTCTCCGGCAGCTCACCTTCCAGCAGGTGCACCACGCCGTTCTTCACAAAACCCTTGTACACACGACCCGAAACCGCCGCTGCCGGAATCTTCGCGGCGGGCCGGCCGGCAATCTCGATCTTCGGACCGGGTACTGCAGGCGCTGCTGCAGCTTTCTTCAGCTGACCGCCGCCCTCTTTTGAGCCGGCAGCCGATGCCGCGCCCAGCCGCACACTTTTTCCGGCCCGCTTATCCATTGCCTCGTTGGCCAGCGCGTCGGCCCGCTTGTTCTTGTTGCGCAACACGTGCTGGATCTCAAACTTCTGCAGCCTGGCAATCCGCCGCTTCGCTTCGTCATACAAGGGCCGCAGCTCCGGACTGTTCACCCGGTACTGGCCCTTGATCTGCTTCACCATCAGCTCCGAATCGGCCACCACGCGCAGTCCCGTGTGACCATGCTCGATCGCAAAATCGAGTGCGCCCAGCAGGGCTGAATATTCCGCGAAATTGTTGGTCTTCACTCCCAGGAATTCGTGAATCTCGCCGACCATCTGCCCGCGCATGTCCTCAATCGACACTCCATACCCCGCCGGCCCGGGATTGCCCCGCGATCCACCATCGCAGAATGCCGTAATCATTTCGACCGCAGCCGCAGCTTTCGATGCTGCCGGCTCGTCCCCAAACAGTCCGCCCGTCATCCTCCCAGTCTAAACAAGCGCTGCGCTCAGTCGACGGGCATTCCGAATAGTATCCGGATGCACATGGCTTACTTTTTCCTGCCTGGTGCGTCTATAACGGAGGCAGCGTGCTGGGAGTTCAGTCAGCCGCTGTCTCGAACAGGAGAAGGAATGTCAGCTGGCGTTCTAGGCATACTCGCCGATCCGTTTCGCTCCGTTGCCGCGCGGCGCGATCAGCAGCGAACTCTCGCGCAGGATGCCCGCGACCTGCAGCCGGAACAGGCCGCTGAGGCAGAGCTGATCCGGGCCGCCCAGGCCGGTTCGCGCACTGCCTTTGATTCGCTCGTTCTGCGTTACGACCAGGCCGTGCTGCGTTTGGCTCTGCACGTCTCCGGCTCCGAAACGGACGCGCAGGACATCGTGCAGGAAGCTTTCCTCAAGGCCTATCGCTACATCGGCAACTTCCGTTTTGAGTGCGCCTTCTATACCTGGCTCTATCGCATCGTGACCAATGTTTCGCTTGACCTGATGCGCCGCCGCAAGACCCGGCGCGAAGACTCCACCACCTTCACCGACGAGTCGGGTCAGACCATCGACCTGCTCGGCAACGTGTCGGATGAGCGTGCCATGGCCAACCCGGACCGTGAACTCGAGCGCAAGGAGATGAGTCAGCGTATCCAGGCAGCCATGGAGAAACTCTCCCCCCGCGAGCGCATGGTCTTCGAGATGAAGCATCACCATGGCATGCGCCTGCGGGCCATCGGCGAAGTGCTCAACACGACGGAAGAAACTGCCAAAAACACCCTCTTCCGCGCCACCCGCAAGCTGCGTGCAGAACTTGCGCCCATGCACGGCCATACCGCTGGAGCCGCATCATGAGCAGCGTCTCGTCTGCCGGAGGCAAACCCCGACCGCTGAACTGCACCGAGGCAGCGGATCTCTTGATGCAGCGTCTCTACGGCGAGTCCGAGGACCAGCTTCAGGAAGACGACAGGACCCGCTCCGAAGATGCTGCACTCAACCAGCACCTGGCAGTCTGCGAGGACTGCCGTCGCGAGCTTGCCTCGCTGCGCGCCCTGCAGGAAACACTGGCCGAGGTGCCGGCAGTCGAGCCCTCACAGCATCTGCTCACGCAGACCCGTCACCGTCTCAGCGCAGCCCTGGATGCGGAAGCACGGCGCCCTTTGCGGCGATGGTTCAGCCACGGCTCGCCGGCATCTCTGGCGATGAACCTGCAGGCCCTGCGCAGTGCCCCGTTCGCAGCCGCTGCCATGCTCCTGCTCGGCGCTGGGGTCGGCAGTCTTGGCGGCTACCGGGCTGCCAGCCAGGCTCAGCCGGAAAGCTCTCCGGCACGGATCAACAATCCCATGCCGCAGGCCGGCGCGCCCATTGCCAGCGTCAGCAGCGTAGAGCCCCAGCCCGACGGCAAAGGCATCAGCGTCAGTTACAGCCGCCTGGTTCCGGAAACTGCCACCGGTTCGACCGACGATCCATTCATCCGGCAGATCCTGGCCCGCGGTGTGCAGAGCCCGACCGATCCCGCCGTGCAGGACAATGCCACGCGGCTACTGACCGACGCCTGCAACCATGGTCCTCACTGCGACGATGGCAACGTGTTGAGCGCACTCATGACCGCGGCCCGCTACGGAGGCGATCCGGCACTGCGCAGCGAAGCTCTGCGTGGACTCGAGCCGTACATCGCCAGTGACATGCGCGTCCGCGACGCAGTGCTCGGCTCGGTCATGAGTGACCATTCGCCACAGGTGAGAGGCGTTGCCGTGCGCATGCTTTCTCCTGTCGAAACTGATTCCAGCGTCCGCCAGGTACTGCACAGTGTTTCGATGGCCGACCACGATCCGGAAATCCGTGATCTTTCGCGCAACATGTCACAGCAGGCCAGCGATGTCGGCATGCAGATCCAGTAGCCTGCGGAAGCTGCATGTCCGTAGCTCACAGTTCGCGTCGTTCCGTTACCGTGTCACCGGAGAATTACTGCACATGTCTCATCGCGCCGCCCGCTCAGTCCGCGTAATCCTTATCGTGGCCATGATGCTACCCGTGGGCTTGCTGCCACTGCCCACGCTGGGCGCGCAGGAGAACGACGCGGAGTTCATCCTGATCAGTGCGCCTGCCAGCTATCTCGGCGTGAATATCCGTGATATCGACGATCATGCAGCCGCCATGCTCGGCCTCAAGTCAACCAGCGGCGTCGAAGTCATCGCTGTCGATCACGACGCACCCGCGGGCCGTGCCGGCCTCCACCTGCGCGACGTCATCCTCACGGTCGATGGCCAGCCAGTGAAAAGCGCGCAGCAGTTTCGCGAGACCATGCGCGGCTTCCCGCCACAGAAAGAAGTAGCCCTCGGCATCATGCGTTCCGGCAAGCCCATGCGCTTTGTTATCAGACTCGCTGACCGGGCTAAAGTGCAGCAGCAGGCTTTCGAACGCCACTTCAGTCCGCAGATGCCGTCCGTCGGCAGATCCTTCGCCAGTGCCTCGATGTTCGATGGCAGGGGACCCGGCGCCAGTCCTCTCGACGATCCCGGCTCCGACGCAGGCAGCCAGAACAACCCTCTGCTTGCTGACAACTATGGCGCGGAACTCGATCCGATCGGTCCCCAGCTCGCCAGCTACTTCGGTGTGAAAGATGGCACTGGCATGCTCGTCAAGAGTGTGCAGCCCGGCAGCCCCGCTGCGGCCGGCGGCCTGCAGGCCGGCGACGTGATCCTTCGTCTCAACGACGAGCCGCTGGTAAGTCCGCTCGACTGGATGCGCGGCATGGAAGCAGGCCAGGGAAAGCCCGCCGCACTCACCATCATGCGCAACCGGCGGGTCGAATCCCTCACTCTGCCTCCACTACCCAGGACCCAGGCCATGCGGCGCTGTGACTCCGGCATCACCGTCTGACGTTACCCGAGCGTCGAGCAGTCATCGAGCATCCTGTTCAACGCAGCCGCCGCATCACGCAGCGCACGTCGATCACCTTCCAGCCGGCAGATCATCAATGCTCCTTCGAGCGTCGCGATCATCACATTCGCAAGTTTCTCCGGCTGCACACGGTCCATCAGTTCGCCGCTGCGAATGCCCTCCCTGGCAATCCGGACGATCCGCTCCTTCCAGTCTCGTAGCGCCCCTGCTGCCAGGCCACGCAGCACCGGGTTGCCGTCATCAGCATCAATCGCTGTATTCAGCAGCGGACATCCACCCGGGACCGCGGACGGCACTTCGGCAAATTGCTGCACCATGTGCCGCAGCCTGCCTATCGCACTACTGATCTCGTCCATCCCGCGCCGCCGCAGCTTCACCGTCTCGCCATAGGCGTATTCGAAGGCTGCCGCAGCCAGTGCTTCCTTGCTATCAAAGTGACGATAGATCCCGCCCTTTTCGAGGGCCGCGGCATCCATCACATCCTGGACTGAACAGCCGGCAAAGCCGCGCTGGTTAAAAAGCGCCGCAGCCTCCCTGACAATCCGCTGCCTCGTCAACTCACCCTTCGTCACTCCTGGCATCCTGCTGCCCACTGCCTGCATGTCTCCACCCGTGATGATCAAAGAAAAAGAACCGATCGGTCTCTTCCTGTCATTTTAGATGGTATGCGTCAGCAAACGGTCCAACTTCCTTCACCGAACGCAGGCCGCTGAGGTGGCGACAGCCGTCACCACGCAGGCAAAGCCGTCGCCGCCATCCATAAAGCCTGCGATCAATCCCTGGATCATCGCCGGTACCGTCACCCTCGCTGCCTTCATGGAGCTGCTCGACACCTCGATCGCCAATGTCTCGCTGCCCTACATCGGCGGTGGCCTCGGCCGCTCCTACGACGAAACCACCTGGATCCTCACCTCGTACCTGGTCTCAAACGCCGTCGTTCTGCCCATGTCCGCGTGGCTCTCCCGCGCCATCGGCCGCAGAAAGTTCTATCTCGCCTGCGTCGCCATTTTCACCATTTCTTCTTTCTTCTGCGGCCTCGCACCCAGCCTCGGCATCATGCTCCTCGCCCGTCTGGTGCAGGGCGGCGGAGGCGGAGGCCTTGTCCCCACAGCCCAGGCCATCCTGGTTGACACCTTCCCGCCTGCCAAACGCGCCTCCGCCTTCGCTCTCTACACCATCGTCATCGTCACCGCGCCCGCCATCGGACCCGTCCTCGGCGGCTGGATCACCGATAACTACAACTGGCGCTGGGTCTTCTTCATCAACGTCCCCATCGGCATCCTCGCGTTCCTGCTTACGCAGCGCTTCATTCACGACCCCGCCAGCTTCAAAGCCGAACGCGAGTCCGCCCTCGTTAACGGCAAGCTCCACATCGACAGCCTCGGCATTGGCCTCGTCGCGCTGGGCTCTGCAGCTCTCGAAATCACCCTCGACCGCGGCCAGATCGATGACTGGTTCGGCTCCGTCCTCATCACCTGGACCTTCATCATCGCCATCGTCGCCTTCACCATTGCCATCTTCTGGGAGCTGCACGAACCCGACCCGGTCATCGATCTGCGACTGCTCAAGAATCGCAACTTCGCCATCGCGAATGTCTTCTACTTCATCTTCGGCTTCGGACTCTTCGGCACCACCACCATGATTCCCCAGATGCTGCAGACCCTCTATGGCTATCGCGCCATCGATGCCGGACTGGTCCTCGGTCCGGGCGCACTCGTCATCACCCTGCTCGCACCCATCGGTGCGCAGCTGGTGCAGCGACGCATCATCCCGCCGCGCTACCTGCTCTTCGCCGCTACCATCGTCATCGGCATCGCGATGATCCACTTCAGTCGTATGAACCTGCAGACGGACTATCGCCATTACGCACTCGGCCGCGCCCTCCAGGGCCTCGGCTATGGCTTCTTCTTTGTGCCGCTCTCGGTCATTACCTACTCCCAACTGCGGCCGGACCAGAACAACAAGGCCGCGTCACTCAGCAACTTCTTTCGCAACTGGGGCGGCAGCTTTGGTATCGCCATGATCACCACCATCGCCGAGCGCAGGCAGAATTTTCACCAGTCTGTCGTCGGCGGCACCATTGCGCCAAGTTCATCACTCCTGCAGCAGCAAATCCGAACGACCACGGCCTACCTGCAGTCCAATGGCTTCTCGCACGCCGATGCACTCGCCGGTGCCTATGCCCGCATCTACGCGCAACTGCATGCCCAGACCCAGCTGCTTGCCTTCATGGATTGCTTCTACATCATCGCGATCGTCACCTTCATCGCCGCACCGCTCGTGCTGCTGACGAAAAAATTCAAGATAGGCGGCGGTCCGGGCACAGCACACTAACTAGAGAAACGGCTGCAGCTGCTCCCGCGAAGGCGGAGCCGTCAACAGGCTCACCACTACCAGGCAAACCAGTGCCGCGACCAGTGCCGGGAAGATCGCATCGCGCTGCGCCAGCATCGCCGGTAGATGATGCTTCACCACATCCGTATCCCAGAACACCGTCACCACGGTCCCCGCCGCAATCGCTGAAACCGCCCCCGCTCCGTTCGCCCGCTTTGAATAAAACGCTGCCAGGATCACCGGCGTCAGCGCGGCCGAATATACCGTGTAGGCGTAAAGCGTCTTTGCCAGTACTGAACTGGTTCCCAGCGCCTGGTACAGTGCCCAGATGCCCAGCAGCAGCACCATGAATCGCGAGACCAGCAGCACTGTCTTGTCACTGGCCTTCGGCGCAATGTAGCGCGAGAACACGTCATTGACCAGGTTCGTCGCCGGCGAAAATAGAAAACTGTTCGCCGTCGAAATGATCTTCGCGAAAATCGCTCCCATCAGCAGCGCGCCCAGCCATGCCGGCAGTCCATGCAATGCTGTCCACGCCAGGATCTCGCGCGGCCGCTGATGCACCTCGCCATTCGGAAACATTACCGACGCAACCACGGCCAGCACGATGATGATCGTCTCGAGAATGACCGTGCCGATAATCCAGCCAACCACGGCATTGCGTGCGTCGCGTTCACTCCGCGCCGAGAAAAACTTCTGATACATCGACTGGTTGCCCAGCATCAGCAGCATCGTCGGGATGAATAATTCCAGCGCCTGCACCAGCGTAAAATCTCCCAGCACCTGGAAGTGCGTCGCCGGCAGCGAAGCATGCACAACACTCCAGCCACCCGCGCCATGCAGCACAAAGGGCAGCGCAGCAATCAACGTGACCGTCGCCAGCAGGCCGATAAATACATCCATGTACGCAACCGATGCCATGCCCGCAATCGCGGTGAACGAGATCACGAACCCCGCCATGATGTACTTGCCCATGTCTGCTGAAATCACATCCGGAAACACCAGGTGCAGGATGTCGCCGCCGCCGATCAACTGGTAGCTGGTGATCGCCGTATACGCAAACAGAATCGCGATGACGCCGAGCACGCGCGCCGTCTGGTTATAGCGTGCTTCCAGCAGATCCGGGATAGTGAACTGCGCAAACTTGCGAGCGCGCGGCGCAATGAAATAAATCAACAGCAACCCGGCCCAGCCGCCGCCGCCTTGCCACAACGCAGCCATGCCGTGCTTGTAGGCGTTTTCCGCACCGCCCAGCAGCGAACCCGAGCCGATCCATGACGACAGCAGTGTAAACACCAGCACCACTGCCGGCAGCGAGCGGCCGGCAACCAGGTAGTCCGCCTTGGTCTGCGTACCGCGCAGGCGAGAGAGCGACACCGTCAGCAACACGATGGAAATCAGGGCGAGTACAGCAGCGTAAAGGAGATTCATGAAAGGTCTGGCCGCCAGTGTACCCGTTCTGACCGGCGGACTGGCCTACGGCATTGCCGACTTCAGGATCGCCTCGTCCAGCAGCAGCTTTATCTCGCCTGCCGACGGCCCGGTCACCCGCACCACTTTGTTCCTCGATTGCAAACCGGCAATGATATCGACGGCAAAATGCCGTACGTGGAAAAAGTCAGCCAGGTATTCCGTCAACTCCCGGTTCGCTTTGCCATCCAGCGGAGGAGCCGCCAGTGCCAGCTTCAGTGCATCGCCAAGCACGCCGCGTATGCCCGGCCGGCTTGCGCGCGGCTGCACCCGTACAGCAAAGCTCACACCCTGCGCGCCTTCATTCAGCGGAATCAGGCAGGCCCCTTCGGACGTGCTCCAAACAATGCCGTCCCAATCCGGATCTCGGTCGAGCCTTCCTCGATCGCTACTGCAAAATCATGCGACATGCCCATTGAAAGCGTCGGCAGGCTCAGCCGCGTGTGAGCCTGTGCCAGCGTGTCCCGCAGCGCGCGCAGCCTGCGGAAGTACGGCCGCACTGCCTCGCCATCCTCCAGGAAGGGCGGCACTGTCATCAGGCCGCGCAGCTGCAGGGAAGTCAGCTCCGGCAGCCGCTCCAGCAACTGCGCCAGTTCGGCGCCATCCGGATCAAGCCCCTCTTTACTCTCTTCCTCGCTCAGCTTGATCTCCAGCACAATCGGCAACACCCGGCCCATCGCTGCAGCAGACGCATTTAGACGCTCCGCCAGCTTCAGCGAATCCACCGTGTCGATCGCACTGAAAACCTCAACGGCTTTTGCCGTCTTATTCGATTGCAGGTGGCCGATCAGGTGAATATCCGCCGATTCCAGCGCCGCAGCAGAAATCTCCGTCCGCTTTGCCTGCCACTCCTGCACCCGGTTTTCACCCAGCCGCCGCATGCCCAGCGAAAGCGCCTCTTCCACCAGCGCTGCCGTATGCATCTTCGACACGGCAATCAGTGCCACATCGTCGCGACTGCGCCCCGCCGCACGGCACGCAGCAGCAATCTCTTCTTCTACCCGCGCATAATTTTCAGCCAGCAAAGACACGGCCGTCACCGGAGATTAACGCCCATGCTCTTCAAGATACTTCTCCACTTCCAACGCAGCAGCGCAGCCAGATCCCGCCGCCGTTATCGCCTGGCGGTAGCGCCTGTCCTGCACATCGCCGCAGGCAAAGACACCCGGAATCTTTGTGAACACAAAGTCATGCGTCTTCACGTAGCCGTCATCGTCCAGCTCAATCAGTCCTTTGAACATGGTGGCATTCGGCTCATGCCCGATGCCAAGAAACATCCCGCTCAACGGCAGCTCGCGCTCTTCGCCGGTAGCATTATCCTTCAGGCGCAGGCCGGTTACTTCGTTTTGTTCCACGCCCAGGACTTCCAACACGGAGGTATTCGGCACAAACTCGATCTTTTCGTGCTCTCTCGCGCGTGTCAGCATGATCTGCGATGCCCGAAACTTGTCGCTGCGGTGGATCAGGTACACCTTCGAAGCAAACCGTGTGAGAAACAGGGCCTCCTCCATGGCAGAATCTCCGCCGCCGATCACCGCGATCTCTTTGCCTCCAAAGAAGAAGCCGTCGCACGTGGCGCACGAGCTTACACCGTGCCCGATCAGCGCTTCTTCACTTGGCAGTCCAAGCCACCGGGCCGACGCGCCGCTCGCGATAATCAGCGTTCGCGTCTTCACCGTCTCGCCGCCAATATTCAATTCAAATGGCGTCGTCGACAGGTTGACCGATGCCAGGTGCGACATCTTGAACTCGGCGCCGAACCGCGTCGCCTGCTTGCGCATATTCTCGATCAGCTCTGGCCCCTGGATGCCTTCCGGCCAGCCGGGAAAATTCTCCACCAGCGTCGTAATCGATAGCTGGCCGCCAGGCTCGTGGCCTTCCAGCACCAGCGGTTTGAGGTTGGCGCGACCACTGTAAATCGCTGCCGTGAGCCCGGCACAGCCGGAGCCAAGAATTACCGTATCTCGAATTTCATCACTCATAGGTCGTACTTTGATTCTAGCGGACTGGCAACGATGCATCGCTGCCCCAATACCCGTATCATCAACGTATGGCCAACCTAACTCTGGTGTACGGAATGCGGCTGCTTCCCGCGGAAGAAGTCAAAAGCGTCGGCGAAGCCCCGGTGCAGCTCGCCAATGGCAACGAAGCACACGTCACCATGCACGTACTGGAAGGCTCGCGCGAACAGATCGAAGCCCAGCTGCGTCAGAGTATCGACGCCTTCTTCGACTTCTACCCGGAAATCTGATTCGCCAAGTCAATACGAAATCGCACAACCAGCAGCTTTCGGCGCCTTTTCGGGAAGTCCAGGCTGGTCCGGTCCTGAAGTGGAATTGCGTCGGCAACAGAGCTGAGAAAAGCGTCGTGTAGCTTCGCGGGCGTGGCCTAATCAGACGAGTTCCAGCAAGTGGAGTCGTCTCCTTGGCGTTGCAGGCAGCACGTAGCCGATCAAAAACGAATTGCGTCCTGCTGACCGCCTTTGTCCTGCTCGCGGTAGTACAGGCGCAGGCCGCACTTCCGCTCGCTCCGGTCCCCGTTCCATCGCGTGGGAGCACCCAGTCTGTCATGCTGAAGCTCGCGCTTCATCAACTTCTGGCGCACGCGACCCTCGTTTTCTCGGGCACAGTACTCAGGGCGCAGCCAGCAACTTTCCCGCCATCTCACCCCGGCAGCACGACAATACGCCTGCGTATCGATCACGGTCTCCTCGGTGTGCACGATGCGGACGTTCTTGACTATCGAACGTGGCACACCCTCGATGCGGCAGGCATTCCCCCGGGTACGCAGGTCATCCTCTTCCTGCACCAGCCAAACGCCGCCGGCCTTACCTCCCCCTCCGTTAACGGGTTCCCCCCGATCTACGTCACTGGGGGAGACCAGGTCGATCTGCGTGCGCTTCTATTCCTCGCCCGCCGCTCCACTCCTGCAGCTTCCGCCTCGCAGGCCGGTCTGCTGCAGGACACCCGCTGCGCTCCCGTGATTGCGCCATCACCGCGGCTGCCAGTCGACTCCGCGCAGTTGCCGGCTTTTCCCTGCCGCCGCCTCACACCCGGGCCGCCCGCCGAACCGATTGCATCAAGCCTGCCCCGTCAGGCATTTCTCGCGCTGGTGCAAGCCTCGATCGCGGCGTCTGCTCCCGGCGAGCTTACCCATGCCCCGTGAACGCTGGCGTTGCCCCGCAGCCCGGTCGGCCCTGATCGGGTCGGCCCTGA
>CAZZYN010000071.1:0-18491 GCA_964658265.1 uncultured Acetobacteraceae bacterium | reverse complement strand
TGCTGCAAAAAAGAAGGCGCCGCCGTGTTTGCACATGGCGGCGCCGGCAGCGTGAGGAAGGCTTATCTGGCGAAGGCGGCGCACAGGTCGGCACCGGCCTGCTGCTCTGCGGTGAGGGCCTTGTCGATGATGCGCCCATGCCGAAGAACTCATGGGTGACCCCGGTGAAGGCGGGGTAGCGGGTCTTAACGGCGGAGGAGGAAAGCTTAGCGGCGTAGGCGCCTTCGCTCTGCAGCGGATCTGGTTCTGATAAGGAACGGCGGGCAGGTTGGTGGGCAGGACTTGTGCGGGAGTGGACAGGGCGAGACTGGCGAAAGATGCGGCGAGAAATGCCGCAGAGGGGAGGAGCCTCATGAGTGATCCTTTTAGAAGTACGCGAATGAGCAGCGCGCGTGCTCTTGTCACAGGAAGCAAAGCAGTGCATCGAGTGCTGTATTGAGGAGTGCGCCGGCGGGGCTACAGGCCTTTATGGCGCGCTTTCATGGCGTGCAATGGCTCGGCTGCTGGCGGACGCGATCGATCAGGGAATCTGCTTAAGAAAACCCGCGATCTGCTGCGCTGCTGTGCGGCCGGGGGCGGGCAGAAGGGCCGAGATGAGGGCAACGGAATCCGCACCAGCTTCGAAGATGGAGCGCACATTTTCGAGCGTGATGCCGCCGATGGCGACGAGGGGCCGGGTGGTGAGTGAGCGCGCGATGCGGATGCCTTCGAGGCCGGTGACGGGATCGGGATTGAGCTTGGATTGTGTGTTGAAGATGGGACCGATGGCGAGGTAGTCGACGGGAGCGTAAGAAGCGGATTGCAGCTGCGCTGGATTGTGGGTGGAGAGGCCGAGATACTTGTCATTGCCAATGACGGTGCGGGCTTCGGATGCGGATAGATCGTCCTGACCGATGTGGATGCCGTCGCATCCGGAAGGGGCTAGCAGGTGGGCGCGGTCGTTGAGGATGAGGGTGCTGTCGGATGACGGAAAGAGGGTGCGGAGACGGATGGCCTGGTGGAGGAAGGCCTCGTCTGAAGCGTCTTTATCGCGGTATTGGAGGAAGCAAATGCCGGCGCTGCGGAGTTCCTGCGCGAACGCGTCGATGGAAATGCCGGCGCGGATGAGGGTTGTGGCGTCGAGGATCGGGTAGAGCGGCGGAAGCTTCATGCGGTGCTATATGTGCTTGCTTCGATTACGTAATGCGGAGGTCGGAGAGATTGGGCTGGTTGGTCGGGTGGATCTGAGGTTTTTCCACTTCGGTCAAGATGACAAGGCTGGGGTCAGGCGACGACGGCCTGACCATCTTCGTGGACTTTGTGCTGGCGTTCTTTTTCGCGCTCGAAGAAGCGTTCCATGTACTTGGTGTCGAAGCGGCCTTCGATGAAGTCGGGGTCGTTAAAGATTTTGCGATGCAGCGGGATGGTGGTGTGAATACCTTCGACGACGAACATTTCGAGGGCGCGGCGCATGCGGGCCATGGCTTCTTCGCGATCTTTGCCGTGGACGATGACCTTGGCGATCATGGAGTCGTAGTACGGGGGCACGAAGCCTTCGGCATACTGCACGGTGTCGACGCGGACGCCATTGCCGCCGGGGACATTGAAGGCAGTGATTTTGCCGGCTGATGGAGTGAACTTTTCCGGATGCTCGGCATTGACGCGGCATTCGATGGAGTGGCCACGGATGACGACGGGATGCGGGATGATCTGTGCGAGGGTCTCGCCGCTGGCGATGCGGAGCTGCGCCTTGACGAGGTCGATGCCAGTGATGGCCTCGGTAACGGGATGCTCGACCTGGATGCGGGTGTTCATCTCGATGAAGTAGAGCTTGCCGTCTTCATCCATGAGGAATTCGATGGTGCCGGCGTTCTGATAGCCGATGTGTTCGAGGCATCTGCGGATGGTTTTGCCGATGTCCTCGCGCATTTTAGGAGTGACCTGCAGCGACGGCGCTTCTTCGATGAGCTTCTGGTGGCGGCGCTGGATGGAGCATTCACGCTCGCCGAGGGACATGACGTTGCCGTGTTCGTCAGCCAGTACCTGGAACTCGATATGACGGGGCTGCTCAATAAATTTTTCCATGTAGAGGTCGCCGTTTCCGAAGGCATTGGCGGCCTCGGTCTGGGCGGACTGGAAAAGGTTGGGCAGCTCGGCTTCAGAGCGGATGACGCGCATACCGCGTCCACCGCCGCCAGCAGAGGCTTTGACGATGACGGGAAATCCGATCGACTTCGCCCACTGCAGCGCCTCGACTTCGGTAGGAACAACGCCATCGGAGCCAGGAAGGATAGGGACTTTTGCTTCCTTCATGGCCATGCGGGCGCGCTCTTTTTCGCCCATCAGGCGGATGACTTCCGGAGTGGGTCCAATGAACTTGATATTCGAGGCGCGGCAGACTTCCGCGAAGTTGGCATTCTCGCTGAGCAGACCGTAGCCGGGATGGATGGCATCCACGTCGGCGATCTCGGCTGCACTGATGACGGCAGGAACGTTGAGGTAGCTTTCGGCCGAACGGGGCGGCCCGATACAGATCGCCTCGTCGGCGTACTTGACATGAAGCGAATTACGATCGGCTTCACTGAAGACGGCAACAGTGCGGATGCCGAGTTCCTTGCAGGCGCAGATGACGCGCAGTGCGATCTCGCCGCGGTTGGCGATCAATACTTTTCGGAGCATAGTTTTTCAGTTCCCGGATGCTACCTGTTGCCGCTGCTACCTGGGTCGGACGGCAAAGAGCTGCTGGCCGTATTCGACGGGCTGGCCGTTGGTGACGAAGCGTTTGACGATCTCGCCAGCGGCATCGGACTCGATTTCATTCATCAGCTTCATGGCTTCGACGATGCAGAGGACCTGTCCGCTATCCACCTGGTCGCCTACCTTGACGAAGGCCTGAGAGCCAGGCGACGCGGACTCATAGAAGGTGCCGACGATGGGTGATTTTACGATGTGCAGACCCGCGTCGTCGCCTGCGGCGGGTGCTGCCGGCGATGACAACGGCGGATTTGCAGACACGGGTGTCGGCGGCGGAGCGGTTGTTGAGTGAGCGGCTGGAGGCTGCGTCGCGGCCATCCATTGCTGGAGCTGGCTCATGTCCAGCTGGGGAGCGGGTGGCGGCGTAGCGCCGGCGAATTTCAGGCGTACCTTGAGGTCGCCGCGTTCCAGGTCAAATTCGCCGATGCCGTTTTCCTTGAGGAATTCGACCAGCGATTTGAGTTCATCCATCTCTTCAGGCTTCATGCGTCCTTATCTCTATGCCGGGCGCCGCCGGCGTTGGTTCAGTTCAAAGCGCGATGCGATTACAACTCGATCCAGGCTTTGGTTGCCTTTGTCAGTATGCGGGGTTCATTGCTTTGGATAACCACGCTATCTTCAATCCTGATGCCGAAATGTCCCGGAATGTACACCCCTGGCTCGATCGTGATGACGGTACCGGCTGCCAGGATGGCGGTTTGATCCTTCGCCACCCTGGGTGCTTCGTGTATCTCGAGGCCTACGCCATGACCCGTGGAATGGCTGAAGTACTTCGCCAATTTTCGCCGTTCGAGAACGCCTCTGCATGCGGCGTCGACTTGACCGCAGGTAGCACCTGTGATGGCTGCATCGAGTCCGGCCTGTTGTGCTTCGTTGACGGCATCGTAGGCGTCGTGCTCTTCAGAAGTTGCCTTTCCGAGGTGGATGGTACGTGTCATATCCGAGCAATAACCACTGAGGATAACACCGAAGTCGAGGGTGACGAACCCCTGCTTTGGAAGCCTAGCGGTGCTGGCCGTGCCGTGGGGAAGAGCGGAGCGGAAACCGCTGGCGACGATGGTTGGAAAGGACATACCTTCCACGCCAGCGAGCCGGGCGGTGTGTTCGAGCCTGGCCGCGATCTCGGTCTCAGGGATCCCAGGTCTCAAGTGGGGCAGGATGCTGGTGAAGAGGTCGTCACCGATGGCGGCTGCCTGCTGCATCAGCGTAATCTCGTCGTCATCCTTAACGATGCGTAGATCAGCGACGAGCGATTGCTTTGCGGCGACGAGGAATTTGCGGCGCTGACTTTTTGGGAGAGTGGCGCGCAGAGCTTCGAGCTGGGCCACGGTCATGTGCTCGGCGTCGATGGAGAGAGAAGGCAGGCCGGCTTCAAGCAGAAGGGCGCAGGCTTCGAGCAGGGCTGACTTTTTGGCGATGACGATGCGGACGGCTTTGGCTTCGGATTTTGCCTGGGCGGTATAGCGGCCGTCGGTAAAGAGGACGGCGCGTTTGCTGCTGATGGCGAGGACGGCGTTTGAGCCGGTGAAGCCGCAGAGATAGCGGACGTCCGGGAGATGGGTGACGAGGAGAGCGGGTACGCCGGCTACGGCCATGCGGCTGCGTAAACGCCGAAGACGCGAGGGATACTCCATCCGCTTAGGTATACCAGAGCGGGCGGGTGCGGAGGGCTATACATGCGGGCATGGCGATCACTGCTGTGACGACGACTGCCTCCCAGGAACAAAGGACGATCTCGCTTGAGGAGAACTCGGGACAGTGCCTGACCCGCATGTCGAATATGTCGATGGCTTTTGAGCTGGAGGAGCCGAGACAAGAGGATTCGCGGTGCAAGGTACAGGGATTGATCTCGACCTGGAGCGGCTGTTTGCGGAGATGGACAGCTACAAGGACGAGGCTGCGCTGTAGCTGTTCGGGCTAGTTGACGAGGCGGCTGGGACGCTTCTGGCGGGGCCGAACGCTGGCAGGCGGCTTGGACCGGGTAAGCGCCGGGGATGGTGTTTCTTCGATCATGGGCATGACGGCGAGCTTGGCGCGGGATAGGCTGGCGGTGGATTGTTCGTCCATCCACTCATCCATGCGGGAGCGCTTGAAGCGCCAGCGGTTGCCGAGCTTGAAGGCCGGGATGGTACCTTCCGAGGCGTACTTGTAGAGGGTGTCAGGACTGATGCCGAGGTACTCAGAGGCCTGGCGTATGTCCATCACTTCCCTGATCTCACTGAAAGCGGCTCGCGGTTTCATGGCGGCTCCTGCTAAGTTTTCTCGACAGATGGGTCCGGGGCAACAGCAGCCCGCGACTTGTGTATATCCTGTTCGCCGGGTTGAAACAAGAAGCGATTCCTGAGTTTGCATCCGTCGGAACCCTCTTTGGCATGCCCCTTTCGTGAAACGCGGCGGCAAGGTTATCCCGGACCAGCCTAAGCCGGACGGCTGGAAGCTATCTGCCCGGGCGAAGCAGGTTTAATTGTTATCGCGCGGATGCAGTGTAGGACGCTCAGTGTCGTCTGTCGTGGTGCCGTTGCCGCTTCCGTTGCCGGTGCTGTTGGGGCTGGTGCTGGCTTTGCGCAGTGTGGGCTTCTTGGTCTCCGGTCCTTCGCGAAGTTTGCGTTTGTTCTGGATGCGTGCGAGGCGCGATTTTACGTCACTGAATTCGGAGGTGGTGACGAGGTACTGATCACGGGCCGGGAGGATCTGTGCGATTTCCTTCTGCGTGGTGTCGATCCGGTCCGGGGTCTGCGGATGGGTATCGAAGGCCTTGGCGACGGCACCGGGCTTGTGCTTTTCGAGGCTCTGCACTTTTTCGAAGAAGGCGATGAAGGCCTGGGGATCGTAGCCGGCGCGGTACATGTACTGCAGGCCGAGATAATCTGCCTGCCGCTCGAAGTCGCGGGAGAACTGCAGGAAGGTCAGCGGGATGCCGATATTGGCGGCCTCGTAGAGACCGTAGCCGGCATAGCCGCCAATCATGATCAGCGGGATGGTGCTGAGCTGCGCGTAGTTCATGCGGGTCTGCTCACGCATGGCGTGGTGGGCAGCGACGTGGGCGATCTCGTGGGCCATGACACCGGCCAGCTCTGCTTCTTCGTCGGCGGCGAGAATGGCGCCGCTGTTGACGTAGAAGAACCCGCCGGGGAGGGCCATGGCGTTGATTGAATCGTCATCGATGACCTTGATGGTGAAGGGTACCTTGGCGTCAGAGTTCTTGACCAGGTTCTGGCCGACGCGGTTAACGAATTCGGTCACGACGGGATCATTGATGAAGCGGACGCTTTTCTCGATCTCCATCGAGTAGGCCTTGCCTTCGCGGATCTCGCTCTCGGTGGAGTACCAGTTGCCAAGACCGCGGGCACCGATGTCGCGGGTACCGACGGCATTCACATCCTCGACACTGCCGGGCTTGACACCCTTGACCACGCCATCCGCGCCGACGTTGGGACCGGGCTGCGGCTTAGGTGCAGGCTGTGCGGGATTGGCGGCGACTTTCGGGTCGGGCTTGCCGGTAGGGGCAGGGGGAGTAGAAGTCGGGGTAGAGGTGGGTGGCGGAGTGGGTACGGGATCGGTCTGTGGAACAGGCGAGGTCTGTACTGGCCCCTGAGTGCCTTCCGGGCCCTGGGTGGAGGGCGCCTGCCCGTAAAGTGGCACTGCCAGAAAGACAGCAGAAACGAACAATCCAAGAAGCTTTTGCTGACGAGTGATTCCCACAAATGTCCCCATACTTCCACCTCAAACGGCGCGAAACCGCACAATCCTCAATTAGTATGCGCCTGTTTGTTGCTGGAGAGCAGCTTGACATTCAAGCCTTGTCAAAAATGAATGAATTGCTGGCGGCCATGACGACAACGCCGGCGGCAACGATGACGAGGGTAACCGGCCAGAGCCGGATCGTCACTGGAACCGGACGGTGAAGAGGCCTGGCCCGACCTCTTCGCCGAGTATTCGATGATCAGTCGTAGTATTCCAGCCCGAGATGGGTGATGAGCTGCTCACCTTTAATGTGGCGGAGGGTGTTTTTGAGTTTCATCGACTGGATGAAGAGGTCGTGTTCTGGATAGAGGTTGGCGGCGGTCATTGGCGATTTAAAGAAGAAGCTCAGCCACTCTTGGATACCACGATGGGCGAGGCCGGGGGTGCGCTTGGCGAGGTCAAGAAAGAGGATGAGGTCGAGTGCGAGCGGGGCGGCAAGGATGGAATCGCGGCAGAGAAAGTCGACCTTGATCTGCATCGGGTAGCCGAGCCATCCGAAGATGTCGATGTTGTCCCAACCTTCTTTGTTGTCACCACGCGGGGGGTAATAGTTAATCCTTACCTTGTGATAAATGTCGCCGTAGAGAGCGGGATAAAGCTCTGGTTGAAGAATGAAGTCGAGAACGCCAAGCTTGGATTCTTCCTTGGTCTTGAAGGACTCGGGATCATCGAGCACTTCGCCATCACGGTTGCCCAGGATATTGGTTGAATACCAGCCGGCGATGCCGAGCATGCGGGCTTTGAAGGCGGGGGCAAGCGCGGTCTTGATGAGGGTCTGGCCGGTCTTGAAGTCCTTGCCACAGATGGGAGCGCCGGTTGTCTTTGAAAGCTCCTGCAGGGCCGGCACATCGACGGTAAGGTTCGGCGCACCGTTCGCAAAAGGGATGCCTTCCTTTAGAGCGGCGTAGGCGTAGATCTGCGAGGGAGCGATGGCGGGATCGTTGTCGACGAGGCCCTTTTCGAAGGCAGCGAGGGTCTGGTGACAGGGTGCGAGCTCGAGGAAGATCTCGGTTGAGCCACACCAGATCATAACCTGCCGGTCGGTGGTCTGCTTGAACTTCTGGATGTCTGCCCGCACCTGGTTGGCGAGGTCGCACTTGGAGCGGCCGGTCTTGACGTTTTTGCCGCTGAGCCGCTTGACGTAATGCTGGTCGAAGACGGCGGGCATGGGCTGGATATTTTCGAGGAAGGGCCGGATCTGCTCCAGGTGATCGCGATCAAGGACGGCAGCGGTTTTGGCAGCCTGGTAGACGTTGTCTTCGAAGATGTCCCAGCCTGTGAAAACGATGTCGTTAAGGTCGGCGAGGGGAACGAAATCCTTGATAAGAG
The DNA here is from genome assembly GCA_964658265.1 of uncultured Acetobacteraceae bacterium. Lineage (GTDB taxonomy): Bacteria > Acidobacteriota > Terriglobia > Terriglobales > Acidobacteriaceae. The sequence goes on along the minus strand of CAZZYN010000071.1, from coordinate 10,685 downwards.
GGGTAGTGTGATCGGTGCGCTTGCCGAGTCGGATGGTGCCCATCTGGGTAATGGAGCCGATGGGTTTGGCAAAGCCGCGACGGACGGCTTCCACGCCGGCGATGAGGGTAGTGGCGACGGCCCCCATGCCGGGAATCATGACGCCTAATTTGCCGGTAGCCGGCGCGATCTGTTGCGGAGTGGCAGCGGACTGGCCACTGTCTTGCGGATTCGACATTGCTTACTGATCCATCCTTCTAGGTGGTTGATGCGGAACTGCGGTGAAACATCAGTCTCCGCTTTACGCTGCTGCTTTGGCAAGGTGGACGGGATGCTGGTTCCCTGCACAGGAAGTTCGGCAGGGATTGGAGCGGCTATGTGGAGCGATGCCGGTATACTCTGACTGCACTCCGATAAACAATTATGTCTGCGAAAATTTTTGCTGCTCTTGTTGGCTTTATTGCGTCCACCGGCTACGTGGGCGTGCTCATCCTGATGGCCATTCAGTCGGCCTGTATTCCACTGCCGTCCGAAATCATTATGCCGGTCGCAGGGTACGCCCTGGCACATGGACAGCTGCAGCTGATCCTGCTGGCGACGATTGGATCGATCGGTGCGAACCTGGGTTCGATCCCGGCCTACTGGGTGGGTGCACGGGGCGGCCGGCCAATGATTGAACACTACGGCAAGTACATCCTGCTGAGCGGGCATGATCTGGACAGGGCCGATCGTTTTTTTGCCAAGTATGGATCGATTGCCGTGTTGATCGGGAGGCTGCTGCCGATTGTGAGGACGTTTATCGCACTGCCGGCAGGTATTGCGAAGATGAACCAGGTGCGGTTTCACATCTACACATTTATAGGCTCATGGCCGTGGTGCTATGCGCTGGCATTCATCGGGATGAAACTGGGCAATACGTTCAACACGGATCCGCGCTTCAAGGAGTTCTTCGACCGCTTTCATCACGTGGTGGAGGTTGTGATCGTGGTCGGGATCGTGTGGTTCGTGGTGTCGCACTGGAAGAACCGGATTCACGAGACGGCTTAGCAGAGGCTGTCCCAGAACACACAAGGCCCGGACGTGTAGGTGTCCGGGCCTTGTGACGTTCGGAAGCGTGGTGCGGGGCTAGCTGGTTTTGAGTGCTGCGTTGGAGTTGTTCATCCCATTCGGATAGAAGCCGCCCTTGGCTGTGCCGGTGACACCGGGGGTGCCGTAGACGATCTGCAACACCTGCGAGGGTGTGCGAAGGGTGTTGAGGCCATTCGCGTCTGTGTTGAAGATCTGTGTGAGGGATGGCGGACGATCGTTGGCATCGACTGCCGTGGAGGTGGTGATGTTTTTGGCGATCAAGAACTGCCGCAGGGTTCCTTCGTGCTGAGCCTCTGTGTCGTGGACCGTGGCTGCATAGCCGAGTCCCGCGACATCTGCGACGAAGGCACTGATGCCGCCTTCATAAGCACTGATCCCGACGGTCTCAAGCTGGCGAGCCAGGGAGAGGAAGGTCGCATCATCTTTGACTGTGCCGAGCGCGGCGAGGTTGAGCGCGGGCATATCGACGGGAGTTGCGCCGGCCTTGGTGATGACGGAGCGGAGGAACTGTACGTGTGCCTGCTCATCCGCGGCGAGCTGCTGGGCAAGGGCCGTGACATTCGGATCCGTGAACGTGACCTGCGCACCACCTGAGACCGCACCTGGCGCGGAGCCCATGTCAGCTGCCTGGAGACCGCTGCCGGTGGTGATGTAGAGGTAAAAGCTGGCTTCGAGATACTCCAGGTTGAGAGCGAAGTTGAGTACATCGGCTTCCGACGGCGCGCTCGATGGCGTGGGCGTAGTAGTAGGCGCGGGAGTGGTGGTGGGCGTAGCCGTGACAGTGGTGCTGCTGCCGCCACAGCCAGCGATGGCTACGGCACCGGCGGCGAGGCCTGCACCGGCGAAGAAGCTGCGGCGAGTGACCTTGCTGACGGGGCGGTTGTCGATGGACTGCGTGGATTTGTGGTCAAGCGGCGAGCTGCCTGCCTGCTCTTCGATGGTGGATAGAATGGGTGACTTCGACATGGTTTCTCCTGATCCTGTTCGCTGCGTTGCTCGTGATCGATCTCGTGCTGATTCCGGGGTAGCCGCCATATCTAGGTCGACTTGATGTTGCCGTTGACACCGCTCGGAAAGAAGCCGCCGGAGGTGACGCCCGTCTGCGGCGTTGTGGTGGAAGCAGTGGTGACGCCGTAAACGATGCCGAGGACCTGCGAGGTGGTACGCGAGGGCCCGAGTGCGGGACCAGTGGACGTGGTGGGAGAGGTGATGGTGAAGAAGCTCTGGTTGGTGGGGACGGGCGGAAAGTCGAGTGTATCGACAGCAGGCGAGACGACGCCCTGCAGCGCGCAAAGATAGTTGACGGCGCCGAGATGCTGGCCTTCGGCTCCCAGGATCTGCGCGGCGGTTTGAAGCGTTGGCACGCTGCTGACGAGGTACTGTGCGGCGCCGGCGTAAGCGCTGTTGCCGACCGCGGTGAACTGGCGGGCTGCGGCGAGGAACTGGGCCTGCGTGGTGATGGAAAGTTTGCCGCCCATGCTGTAGTCAATGGCAGGCTGGGAAATGGGTGTTCCACCGGCTGCAGTGATGGCGCTACGCAGCAACTCGATGTGGTGGAGCTCATCCATGGCGAGGCCAGCGGCGGTGGCCTGTGTCTGCGCGTCCAGCTGAAGTTGACCGGGAGCATTCATGATGGTGCCTGCACCGCTGCCGGTATCCGTGGAGGAGAGTGCGGTCTGCCCGGAAACAGCAATGTAGAGGTTGGCTTCCAGGTATTCGAGATTGAGAGCAAAGTTAAGGACGTCAGTGATGCTGGGAGCCGTGGACTGGGCCTCAGCCGGAGTAGCAAAGCCGGCAACGCCGAGTGTGGCGGCAGTGGCACCGGCGGCCGCAAGGGCACCGAGGAAATTCCTGCGATTGGTCGCGAGGATGTTCCGTTCCATGTTCAGCAGGTTGTAGTCAGTTTCGAGCTGATCTTCCGTGACTTTCATGGAAGGGCATAGCAGGGATGTAAAGAGTTTCCTTGGCACGTGAATAGCCTCCTGGGTGTCGCAACGTTGGGGGAGTGCAGACTACGCGACGGGCTAAAGCAGCGAGAGCGGAATCTATTCCCAGTTGGTTAGTGTTGCCCAGGGCTGTTTGCAGTTGCACGCGCGGAGGGTGAGGAAACTTTGAGTTTTGCTCTACATGAAAATTTTGTCATCTGCGTGGATGCGATATGGCGAGGCGGCGTCACGGGTCGGCGGCGCGGGCCGGTTTGCTAACATCGCACTAGTAGAGGAAGCGAAATAATTATGGCGGAAACGATAGTGATACCAGCTCCTGTGGCCATACTTCCGGACCAGGACGAGAGTTCGCAGCCCAAGCCGGCGGCGAAGGAAGATGCTGCGAAGGAAGTGGTGCGGCAGACCATCGGGTTCACTTTTTTCAAGGTGATGCCGGAGTGGCGCCGTCTGCCTGCTGATGAGAAGGCCAGGCACAGGCAGGCGTTTGCGGAAGTGCTGCGGCGTTGGAACCAGCCCGGTCGACTGCTGTCACTGACCTATTCGACGGTAGGACTGCGGCCTGACTGCGACATGTGTCTTTGGCGCATCTGCTACTCGCCGGATGACCTGAGCGAGATGATGGGCGAACTGATGGCGACGCCACTTGGCGGCTATCTCGAAATTGCGCATAACTATCTGTCGATGACCAAGCGATCGCCGTACCTGATTGGCCATGAGCATGAAGGTCAGCACGACTCGAAGGGATCCATCCGGCCGGGCGGACAGAAGTACATCTTCGTTTATCCGTTCTGGAAGACACGCTCCTGGTACCTGTTGCCCATGGCAGAGCGGCAACGGCTGATGAGCGAGCATATTCGCATCGGCCACCTGTTTCCGCGGGTGAAGTTGAATACTACGTATTCGTTCGGACTGGACGACCAGGAGTTTGTGGTGGCCTTCGAGAGCAACTATCCGGCTGATTTTCTGGACCTGGTGCAGCAGCTGCGCGAGACCGAGATCAGTGCGTATACGTTGAAGGACACACCGATCTTTACCGGCATCCGGATGTCTCCGGAAGACATGCTGAACCGCCTGTAGGATCTGCCATCCAGGCCTCGACGCTGCGCGTTGGAGCATGCTCCCGCTGGTCGCACTGGCTCGCTTAGATTGAATACGATGATGAAGAGTAAGGCTGTTATCAAGCGAGTCAGTGTTCGGCCGAGAGCAGCCGCTGTTGTTCCGGCTGCTGCCAAGAAAGCGGCTGCACGCAGTGGCGCCACTCCAGGTAAGAAAAAGGCTGCGCCGAAGGTAGATGTGAGGCCTGAGCGGGTGTCGGCGATCCTTGATGGATTGCGGGCGGCGTATCCGAATGCAGAGTGTGCGTTGACTCACTCATCGCCGTGGGAGCTGGTGGTGGCGACGATTCTGTCAGCGCAGTGCACCGATGTCCGCGTGAACTTGGTGACGCCGAAGCTATTCAGGACATTTCCAACGCCGCGGGCATTTGCCGAAGCTTCTCTGACGGCGATTGAAGAAGAAATTCGGACGACCGGATTTTTTCATAACAAGGCGAAGTCTATTTCCGGAGCGGCGAAGCTGTTATTGAGTCAGTATGGCGGGGTGGTGCCGCAGACAATGGATGAATTGCTGGTGCTGCCCGGCGTCGCACGCAAGACAGCGAACGTGGTGCTGGGTGTCGCATTCAAGAAAGCTGAAGGCATCGTGGTGGATACGCATGTGCTGCGACTATCTCAGCGGCTGCAGCTGACGGTCGCTACTGATCCGAAGAAGATCGAGCAGGACCTGGTGAAGATCATTCCGCGCGGGCGCTGGATCGACTTCTCACATGAACTGATTCTGCATGGCCGCCAGGTGTGCATCGCGCGTAAGCCGAAGTGCGTAGATTGCACGATCGAGGCTATCTGCAATTCTTCGGACAAGACATGGTCGAGCCATCCCGAGGTGTCAGGTGCGAAGTTGAAGAGCGTGCGCGCAGGCCGCAGCTAAGGCCTCGATGCTCGCGGTGCTGGCTTCGGCGTCGGCCTGCCATCCGTGCTGGTTGAGCGCGGCGGTGGTGATGGGTCCGATTGAGATTTTTGCGAGTGCGCCGACTGAATACCCGGCGGCATTGGCCAGATCTGCGAGATGGTGGACGGACGAGGCGCTGGTGAAGGTGACGGCATCGATGTGGGTCGATGGGTCGCGGGAAAGCCTGCGCAGCAGTTCGATGGAAGAAGCAGGCATGACTGTCTTATACGCAACAGCTATGGTGACGATAGCACCCGCGGCATGCAAGGCAGCGGGAAGAATGTCACGGGCTTCTGCGGCGCGGATCAACAGAACACGCCTGGAGGCTGCGAGCGGCACCAGCGACTCAGCGAGTGATTCTGCAATGGCCGCGGGCGGTACCAGGTGGACCGGGAGGTCGGCAGCCCGAAGGGCTTCAGCAGTGGCATTGCCGATGGCAGCGATCGACACTGTGGCAGTGATCTCGATGGGAATGCCGGCTTCACGGGCGCGGCGCTGCATGGCGTGGACGGCATTGGCGCTGGTAAAGACGAGCCAGTCGTAATGGGCAAGTTGATGCAGAGCTTCATCGAGCGAGGCGAAGGAATCGGGTGGCACAATTTCAATAGCCGGGATGGCGATGACGTTTGCGCCGGCGGCTTCGAGTAATTTCTGCAGGCTGCTGCTTTGTTCCCGGGCGCGGGTGACCAGGATGGATTTACCTTGCAGTGGTTTGAGCGTCATGACTGGCGGTGGCACGGCTAGACATGCACGCCCTGGCCGGCCAGGAGGTCGCGGGCGCCGAGAGACAGCAATTTTTCGGCGATGCCATCGCCAAGCACCGAGACGTCACTTCCCTCTTCATCCGCGCGAAGGATGATGCCGCCGTCGGGCCGTGCGACACAGCCGGTGATGTGCCATGCGCTTTCGGTACGACGACAGAAGACACCGATGGGAACCTGGCAGCCACCGCCGAGTGCGGCAAGCGCCCTGCGTTCGGCAGTGACGGCCGCGCAGGTGTCCGCGTGATTGAGTGCGCTGAGTATGTTGCGTGTGACGGTGTCGTCGGCCCTGCATTCGATGGCGAGGGCGCCCTGGCCGGGTGCGGGACAGACGAGCGAGGCTGTAAAGCGTTCACGAATCCATTCGGTGCGCTCTAGGCGGTCGAGACCGGCAGCAGCGACGACGATGGCTTCGACCTGGCCTTCGCTCAGCTTGCGCAGACGGGTGTCGACGTTGCCGCGGAACTCTACATAGTCGAGATCAGGCCGGTGGGCTTTGAGCTGTGCTTGACGGCGCACGCTACTGGTGCCGACACGGGAGCCGGGAAGGAGTGATGCGAACGAATCGAAATGAATAGAGACGAGAGCATCGCGGGGATCGACGCGTGGTGGAATGGCGGCGAGGACGAAGGGCTCAGCGAGCTCGGTGGGCATGTCCTTGAGGCTGTGGACGGCGAGGTCGACGCGATCGGGATCGTCATTGTTGCGCAGCAGGGCATCTTCGATTTCCTGCGTAAACATGCCCTTGGTGCCGACTTTCGAAAAAGCTACCTGCTGCAGGCGGTCGCCGGTCGTGAGGATGAGATGGACTTCCACTTCATGGCCGAGAGCGCGCAGGGCGGCGGCAATGTGGTTGGACTGCCAACGTGCGAGTTGTGAACCACGCGAGCCAATGCGGATCAAGCGCGCCTCTTGGATGGCTGCGCACCCGTGCCGATGACAACTGGATCGTCTTCATGCATGGCGTCCGGCGATGCATCCGCCATCAGGTCGGGCGGCGCGGGCATGGCAACAGGCTGGCGGTGGAGAACGGTGTCGGCGACGGATGGATCAAGCGCGAAAATGTCACAGATCGTTTTGACCGTGCTGCTGTCGCCTTCACGGGCCGCGGTCTTGATAGCGGCGAGCGCCTGGTGCAGATATTTATTCATCAGACCGCGGGTGAGTGCGTCGACGGCTGCGCGCTGGTCGTTGGAGAGGGATTGCAGTTTTGCCTGCATGCGGCGGCTCTCTGCCTGACGAACTTCTTCGAAGCTTTTCTGCATTTCAACGATGGCGGGTACGACGTCGAGGGCGCGCTGGCCCTGTTGAAAACGGTCGACTTCTTCAGAGACGATGCGCTCAGCCTTCTCTGCTTCGCGGCCGCGCGAGGCGAGATTGGAGGCGGCGACGGATTGCAGATCGTCGATGTCGTAGAGGAAGACGCTGTCGAGTTTATTGACGCGCGGATCGACGTCGCGGGGTACAGCGATGTCGACAAAGAAGATGGGCTGATTGCGCCGCTTGTGCAGCATTTTCTGCACGTGGTCGGCCTGGAAGATGGGCTGGGCAGAACCGGTGGAAGTGATGATGATGTCGGCACGGCTGGCGTGCTGGTGAAGCTCTTCAAAGCGGATGGCGCTGCCGCTGTACTTGTTGGCAAGCGCAACGGCGCGCTCGTAGGTGCGGTTGGCAACCATGATAGGAGCAGTGCCGTGCTGGAGCAGGTGACGCGCGGCGAGTTCGCTCATTTTGCCGGCGCCGACGAGCAACACCTGGCGACCTTCGAGCGAGCCATAGATGCGCTTCGCGAGGTCGACGGCAGTAGAGGCGATGGACACGGATGAGCTGCCGATCTGGGTCTCGGTGCGGACCTTCTTGGCGACGGCGAGGGTCATGCGCATGAGCTTATCGAGTGACGCCTGGACGGCACCGACGGACTGGGCGACGGCGAACGATTCCTTGACCTGGCCGAGAATCTGCGGCTCGCCGACGACCATGGAATCGAGGCTGGAAGCGACGCGGAAGAGATGCTTGATGGCGTCGTGTTCGCGATATTCGTAGAGGTGCGGCTGCAGGCTGGCGGGGTCGATGGAGAACTGCTGGTGAAGAAAGCTGAGCACGTCGGTGAGCGTGGCTGTGCCTTCATCATGGAAGGCAACGAATTCGACGCGGTTGCAAGTGGAGAGCACCATACACTCGCGGGTGCCCGGAGCTTGCAGCAGCTGGCGTGTGACTTCGGGCAGGCGTTCTGCGGCGATGGCCAGTTTTTCGCGCAGCTCGACTGGCGCGGTTTTGTGGTTGAGACCCCAGAGGACGATCTTCATGGGCCGGGGAACCTGTGCACGGAGCTGAAGAGGTTAGCGGCCCAGACGCTGATGACTACGAGGAATGTGAAGGTGGAGACGTAGACGGCTTTGCGTCCGCGCAGTCCGACACTTCTCCGCAACAAGAGCATGAGGATGTAGAGCACCCACATGGCGAACGAGAGCAGGACCTTGGGATCGAGGAAGTAGGCGGAGCCGACACTTTCCTGCGCGATGAGAGAGCCGGCAAGGAGACCGAGCGTCATGCAGGGAAAGCCGATCATGAGGCTGTTGTAGGCGATCCTGTCCATGACGGCGAGGGGCGGCAGCCAGGCGAGGAACCCGGCGCCATTCTTGCTTTTGAGGCGCTGCTCCTGCATGAGATAGAGCAGGCTGCTGAGCAGGCTGAAGATGAGGGCTGCATACGCGGCAAGCAGTGCCCCGATGTGGACGAAGAGCCAGCCCGAGCGCATCATCGGCGAGACAAAGGTGGAATGAACATTTCCAACAGCAGGTGTGATGAGCAGCAGTAGCGCCAGTGGCAGAGCGAAGATGCCGAAGGCTGTAGCGCGATAGATGAACAGCACCATGAGGTACGCAGCGATGATGAGCAGGGAGAGTGCCGACTCAACTTCATGCATGCCGACGGGTACGAGATGACGTGCGCCGGCGAGCATTTCAACCACCGCTACGAAATGGAAGAAGAAGCCGCCGAGGGTAGCGGGGAGAGCGATACGCTGCAGACTTCGACGGCTATACAGTACAGCCGGCAGCGTTGTTACGCAGCCGATGCAGTAGAAGACAGCCGCGACTCTCAACCACAGTAGATGCATGCAGATCTCGCCGAATCCCTAGTATACCGGGTGGGGTTCGCGCGGGAACGTGCGGGATTGAGCGGCTGAAAGTGCGGGTAAAGTGAGCGAGTCAGTGCTGACGGGTAGTCTGCACGATGTGGCCGGTAGCGCGGAAGGAGCAGCTGTCGCCGGGAGTGCGGGTCCACGTGGTGCCATCAGAGAAGACGACTTTATCAAACCATATGCTTTGCAGCCGGGTGGTGAAACGGCCGGCGGGAAAACGCCAGTCGAGCTGCCGCGGCGTGCCGGGCTGAAGCGGGTCATGACCAGCGCGGGTGAGGACGGCGGAGTTTGGCAGCTTTTCAAAGGAGCCACCAGGCGTGGTGGTGATGCGCGCGTGGACAGTGTACGAACGGATGCTTTTCGCATCATTGTCGAGCGCGGTGACGTGCAGGTTGAGCATGGATTGTGGCGGCTGCGCAGGGTCAGTAGAAGGCGGCTGCGGCAGTGACGAGAGATACGCTTCGCTGGCAGCGATGGGACAGGCAGACGCCGTGGGAGAGACGGGTGCGGATGGTTGCTGCGCGGCCCCGCCAAGAGGAGAGCCGGCGATTGCAGAGAGAAGCAGGGACGGGATAAATAGCGACTTCATAAGCACCTTCGTCTATTCGACGGATGTAGTGCTCATTCGTCATCCGGCAGGTGACTACTGGGGATGGACTTCGCGTTGTTCGGCTTCGCGGGCGAGCTGGTAGTTGGTCTGATCGATCGTCTGAAAGGTACGGATCTTCTGCGGCGCGGCCTGGGTTTTCTCTACCTTCACCATGCGGCCGGTCTTATCGAAGGTCAGGGTCCAGGTGATGCTTTTCTTTTCAGACGAGGTATCGCTGACAGTGATGAGTGCGTCGCCATTGATGGCCTCGAAGATGACTGGAGTGGAGGCGCTTTTCATCGTGAGGTTCCAGTTGGCCTGGATACTGTCGGTCTGGGTGGGGACCAGTGGTTCCCTGCCCGCGATGGTGAGGTAGAGGAGTGCGTACTGGAGCCACGGGGTGCGGATGGTGACGGGCTGCCGGCCGCCCAGTTCACTGGCGAGTAGCCGATTGTAGACGGCGAAGCTGCCGCGAGAATTCCAGCCGGGCATGTAGGGATTGATTCCCTTCTGGAAGGACGGGACGACCTGCACTTTTTCATCAACGGCCGCGGGCACGATGACAACGAGGCGAGAGGCTTTTTTTAGCGTGGCTGCGTTGGTATAGATCAGCAACACGTGCTTGTGAAGCAGGGGCGAGAGGACCTGCTGATACTCCCATCCGGGTGCGTCCGGATCGGCGCCATAGAAGCGCAGGGCCTGCTGCACGTCGCTGCGGCGGCTGGTGACGAGATCTGTGTCTGCCGGGGACATCTGCGCAGCGGGAAGCATTTGCAGGGTGGCCAGGGGCTGGCAGTCGCGCTGCGATGCGGGCGCGCCGTCATGAACATAATTATTGGCAGAGCATTGAGCCTGCGCGGCGATGCCGCAATGGAGAGCCACGCCGAGACAGGCAACTGCTGCCAGAGATTTCCAGCCCATGGCCTCGAAGCTATCACAGGAGCGGGGCGCGGACAGAGGCGGGAACGCAAAAAGGGCAGCCTTGTAAAAGGCTGCCCTTTTGAGCGTTAGGGCGATTTACTGTTTTGCAGCGGGACGACGCGCAGACGGTCTGCGGGTGGCAGCAGCGGCAGCCTTCGGACCACCATTGCTGAGCGTGATCATCGGAGGATTCTGCGTGTAGGAATCAAACGTGGCGATGTAGGTCACATCCGAACCGACGGCAGGAACGG
>CAZZYN010000070.1:0-18588 GCA_964658265.1 uncultured Acetobacteraceae bacterium | reverse complement strand
CTCTCGCAGGGCGTCGTACTGCCTGCGCGCCAAGGTTTTGACGACGATTGGATAGATGACTTCCGAACCCTTGATGGCATCGACGCCTACGACGGCGGGATCGTCGAGGAAGATGTCTTTGAAGGCAGGCTCGTTGCGGACGTCGAGCGCAACCTTTTTCAAGAGTGGAATAACTTTGTCCGGATCGGCAGAGAAATCGACGGAGATGTTGAGGGTGGTCTGCGAGAAGTCGCGGCTTTGGTTGGCGACGGTGGTGATCTGGCTATTGGGGACGACATAGAGGGTGCCGTCGAAGCCGCGGACGTTGGTTTTGCGCAGGGTCATGGCTTCGACAAAGCCGGAGACGCTGGCAATGGTAACAGCGTCGCCGACATTATATTGGTCTTCGATCAGCAGGAGTGTGCCGTTGAGGACGTCTTTGACGATGGTCTGTGCGGCGAGGCCGATGGCAACGCCGGCGATCCCGGCCGAGGTGAGCAGGGGCGCAAGGTTGAAGTCGAGGACGTCGCGCAGCAGCTGGATAGCGATAAGAAAGCTGACGATACTGATGCTGGTGGCGCGAAAGACCGAGGCGAGGGTGCGGATCTGCGAGGCGCGGGCCAGACGGGTGGTGGCATGGCTTTCTGCGACGGTCCGCATGCGGCGGGTGATGGCATTGATGACGACGATGCAGATCCACAGGAAGATGATGAGCCCGATGATCTCCGGCAGGTGGGCCAGGAACTGGAAGAACTGTTCGAGCAGGCGATCCCTGGTTGCGAGCAGCAGCTCATGCGGGGACCTTGGCGTTTTGCTGAGCTGCAAGAAAACAGCGGTGGTGCGATCAGACATGAGGATCCTTGGCGGCAGCGTCGGTTGCGAAATGGCGATTACCCTTCCTATGATGGTCGCACGGGGAATGGGGTGGTCAGGATGGGATCTCAGTCACGAAGGGCTTGGACATTGAGTGTTTACCTGGCGGCGGCGTACCTGATGCCAAGTGCCACAGCACGTGCGCAGATGATGCCGCATGGAAATACTTCCATCCCGGAGAGTGGCGGTAGCTCTGCTGACGCAGAGGCGGGACGTCGCGAGTTGATGGAGAAGATGGAAAAGCGGCGCAATGATCTGCGGCAGGAGCAGCTGGTAAAGGACACGAACAAGCTGCTGGCACTGGCGACCGAATTGAAGTCGCAGGTGGACAAGACAAATAAAGATACGCTGTCGGTCGATGTGGTGAAGAAGGCGGACGAGATCGAGAAGCTGGCGAAGAACGTGAAGGAGAAAATGCGGAATTAGCCGGCTTCAGGCAAGCACGGCCTGCTGCTGGCGATTTTCTGCGGTCACTGCAGCGAAAGTATTTGGCTGCCGCCGGATGATGAGCAGGGTTTGATCGTCGGCCTGTTTGCCGAAGGATTGCACAGCGGTGGTCACGGTGCTGCTGAAGGCTTCCAGCGAGGTGCCGGTCGCGAAGAAGGTTGTGGTGATGGCGGCGAGACGGGCATCGCCGAATTCTTCTTCGGCGGCATTGCAGGCTTCGAGGATGCCGTCAGTGGTGACGACCAGGAGATCGCCTGGCTCGAGTGAAGCCTGTTGTGTGAGATAGGCGCTGACGGGAAGCAGGCCGACGGGAAATTGTTCGCAGGCGAGTTCGGTAGTGCTGCGCGTGCCGGCTGCGTAATGCAGGATAGCCGGGTGACCGGCGAGAGTGTAGTGCACGGTGCCGTCCGGGCTGAGATGGAGGACGGCGAGGGTCGCGTACATGTGCGTCTCTTTCACGCCAGGCAGGGCGCGATTAAGGCGGTCGCAGAAGGTGCGCAGCAGGATTTCGGGTCGAGCGAAATCTTCAAGCAGGATGGTGCGGGCCGCAGTTTTGACCATGCCCATGAGGATGCCCGCCTGCAGGCCGTGTCCGGAGACATCCGCGACGTAGGCGACGATGGTGCCGTCGGCCAGCGGAACGACGTCGACCAGATCGCCGCCGACTTTTTCACTAGGAAGCGAGATGCCGTGCAGGTCGTAGCCGCCGGCGGAGAGGGCGATGGGGGGAACGAGCGTGCGCTGGATGCCGTGGGCGAGGTCGAGTTCGTTCTGAATGCGGAAGGCGGAGCTGGCCTGCGAGCGGGTGAAGCGGATGAAGCAGCTATAGGAGACGATGACCCCGAGCATTACGCCCTGTGCGTCGAAGACCATCCCAGCATGGGGAGTGCTGTAACGGGGCAGCAGGTTGGTGAGCCAAATGTTGATGACCGGCCCGAGAATGATGCTGCCGAAGATGACGGGATAAAGAAATACTTTGGGCTTGTGGATCAGGACCCAGGGATAAAGCATGGCATAAAGGCCATTGATGAGGGCGGTGATGATGACTGCCCACGCAGGGGCTCGCCCTTTGCAGTAGGCGAGGTCGCTGTAGAAGCCAAAGATGCTGAACAGGGCAAAGATGGCGATGTAGAGGTTGAGCTTGGATCGGATGGGCAGCGGGGCGAGATAGGACATGCCCTTGTTGCGCTGGCGATACCAGGGTACGCCGGTCAGCGGGATGGAAGCTCCAGCCATGAGTGATCACGATAACAAGACTGGGTGGAGAAGGCACTGGAGAAAAGCGCAGGGAGTTCTGACGGACCTTTCCTGTCGTGGTCGCGGGTCTACCAGGGAGCGGCGGGACACCCATGCGGGCGTGTCCCGGACGCGAGTTGGCTAACGGCTAGACGAAGAGCGGCGCGAGAACCAGTGTGACGGTGGCGAGCAGCTTGATGAGGACGTGCAGGGAGGGACCGGCGGTGTCCTTGAAGGGATCGCCGACGGTGTCGCCTACGACGGCTGCTTTGTGGGGCTCAGAGCGTTTGCCGCCGTGGGCGCCGGTCTCGATGTACTTCTTCGCGTTGTCCCAAGCGCCGCCTGCATTATTCATCAGCATGGCGAGGAGGATGCCGGAGATGGTGCCGACCATGAGCAGGCCGGCAACGGATTCGGCACCGCCCAGGTTGACGGCGACTCCGTTGATGCTGGGGACGTAGGCTTCGCCGGTGCCGATGTGGAAGCTGGGGCTGAGATGGCGGAAGGTTAATCCGACGACGAGCGGCATGAGGATGGCAAGAGCGCCGGGCAGGACCATCTCCTTGAGTGCGGCGCCGGTGACGATGCGAACACAGCGGCCGTAGTCCGGCTTGGAGGTGCCGGCCATGATGCCAGGATTTTCCTTGAATTGTGCGCGTACATCCTTGATGACGTATTGCGCCGTGCGGCCGACGGCCTTGATGGCCAGCGAGGAAAAGAGATAGGTCAGCATCGCGCCAAGGAGTGCACCGACGAAGACGGGCACGCTGGCGAGATTGATGTTGTTGAAGCTCCAGCTGGCGGGGAGAACCTGGCCGGCCATTTCGAGACGGTGGTGGACGATATCGCGAATGGTCTCGAGGTAAGCCGAGAAGAGCAGGAAGGCTGCCAGTGCGGCAGAGCCGATGGCGTAGCCCTTGGTGAGTGCCTTGGTGGTGTTGCCGGCGGCGTCGAGTCTGTCGGTGCGTTCGCGGACGTTATCCGGCTGCTCGGACATTTCGATGATGCCGCCGGCATTGTCGGTGATGGGACCGAAGGTGTCCATGGCCAGGATGTAAGCCGATGACGAGAGCATGCCCATGGTGGCGATGGCGGTGCCGTAGATGCCCTTGGCGTAGTCGGGGAGGGAGACGTCTTCAAGACCGCGCACGCCAAAGTAGTAAGCGAGCAGCAGGGCGGCGCCGATGACCAGGACGGGCATGGCTGGTGTCTCCATACCGACGGCGAGACCGCTGATGATGTTGGTGGCGGGGCCGGTGAGCGAGGCTTCGGCGATCGAGCGGACGGGACGGAATCGCGTCTCGGTGTAGTACTCGGTGATGCGAACGAAGAGGAACGAGGTGATGATGCCGACGATGCCGGAGCCGAGGAGCCACCAGCGGTCGCCGAGCATGAAGTGGACGCCGGCAGCGAAGCCGAGCAGCGCGAGGAACGAGGTCACATAGTAGCCGCGGTTCAGCGCGTGCATCGGGTCTTCGTCTTCCTTGGAATGGACGACGGAAACGCCGATGGTGCTGGCGACGAGGTTGATGGCCTGCACGATGAGCGGGAAAAGAATGCCGCGGATGCCGAAGACGGGGAAGAGGGCGGCTCCGAGGATCATGGCTCCGACGTTTTCGGCGGCCGTGGATTCGAAGATATCGGCACCACGGCCAGCGCAGTCGCCAACGTTGTCGCCTACCAGGTCTGCGATGACGGCGGGATTGCGTGGATCGTCTTCGGGGATGCCAGCTTCAACTTTGCCGACCAGGTCTGCGCCGACGTCGGCTGCCTTGGTATAGATACCGCCGCCGAGCTGGGCGAAGAGGGCGACAAGGGAAGCACCGAAGCCGAAGCCGACCAGTTCATAGGGAACAGTGCGGGGGGTAGCGAGGCCGCCGAAGGCCAGGAAGAGCAGACCGATGCCGAGCAGCGAGAGAGAGACAACCACGAGGCCGGTGACGGCGCCGCCACGAAGAGAGATCTGCAGGGCTCTGCCGAGGCTGGTACGGGCGGCGGATGCGGTGCGGATATTCGAGCGGATGGAGACGAACATGCCGGTATAGCCAGAGAGCGCCGAGCAGATGGCGCCGATCAGGAAGCTGATAACGACCTTGTTGGCCAGCGGCGCGGTGAACGGCGAGAGACGGTAGCCAATGTAAAGCACGACGGCCAGGACAGCGGCGATAGCGGCGATGGTGGTGTACTGGCGACCCATGAAGGCTTCGGCGCCTTCGCGAATGGCATTGGAGATGGATTGCATCTCCGGTGTGCCGTTGTCCGCAGATAGGACAGTTCGGGCGAGCAGGAGGGCGATGACGAGGCCGAGAGCACCGATGGCGAGGGCAATCCAGAGGAAGATGCTGCCGTTGTCAGGAGCTGTAGTGGTGAGTGCAGACTGCCAGCAGGCCAGCGTTGAAGCGAATTGCATTCCTATCCCCCAGGTGATGGTTACAGCACTTCCGCAGCCGCGTCGACGTGTACGTACGGGACCGGGAAGAGCGACGTTGTAAAACCGGGTGATTAAAGCACGCTGTGAAAATGATGGTCAACAATGGCTAGGTCATAGAGGACGAGCTGAGGAACGGTCGGATGTTACTGAGTGGATTAGCAGAGCCGGCTGAAGCTGTTGTGTGCCGTTGAGCATCCAAAACGGGTCGGTCCGGAGAGCGGGCAGGTGGATGAGTTTTTCATGTATGTTTGGGCTGTACATGGCCGAAACGGGTGTTCGACTGATCGGACGCGTTGTACTCGGCGAAGCTGGCTCGAAAGCCTGGAGTGAGGTGGCGGCATATGGGGAGATCGGCAGTTCGGGATTTACCGGAAGTGAAAGACGCCTCGCTTGTGGATGGGCAGACCGGCACACATAAAACTTCAGCGGCAGCGACTCCGTTGAAGACAGAGTATGCCGGACTTCGGCGCGACGAGCTGGTCGAGATGTATCGGCTGATGTACCTGTCGCGGAAGCTGGACGATCGCGAGATCCTGCTGAAGCGGCAGCAGAAAATTTTCTTCCAGGTTTCATGTGCCGGGCATGAAGCACTGCTGGTCGCCGCGGCATTTGCATTAAAGCCGGCCTATGACTGGTTCTATCCCTACTACCGCGACCGCGCGCTGTGCCTGGCGCTGGGATCGACGCCGGAGGAGCTGCTGCTGCAGGCAGTGGGTGCGGCGACGGATCCGTCGAGTGGCGGACGGCAGATGCCGTCGCACTGGGGAAACAGCCGGCTGAATATTGTTTCGCAATCCTCTTCAACAACGACGCAGTGCCTGCAGGCAGTCGGTTGTGCGGCGGCAGGACGCTATTTCGATCGCCACCCGGATTCCGCCGTGAAGCCGCTCGACGCAGCAGACGGGGCAAAGGATTATCGGGCGTTCCATGATGTGACGTTCCATGGCGATGAGGTCGTCTATACATCGATTGGCGAGGGTTCGACCAGCCAGGGCGAATTCTGGGAGGCGATCAGTGCGGCTTCCAATGCAAAGCTGCCAGTGCTGTTCGTAGTGGAGGATAACGGCTACGCGATTTCGACGCCGGTCGAGGTGAATACACCGGGCGGGAATATCTCGAAGCTGCTGGCGAACTTCCCAAATTTCTACTTTGCCGAGGTGGATGGTACAGACCCGGTTGAGAGTTATGCCGCATTGAAGAAGGCAGTGGCTCACTGCCGCGCGGGGAATGGGCCGGCGCTGGTGCATGGGCACGTAGTGCGGCCGTACTCGCATTCGCTCTCGGACGATGAGAAGCTGTATCGCTCGCAGCAAGAGCTGGATGCGGATGCATTGCGCGATCCGCTGCCGAAGATGCAGATGCGGTTGCTGCGCGATGGCCTGCTGGATGCGGACGCAATTTCGCGGCTAGAAAAGCAGGTTGATGAAGAGGTACGGCTGGCAGCCGAGCGTGCACTGCGGGCGCCGATCCCTGAAGCCGCGTCGATTTTGAAGCATGTGTATTCGGAGCAGATTGATCCGACGAGCGATGTGTTTGCGTCGTTAGCTGTGACGTCGCAGATCTCGTTAGACGACTCGACTGCGGAGGAAAAAAGTTCTGCCGATGTGCAGGAGCGCACCAGACCCGACGTGCAGGAACGCACGATGGCCGACCTGATCAATCATTGCCTGAAGGATGAGATGGAGCGCGATGTGCGGATCGTCATTTTTGGCGAGGATGTGGCGGATTGCAGTCGCGCGGAGAATCTGAAGGGTGATGACGGCGTTGGCGTGAAGGGCAAGGGCGGCGTTTTCAAGTTGACCGCTGGCCTGCAGTGCGAGTTTGGCGGGGAGCGCGTCTATAACTCGCAGCTTGCGGAAGCGACAATCATGGGAACGGCGATCGGCATGGCGACGCGCGGGTTGAAGCCGGTGGTTGAAATTCAGTTCTTCGACTACATCTGGCCGGCGATGCACCAGATGCGCAACGAATTGAGTGTGCTGCGTTGGCGGTCAAATGGCGCGTTCAGCTGCCCGGTGGTGGTGCGGGTGGCAACGGGCGGCTACCTGACGGGCGGATCGATCTATCATTCGCAATCCGGCGAGAGCATTTTTACGCACACTCCGGGTGTGCGGGTAGTGATGCCGTCGAATGCGCTGGATGCTGCTGGATTGCTGCGAACGGCGATCCGCTGTGATGATCCGGTGCTGTTCCTGGAGCACAAGCGGCTGTATCGCGAGACCTATGGGCGAGCGGTGTATCCGGGTCCGGAGTTCTCGATTCCATTTGGCAAGGCGAGGACGGTGCGCGAGGGCAAAGATCTGACCGTGATCACGTATGGCGCAGTGGTGCCACGGGCGCTGCAGGCGGCGCAGAAGGCTTCGCGCGAGCATGACCTGGATGTGGAAGTGATCGATCTTCGATCGCTGTCGCCGTACGACTGGGAAGCAATTGCGGAGTCAGTGCGGAAGACCAGCAAGGCGATGATTGCGCACGAGGACATGCTGAGCTGGGGCTATGGCGCGGAGATCGCGGCGCGCATCGGGGACGAGTTGTTCGACAGCCTGGATGCACCGGTAAAACGTGTAGCCGCGATGGACACGTTTGTGGCGTACCAGCCAGCGCTTGAGGATGTGATTTTGCCGCAGCCCGAAGATCTGTTGAAGGCGATGGTCGCGCTGGGCAGCTACTAGCTCCGAAAGTGTACCGGCCTAAATCGGGACGAAGGTCATTGAGGACTCGATACGGAACGAAACTTTGCTTCCGGGCCTGCGTTTGTATTGGCAGGGGTTCGATCCAATGAGTCTTACGCGACGGGTCTTCATGCGGGGCGGCGCCATGGCGCTGGTCGGAACGGCAGTGGTCCCGGCGTTCCTGGAGCGCAGTGTGCTGGCGCAGGCGACCAGTGCACAGGCGAGCGGGAAGAAGCTGGTGGTGCTCTTCCAGCGCGGGGCTGCGGACGGACTGAACCTGGTGGTTCCGTATCGCGAGGCCGCCTATTACGCGATGCGTCCGACGATTGCGATTCCTCAAAGCCAGGTTCTGGATCTGAACGGCAGCTTCGGACTGCACCCGGCATTGCAGCCGCTGCTGCCGCTGTACAGGTCCGGCCACATGGCAGTGATTCATGCCGTGGGATCGCCTGATCCGTCGCGATCGCATTTCGATGCGCAGGATTTCATGGAGAGCGGTACACCGGGCGTTAAGACAACGCAGGACGGCTGGCTGAATCGTGCGCTGCAGACAGAGGATCGGAGCCGGCAGAGGAGTGAGACAGCCTTTCGGGCGATTGCGCTGGGCGCGCAGGTGCCGCGCACACTGGCAGGCAGTGTGCCGGCGATTGCCATTGGGGATGTACAGGACTTTGCGGTGGGTGGACGGCAGGCAAATCGGCCGCGCATGGTGGTCACGAACGCGCCGGTGCAGGCGGGAGCAATCCGTGCGAATGCTGTTCAGCCGGATGCAGTGAGCCAGAGCTTTGAAGCGATGTATGCCGGTTCGTTGACACCGCGCCGTGATGATGCAGTGGATGCAGTCCTGCATGGGACGGGGGCGGAGACCTTTGAGGCCGTGAAGATGCTGAAGGCTACGGATCCCGCGCATTATGTGCCGGCAAATGGCGCGGTCTATCCGAAAAGCCCGTTCGGCAACGACATGCGTCAGATCGCGCAATTGATGAAGGCGAACCTGGGCGTCGAGGCGGCGTTTGCCGATATTGGCGGCTGGGATACACACCAGAACCAGGGCGGCGTGCAGGGGCAGCTGGCTGGCAGGCTGAGCGACTTCAGCCAGGGAATCGCTGCCTTCTGGCAGGATCTTGGAAATGGAGCCGAGAACGTGGTGCTGGTGACGATGTCCGAATTTGGACGGACGGCTCACCAGAATGGCACGGGCGGTACCGATCACGGCCATGCGAATGTGATGTTTGTGCTGGGCGGATCGGTGAAGGGCGGCCGGGTGTACGGCAGGTGGCCTGGACTGGCTCCGGAGCAGTTGAACGAAGGGCGCGACCTGGTTGTGACTACTGATTTCCGACAGGTGCTGG
Source organism: uncultured Acetobacteraceae bacterium (assembly GCA_964658265.1). GTDB lineage: Bacteria > Acidobacteriota > Terriglobia > Terriglobales > Acidobacteriaceae. The sequence continues at coordinate 9,598 of CAZZYN010000070.1, read as the reverse complement.
GCGAGGCTGCCTTCAAGACACTGGGATCGCGCAATATGGAGATGGTCTTTCCGGGTGCGGGGCTCAGGCCGCAGCAGTTCCTGGGATTGATCTAGGCCTGGCGCAGTGAATTAAGGATTCGGGCCGGACAGTGTGTTCAGGAATCGCCGGAAGGCGGCCTGCCGAGTTGTATTTGTAGCAGCTGCGGTGCCTGAAAGGTCTACGATGAGCTTTGGAGGAGTGGCGAGCTGAGCGTAGAGCCGGACGGATGCAGGTGCTCCCGCAGGCAGCAGGAAGAGTTTGGGTTGAGTCGCGGTCCTGAGGGAAGTGGTCGGATCGAAGCGGTCGTGGGTGAGCAGGCGAACGGGCATCCAGCGGCTGCGGGCGTCGGCGTTGAAAAGGTCGAGCGCTGGGGCAGATGGCTGATCCATCACCAGGCCGGCGGCTTCTGGATGGCTTGCTGCGAGACGGGCGGCGAGACTAGCTCCGAGGCCGGCTCCGTAAAAGACAATGCTGGCGGGCAGGGTATGACGAGTGCCGGTGAGGTATTGCCAGGCGGCTTCGGCGTCTTCCGTGGTGCTGATTTCAGAGGGGTGTTGGGGCTGGCCGGTTACCACGCCGCGATAATCGAAGGCAAAGATCCTGACATTTGCTTCTGCAAGGAAGTGCAGATCCTGCAGGGTTTTCTCTTGGCCGGTTGAGGACGGATCCGGCAGGTAGAGGATGGTACGGCTGGTCGCTGGCTGTGTTGCTGGCGGCGTGATGAAGATGCCGCCGAGACGGGGTTTTCCGGACTCCGAGGTATCGAAGAGCACCTGCTCCCTGGTACCTGGCAGCGAGGCTGCTGAGACGGCGACGGGCTGGGTACGCTGAAAGAGGATTTGCCACTGGCCCTGCCAGAAGAGCAGGCAGAGGGTGAGATAGACCAGCACGAGTCCGCCGCCGAAGATGCCGGACAGCCAGAAGAGCAGCCACTTGCCGGAGACGAGCGGCAGCTGCTGGGCCAGCGGATCATTGGCGGGGCGTCCGGCAGGACTGCGTGGTGATGCGTAACGGTTCATCGATGATTCCTTCTGCGGAAGAGCCTGCCTGGCGTTCAGCCGAAGCTTAGCTCGTCCGCGGATTCGAGGGCAGTGCCGCAGATACGGCAGATGATGGAAGAACAGTCGCGGCAGACCAGTGGATCGCTGACCGGGCGGGCGCAGGTCGAGCACCAGAGCCCTGCGGGCTCGTCCGGACTTTGGTTGGAAAGCGGCTTTCCGACTTGCGTTGAATCGTTCATGCGGAGCTAAGGCTATCACGCAGAGCAGGCTTGTCCGGGTGCATGCGAAGCTGTTCAGACCTCAAGCGCAGGGACGATTTAGGATAAGTCACAGAGATGCGATAGAAACGGGCAGCGTATGAACAGCGCCCCGGATTTTTGAGGAGTGACGAGACAGGTATGAGTGAGTTTGAACGAATCTGCAGTCGGGCGGAATTGCCTGCTGAGGGCGAGGCAAAAGAGTTCGCGGCAGCCGGCGGCAGGGCATTGTGCGTGGCACGGGTGGGCGGCGAAGTGACGGCGATGGACAATGAGTGTCCGCACAACGGCGGTCCGCTAGCCGAGGGAATGATTGAAGAGGGCAAGGTGATTTGCCCCTGGCATGCATGGGCATTTGACCGCCATACCGGGATGGCTGAGCACAACTCTGCCGCGAAGGTGGATGTATTCGAAATCAAGGTAGACGGCGATGATGTGCTGGTGAAGGTCTAGATGGCGCTGAAGAACGAACTCCAGATTCCGGAAGCAGCGCGGTCGGATGCGAAGAGCTTTGAGCTGCTGCGAGCGTGGATCGCGGATAGTGATCTGCATGTAAGTCTGCAGCTTGGCGGATGGGAAGAGCCGTCGCCATGGGGCGTGGTGCTGGCCGACCTGGCACGGCACGTGGCGAACTTCTACGTGGAGAAGATGGGGATGGATCGTGAAGAGGTGAAAGCGATCCTGCTGGAGGAGTTTACGGAAGAGTTATCTGGCGGCAGTGACGAGGAAGTGATTGCCAATTAAGCGGCGCGCCGGCTGCGCCGCTTGCGACGAGCGGATTCAGCCGGCGGCGGCGATGATTTTGTAGAAGGAGACGGGGTCGAGGCTGGCTCCTCCAACAAGGGCGCCGTCGATTTCCTCTTCTGACAGTAATTCCTTCGCGTTTTCCGGCTTGACGCTGCCGCCGTAGAGAATGCGCATGGAGTTGGCGACGCGGGCGCCGAGCAATTTTGAGACTTCGCCGCGGATATAGCTGTGGGCATCGGCTGCCATCTGCGGCGTGGCGGTTTTGCCGGTACCGATTGCCCAAACTGGTTCGTAGGCGATGACCACGGTGGCGACAGCTTCTGCGGACAGGCCCTTCAAGGCGGCGTGGGTGTGGCGCTCGAGGATGGACTCGGTGCGGTTCTGTTCGCGCTCCTCAAGATTCTCACCGACGCAGACGATGGGAATAAGGCCGTGCTTAAGGGCAGTGTGCAGCTTCTTGTTTACCTGCTCATCGGTTTCGTGGAAGTACTGCCGCCGCTCGGAATGGCCGATCAGGATGTACTTTGCGCCGATGGCGGTGACCATGCCGGCAGAGATTTCGCCAGTGTAGGCGCCTTCCTCGGCGAAGTGCATGTTCTGGGCACCAATGCCGATGGGGCTGTCTGGCCCCAGATGCTGCAGGGTAGAAGCAATGTCAATCGAAGGAGGAAAGAGAGCGACTTCTGCGCCGGACTGCGGCTGCTGCGAAAGCGACTGCACGAAGTCTGCTGCCTGCTGAGGTGTCTTGAACATCTTCCAGTTGGCGGCAATCAGCGGTCGGCGCATGTGCGGAGAATCTCCTGTGTAAGTTCGAACAGCGTTCATTTTAAGCGTATCGAGGGAGTGTGCGTGGAAGCGGGCGGCGTGCGGAAAGGAGAAAAAAAGCGGCGGGGCTATTCGTGTTCGGAGACGGCGGATTCTGCAACTGTGGCGATCGGGTGAGCAATGCCAGGCTGTTTTCGACCCTTGGAGATGGGGATGATGTTTTCGCGGGGCGTGCGTGTGGATTCCTGGGGAACGGAGGCCTGGGAGCGGCGTCGCCAGTAGTTGGCGATGGTGTAGGTGGCTTCGCTGCCGGGTTCCTGATCAATGGTAGCGCCGAGAGCTACGCCGCAGAGGACGCCGGCGACGCCGGCAAGGAGCAGCATGACGGTTTCAAAGATGTCAGCCACGGAGCCAATGCCCGCGGGATGGGTGACGTGAAAGGCAGGATTGACGTGGCTATACCAGGCGAGCAGACGGGCAGTGACGGAGTGGGCGATGCTGCCGAGAACGACGAAGCCCAACGGCCCCAGCATCAGCCGGTAGCGGCAGGCGTAGAGTCGTCGGGAAAAGGTACCGGCAAAGCCGGCGGCAATGAATCCAAGAACGCCGGCAAAAATGAGCGCCGCATTCAGGAGAAAACAGAAAGACACGCGATACTCCGTCTGCTACTTGACAAACTGCAAATAGCTTAGTCCTCAATAGTCAGAGCTTCAACACCGGGAAGCTTTTTTCCTTCTAAAAACTCGAGAGAGGCGCCGCCACCCGTCGAGATGTGGCTGATGCGTGCAGAGACACCGGCCTGTTTGACGGCAGAGACCGAGTCGCCACCGCCGACGATGGTGATGGCGTCGACGTTGTCAGCAACTGCTTCAGCGATGGCATTGGTACCGATAGCAAAGGCCGGCATTTCGAAGACGCCCATGGGACCGTTCCAGATGATGGTGCTGGCGAGCGAGATTTCCGTGGCGAAGAGCTCGATGGTTTCCGGACCGATGTCGAGTGCCATCCAGTCGGCGGGAAATGCGTTCTGCCCCATGAAGTGCTGGGTCTGGGCATCGGCAGCGAATTTGTCGGCCAGGACGTGGTCGATGGGGAGGAGAAAGCGAACGCCTTTGTCCTTAGCCTTCTTGAGAGCTGCGCGTGCGGTATCGAGTTTGTCGGCTTCGACGAGCGACTTGCCGACATCCTGACCCTGGGCTTTGAGGAAGGTGTAGGCCATACCGCCGCCGATCAGCAGTGCGTCGACTTTGTTGAGCAGGTTGTCGATGACCTGGATCTTGTCAGACACCTTGGCGCCGCCGATGATCGCGACGAAGGGTTTGTTGGGCGCTTCGAGGGCTTTGCCCATGTACTCAAGCTCTTTTTCCATCAGCAGGCCGGCGGCCTTGTGCTTCACGTGATGGGTGATGCCTTCGGTGGAGGCGTGGGCGCGATGGGCGCTGCCGAATGCGTCGTTGACGTAGATGTCACAGAGCGAGGCAAGTTGTTTCGAAAAGGCCGGGTCGTTCGCTTCTTCTTCCGGATGGAAGCGAAGATTCTCGAGCAGCAGGACCTTGCTGTCCTCGAGTTTGCGGGACATCTCAACGGCGATTTCGCCAACGCAATCCGGGGCGAAGGCTACGTTGACCTGCTCGCCGATGCGGTGATCGAGCAGGACGCGAAGCCGGTCGACGATAGGGCGAAGACTGTACTTGGGATTCGGCTTCCCTTTGGGCCGGCCAAGGTGCGAGGCCAGGATGATCTTGGCGTGATGGCGGATGGCGTATTCGATGGTGGGCAGAGTTTCCTTGATGCGGGTGTCGTCCAGGATCTCGGTGCCGTCGTCGGAGAGGGGCACATTGAAATCGACGCGGATGAAGACATGCTGGTGTTGAAGCTCGAGGTCGCGCAGCGAGTGGATGGGCATCAGGATGGCTGGCTTTCTGCGCGGTGCGAGTCGGGGATGATGGCATCCGCTTCGATCTCGACGCGCCATGACGGGTTCAATAGTTTGGCGACCACGATCATTGTGGACGCTGGACGGATGGCACTGAAGATTTCACCGTGGGCGCGGCCAACGGCTTCCCAGTCGTCGGCATGGGTGAGATAGATGCGGGTACGGACGACGTGCGCGAAGCATGCTCCCGCGGCGTGGAGTGCTTTTTCGATGAGGCCGAGGGTATGGCGGGTCTGGGTTGCTGGATCGGCGTCATCAGCGCCCACAGGGCCGGTGCCGGAGACGTAGACATGCGCGCCGAACCGAACTGCGCGGGAAAAGCCGATGACTGGTTCGAAGGGTGAGGTACCGGAGATGTTCGCGCGCATCGCTGATTTCGGGTGGTCAGAAGAGGAAAGGCGCCGGGGATTATGCCGGCGCCCGTTAGCAGTTGTCTAGAGGCCCTTCTGGTCGAGAAAGACGATCAGGTCGCGGACGCGGTTGGAGTAGCCCCACTCATTGTCATACCAGCTGATCACCTTGACGGTGTTGCCGAGCACCTTGGTCAACGGTGCATCGATGATCGAGGACAGGGGATTGCCCTTGAAGTCAGCGGAGACCAGCTCCTTGGTTTCGTAGCCCAGGATGCCCTTCAGCTCGCCTTCGGACGCCTTCTTGAGAGCGGCGTTAACGGACTCGATGGTCACGGGCTTTTCGGTGACGACGGTGAGGTCGACGCAGGAGACAACCGGCGTTGGCACGCGGAGGGAGAAGCCGTCCAGCTTGCCCTTCAGCTGCGGCAGGACGAGGTGAAGAGCCTTGGCGGCGCCGGTGGACGTGGGAATGATCGAGAGCGAGGCAGCGCGGGCGCGGCGCAGGTCCTTGTGCGGGAAGTCTAAGGTGACCTGGTCATTGGTGAAACTGTGGATGGTATTCATCAGGCCATTAACGATGCCGAAGTTTTCGTCGAGCACCTTGGCCAGCGGCGCGAGGCAGTTGGTGGTGCAGGAGGCGTTCGAGATGACGTGATGCGCCTTCGGGTCGTACTTGTTTTCGTTGACGCCAAGGACAACGGTCAGGTCGTCGTTGGTGGCCGGAGCCGAGATGATGACCTTCTTGACGGTGCCCTGCATGTGGGCCTTGGCCTTGGTCGCATCCGTGAAGTGCCCGGTGGACTCAACGACGATCTGGACGCCGACCGAAGACCAGTCGAGCTTGGCGGGATCGCGTTCCGCGAAGACCTTGATGGTTTTGCCATCTACGGTGATGGAATCTTCGCCGGAGGTGACGTCCTGCTTGAGGTTGCCGAGGATGGAGTCGTACTTGAGGAGGTGGGCGAGCGTCGCGGGACTCGTGAGATCGTTGACGGCGACAATTTCAAGCTCGGGATCGTTGAGCGATGCGCGGAATACGTTGCGGCCGATGCGGCCGAAGCCGTTGATGCCAACCTTCACTGCCATGGACGGATTGTTCTCCTTGCTGATTTGTTCGTGAATACCTGGTGGACAGGAGGAGCCTGGAGTGTTCCAGCCACCTGAAAACCGGGTGCGTCGGTGAATGCCAAGTGTACCAAAGGAAATTCACCGGTATGCTGCGTTTGCGGTGCATCTCTCGTTGTGTTACATCCTCAACAGGTGCGCGTAATTCGCGGCATCGGCGGCCGCGGTCGATTGCAGGCTGAATCGGCAGAATTGCACGGCGTTCCCGGGGCGTCAGCCGGCGGAAGCGAAGCCAAGAAGGCCGCAGCAACAGGAGAAGTGCTCTGATGAGACGACGAACGAAACGCGGGCCGAACAATTCCGAGTCTACCGGCAGGATTGGCCAGGAGATTCCTGCAAACCAGCCCGCACCGCTGCAGCCTTCCTACGGCAGTGATGAACCGCGACGGGAAGTAGTGAAGCCGCCGGTGCAGGAACAAAGGCCTGCTGCGCTGCCGGCGGCTGCCGCTTCGCCTGCGCCTGGAGCGGAAAAGCGGGAGCCTCGATCGGGCAGGCCCAGCCGGCGCAATCGCGGGATGCGGGGTAAACCGCGTCCGCAGGCTGTTGCGCCTGTGCAGGAAGAGGCCCGCAATCCAGGTGTCTTCGCAGAGCCGATCGGTCGTTTTGCAGAAGCGCCGGAGACCGAACCGGAAGAGGACGATCCGTTTGCCGACGCGGACGACTTTGCGGGTGAGGACGGCGAGGGTGAGGGGGAAGATGGAAGTCCGCAAGTGGCCGAAGCGGGCGGCGAGGGCAAACTGGTACTCGAGACGCAGCCGGAATCGCCCTCGGTAGCACCACCGGAGGCCCAGGCGATCAAGGCGGCGCGGGGCTTTGTTGTGCTGGCTATCGGGCTGCCGGGATCAGGTAAGACGACGTGGTTCAAACGCCGTGGGGTGACGCCGCTTTCAAGCGACATGCTGCGCAACATTCTTTTCGACGATATTACGGAGCAGCGCTACCAGGGACTGGTGTTTTCGACGCTTCGGTCGTTATTGCGGGCGCGCCTGATTGCGAAGATGCCGTGGAACTATGTCGATGCTACGAACCTGTCGCCACATGAGCGCCGGCAGTGGATCAAGATGGCGAAGAGCTTCGGCTACGAGGTGCAGGCAGTCTTCTTCGATGTGCCGTTCGAGGTTTGTATGGAGAGGAACCATCGCCGGGAGCGCACGGTCAATGATGACACCATGCAGAAGATGGCCGAACGGCTGCGTCCGCCGAACTTCAAGGAAGGCTTCAGCAAGATCACGGTGGTGCGGGTGAAGGGCAGCGCGGGTTCGGGAGAGATTGCTGCTGCGCCGGCGGCTGAAGATGCGTCGATTGTGGAGCCGCCGCTGGACGCGGCTGATTCTCTTGAGTAGCGATGGTGCAGCGATTATGAGCATCTGACGTATCAGAGAAGCCGGCCGTAGCTGGCTTTTTCTGTCTAGATTGCGCGAGCTCCGAGTTTCCTCACAACGCATGCCTATGAAAACAGCCATCGATTTCCGGGATGTGAGTTACCGACTGGCCGATGGCCGGTTGCTGCTCGACAGGCTGAGTCTGCAGGTGGAAGAAGGCACAACGACGGCTTTGCTGGGCAGGAGCGGTTCGGGCAAGACCACGCTGCTGCGCATGGTGAACCGGATGTATGAGCCGACGTCGGGGGAGATCCTGCTGAATGGGCGCAGCCTGCGTGAACAGGAGCCGGTAGAGCTGCGGCGCTCGATCGGCTACGTGATCCAGGAGACTGGTCTCTTTCCGCACCTGGATGTGGAGCGCAACGTGACGGTGGTGCCGGAGCTGAAAGGCGAGAAGCGAGCCACGCTCGGCGAAAAAGCGCACAGACTGTTACAGATGGTCGGACTTGATCCGGCGCAATTCAGCAGGCGCATGCCGTACCAGTTGTCAGGCGGGCAGCGGCAGAGGGTCGGTCTCGCGCGGGCGCTGGCGGCAGAACAGAAGGTGCTGCTGATGGATGAGCCGTTTGGCGCGCTGGATCCGCTGACCCGGGCGGAGATGCAGGATGTGTTGTTGAAGCTGCTGCAGGAGATGCCGAAGACGGTGCTACTGGTGACGCACGACCTGGACGAGGCACTTTACCTGGCTTCGCAGATTGTGCTGGTGGAGCAGGGAAAGATTGCGGCGAATCTGCCGGCGTCTGAGTTTCTAAAGTCGGATGTGCCGGCGATCCAGCAATATGTGCGTGCAGTACACCGAGGCTCGATGGAACAGGGTTGCGAGCCTGCGGGAGAGGCACGATGAACGGACTCAGCGGCTTTCTGTCCCGCTATGGTCCGCAGATCGGCGAGCTGACGGTAGAGCATATCTGGCTGACGGGCTGGGCCATGCTGATTGCGACGGCTATATCGATTCCGCTGGGCATTGTGCTGACACGGAACGAGAGACTGGCGAGGCCGGTACTGGCAATCGTGAATACGCTGCAGACCATTCCGAGTCTGGCGCTCCTGGGATTTCTGCTGCCGCTGCCGGTGCTGGGAGAGCGGGCTGCGCGGATTGCGATCACTGCGCTGGTCGCCTATGCGCTGCTGCCGATTGTGCGTAATACGTACGCCGGGATCCGCGGGGTCGATCCGACTCTGATCGATGTAGCGAAGGCATTGGGGATGACTTCTTCGCAGCGGCTGTTCCGGGTGGAGCTGCCATTGTCTGCCGGCGTGATTCTAGCTGGATTGAGGACAGCGACTGTGACGTGTGTGGGAATCGCGACGATTGCGGCGGCGGTGGGTGCCGGAGGACTGGGCGACCTGATCTTCCGCGGCGTGGCTTCGCTGAACAATGGGCTGGTGCTGGCCGGGGCAATTCCGGCGGCGCTGCTGGCGCTGGGTGCGGACACACTGCTTGGATTACTGGAGTCAAGGCTGCGCGTCCCGGGAAAACGGGCATGAAGTTGTTGCGAATGCTGACGGCGGCGTCTATGGGCGCGTTGTTGATGGCGTTGACGGCATGCCAGCCGCCCAGGCCGGATCATCCAGTGATTGGTGCGAAGAATTTTACGGAACAGGTGGTCCTGGGAGAACTGCTGGCACAGGAGATTGAGGCGAAAGCAGGGCTGAAGGTCGAGCGCCGCTTTTACCTGGCAGGCAGTTATATCTGCCACCAGGCGCTGATCTCTTCGCGGATCGACGGATATGTGGAGTATTCCGGTACGGCGTTGACAGCGATTTTGAAACAGCCGGTCGACAAGAATCCGGAGGGCTCGCTGGCCACGGTGGAACGCCTCTACAAGGAGCGATATCACGTGGAGGCAGGGCCGCCGCTGGGCTTTGAGAATACCTTTGCGATGGTGATCCGCGGGCAGGATGCGCAACGGCTGCACCTGGTTTCATTGAGCCAGGCAGTGCCGGCGGCTGCGCAGTGGAAGCTGGGCGTTGGTTATGAGTTCCAGGAACGGCCGGATGGACTGCAGGG
>CAZZYN010000069.1:0-18980 GCA_964658265.1 uncultured Acetobacteraceae bacterium | reverse complement strand
TGATGAACATCTCCAGTATCGCGGATGACCTCGTCTTTCGCGGTTCAGTCGCGTGCCCGACTCTGCGTATCGACGGCATGACGATTGCCGGAAGCTGATGATGGCCGGCAGCTGACAATCGCTGTAGCCGGCGGCGCGAAGCCTTGTAGAATCGCCCGACGGGACTGGCACATTTTTTGCTCTGCATCGGGTGGGACAAGGCTTTCGAAATTCCGTGTGAAAGTTTTCTCAGCGGGAGTAGTATGAGCCACCGCAGATATAGCAGGCAGCTGCGGAAACGCTGAATGGCTCAATCCCTGCCGCGATGCGTCCGCAATTCACTTGTTCGGAGGACGACATGAAGACTTTTCGCAGTAATGCTTCCCACAGATCGATACGGAATGCCGATGGATCCTTGCGCCGGATCAGCAGGTCCCTGCTGAAGACTGGCCTGCTTGCTGCTGCCACCCTGACGCTGGGTCTTTCGATGACCGGCTGCCTTGCCCATGACAAGAGCGAGACCTACTACCTGGTCGCGACCAACATCAACCTGCCGTACTGGCAGAGTGCGCAGACCGGCCTGATGGCTGCTGCGAAAGAGTACGGCGTTTCGGCATTCATGGAAGGGCCGACCACGTTTGATCCGCAGGCCGAGGTGCAGGAATTCCGCTCGGCTGTGGCAAAGAAACCGTCCGGCATCCTGGTGTCGGTCGCCAGTGCACAGTTGATGGCTCCCGAGATTGACGCGGCTGTCGCAGCGGGCATTCCAGTGATCACGATCGACTCCGATGCGCCGGAGAGCAAGCGTCTCTACTTCATCGGCACGAACAATCTGAATGCCGGCCGCCTGGGTGGTCAGAGGGTAGCGAAGCAGTTGAGCGACAAGGGCAACGTGGTATTTTTCACGATGCCGAACCAGCCAAATCTTGAGGAGCGGCTCAAGGGATACAAGGACGCCTTTTCGGCATATCCGGGCATCAAGATCGTCGATGTGTTCGATATGAAGGGTGACTCCGGCACAGCGATGGACAAGGCGACGCAGTACCTCGGCAAGACGGGCGGCGAGAAGATTGATGCCTTCATCTGCCTTGAAGCTTCCGCGGGCAAGGATGTGGGACTGGCCTTCCAGAGGGCCCATGCGGCTGGCCGGCTGCTGGTGGCGATGGATGCGGATCCGGACACGTTGAAGATGGTGAAGGACGGAACGATCGATTCGACGATGGCGCAGAAGCCCTACACGATGGCACTGCTGGGTTTGCAGGGGCTGGATCATCTGCACCATGCCAAGTCAATCGGTCTGAACGGGGACTTCAGCCTGGATGTGAACTCGCCGATTCCGGCGTTTGTCGACACGGGCGTGACGCTGGTGGATATGAGCCTGGTCGACAAGCTGATGCAGGCGAGTCCGTCAAAATAATTATCGCGGCAGAGTCGAAATGACCCGGACACGACGCGCGTTTCCTTTTGCGGAAGGCGCGTCTTTGTCTGCGGCTTCCGGTTGGCCCGGTGCCGCCGGAACGCAGTAGGATAAGCGGCGTGGGAACAAGGATGCCGGCAGGTGCAACAGCTGCGAGCAACGCACAGGAACAGCGCGTATTGCCGCGTCCGGCCGACGCGCCAGCGCTCCTGAGCCATGCCGTGGCATTTGATCGAGCAGACAGAAATGCCGCCATCTCGCAGCTGCCCGAGGGCTGTGGCGTCTTCGCTCTCTTTGGCGAGCATGCGGATGCAGAACCTTACTTGGCGAAGACAAGCAATATACGACGACGGCTGCACAGATTCTTAAGCCCGGCTCCTACGCAGTCGCGGCGGCTCCAACTGGCTGAACGGATCGCACGCATCGAGTTCACGGAGACTGGTTCGGACCTGGCATCGGACCTGGTCTTTTACGAAGCAGCCCGGACTGTGGATGGATGGATTGAAGCAGCGGGGCTGCACAGTGCGCGTGATGCACGCACCAGGCTGCGGCTGAGGCCGGCGGCTTTTCTGAGGGTGAGAATGGAGAACCGCTATCCACGGGCGGTGCTGACAACACGCGTGACGGGAATTGCTGCCACAGGATTGAAGGAGCCTGTCGGTCCGTTCCCTTCGAAGGCGGCGGCGGAACGCTACCTGGAGCAGGTGCTGGACCTGTTTCTGCTGCGCCGTTGTGTCGAGAATCTGAATCCTGACCCGGCCTTTCCCGGATGCATGTATTCCGAGATGAAAAAGTGTCTGGCGCCGTGCTACCAGGGCTGTACAGATGAGCGGTATGCAGAAGAGGCTACGGCTGTAGCGGAGTTCCTGCGGACACACGGGCAGAGCCTGCTGGAGCAGGTGGCCGGGCAGCGCACGGCCGCCGCCGAGGCACTCGAGTTTGAGCAGGCAGCAGCCCTGCATCAGCGATACGAAAAGGTGGAAGCAGTTGCTGGACAGATGCCGGAAGCAGCGCGGCCAGTAAGCCAGCTGAGCGGGGTGGTGGTGCAGCCGGGGAGTGAATCGGACAGCGTGGACCTTTTCCTGCTGAAGCGCGGCCTGCTGGCAGGGCCCAGGGCCTACTCGACGCTGGGCATGCGGCTGCATAACGAATTGTCTGGATCGTCGTCGCTGTATACACAGCCGATGGCGCTGGTTCCGGTGCCCCTGGCGGAGGATGGCAGTAGTCCTGTGAAAGAGGCTTCGCGAGATGTGCTGGAGACGCGGCTTGATGAAGTCGTAGCCGGGCTGGAAGCCTCCATCACAACAACGCCGAAACAGCAGAGAGACAGCAGTGTTTACGAGGACCACCTGTCGCTGCTGGCACGATGGTTCTACCGGCCGCAGACGCGACGGGTGGGCGAGGTGATCTTCCGGGATGCGGATGGAACGCTGCCACGACGCGCCGTGATTCGGGCTATTTCCAGGGTGGCGTCTTCCGCGCAGCTGGGAGCGAGTGCTGCCGGAATGAAGCCGGCGAAGTGGCATGCCTGACCGCAGGCATGCGCGTAAGCGATGAGTTCAGCCGCGGTAGACTTGGTAGAAGAGCTTCGGTTCGATCTTCAAACGACAGGGTATTCACGCTATGGTGCAGTTGCTGCCGTCTATTCTCTCTTCCGATTTTGCTCACCTGGCAGATGCCGTACAGATGGCGGAAGAGGCAGGTGGGACGGCAATCCATGTGGACGTGATGGATGGTCACTTCGTTCCGAATATTACGCTCGGGCCGCCGGTGGTGAAGTCGCTGCGCAAGGCGACGAAGCTGCCGCTGGACTGCCACCTGATGATCGAGAATGCCGATGAATTTATTCCGATGTTCGCCGATGCGGGTGCGGACTGGATCGGCGTGCACTACGAGGCTTGCCGGCACCTGCATCGCACACTGCAGTTGATTGGGGACCACGGCATGAAGCCGGGAGTGGTGATCAACCCGGCGACCCGGGTCGAGGTGCTGCTGGATATTCTCCCGATGCTGCACCATGTGTTGGTAATGAGTGTGAATCCGGGCTTTGGCGGGCAGAAATTTATACCTTTTTCGCTCGAGAAGCTTAGCCATCTGCGCAGACTGCGGGCAGAGCGCGGCTTGTCCTTCCTGATTGAGGTGGATGGCGGCGTTGCTCACGATACGATTGCGAGCGTCGTCCAAGCAGGAGCCGAGTTATTGGTGGCAGGAAGCGCAGTATTCAGTGATGGCGATCCAGTGAGAAACGGGGCGGAACTGCTCGCAGCGGCTCGTGCTGCGGATGGCACGCCGGGAGATCGGACGCCAGCCGTTTATGGTGCGGACGCGGTGCAGGCGTCGCGCTAGACGTATACACTGATCGAAGAGACCTGGAAGACACGGCAGACAGTTTTTCAGGAGATTTCTGCCCGTTTGTTGGAGCGGCGTCTGCGCATTGGAGTGTGAATGAAGCGTTTGTTATCGAGCCTCTCCGCTATTTGCATGGCAGCATGCATGGCAGCCCCGGTCCCCTCAGCGCACGCAGGGATTTTTGACAAGAAACCGAAGTCGACCAAGGCGTCGGCGGCTGATCCGACAGCAGGATTGAAGTCGAAGCAGCCGGACCGCGAGTTGTTCGACAAGGCGATGGTCGCGATGAAGAAGGGCAAGTTCGACGTCGCCCGTCTGGATCTGCAGACCATGCTGAATACCTATCCGGAATCTGAATTTGTGATGCGGGCCAAGCTGGCCGTGGGCGACACCTGGTACAAGGAAGGCGGCACGGCGGCGCTGGAGCAGGCCGAGGCCGAATACAAAGACTTCATCACATTTTTCCCGAACCAGCCGGAAGCTGCCGAAGCGCAGATGAAGGTGGCGGATATTTATTACCAGCAGATGGCGAAACCGGACCGGGATGATACGAATGCCGGGCGTGCCGAACAGGAATACCGGCTGATGATCCAGCAGTTCCCGGAGTCGACGCTGGTGCCACGGGCCAAGCAGCGGCTGCGGGATGTGCAGGAAGTGATGGCGGACCGGCAATACGAGATCGGAAGCTTCTATGCCACGCATGAGAACTGGGCGGCGACGATTGCACGGCTGCAGAGCCTGGTCGACTCCTACCCGCTCTACAGCCACAGCGACCTGGCATTGCTGCAGCTGGGCGATGCGTATGCGGCCGAGGCTGCAATTGCGCAGCGGATGAATATCAATGGCGCGGCCAAGGAAAGACTGGCGGCGGTATATGCGGACCGCGCGGCGCGGTATTACTCCGAGGTGGTGACGCGGTACCCGATGGCCCCGCACGTGGAAGATGCGCGGGAACGCCTGATCGGTATGGCACGGCCGGTTCCGGAGCCATCGCAGGCAGCACTGGCCGAGAGTGAAGCAGAAGAGCAGAGCCGCGTGAACGTGAAGCTGAAGGATCGCGCGATGCTGCTGGTCAAGCATGGTCCGTCGACGATCAGTGCATCGCGGATCGGCGAGCCGACGATGGTGAATCCGAAGGCTGTGACGGCGCCCGAAGTGAGCAAGGAAAATGTTGCTGTCTTTACCGCGGCATTGAATAACAAGCCGATTCTGCCAGCGGGTGGCGCGACTGCGGCAACGGCCGCGACGTCCGATGGAACGACACCGCCACGGACAGATGCGCCTGCAGTGAAGCTGGATGACGTCCCAGGCGGCGATACGCCGGGCAACACGATCGGCGCGACCATTCTGAACAACAACGATGCGAAGTCAGTGGCCGGAGCCCCGGCGACGGGTACAGCACCTGATCCTTCAACGCCACCGACCCCGGCACCGACGGATGGGAATCTGAAGGCGGTGGGACCCGCGAATACTGCTCCGCTGCCAGCAGTGGAGAAGCCTGCCGAGGCGGACATGCAGCATAACGACGCAGCGGGTGGCCCGGGCGCCGGCACCAACGTGACGACAAACGGCAAGAAGAAAAATCCGAAGGTGAAGGTCAACGAGAGCAAGGAATCGTCGAGCCGGCACAAGAAGAAGAAGGGCCTCGAGAAGGTAAATCCTTTCTAGGCTTGTGAATTTTCGATGATCGAGTGCGGAGCCCACGAGGTGTGAGCTCCGCATTTTTATTGTTGTGCGTGGAGAAGGGTTGAACGCTGCATCGCCTTTCGACTGCCGTGTTGTTAGGATTAGGCAGACGCCCTGATGCCGCACGAACTTGCAAAAGCCTACGACCCCTCCCTGATAGAAGAACGCTGGGCCCAGTACTGGGTCCGCGAGCATATCTTCGATGCGCCGACGCCTGCCGAAAAGCCATCTCGCGATCCTTTTACGATCCTGCTGCCGCCGCCGAATGTGACGGGCAAGATGCACATGGGTCACATGTTCGAGCAGACCGAGATTGATGTGCTGACGCGGTGGCACAGAATGAGCGGCGAGGTGGCGAACTGGGTGCCAGGAACCGACCATGCCGGCATTGCGACGCAGATGATGGTGGAGCGGCAACTGGCGACGGAGAAGAGCAGCCGGCAGGCCCTGGGCCGCGAAGAATTTGTCCGCCGCGTGTGGCAGTGGAAAGAGCATTACGGTGGCGCGATTCTCGACCAGATGCGGCGGCTGGGTGCATCGGTCGACTGGTCGCGCGAATATTTCACGATGGATGAACGGCTGTCCGTCGCGGTGCGCGAGGCGTTCGTTCGGCTGCACGAACAGGGTCTGATCTATCGCGGCGCCTACATTGTGAACTGGTGTCCAAGCTGCCAGACGGCGGTCTCCGATCTGGAAGTTGTGCACGAAGAACAGCAGGGCAAGCTGTATGTCATCCGCTACGCGGTGAGTGATGCCGACGGTGCGCCCAATGGTGCCATGATCACGATTGCTACGACGCGGCCGGAGACAATGCCGGGCGATGTTGCGGTGGCGGTACATCCGGATGACGCGCGTTACATTTCGTATCACGGATTGAGCGTGGTCGAGCCGGTGACGGGCAGGTTGATCCCGATCGTGACGGATACGTGGGTGAGCCCCGAATTCGGTACGGGTGCGGTGAAGATTACGCCGGCGCATGATGCGAACGATTTTGCTCTGGGTCAGCGGCATGGGCTGCCATCAATCAACGTGATGGACGAGACGGCGCATATGAATGCGGCCGCTGGGAAATATGCGGGCCTTGATCGCTTCGAAGCGCGGAAGCAGATCATCGCCGACCTCGAAGCGCGCGGTCAACTGGTGGAAATCAAGGAGCACACGAATGCAGTGGGCCGGTGCGATCGTTCACGCGACGTGATCGAGCCGCGGCTTTCCACACAGTGGTTTGTGAAGATACAGCCGCTGGCGGATAAGGCGATTGCGGCGGTCGAGCAGGGCCACATCCGGATTACGCCCGAGCAATACGAGAAGACCTATTTCGAGTGGATGCGCAACATTCACGACTGGTGTATTTCGCGCCAGTTGTGGTGGGGACATCGCATTCCGGCATGGCATTGCGGTGCATGCCACGATGTGACGGTCGCTCGCGAAACGCCGGACAGATGCGGACATTGCGGTAGTGCGGAGTTGACGCAGGAGACCGATGTGCTCGACACATGGTTCTCGTCGGGGCTGCTGCCAATTACGGTGTTTGGTTGGCCGAATGCGACGCGGGACCTGGAAGTTTTCTATCCGACGCAGCTGCTGGTGACGGGTTTTGACATCCTGTTTTTCTGGGTCGCCCGAATGATCATGTTCGGCTGCCACTTCATGCTGGATATGCCGATGCCAGATGGAGCTGCGCGGACGCTGAAGGATGCTGTGCCGTTCAGGACGGTATACATCCATGCGCTGGTGCGGGATGCCGATCGGCAGAAGATGTCAAAGACGAAGGGCAACGTGATCGATCCGCTGGATACGATTGCGCGGTTCGGCACGGACGCGACGCGGTTTACGCTGGCGGCGATGGCTTCGCCTGGAACCGATATTGCATTCAATGAAGAGCGGACCGAGGGTTACCGGGCGTTCGCGAACAAGATCTGGAATGCGGCGCGGTTTGTGTTCATGCAGGTGGAGCGGGCGGCAGAGGTGGGTATCGTGGTGCCTGCTTCGGAGTTCTCGACCGGACTGATTACGACAGCGAATGACACGCTGGATGCGCGTTGGATTGTGTCGCGGCTTTATTCCACCGCAGGAGCTGTGAATGTGGCTCTGCGGGAGTATCGCTTCGATGTGGCAGCGAGCACGATTTATCAATTCTTCTGGGGCGCATTCTGTGACTGGTACCTGGAGATCGTCAAGATCCGGCTGGATTTTTCTGAAGGCCGGTATGCCGAAAAGACCAGACGGGCGCTGACGATTCTGCTGGGTGTCTTCGAGGCGGCACTGCAATTGCTGTCGCCGTTTATGCCATTCGTTACGGAGGAACTCTGGCACGCGCTGTATGACGGCGCGCCGCCGCAGAGATCGATTGCGTTGAGTGCTTATCCGGGCAGTGGTGCTGCTGCGGAGACGGCGGGTCGGATTCATCATGAAGATGAAGCAGCGATGGAGCAGATACAGTCGCTGATTGTGGCGGTGCGCGATCTGCGCCGTGCCAGCGGCGTTCCGGAGAAGGAAGCTGTGCCAGTGCTGGTGCGCACTTCCACTGACGCAAGTGCAGTCTTGCGCAAGAACAGCGAGATGCTGGAACGGCTGGCCCGCGTGGCTCAGGTGGAATTTGTGGACAGCTTTGCCGAAGGGGCGACGCTGCGATCCACGCCCGGCTTTGATGTGGCGATCGTGTATGAGAAACAGATTGACGTGGTGGCGGAGCGGGAGCGGCTGACGAAGGAGCTGGCGCGGCTGGAGAAAGAACAAGGCAACGCGCAGAGGCAACTGGGCAACGAGGCATTCCTCGGCAAGGCACCGGCTGCGGTTGTGGAGGGATTGCGCAGACGCGCAGAAGAACTGGCGCAGCTGATCCCGAAGACGCGCGCTGCACTCGATGGACTGGCTTAACAAACGGCGGACTGGATATCGATAGGGACTGGAAGAGCAAGCGGATAGAGACGGTACTCGAACAGGCGCTGGCGGAAGACCACGCGATGACGGATGTAACGACTGCTGTTACGATCGATCCGGCATTGCGGGCGTCGGCAACGATCCTGGCAAAGCAGGATTGCATTGTCTCCGGCCTGGGAGCGATCCCGCGTTTCCTCGAGATTTTCGGACGGCTGGACAAGCAGCAGTCAGGCCGCTTCGAGGTGATTCATCATCCGGAAATTTTCGATGGCGTGCGGGTAAAGAAGGGCCAGTCGCTGGCCGTGGTCCGGCATAATGCGCGGGTGATTCTCGCGTGCGAGCGAGTGATTCTGAACCTGATGCAGCGTATGAGCGGTATCGCGACGATTACGCGGCAGTATGCAGACCAACTGCACGGCACGCAGGCTAAACTGCTGGACACACGGAAGACCGTGCCGGGGCTACGGCTATTCGACAAGTACGCCGTGCTGTGTGGAGGCGGACAGAATCACCGTCTTGATCTGTCGGACGGGATCCTGATCAAGAACAATCACATCTCGCTGGGCGGCGGCATTCCGAAGGTGCTGGAGCGGGCATTTCGACTGCGGAAAGCCGGGCAGCGGATCCAGGTGGAAGTACGGAGCGACTTGGAATTGACGCAGGCGCTGGATGGCGGCGCAGAGGCGCTGCTGCTGGATAATATGACGCCAGAGCAGGTAAAGCGGTCGATTGGACGGGTGCGGGAGCGTGGCCTGACGATACCAATCGAGGCATCGGGCGGCATCACTCTTGAGACGATTCGCGACTATGCACTGGCGGGCCCGGACTTTATTTCATCCGGTGCGCTGACACATTCTGCGATTGCGGTGGATATGAGTATGAGGATCGTCGCGGAAGAGTAGTCAGAGGCACTAACCCACTTCAAAGACTCTTCCCTTCCAGGCTGCGGGCGTACCGCGCAGTTTGCGCAGTAGTGCTGCCCACTGCAGCGCGAGGAAGACGGTGATGGCGACCGGATGCGCGAGGGCGCCGATTGCTTTCTGCCGGAAGCGGAAGATGGAAACGATGCGCGGCAGCAGGGATGCAGCGCAGGCTGCGATGAGGACGCGGACGCCGGTGTGCCGATAGAGCGCCGAAGGAAGCAGCAGCCAGGGCAACACCTGTCCGCAGAAAAGCAGCAGGGTGAAGGGTACGATGCGACCCGGGGCGGCAATGCCTTCGGTGGCATTGCGGGTGAGTCCGGCCCATACGTCACCGCCACTGTTATACATGCGGCAGGTGGCGAGGCTGGTGAGGTCGGCCACATCGCTTCGCATGCCGTGTTGCCGGAAGAGCTTGGCCAGGACGATGCCATCGTGCATGGTGGTCCGGACGCTGGCGTAGCCGCCGGATGCGAGATAGCCGCGGCGGGTGGTCATGATGAACTGACCGCAGCCTGCGCCGAATGCGGCAAAACGAGTGTAGCGCACCCCGGCAAAAGGCAGATAGCTGAGCAGCAGGAAGTGGATCAGCGGGAGCAGCAGCCACTCCGTGGGCGTAATGGTGACTTCCCGCGGGAAGCCGCTGACCATATCGCACCGTGACTGTTGCAGATAGCTGAACATGCGGGCGAGGGCGTCGGGAGCGATGCGGACGTCGGCATCGATGAAGCAGAAGATGTCGGACCGGGCGAGGCCGGCTAGGGCGTGCGCGGCATGAGCTTTGCCAGCCCAGCCGGCGGCGAGTGGTGTGCCGGGAACACAGCGCACGCGGGGATCAGCGGCAGCGACGGCCTGAACGATGGCAGCCGTGCGGTCGGTGGAAGCGTCATCAAGAATGATGAGCTCGAGCTGGACACCGCGCGAGGCGAGGACGGCTTCGATGGCGTCGCCGATATTGTGCTCTTCGTTGCGGGCGGGAATGAGGACGGAGATGGAGGCGGGATCAGTTGTAGCGGTGCGGGCGGGCGGGCGGCGAAAAAAACAGAGATTCCAGCAGAAGAGTGCTGCGGGCACAGCTGCGCACCAGAAGGCAGTCTGTTCGAGGATGGTCGCGTGTTGAAAGAAGGACACGATCATTTTGGAGCAATCGCACCATGTTCTGCGACGTAAGGCTGCCGGGTGAAGAGGGACTTTGCACGAAGCCAGAGGTTGTAGACGGGCGAGACGCCGGCGCGGCCAACGGAGACGGCATGGAAGACGGCGGGATCACGTGCCAGCGCGAGTGTGGTCAGCTCGTCCTGAAGCTGGGTCATGGCCTGGTGGAGTCGCTGGGTTCGATCGCTGGTGGAGGCCGAGTCGTCAGCTGTGAAGTGGATCGGTTCGCCGATGTTGCAGAGAACTTCGGGGAGACGTTCGTCCCAGAAGGTGTACTCGATAGCCAGGGGAACGAGCGTGCAGTCACCGATGTGGCGGGTGAGGGCGGCGGTGCCGGGCTTCCAGGTGACGGGGCGCTGACGAATGTCAGTGAAGCGGCCTTCGGGAGTCATCCAGAGGATGGCGCCGGGCTGACGCAGTACAGCAGCGGCCTGGCGGAGAAAATGCGCGGCGGCGCGGTTGCTGGTGTTGTCGACGGGAAAAGCGCCGAGTTTACGGAAGAAGCCATAATGCTCGAGTGCCTCAGCTTCCATGGGCGCGAAGGCGATGCGGCCGGGCGCGAGGTGGCGGGTGAGTAAAAGGATGAGGAGCGGATCCCACCAGGAGGCGTGATTGATACAGACGATGAGCGGCTTTGCGGAGGCCGGGAAGCGGCTGGCGTGGGCGATACGGACGGCATGGAAGTGACGCGGCACAAACCAGGAGATATAGAACTGAAAAAGCGCGAGCACCTTTCTCGAGACCTGCGGCGGAGCGTTGGCTCCGGCCGCGTGGCTTGAAGGCACCCGCGCATTTTTGTCCTGGGCTGTACGGCTCATTATTTCTTCAGCGTAGTCCTATGCGACCGTGCTCAGTAATTCTTCTGCTTCTTTTCTGGAAGACCCAGCCTGTTCAACACCACGGTAGCGTTGATCGAGTGCGTCGGCTGCGATCCAGCCACTCATCATGACCATCGGCATGCCGGGACCAGGATGAGCGGCGCCGCCGGCGAGGAAAAGGCCATCTATTTCCTTGCTGGCGTTGGCGGGTTTGAAGGCGCCGGTGAAGCGGCCGTGGCTGGAGATACCGTAGATGGCGCCGTTGAGCACCTTGTAGCGCTCGTGGATATCGACGGGTGTGAGGGCATGTTCGAAGACGATGCGATCTTCGATGTCAGTGAGGCCGGCGGTGCGCTTGAGCTTGTCCAGAATGACCTGGCGGTAGGCCGGGAACATCTTGTTCCAGTCATGACCGCGGCGGAGATACGGGGTGTGCACGAGGACGTAGAGGGCGTCGCCGCCTTCGGGTGCAGTCGCCGGATCGGTGCGGGTAGTGGAGGCGAGGTAGCAGGTGGGATCAGGCGCGGGCTCGCCGAGGTCGTAGATGTGGTGGAACTCTTCGTGCGGGTCGCGGGAGAAGACGAAGTCATGATGCGCGAGGTGGTCGTAGCGCTTGTTGAGGCCGAGGTAGAGAACGACGCCGGAACAGGCTGGCTCATAATGACGCTTGCTGTCAAAGCTGGTGGCATGCTCGCCGCCGAGCAGCTCGCGGTGGGTGCGGACAGCATCCTCGTTCGAGACGACAGCGTCGAAGGGCATCGGCTCGCCATCGGCAACGATGCCGGTTACCTTTCCAGCCTCGGTGAGAACCCGGTCGATGGAGGTGGAGGTGTGATAGCGAACGCCCAGCTCGGTGCCGAGCTTAACGAGAGCTTCCGGTACGGCGCGCGTGCCGCCGATGGGATACCAGATCCCTTCCTGTGCCTGCATGTTGCCGATGGAGCAGAGGATGGCGGGTGAAGCGTCAGGAGAAGAGCCGACGTACTGAACCATGTGGTCGAGCATCTGGGCGATATTGGGATCATTGATAAAGCTGCGGATGGTGCCGCCTACCGTGCTGCCCATGCGCATACGCATGACATCTTTGAGTACGGCTGCGTTGAAGCTTCCGGAGAAATTGAAGGTGTCGCCGATACCGCCGATGGAACGCCAGAAGAAGAAGCGATCGGAAATTCCGTGTAGCTGCTGTGACAGGTTCATGAACTCGGTGTAGCGTTCACCCATGCCGGGCTGGTTGACATCGAGCGACGCGGCCATTTCTTTCTGGTCGTGCTTGAGATCGATAACGTTGCCGTCCTCGAAGAAGCAGCGCCACTGCGGATCGAGGCGCACGAGGTCGAGGTAATCATGCATATCGCGCTTGGACTCACAGAAGACGCGCTGCAGAACCGACGGCATGATGAGGATGGTGGGACCCATGTCGAAGCGGAAGCCATCCTGCTGAAGGACCGCTGCCTTGCCACCGAGCCATTCATTTTTTTCAAAGACATCTACTTCGTATCCACGTGCTGCCAGGACACAGGCTGCTGACAGGCCGCCGAGGCCGGAACCGATGACTGCTACTCGCATGCTTACTCCTTGGGTGGCGAAACGTTATTTTCTGTCGACATGCCGTGCTGCCGACATCAGTCGCGCAAGGGCTCGAAATCGTTGTGCCAGGCTTCCGGAATGAACGGCCTGGATGTAGCTGGCGAAGAAAGGTTCATGCCGGCTACTGGTGGCAGCGTAGGGCCGGAGACTGCGCCGCTGCTGGTGAAGCGTGGTCTTGACGGCAGTCATCTCGAGCAGACCTTGATGGCCGCGGGTGACGCCGAAGCCGCTGGCACCGCGGCCGCCGAAGGAGACACGCGGATCAGCAGTCGAGACGATGATGTCGTTGATGAGGACGGTGCCGACGCGCAGCTCAGCTGCAAATATCCTGGATGTCGCAGGGGCACCGAAGATGGAAGCAGTCAGTGCGTAGGGGCATGCGGCATTGGCGGCGAGGGCCTCGGCCTCATTCGCGGATGGGCAGAAAGAGAGCACGGGCGCAAAGATGTCAGTGCGCAGGATTGCTGCGTGCGTCGGAACATTCAACAGAACCGTGGGCGTCACATATTCGGATGAGCCGGAGCGACCATCGCGCACGAGCGTGGCGCCCAACTGAACGGCCTCCTGGATGAGACGGTCGAGCTGCGTGCGGATCGTGGGGGCGAGCGGCACGGGTGGCGTTTCTGCCAGCAGGGGCTGCAGCAGTGCGAGCAGCTGCTGAGAATCAGCGGCAGTTGCAAATACGCGTCGCGGCGCCATGCAGGTGGCGGAGCCGTTAAGACGCAGACCGAAGGCCAGAGCGTGGGCGGCCCGATTGAGGTCGGCGCCGCGCAGCAGGAAGACGGCGTCGCAGCCGGAGAGCTCCATGACGGCGGGGGTGTGGGTGCTGGCGAGTTCCTGAAGCACGGCTCGGCCGGTGTCGGCATGGCCGGTGACAAAAACTTTGTCGACGCCGGCACGCATGGCTTCAATGCCGGACTTAGCGGCTTCGTCGAGGATGTAGAGCAGGCCATTCGTCAGGCCTGCCTGGGTAAAGAGGCGAGCCATGAATCGAGCGACCGCGGCACAGCCGGGGGCGGGCTTCCAGAGGACAGCATTGCCTGCGGCGAGCGCCTGCATGACCTGCACGCCGGGCAGAAAAAGAGGGTAGTTCGACGGCGCAATCACGAGGACGACGCCGAGCGGCACGCGTTCAACCTGCGAGGCTACGCCACCGAGCCAGAACGGCCTGTTGCGGCGGCCGAGCTGCCTGGGGAGGAGGATCGACGTGGCTTCGCGCTCAAGAAAACGGGCGGCTTCGGCCAGGGGCAGGACTTCGGCGATGAGCGTGTCTGCCATGTTGCGCGGCAGGACGGTGGCACGCGCCGGAGAGATAGGCTGGACGCCACCTGGCTGACTGGATGCCGGGCGTGCGGCGGCTGGTTCAAGATCGCGGCCGGGCAGGGTGGCGGCGAGACTACGACAGTTTTCCGCGACCAGGTGGCGGGTGTTTCGGATGACGGCAAGGCGGTTCGCGATGGGTGCTGCAGCCCATGTGTGCTGGGCGAGGCGCGCCTGCTTCAGGATGGCCGCGATGGCATCCGTGGAGCTGGCCTGCAGCAGTTCTGGAGCCGGCATATTCACTAAGATGCGGCTTCGCACACGGCTTCAGCCAGCGGCGACTCGAAGCTCCAGTCGGGCTGAATCTGCATGTCTTCGAGGAGGAGGCGCGAGGTGATCCGCGCCGACTCGAAGATGACGGGAAGACCGCTGCCGGGATGCGTGCCGCCACCGACGAGGTAGACGCCCTCGGCATCTTCGAAGCGATTGTGCGGCCGCTTATGCAGCATCTGCATAAGATTATGAGACATGCTGAAGGTGGCGCCGCGATGAAGCGCGAACTCGCTGTTCCAGGTGGCAGGGGTAAGCACCTTCTCAAAACGAATACGGCGCTCGAGATCAGTGATGCCGATTTTCTCGAGCTGCCTGATGGTCAGGGCACGGAAACGGTCTGTTTCCTTCGACCAGTCGACGTTGGGCGTCTCGTGTGTAACCGGTACGAGTACATACAAGGTGCTCATGCCATTAGGCGCCAGGGTGCGGTCGGTGATGCAGGCGTTCTGGACGTAGAAGGACGGATCCGCGGAGAGGACGTGTGCCTGCTCGATGTCGCGGAGGTTCTGCTGATAGTCCTTGGCGAGATAGATGGTGTGGTGCTGGACGTTATCGTAACCGCCTTCGATGCCGAGGTAGAGCATGAAGGTAGAGCAGGAATACTTCTTGCTTTCGATATTGCGATCGGTCCAGCGGCGGCGGACGCTCGAGGGCAGCATACGCTGCATGGCCTGGGCGAAGTCTGCATTGATGACGACGGCATCGGCTTCCATGGTGCGGTGAGTGGTGCGCAGGCCGGTGGCTCGCTGGCCGTCGAAGTAGACCTGCTCCACCGGCTCGTCGAGCAGGAACTTCACACCGAGGTCGCGGGCAACGCGGGCCATGGCACGGGTGACGGCCCCGCAGCCGCCGATGGGATGGAAGACGCCGTGTTCGTATTCAAGGAAAGAGAGGATGCTGAAGAGACTGGGACAGGTGAACGGCGACATACCCAGGTATTTCGACTGGAAGCTGAAGCCGAGACGGATCCGCTCATCCTTAAAATAATGGCGCAGGTCGCTGTCGAGCGAATGCCAGGGCTTGAGCAGCGGCAGCATCTTGAGCATGCTGAGCTTGGCCAGGTCGCGCCAGCTTTCGAAGGGCGATTCAAGAAACGGGATGAAGCGATCGAGTTTGTTGCGGTTGTCATTGAGAAAGTTACGGAAGCGCGGTGCGTCTTCCGGACTGACTGCCGCGATAGCCCGCTCCATCCGCTCGATGTTTGGCGTGGCGAGGAGTTCGCCGCCAGATCCGAAGACCAGGTGGTACTGGGGATCGAGACGCTTCATGGGAATTTCGCGGTCGAGGTCACGACCGGCGACGGCGAAGATTTCGCGCAGTACACGCGGATAAAGGAAGAACGTTGGGCCGGTGTCAAACTTAAAACCCTGCTGTTCAATCGTGGAAGTGCGGCCGCCGACGGTGCTGCGACTCTCGACCACGGTTACATCCAGACCAGAGTGTCCGAGCAGGATTGCTGCAGCCAAGCCGCCGGGCCCGGCGCCTACAATGATGACTTTCTTGCGAGTTCGCTTCATTCCCACCTTGCATGCGGCATGTCAGATTGCGCCCGGCCGACTCTCTGCAGGACACTTAACTCTTTCATAGTGAGACGGCTGAGAGTAGCCCTGCGGCAGAGTATGCGAAAGCTTAGTTTCATTGCAGAAAAATTAAAGCATTGCTTCTTCAACGCATTGCTCTTCAACAAAAAGTGTCCCGTCACAACAAACTGTGAATCGGCAGCGACTACGAGTTCTGCAGGGATGCAACGTCGCTCGATGTTGCATCGACGGCGAGTGTCTGATTGACGGGCGACGTGGCCTCCGCGGTAAATGCTGCTTTGATGCTCATGGCTGCGATGACGGCGCGCCGGGCATCGCGTACAAGGTCTGGCAGACCGACCCCATGGTAGGCGTTACCAAGCAGCTCGAGTCCCGGCAGTTGTTGCACCAGAGCGCCGACCTGCTGCATGCGGCTGACGTGGCCGGTGAAATATTGTGGCAGAGACGATGGCCAGTGACGAACCAGATGCACATCCGGAAGCGGCAGAGGCCCGAGCAGGCGCGACAACTGCGTCCGGGTTAGTTCGATGCATTCATCGGCGGATGCGTGCTGAAGTTGATTTGCTGCGGTACCACCGAAGAAGCCGCGGAGCAGAATGCCGCCGGGCGGGGCGCGATGAGTGAACTTCTGATCGACAAAGGTGCAGGCCAGCAGGTCAGGCGCTGCGTGACTGGAAGCAGACGGCGCCTGGGGTACGAGGAAGCCGAAGCCCTGGGGGATGCGGAGATGCTGCGCCTTTTCGCGGGTGTAGCCAAGGGCGACGACGAGGGCTGAAGAGGCTTCCGTCGGAAGGAGCGAGGCGATGGAGGTGGCGGCGGTGTGCTGCATGGAGCAAAGCAGCGGACGGGTGACATGCGCAGGGGTGCAGAGGAGGATCGAGTCGAAGCTGTCGGTGCCGCCTGCATGACGGAGCTGCCAGAGATGATTCTGATAATTGAGAGCGGTGATGGGAGTGTGGAGACGGATGGCGGCGGGCGGAAGCTTATCGACGAGGCGATCGATGAGGGTGCCGAGCCCAGTAGCCAGGGTAGTGAAGGTTGCAGAGGGTGGGGCGGTGGAGACTGCGGCCTTGAGGCGGAAGGCCTCGATGAGGCTGCCGTGCTCGGCTTCCATGCGGACGAAGGGGGCCATGACGGCGCGGACGCTGAGCTTCGCGATGTCACCACCGAAGACGCCGGAGAGCAGCGGACCGGCGAGGGTGGTGGAGACTTCCGGACCGAAGTGGCGGAGGACGAAGTCGGCGACCGATTCGTCGGCGGCAGGACCGCGTGCGTGGAGTGAAGTGGCCTTGAGGTGGTCGGCCTGCTTCGGCTCACGCAGGTATGCCAGGCGCGCTTCCCAGGAGATGAGCGGGGAGTGCAAAACGGGCTCCCAGCGGGTGGGAACCATCATGCGCAGGCCGTCGGGCATGGGCAGGAGCTGGCGATCGCGCACGATATAGGTGCGCCGCTTGTAGTCATTGGACGGGATGATTTCGGAGGCGAGGCCGAGTTCTTCGGCGAGCCCGCGGGCCCAGGGTTTTTCGGAGACCCAGGAATCCGGCCCGGCTTCGATGATGAAGCCCTGGTCATGCACGGTTTCGACCGTACCGCCGAGGCGACCGGAGGCTTCAAAAAGGGTGAAGGACTGGTCCGGATGCCGGACTGCCAGTTCATACGCGGCGGTGATGCCGCTGAGTCCCCCGCCGATGATGGCGATCCGACGCGCTCGATCGCGGGGGTGATCCGGACTCATGCGGTCGTGACGGCAGGCGCGGTTTGCGCCAGGTGAGCGAGGCGGGCGCGGACGACGTCGGCCAGGGCTTGGACCAGGATCGGCGAATTGTTCAGCGACTCAGGCCGCGAGACTTTAAGGCCGATGGACTCGCCGAATTCGCGGAAGCCGATGTCGATGTCGTAGAGGATTTCCACGTGGTCGCAGAGGAAGCCGATGGGCTGGATGACGACTTCCGCGTGGCCCGCGGCTTTGAGCGCGGTGAGGGTGTCTTCAACGGCGGGACCCAGCCAGGGGCCGCCGGACATGCCCTGGCTCTGGAAGGCGAAGAACCAGTCGTCGGGGGTGAGGCCGTCAGCGGCGAAGCGGGCGGCGACATCGGCGGCGGTGCGCTTGGCGTCGAGTGGATAGGGATCGGGATCGTTGGTGGGCTTGAGCGGGAGCACCTGGGGTGCGTCTTCGGCGGGCGGCTGGGCGGCCTGGATGGTGCGGCAGGGGACGCTGTGGGCGGTAAACAAAATAGGAATGCCAGGGCGCCAGACGGCGCGGAGGCGGTCGGCAAAAGCCTCAGAGAGGAGGGGGTGGTCCGCCCAGCCTTCGACGAAATCGATCTCTAGGCCAGTGGCGGCGGCCATCAGGTAGCGACGATAGAGGCCGACGCTGGTACGCGAATTCTGGGGCGCGAGACAGATGGCGATGATGCGCTGGACGCCGTCAGCCCGCATCTGTGCGACGACGTCGGGAATGTAGGGCTTCCAGTTGCGCATGCCGACATAGACCGGCACGCCGGCGGCTTCGCTGAGCAGTCTTCCCTGCTCCAGGGTGAGGATGGTCAGCGGACTTTTGCCGATCAGGCCATAGCGATGGGTGATTTCTTCAATGACATGGTGCGGCATGGGCCGCCCGCCGGTGACATTGCTGAGGTACTCGGGAATTTCGCTAAGTTCTTCGGGCGTGCCGTGAGCGAGGAGCAGGACGGCCAGGTTTTCGGGTGCTGGTTCAGGCATGGGATTCGCCTCCAAATTCGCGGACATACTGGACGACACGCTGCACGTTGTCGACGGGAGTGCCGGGAACGATGCCGTGGCCCAGGTTGAAGATGTGACCGGGACGACCGGCGGCCTGTCGCAAAACGGCGCGCACACGTTCACGGAGGACGTCCGGCGGGGCAAAGAGGGTGATGGGATCAAGATTGCCCTGGACGGCGCAGGAGTAGCCGAGGTCGCTCCAGCCACGGTCGAGGGGTCCGCGCCAGTCGAGGCCGATGACGTCGGCGCCGATGGTGCGCAGGGCGGGGAGGAGGCTGGCGGTGTCGACACCGAAGTAAATGACGGG
>CAZZYN010000068.1:0-21394 GCA_964658265.1 uncultured Acetobacteraceae bacterium | reverse complement strand
GCCAGTTCACCTGGCAATTTCTCATCGCGCTCGCCGCTCTAAAAATCGTCGCTACCACGGTCTCTTTTTCCAGCGGTACTCCCGGCGGCATGTTTGCACCCACGCTTTTCACCGGCGCCATGCTGGGCGCCGCGATCGGGACCTTCGAAAAGCATTACTTTCCGTCTCTCTCTGTCTCCGTCGGCTCCTATGCCCTGGTCGGCATGGGCGTCCTTTTCGCGGGATTTCTACGCGCGCCGCTCACCTCGGTCTTCATGGTGCTCGAAACCAGCGGCAACTACTCCATCATCCTGCCCGTCATCCTCGCCAACACCATCGCATATCTACTCTCGCGCTCCCTGCAGCACCACCCCATCTTTGAAGTCTTCACTCACCAGGACGGGCTCAACCTGCCCTCCATGGAAGAGCAGCGTGAAGTGGTCGGCCTGCACATCGAAGACGCCCTTCGACCCGTCAACATCCCCATTTACGCCGGCACCGATGCTCTCTCCTGGATCGCAGAAGCCATTGCCGGCGATCCCACCGCTGCGTCCCTCTTCCTGCTGCGCATCTCTGATGGCAGCTGGTACGTTATGTCGAATGATGAGTTCCGCGCCCTGCTCGCCGCCCATCCGCACAACACCCGCATCATCGAGCTGCTGGGCGACGAGCGGACCCCTATTCTCTTTCCTGATCTGCCCATCGACAGCGCCATCCCTTACCTCGCCCGATGGTCGCTTCTCCCCATCCAGAACCGCGCCATCCGCGGCACCCTCGAAGGCACCATCACCCTCCCCGAAATCCTCGCCAGGTACCAGCGGCCCTAAGAGTCAGGGCCGTTAAACCCCAGCTCCCTCGCAGCCAGCAGTGTCCCCTCCACCCTCGCCCGGATCTTCCAGAACGCCACCTCGCGTGCAGTCGATACATCATCTGCAAACGGTGCGAAGCCACAATCATCCGTGGTTCCCAGCTGCGCCACCGGGATAAACGAAGCTGCTTCCAGCACCCGGTCCCGCACCACCTCTGCCGTCTCCACCTTCGGATCAATCGGGTCGATCACGCCGATAAACACCGTCCGGTCCGGTCCCAGCAGCTCGCTGACCATTGCCAGTACACGCTCCCGTTCCGGCTCGCTCGCCATCTGCAGGTAGAAGCGGCCAGTGTTCATCTGGAACAGCTCCGGCAGCAGCGTCGCATAGGCAACGTCTGCGCTGTGTGTCGAGTCGCGATCGCCACCCGGACATACATGCACACCAATCCGCTTGCGCTCCTCTGGACTGAAGCTCGCCAGCACTTCGTTATTGAGCGCCACAAAGCTTCGCAGCAGCCCTCCGGAGGGGTCAAGCTTCAGAGAAAGCCGCGCCTCAGTAAAGTCGATCTGCACACACGCCGCTCCAGCCTGCAGCGCACCTCGAATATCCGCAACCGCCTCACCGACAAGATCCGCCAGAAACGCCTCACGCGAATAGCCGTCTATTCCCGCAGGCGGATATAGAAGGCTCATCGCCGACGCAGAGATCACTGCCTGCTTGATCGGCAGCTTGGTGAAAACGCGGGCCGCCTCGACGTAACCTGCTGCGTGTAAGCCATACCGGAAAGGCCCGGCCGTCAGTCGAGGCAGCTGCCTGACATGCCCATCCGCAAACGGAATCGCGACCCCATCCGATGCAAGATTCTTCAGTCCTGCCATCGGGTATGTGGCAAAGCTCGGCTTGGTCTGCTCGCCATCCGTTATTACCGGCGACCCGGTCTGCTCCAAACACTCAATCGTTTCGCGCAGTGCTTTCTGCTGTTCCACCTGCAAAGCTGCATCACTGATCGTGCCCGCCTGGCAGGCAACCATCGCCTGGATCAGCGAAGCAGGCCGCGGAATACTGCCAATTGGTTCTGTCAAAATTGTCATGGCCGGAGTCTAGCGACGTCTACACTGGCGGACCATCCATCGGAAGGTTGGCTTTTATCACCTGACGCCAGCCTGGAGGTTACCCTCCCTCCAATCACGCAAAGACCGGTACTCTAATAACAAGACCACCTCATGCTCAGCCTTCCACGTCGCCTGATCTTCGGCCTCACCCTCCTGCTGCTGCTCACAGCGGGCGCCGGGATCTTCGCAGGTGCCGCACTCAACCATGCCGCCGCCCTCGATCATGCACACCTTACCCGCGAAGCGGCCATGGCTACGCGCGACCTGCTCGCCTACCACGCCCGCACCGGCGCAGCCATCATCATCCTGCTGGCGATCCTCATAGCTGCCGGAACTGCCCTGCTGGTGCTGCGACCCCTGCGCCATGCCGCAGCCACCGTCCGCGCCATCGGCCAGGGCGATCTGGATGCCCGCATGGAATGGGGTTTTCACGATGACCTCGGTACCATCGCGACCGAAATCAATCGCATGGCCGTCCGCCTGCGCGACCTTCGCGAAACTGAACAGGGCCGGCGCCAGATGGAATATCAGCTCTCCGACGCCGTCGTTCAATCCATCTACGAACCCATCATCGTCACCGATGCCCGCGGCCAGGTCCTTAAACTCAATCAGGCTGCCGGCACCATCCTCGGCGATCCCGCCGACGCCCGGCTCGCCCTTTCCAGTACCCCCGGCGGCGAAAAGATCCTTGCCGCTGTTCGCGACGCCGTCGCCATGCAGCGGCCCATCGCGCAGGAAGGCGAAAGCGCCATTCTTCCCCTGCAGATCGGTAACGCCAATCGCTCCTACCGTCTCCGCACGACCCCGATGCGGGATGCCGATGGCAAGCTTCTCGGCGCCGTCAGCGTCCTTGAAGATATGACCGAACTGCAGGATCTCGACCGCTTCAAGACCCGCTTCATCTCTGTCGCCTCGCAGAAGCTTCGCGAACCCCTCGAACAAGCGCGGCTCGGCATCTATGCCCTGCTGCGCGGTTTTGCCGGCGAGCTGCGCCCTCTACAGTTGGATCTGATCCAGGGTGTCCAGCAATCCACGGAAAATCTCACCGACCTGATGGCGGACCTGATTGACGTGGCAGAACTCGACAGCGGCCGTCGCGAAATCCGGATCGAAAAGCTGCGGCCCATCGACCTGCTTCAGGACGCTCTCAACCGCCACCGCGCCGATGCCCGCAAAAAACTTATCGACATTCAGGTTCGCGGCTTCGCTGACCTCTCTCCCATCCGCGGGGATCGCCGCGCTCTCCGCAGCATCATGGACAATCTGCTTACCAACGCCATTCGTTACACTCCGGAAAACGGATCCATCGTTCTCGAAATCCAGGAAACCGGCGAACGCGTCCAGTTTTTCGTGCGCGATTCTGGCCGCGGCATCGAGGCCGAACGGCTGCCCCGCATCTTCGGCCGCTTCGTCGACAGCAGCGGCGACGGCACCGGACTTGGACTTGCCCTGGTCCGCCGCCTGATCGAGCTCCAGTCGGGACAGGTCTCCATCGAGAGCCGCGTCGGCCAGGGCACCACCGTCTCCTTCATCCTGCCCGTCGCCACTCCATCCACCAGCCGCCACCCCATCGAGGTCGGCTGATGACCGACACCCCGCAACATCTCCCGGCCGACGAGCCTCTCACGCTGCCGAAACCAGCACCCGAGGCCGCAAGGCTCCGTGTCTACATCGGTGCGGCACCCGGCGTCGGTAAAACCTACCAGATGCTGGAAGACGCTCATCTCCTGCGCCGCCAGGGGGTGGAGATCGTTGTCGGCCTCATCGAAACGCACGGCCGGGCCGATACCGAAGCGATGATCCGCGACATCGAGATCATTCCTCAGAAAGAAATCAGCTACCGTTCCGTCAAGCTGCACGAGATGGATCTCGAAGCCATCCTCGCTCGCAAGCCGCATACCGTCATCGTCGACGAGCTCGCGCATACCAACGTGCCCGGTTCACGCAATCGCAAACGTTACGAAGACGTTCTCGAGATGCTGGACGCGGGCATCAATGTCATGACCGCCGTCAACATCCAGCACATCGAGACTCTCAACGATGCCGTAGCCCGTTCGGCCAACACCCAGATCCGCGAGACCATTCCGGATAGCATCCTCAAACGAGCCGACGAAGTCGTCAATGTCGACATCACCGTCGAAGAACTACGCTCCCGCCTGCGCCAAGGCAGAATCTATGCTCCCGACAAGGTCGAGCAGGCCCTCTCCAACTTCTTCCGTAAGGGCAATCTCAACATGCTGCGCGAGCTCGCCCTGCGCACCACTGCAGAAGAAGTCGGTACGCGCGCAGCCGAGTACCGCCGTGTCCAGGGACTCGATCAGGCCCCCATGCCCGAAAAAGTCATGGTCTGCCTTACCGTGCGGCCCGGCGCCGACCGTCTGCTGCGTCTTGGCGCCCGGCTTGCCGGCCGGCTCTCCAGCGAATGGTATGCCGTACGCGTCGAGTCGCCCGAAGCCGATACCCGCCACGCCGACCCGGATGAAACCCGCCGCATGGAAGAGTACCAGCGCTCTGCTCGCGAATTGGGTGCCAAGGTGGTCGTGCTCAAAAGCAAAAAGGTCTCGAACGCGCTCATCGAATTTGCCAAGCAGGAGAATCTCGCCCATGTTGTATTCGGCCAGTCGGCACGCTCCCGTCTGGACATCCTGCTGCGCGGTTCGGTCATCAATCGCTTTCTTTCAGAAGTCCGCGACGTCACTGTTCACGTCGTTCCCATGATCAAAGCGCGCCGCGAACGCTGATCGTCCTATCCGCTAGCTGACCGCCACCTTCAAACTCTCGAATCCAGGAAGCACGCGTACGACAACCGGCAGTGCCGACTCTTCCTGCAGCCGGCTCATCAATCCTCGATACTCCGCGGAGATCAAACTCCATCGAAAGCGGCGCTGATAACTCGCGAGACCCTCGCGAGCCATCTGCCGGCGCAGTGCGGGCTCGAGCATCAGCCGTTGCAGTGCGGTCGCCAGCGCCTCGATCGAGTCACGCGGCACCAGTATTGCTCCGCCCTCGGAAAAAATCTCCGGAATGCCGCCAGTATTCGTCGCCACTACTGGCAGAGCCGATGCCATCGCTTCCACATTCACCATTCCGAACGGCTCTTCCCACAACGAAGGGCAGCAGAACACAGCTGCCTCGCGAAACTCATCAGCAAGCGCTTTTCCCGCCTTGTACCGGATAAATTTCACGTTGCTCGGAGCATTTGCTTGCAGTCGCTCAAGGTATTCTGAGCCGCGATCATCCCCGAAGCTCACGCTTCCCACAATCCGCGCCACTGCCGTCGACCCCTGCTGCTGCAGTAGACGCATCGCCTCCACCAGCACATGCACACCCTTCTCAGGAATCAGCCGACCCACGAACAACACCGTCAGCGGCAGCGTCTCCGTTGCCTGCACTCTCGGGTAAAAACAGCTTTCATCCGCGCCGTTGTACAGCACGGCAGTCTCCAGCAGGTTGCCAGCCAGCCGCCGTCCCTGCTGCTCAAGAAATTTGCTGTTAAACACCGTCAGGTCCGGTCGCAGCCCGGCCATCTCCGGCACAGTCAGGTTCGCAAGATGATCGTTGTGCATGTGCAGCACCACCTTGTATCGCGCCTTCCGCTTCGCCGCCGGTGGCAGTGCCAGCGCATATTCCGGCCGGTTGTGGATGTACAACACATCGCCATCTTTCAGCCGCCGCTCCAGGGGGCGTAACAGCCAGCGCAGCAGCCGCACACGATGAGCAATCCGTACGCGAAAGTCGCGAGACTTCAGCAGCCTGCCATAGAGCCGCATGCCAGCCATCGGGAGCAGTCGCTTTTGGTCGAACACCCAGCTGTCGTCCGCCCATGGGCATACAACCCGCGCATCATCACTGCGCACAGTGTTCGCCACCCAGCGGGAGAGCGCCCCACCCGCATACTCTGAAAATGGTTCTACTTCTGGCAGGACGTGGTAAATCATGAGCATTCCACCTCAAAGTCGTGCAAAACTGCATAGCCCATGCGGGCAAATAATCCGGCAGGCTCGAAATGTCGCGCCAGGCAGGCGGATCGTCAGAGTTATAGTGCCTGCCAATATGTAATTTGAAAAGTTACGTTAGGGAGGTGGACAAAGAAGCAATAGCCCGCATCTTGCCTGGAGCATTCGCCGCCGCCTGCCCGGCATGCTCCGGCCGCTGTGAACCCTTGCTGATGGTCACCTGGATCTCCGCCAAAATAGACAGCGCGACGGCTGCCGGCCCATCGCCACCCAGGTCGAGCCCCACCGGCGAATGCACCTTCATCCGCGGCTCCGCACCGCCATACTTCTCTGCTGCATCCCGCATCAGGTCTGCGGTCCGGTAACGCGGCCCCAGGACACCGAGATACGCCATCGATTGCGCCAGCAGCACCTGCAGAATAGCCAGGTCCTGCTCATAACTGTGGGTCATCACCACTGCGGCGTCCGTAAAACGCAGCCCTGCAGCCGCTTCACCCGCCGCATCCACCAGAACCCGCACTTCATCGGCATCTGGAAACCTCGCCCTGGTCGCCAGGTTCGATCGCCCATCCGCTACCGTGATATGCCAGCCCATCGTGCGCGCCTGCGTCACCAGCGGCTTCGCATCATCCCCTGCTCCAAATACAAACAATCCACAGCGAGGTGCCAGGAACTCCGCAAATACTTCGCAGCCGTCCGGCAGGACCATCAACATGGATCGTCCACTCCGGTAAGCTTCCCACGCAGACCCTGTAAGTTCGCCATCCGCCGCATCCTGATGCATGCCGACAGCGCTTCGGTCTCCCACGTCAGGACCGCTCAGCGTTACCGCGCACGCCAGCGGCAGCCGCGCCTCCCAGGCTGTGTGCAGTTGCTGCAGAAACACTTCAGCATTCGCGCGCCGTTCCAGCAGCAGGTGCACAGTACCACCGCATCCCAGGCCATACGGCCGGTCGCTGTCCATCTCGAATGAAGTGGAATAGGCCTTCACTACCGGCCCTCGCTCCGTGAGCCACCAGGCCTGCTTCGAGACCTCGGCCTCCAGGCATCCGCCGCTGATCGTGCCCGCACGCTGACCACTCTTCGTAACCAGCATCCGTGCTCCTGGCTTGCGATACGACGAACCCTCCACGCGCACCACGGTAGCCACGACGCAGTCTTCGTCGCTGTCTGCAATCCGCCGCCACAATCGCAGCACCTGGTCCAGGTCTGACACGCCAGCTTTCCTCGATCCGTCAACGCAGGCAGCTACGCCTGCTTTTCATCCTTCAACAGATCTTCGATGCGCACCGGCAGCTCCCGGACGCGTACTCCAGTTGCGTGGTACACCGCCGCCGTAATCGCCGGTGCAATCCCCGCCAGCCCGATCTCGCCCACCCCGCGTGCCCCGTATTCGTTCAGCACCAGGTCCGGATAGTTCAAAAACGTTACGTCGATCTCTGGCGAATCCGCGTGTGTCGTCATCAGGTAATCCGCAAGATTGTTATTGATCGGATGGCCGTTGCGCGGATCGTAGATCGTCTCCTCGAAGAGCGCCATGCCCACGCCCATCACCACCGCGCCCTCCACCTGGTTACGCGCCGGCCGCTGGTTGATAATCCTGCCCACATCAATGACTGACACCACGCGCTCCACCTTCAGCTGCGCAATTCCCGGATCCCAGCTCACTTCCACAAACTGCGCGCCATACGAATGCAGCGAGTACTTCTTCATCTCCGGATCTTCCATCGATGACGTTGACTTGCCCTCGCCACTCGCTCCGCGCACATTCGCCATCTTCAGGATCGCTTCAAACGGCGTGCCCTGCCCCGCATCCTGGTCCTTGCGATGCACCCGCCCATCCGTGAATGCCAGTTCATCCGCCTTGCCATTCTGAAAGGGCGATCCTTTCACCCCCACTGCCACCTTCAACACCGCAGCCGCAGCCGCATCCGAGGCCTGCCCGATCGCCGGAAGAACGGTCGCTGTTACGAATGAACCACCCGATAGCGGTCCGGTTGGCAGTGAGCTGTTACCCAGCACTACCTGGATCTTCTCGATCGGGATTCCCGTCTTCGCGTGCACTGCCTGGGCAAAAATCGTGTACGTACCCGTTCCAATATCCTGCGTCGCACAGCTCACCCGCGCGGTGCCGTCATCGCGCAGCTCCACCGTCGCTTCGCAGGGCAGGCGCATCGCAATCCATGAGCAAACTGCCACACCCCAGCCCAGGATCTTGTCGCCGTCCCGCATCGATCCCACTACCGGATTGCGCTTCGCCCAGCCGAACTTCTCCGCGCCCATCGTCAGGCATTCCTTCATATGGCGCGACGAAAACGGCAGACCGTTGCTCTCATCCTTTTCCGGCTCATTCAGCAGCCGCAGCTGCACCGGGTCCATCTTCAACTCGATCGCCAGCTCGTCCATCGCGGACTCCAGCGCATACAATCCCGGCACCGCCCCAGGCCCGCGCATCGCCGTCGGCGTACCCAGGTTCCGTTGCACCATTGCCGCACGCACACTCAGGTTCGGCGTGCTGTACAGGTACGGCGTTGTCTCGCCGCAGTTCTCACCCACCTCGTCCAGCATGGATGTGTCACTCACATAATCGTGCTGCAGCGAAACCAGCTTGCCATCCGGTGTCGCACCCAGCTTCACCCGCTGCTGCGTCCGCGGCCGATGTCCCACATTTGAGAACATCATCCTCCGGCTCACCACGATCTTCACCGGCCGGCCCGTATCGCGCGCTGCTACTGCTGCCATCGCGGAATGCGGCCAGGGAAACAGCTTTCCGCCAAAGCCCGAGCCCAGGAACTTCATCACAATCTGCACGTTCTCCGGCGGCACACCCAGGATCTGCGCCATCGATGCCTGCTGGTTCTTCAGCGATTGCGTCGTCTCATACAGGGTGTACCTGCCGTTCTCCCAAACCGCCACCGCCGCATGCATCTCGATCGGGTTATGCGTCTCGATGGGCGTCACGTAGGTGTAATCCACCTTCACCGGAGCACCTGTAAACGCAGACTCGGCATGGCCGCGCTCGCTCCCGACTTTCAGATGCGCAAAGCCATCTCCCAGCTCCGTCGAAACGTTCGGCTTCTCTTCCGCGTACTTCACCACCACCGCATCCGCGGCACCCTGCGCGCGCTGCAGCGTATCTGCAACCACTACTGCGACATACTGCCCGCTGTAATAAATTCGCTCATCTTCAAACGGCGGCCGCGTCTCGTCGACATGCGCGTTTTCGTCATCCGGCAGCGGACGATACATCTTCGGCGCGTGCCCGTAGCGATACACCTTCGCCACTCCCGGCATCGCCTCGGCTGCCGCCGCGTCCAGGCTGGCAATCTTTCCGTGCGCAATCGTGCTGCACACCGGCACCGCAAACAGCAGGCCGGGAAAGTGGTAGTCCGACGAGTACATCGCCGTGCCCGACGTCTTCTGCGGCCCATCGATACGCGGAACATTGCTGCCGATAATCGAAGCAGACTTCTTTACATCAGGATTCGCAACTGTCGTAGCCATCTCTTCTCCGGAACTCGGTTTACGCGTTCTGCGTCGTGGCCATCTTCAAAGCGCGCACCAGGCAGCGCTTCGACAACTCCACCTTGAAAGCATTCTGGGATTGCGGCTTGGCATGCTTCAAGGCCGCCTCCGCTGCCGCGCGGAAGTGACTCTGCTCCGCAGGCTTGCCAATAAGCAGGTGCTCGGCTTCCTCCGCACGCCATGGCCGCGTGCCCACGCCGCCCAGTGCAATCCGTACCTGCTTCAAGTGGCCGCCATCCATGTTCACCACTACTGCCGCAGATGCCAGCGCAAACTCGTAGCTCGCCCGATCCCGCAGCTTCAGGTAGACACTCTTCGTATTCGCAGCCTGCGCCGGAAGCATCACGTGCGTGATCAGGTCGCCAGGTTCCAGCACTGTTTCAAGATGCGGCGTCGATCCCGGCAGCAGGTACAAATCCTTCAACGCAAGCACGCGCGTGCCCTTGCTGTTCTCAACCTGGATCTTCGCTTCGTACGCCGCCATTGCAATCGCCATATCCGACGGATGCGTTGCAATGCAATGCTCGCTCGTACCAAGGATCGCCAGCATGCGATTGTGGCCGCCGATCGCCGCGCAGCCTGATCCCGGCGTGCGCTTATTGCATTCGGCAAAACTCGTATCGCGGAAATAGTTGCAGCGCGTCCGCTGCAGCAGGTTGCCACCCGTCGTCGCCATGTTGCGCAGTTGTGCGGACGCACCGGAAAGCAGCGCCTGTGACAACGCCGGATAACTCTTCAACACGGCCGGATCGTGCGACAAGTCGGAATTGCGGACCAGTGCGCCGATCTTCAGCGAGCCGTCGGGCTGCTGCTGTACAGCACTCAGGTCCAGCCGGTTGATGTCGACTACCTTGCGTGGCTGCTCTACATTTAGCTTCATCAGGTCGATCAGCGTCGTACCGCCCGCCACAAACCTTACGTCCGCTCCCTGCTGTGCTGTCTTTGAAACAGCAGCCAGTCTGCTTGCCTGCTCAACACTCAAGGCCTTGCTCAATTCAAACGTATTCATCGTTGCGTCCTGTCTTCTTCCGGTTCGCTCAGGCTTGTTTGCGGACGTGTTGCACAGCCGCGACAATATTCGGATAGGCGCCGCAGCGGCAGATATTGCCGGCCATCGCTTCCTTGACCTCATGGTCCGAAGTGCCAACCGGTTCCTTCAGCAGCGCGACTGCCGACATGATCTGTCCAGAGGTGCAATAGCCGCACTGGTAGCCATCATGCTCCACGAAGGAAGCCTGCATCGGATGCAGGTTACCCGGCTGCCCCAGACCCTCAATCGTCGTGATCTCGTCACCATCATGCATCGCCGCAAAGCTCAGGCAGCTGTTTACACGGCGGCCGTTTACATGCACCGTGCACGCGCCGCACTGGCCGTGGTCGCACCCCTTCTTCGTGCCCGTCAGGTGCAGGTCTTCGCGCAGTGCGTCCAGCAGCGTCACGCGTGTTTCGAGTCGCCTGGTGTACTTCTTGCCGTTGACCATCAGCGTCACCGGCACCGCACCCTCCACGCCACTGTCAGCTTCACTGTTCTCGGCTACAGCGGTCTGTCCGGCCGCGATCAGTGGCTGTGTCGTTGCGGCGATCCCGGCGGCGCCCAGCTGACCCAGGAAAGATCTGCGGCTGAAGCGACCGAACGGCGTCTTCTTTCCCGTCTCGCTTGCGTTGGCATCATTGTGGTCGGACGGACACGGCTGCAGGCTGTTTTCCGCTCCGGGGACGGTCTTGTTGGCGTCAGGCATATTGCCAGTCTCTTCCAAAAATACGATTCCGGCAAAAATTCTGGCGGAGTTTGTTTTTGCTTCGAGCCAGCTACTATTTTGTTGGTCAGGCCAACTACATGGAGCCGGCTTTCCTGGTAAATACCGCCTGCGCATGTTCGTCGCGTTCTATCTGTCCAATCAATTGCCGCAATGCCGCGTACTTGTCCGCCGGCACTTCCACCTGCCGCACCGTGTACTGGCGCACATAATGCAGAGTGCTGCCATGCATTTCTGTGCGGCTCTGGTACGCTGCGAAGCCCATGTCAACCGACACCGGATCTGGCAATTCATCGATAGCAAAGTTCGGAGGCAGCTCGACATCAAACTCGTCCTTCACAATACGGGTTGCTCCTAAATCCACCGGATAGATACGGATTTTCCCGTCTAACTCCATCGAATCACTACCGAGTATCCGCGGCCTCACCATCAGCAGCGAACCCTGGGTCCGTCCATACTGCGGAACTGTGACGTCATACTGCTGCACAAATTCGCGAGTAAGTGTGTTGGCATTTTCTGCGGTCGTCTTGCCGAGCGTCAGCGGACCGAGATCGCGATTCAACATTCTTTCGATTTCCTGCCGCTGGTCTCTTTCATTCTCCTCGTGGCACAGCCGACGCCAGTGCGCAGCAATGTCCCCGCTGCGGCGCACCGTCACCTGTCCACTCAGGCTGCCATCGTCAGCCAGTTTCAAGTGCGCGCTGCGGGCGACACTATTCAGTTCCGGAGCCAGCACCGGAAACTCAATCAATTGGCTGTCGCTGCCATCCGCGAGTATGCCGTAACTTCCCTGCAGGTTGGATTCGAGCACGCCGAATGGTGTGTACTCCCACGTCGGGTCGAAAATCAGGAAGCGCTTGCCGCTCCTGGCCTTGACGATTGAATGCAGACGCGGCGACTCATACCCGTCCGGGAGCTGGATCGCAGCAATCGCATGGTTGCCGCGAAACGACGGAGCATCCGGCAGTATGAAGCCCCGCTCGGTATCTACATACACCCAAGTCGCGTGGATGCCGACCGAACCCAGCATCGCAGCCAGCAACGTGGCCTTGTCCTTGCAGTCGCCGTAGCGGCTGTGAAAAATGTCGGCGGCAGGATGTGGCTGCGCGCCGCCTATGCCAATCTCTATCGCGACATACCGAATCTGCTGCTGCACAAACTCGCCGATCGCCTGCACTTTATCCGCGAAATCTGTTTTGCCCGCTACCAGCTCCTGCGCCTTGGCTGCAAGCTCAGGCGACGGAGCGGCGCGGTCCTGGTCCAGCCGCTGGATGTAGGCACCAATCGACTGCCAGTCACCGCTCGAGCGCGGGCCGCCGCCGCCCGAATAACTGATGATGCCGCGCGCATACAAGCCCTTGGTTGAGGGGGCGGCCGGTACATCATGCAGGTCCAGTGCCGGCATTTCGGCTGCGTCCCACTCCAGCTGGTTGCCCGTCTCCGTCGGCTGTATGGGGGCATGACGATGCCAGGCAGTCTTGTACTGCCAGCCCGGCGGCAGGCGCAATATGTACGACTGCTTCAGCTTGGGAATCGACTCCTGCAGATCGAAACTATCCTCCGACTCGTAGAACGGCACCCTCTGTTCGTACTCGTAGGCAATCACTGCATTCACATCGCGAGCCGGAGCATCGGCGGTCTTCGCGCGTGCATCGTCGTACAGCACGCCGCCTCCCTGCCAGCTGCGCTCGATGATCTCGTTGTCCTTCATTGCGTACTCGTGGCCATCCGGACCGATGCTCCACACGTGCAGGTAGCTCAACCTGCTGTCGCGGTTGAACCAGACAGCGATCTCACCGTAGGAGCGACCGCCAGGACGCAGGATCTTCACTACGCGCCGGACATGCTCGATCGACTTGCCTTCAGGCTGGACTGTCAGCGTGGTCTCTTCCAGCAGTACCACGGCGCGTGTGTCCGATGGATAGGCAGGCAGCGTCTGCGCTGCTGCCTGCTTTACCCAGTCAGGTACACCATTGGCCGCGTGCAAAGGCACAGCCAGCAGCAACAGCAGACCGCATCGCAGACTGACCTTAATTGCCGGAAGCATGGCTCGCCACCTTCAGCACTGCCTGCTCCTGGTCCATGTGG
Source organism: uncultured Acetobacteraceae bacterium (assembly GCA_964658265.1). Classification (GTDB taxonomy): domain Bacteria; phylum Acidobacteriota; class Terriglobia; order Terriglobales; family Acidobacteriaceae. Next base: position 8,165 of record CAZZYN010000068.1, on the reverse strand, counting down.
TTCACCTTGTTGTAGAAGGACCGCACCTGCTCATACTCCTGCGGCTGGAACAGGATGGTACCCAGCGCAAAGCTGCGATTCAGAGTGATGGTGTTTCCCTTCACCACGCTGTCTGCCTCCATCACGGCGAACTGATCCATCTTGATTTTGTCCGCGGCAGGGGCGCTCTCGATCACTGCATCCGCTGGCAGGATGAAGGTGATCTGATCCACTACCTGGTGACCATAATGAAAGTAGATGGGCATCTCGCGCTTGGCCTGTGAAAACATCGGACGACTGTTTGCCTCGAAGATTTCTACCGGCACAAACATTCGCCGGGACGTCGGACTGGCCAGCGGACCCTGCACCTCAAATTTCGAGACCAGTTGTTTCGATGGGTCATCGAGGTAGAGCACCTTCTGGAGCTTGACGGTAAGGCCGCCCGGCAGCATGCCGCGCATCTCGTTTTCCATTTGTTTCTCGACCTCAGCCTGGTCCTCCGTCAATGCGCGCTGTCTCCAGGCCAGCGCCGGATCACCACTGTATCCAACCTGCACTGTGCCATCCACCTGGCCGTTCGCATCCAGATTCAGCTTCGCCACACGGATTGTTTTGGCTTCAATAAAGCTGCCAACCGGCGTCTGCGCCATCGCAGAACCGCCATCCACCTGCCGTATGCCATTGGTCATGGTGTGATCCCAGCGCAGCTGTCCGTAGGCACAGTAGCGGGAGCCGGGATCGAGATAGATCTCCTTACCTCCCACATTGACGATAGCGACCATGGCGTTCAGCTGATTCATACGCAGCACATTCGGGTTGAAGATATCCTCCCGACGGCTGGTCAGCTTCATGGCATCTGCCTTCATACCGGCCGCGCGGGCCATGGCGATAAAGAGCAGGGTCAGGTCGTCACTGTCGCCACGTTTTCGCGCAGCGATGTCTTCGGCAGTTTTAGCCTGCTTCAGTCCATCAGCTTTTTCTTCTGCGCTGCTACGTTCGCGTGTGAAGTCGGTGTTCTCGTAGCTCATGACTTCGGCGTACAGCTTGCGCAGTTTCTGATCGGGCGTATCGGACGGAGCTGTGACTTTTTGCACGACCGCGGCGACGGTCGGACCGGCGCGTTCGAATTTATCTGCCTGCCCTGCCCAGTATTTGCCCTCCTTCTTCCAGAATTCATCACGGTTGCTGTAAGGCGAGTATTGGAAGTAGACCCGGAAGGAGAGGCTGTGGATCGGCGGCAGGTATTCTTCGGTCGGAACCGGTGGCACCTTCTCAAGATCCACAACGTAGTAGTCCTGCGCATGGCGCTCGATGCCGGTTGCGGGCGGGCTGATGTGTTGCACGGCCACGCCTTTAGGCAGTACGGGCGTCCACATCAAGGAAGCAGCGAGTTGGTCACGGCCTGTAGTCACCATGCCGCCGTAGGGGTTGAAGCGATAGTGTGCCTTGCGCAGGTAAAGCTCGTTCTGGATGTACCAGGTTGGCGGCAGTAGCTGCTTGTCGTCGTAGCGGATCTGGTAGCGGTATTCGAGGATGCTGCCAACCTGTACGTCGGGCATGCTGAACACTTTCGCGTTGTAACGAAAGGTCGCCGTCTTGACCAGCATCTTGTCGTAGGGTTTGCCGGTGAAGGCTATGACTGTGCCATCCGGATGGATCGTCCGGCCGGCAACGGCAGCGATACTGAAGCTTCGCTGCTCATACGGAATTTCGACGTCGGCGTACTTTCTGCCTGCCTCCGAGAGCACTTTGAGCCGGACATAGACACTGTGTTCGTGCAACAGGTCGTCGGCGATCTCTTCGCGATAGAGATAGATGGCGGCGGCGCCCGGAGCGGCTGGTTCGCTGGTGAGGCTTAACTCTTCAGCGGTGGGCTGCTGCCAGTCGGCAGCGCGTGCGGCGAGGGGAAGGATGGCAAGGCAGGAGGCAGCGAGCCACAGGCGTGCGGCGATCCGAATCAAGGTGAGCTCCAGTGCAGAGAGGTAACAGGACTGCAATTTTCAACGGTTTCTATCGTCAATCAGCCGTAAATCCAAGTCCAGCGCAAAGTGGGCCGGACGCTATGGTGACGGTTACCTTCTGGGTAGGGGGTGTGCAATTGTTCCACGTGGAACAATTTGGGTCTGTGCTTGTAGCCCCGCTCCCGAATGGGGTCCGCAGAGGATGGACGAGAGCTGCAGAACACAGACACTAACCTGTTTGTGCCAGAATGATCGTGAGCTAAAACCATGTCCAAAGAGAATCCTGTCACCAATCAACCTGCCGAAATTTCAATTCCGGATACTCCCATTAATCAGTCTGCCAGTGACCTTTCCGTACTGGCGCTGACGCCACCGGTAAATCGCGAAGAAGCCGTCTCTCCCTCGTCGAACGAGGAGGATGAGTCCTTTGCCGACCTCTTTTCCCAGTATGAGCGGGGACAGAAGGCAGTTGCCGAGGGTGGCAACAAACAGATCCAGGGCACGGTGGTGAGTGTCACGGCGGATTCGGTTTTTGTGGATATCGGCTTCAAGACGGAAGGCGTATTGTCACTGGCCGCAGCAGGACCGGATGCGGCGCAACTCAAGCCGGGCGACCGCATTCTGGTGAGCGTAAAGAGCCGCAACGAAGAGGGCTATTACGAACTGACGCGCCAGAAGGTCGCGCAGCCGAAGGACTGGTCCGCATTTGAAAGCGCCTTCAACGAAAAGGCGACGATTGCCGGCAATGTAACGGCAATGGTGAAGGGCGGATTTACGGTGGACGTGGGAGTGCGCGCATTCATGCCAGCAAGCCGCAGCGGCGTGCGTGATGCGACGCAGATGGAAAAGCTGGTCGGCCAGGAAATCCATTGCCGCATTATCAAGCTCGAGGTCGATACCGAAGACATCGTTGTCGACCGCCGTGTGGTGGTTGAGCAGGAAGAACTTGCCTCACGCGGCCAGCGCTACAGCGAGTTGAAAGAAGGCGACGTGCTGACCGGGACGATCAAGACGCTGACGGCGTACGGTGCATTCGTCGACCTCGGCGGTGTGGACGCGCTGCTGCATATTGGCGATATTTCCTGGGCACGCGTGGAAAAGGTGGCGGACATACTGACGGCCGGGCAGAGTGTCCAGGTAAAGGTGCTGAATGTGGACCCGGCCAAGCAGCGCATCTCCGTCGGCATGAAGCAATTGCTGCCGTATCCATGGGATACGGCTGGCGAGCGATACAAAGCAGGTGATCGGGTGCAGGGCACGGTGACGCGCCTGGCGGAATTTGGCGCATTCGTCCAACTGGAACCAGGCATTGAAGGCATGGTTCACCTGTCCGAGATGTCCTGGGCCAAGAAGGTGCGCAAGCCCGGCGATATGGTCAAGGTGGGCGAACAGGTGGATGCTGTGATCCTTGGTGTGTCGGCTGCGGAACGAAGAATTTCGCTGGGCCTGAAGCAGACGCTGGGTGATCCATTCGCCGAAATCGTGCAGCGCTATCCGGTGGGCGCGGCGGTGGAAGGACCGGTGACCAGCTTCACCAAGTTCGGCGCGTTTGTGCAGCTGGCCGAAGGTGTGGAAGGCATGGTGCATGTGAGCGAGATCAGCGCCGAGAAGCGGATCGAGCATCCCCAGGATGTGCTGCGTGCGGGGCAGGTAGTGCAGGCGCAGGTAATCGAGATCGACCGTGAGAAGCGGCAGTTTCGCCTGAGCATGAAGCGACTGATCCCGACCAGCCTCGACGAGTACCTGGCGGAGCATCACGAAGGCGACGTGGTGACGGCACGCATTATCGATATCCAGCAGGACGTGGCACGAGTGGAACTGGGCGAAGGTATCCATGCAACCTGCAAAATGCCGAGCCGGTCAGTGACTGCAAACAGCGGCGATGCAGCAGCAGCGAAGGTGGATCTTTCATCGCTGAGCAGTATGTTAAAGGCACGCTGGAAGGGTGAGACATCAACGCAGGCCAAGTCGGACGGAGCGCCGGCCCCGGGCCAGATCAGGAGCTTCAAACTGGTCAAGCTGGATGCCGCTGCCAAACAGATCGAGGTAGCCCTAGCCAGCTAAGTCGACGCCCGTACTTTACTGGCAGTACGGGTGTCGAAGCCTTCGGCACTTTTGAATTTGGTTCCTCCGGCTGGTCTTCCTCGGGAGCCGATCTATGCCGGCGAGTACCTGGCTTCGTTTTATAGGTAGGCGTGTGCCTTGCTGAATACAGCAGAGTTGTAGATAAAGCCGCGATAACGATATCATCCGTTGGTCGCTGCATCGGCTTCCGCCTTGAGGCTTAATGGTGAGTAGCCTTTTCGAGGTCTGCCAGGAGACTTTTCAATGCCCTTCTTCAAGTCAATTCCAGCCTGCATGAGACATACCATTTTGGCTTCGATCACCGCGGCGATGCTGCCGGCGACTTCCCAGCTGCATGCGGAAGTTCGGCTGCCGCACATGCTGAGCGATCACGCTGTGCTGCAGAGAGAGAAGCCAATCCACATCTGGGGCTGGGCCGACCCGGGCGAACAAGTGACGGTGACCTTTCGCGGACAGCATCCTTCAGCAACAGCGGACGCACTCGGCCAGTGGAGCGTGTACATGGCGCCGGAAGAGGCAGGCGGCCCGTACACGCTGCAGATTGCGGGTACGAACAAGATCACGCTGAATGATGTGCTTGTAGGCGATGTGTGGTTCGCCTCCGGACAGTCAAATATGGAGATGCCGCTGAATGGCTTTCCTGGCAGTGCGGTTCTCAAGAATGCGACACAGGAGACTGCGAATGCCAATCATTCTGACATTCACCTCCTGCTGATTCCCAAAAAGCCCTCGCAGTATCCGATGGATGACGAACCGGCGACGTGGACGCAGTGCACGCCGGAGACTGCGGCCGACTTTTCTGCTGTCGGCTATCTGTTTGCACGCGATATCGCAGCGAAGGAGCACGTGCCGATCGGGGTGATCGATTCAACGTGGGGCGGAACACCCGCGGATACATGGGTGAGTATGGATGGGATTGCGAGAGACGCCTCGCTGATGCCGATCTTTTCTGAATGGGCCAGACTGTCAGAGCATCAATCCCGTGATGCTGCGTCGATTGCTGCGGAGAAACGTGAAGATGCGGCAGCAGCGGCAGCGAACCAGCCCAAACCGAAACATGCGTGGCATCCGAATCTTGACTCATGGGCACCGGCTGCACTCTTCAATGGAATGGTGGCGCCGGCAACGCCGTTCACCATCAAGGGCGTGATCTGGTACCAGGGTGAAAGCAACAGTACATTGTCACGAGCAGGTCTTTATCAACGCGTCTTTACAACACTGATCACGGACTGGCGGCGACAGTGGCAGCAGGGCGAGTTCCCCTTTTTGTATGCACAGATTTCCAGCTATAAATCGACGCCGGAAGAAGATTGGGGCACACTGCGGGATGCACAGCGGCGAACACTCGCGCTGACGAAGACCGGGATGGCCGTCACGATCGACGTGGGTGATCCGGACAATGTACATCCCGCCGATAAGCAGACCGTAGCCGAACGATTGGCATTGAATGCGCGCGCTGTGGCCTACGGGGAGACCATCGAGTATGCCGGACCACTTTACAGGCAGGCGACGAGCGAAGGCGATGGCCTGCGAGTCTGGTTTGACCATACGGGAGGCGGACTGGTAGCGCGGGCCGGCGCGTTGACCGGCTTCGAAGTTGCAGGTGACGACCACAAGTTTGTTGCGGCTGACGCGCATCTTGATAACGACACAGTATTGGTTACCAGTTCATCGATCAAGCGGCCTCGATATGTGCGCTATGCGTGGACGAATGCTCCGCAGGCATCGCTGTTCAACAAGGCCGGGCTGCCGGCATCGACATTCACTTCGGAAGAGCCTTCGCCGGCACACTGAGACGTCCGACTTCTGCTGCATCCTTCTCGTTCAGATAGGAATTTAATGACACGTGTACGTTTGCTTCCTCGTCCCTATGTGTCGGCGCTCTGGCTGGTGACAGCGCTGACGACGATGCCTTCTTCTACGGTGTACGGCGCGGCACAGGCGATCACGGCAGAAGACGTGTCGAGTTATACGGGAGCATACGGGCCGTATAGCGGAACGTTTATCGCCGGCGGACCGGGATTGACGAAGCCGCTGCCGGAGCACGACACGATTCTGAAAGCCGGCGCGACCTGGACCTTATCGGCATGGGTATACGCCACAGAAGCTGCGACGGGACCATTGTTGCTGGCGGGTATGGGAAATCCGATAGAGGAAGACTCGCGCTACTTCGCAGTGATGGATGGCAAGCTGGCGTTCCGGCTGGGTGAAGAGGATGTGCTGAAGACGAGCAAGGCACTGGCTCCGAAGGAGTGGCATTTTATTGCGGCGACGTCGGATGGTGCGGTGATCCGATTGTATTGTGACGGAACGGAACTGGTGGATGGCAAGCTGCTGCTCGGGGCTGTGAGTCCGTTGATAGAGCTGGCCCCGGCAGTCGCGGGATGGCCGCCGCATGAGCCGGAGATGCCGAAGCTGGGTCCGCATTTCAAGGAGCCGTATGCGGTCGGCCCTCACTTCAGCGGAAAGATTGCCCACTTCACTGCAGAGCGAACAACGCTGGATGCGGCAGCCATTCGAACACAGTTCCAGCAGAAGCCGAATTTTGCGACCGTGATGTTTGAAGAAGGATCCAAGCCGTGGCCCCTGCAGACGCGGCAGCAGGCGGGCTACCACGCACCGCAGGATCCAGCGACACTGCCGAAGTCGGCTGCACCCTTTGGCGAGGCTGTGGCGGGGCCGTTGCCGCCGGCGCGGACGACGCTGGAAGAAGATGCGGAGAACCACTGGACCCTAAGCGGTGGATGGAAGCTGGCGGAAGCGCCGAAGGTGCTGGAAGATGGCGCGCAGATTTCGGTCAGCAGCTTTCGGGCGGACAGTACAGGTTGGATGGCTGCGACGGTGCCGGGTACGGTGCTGACGACGATGATTGACCGCGGGGTTTATCCGGATCCGGATTATGGGCTGAATAATCTTGTGATTCCCGAGAGTTTGAACAAGCAGGATTACTGGTACCGGTCAGAATTTACCGGGCCGAAGAGTGGTGCTGCTGAGCATTACACGCTGGTCTTCGACGGCATCAATTACGCGGCGGAGGTGTGGCTGAACGGACGCGAACTCGGAACGGTGAAAGGCGCTTTTATACGCGGGACGTTCGATGTGACGGGCATTGTAAAGCCTGGCGGAACGAATGCACTGGCGATAAAGATTTCGCCTCCGCCGCATCCGGGCATTCCGAATGAAGAGTCGATCCGAGGCGGCCCGGGCGAAAATGGCGGCAGCATGGTGATCGACGGGCCCACGTTCGTGGCGAGCGAGGGCTGGGACTGGATACCCGCGATTCGTGACCGTGATAGTGGCATATGGCAGCCGGTGCACCTGGTGGCGACGGGTGCAGTGAAGATCGGCGATCCAAATATTGTGACGACACTGCCGCTGCCGGATGCAAGCAGCGCAAAGATCAACATCACGGTGCCGCTTGAAAATACGTCTGCGACAGTGCAGATCGGCACGCTGACTGCTTCGTTTGAGGGTGGCGTGGCGGTGAAAAAAGAAGTGAAGCTGACCCCGGGGGAGAACACGATCGAGCTGACGCCGGAGGAGTATGCGGCGCTGCATGTGCAGCATCCGCGGCTATGGTGGCCGAATGGATACGGCAAGCCCGAGCTGTATCACTTGAAGCTGGCGTTTGAGACCGGTGGTGCGGCTTCCGATACCAAGACTGTTCAGTTCGGCATGCGCGAAGTGTCGTATGAAGTGAGCCTGCTGGATAACAGCGGCCATCTGCGGCGAGTCGAGTATGCGCCGACGGTGTCGCGAAATACGAAGGTGCCGGTGGTGGATGTGAGCCACGACGGGATGCGGGAGATTCCGGGTGGGTGGGTGTCATCGATCGCGAAGGGCGCGGATGATTCACCGGCCTTCAAGAGTGACTCAGATATGGGCGCCGCTCCGTATTTCATCTTGAAGGTGAACGGGGTGCGGATTGCGGCACGCGGCGGAAACTGGGGCATGGATGACTCGCGCAAGCGGGTGTCGATGGAGCGGCTGGAGCCCTATTTCCGGCTGCATCGTGATGCGCATGTGAACCTGATCCGCAACTGGGTTGGACAGAATACCGAGTCGACGTTCTTCGATCTTGCGGACAAGTACGGACTGATGGTGTGGAACGATTTCTGGGATTCGACGCAGGATTACAAC
>CAZZYN010000067.1:0-21415 GCA_964658265.1 uncultured Acetobacteraceae bacterium | reverse complement strand
GCGGCTTGAGCAGAACTGCGCCGGCGCCGCGGCCAATCGCGGTGCCGCCTGCCTGGGCGTCGAAGGCCCGGCAGCGTCCGTCGGGCGAAAGGATCATGCCCGGCTCGAAGACGTAGCCGGTATTCTGCGGAAAGGAGATGGAGACGCCCCCGGCGAGGGCCATATTGCATTCGCCGCTGCGCAGGCTGTCGAATGCCATCTTGGTGGCGACCAGCGAGGTGGAACAGGCGGACTGCACAACCACTGCCGGTCCGGTGAGATTGAGCTTGTAGGCAACCCGCGTGGCGAGGAAATCCTTGTCGTTGCCGACCATCGTTTCGAGCATGCTGCCCATGCTGATATTCGGTCCGAGATTCTGCTTGCGGTACGAATTGGCGCCGCAGCCGGCAAATACGCCGACGCCGGTCCCGCTGGCCAGGGGGTTGTAGCCGGCGTCTTCGAATGCCTCCCAGGCACATTCGAGAAAGACGCGATGCTGCGGGTCGACGATTGCCGCATCATGGGCACTGAAGCCGAAGAAGGTTGCATCGAAATCGGCGGTGTGCGGAATGAAGGCCGCCGGCCGCACATAGGCCGGATCCTCCACGCGGCGCGGGTCGACGCCGGCTTCGAGCACCTCCTCGTCCGTCGCGCTATGGAGGGCATCGACGTTGTTACGAATGTTCTGCCAGTACTGCTTGACGGTGCTGGCTCCTGCGTAGCGAAGAGCCATGCCGATGATGGCAACCGCGTCCTCGGATTTTCCAGCTGAAAGCATCTTGTCCCTCATCGTAAGTTGCCGCCTGTCGTTACGAGGTACGGCAGACGGTGGCGCCGGCCACGGTGTTGAGTATGAGTTTGAGCAGCTGACTGCGGCAGTCATTGAGAAAGAAGTGGCCGCCGCTCAGTACGTGCAGGTCAAAGCGATTGCTGGTAGCCCGGGACCATGGCTTCATAGCGGTCCCGTCGACAACAGGATCATGCTCGCCGACGAAGGCTGTGACCGGCTGGCTGAGCAGCGGGTCTGCCGGACTGCTATAGATCTCGTAGGCTTTGAAGTCGGCGCGCAAAACGGGCAGCACCAACGCCAGCAGCTCCGGCTCTTCAAACAGGATCGCGGGCAGGCCACCGTATCGGCCGTGTACTTTATCGAGAAAGGCGGTGTCGTCCAGATGACTGATGGGCGGCAGCGGCGGAGGGAGACCAGGCGCACGGGCTGCTCCGACGAACAGATGCGACGGTGCTGTTTGGAAGCGATCCTCGAGCAGCCTGGCAGTCTCATAAGCAATGACAGCACCGAGACTATGCCCATAGAACGCAAAGCCGGTGCCGGAGCGGGGGAAATTGCTCTCCGAATTCCGGATTGCTTCTGCCGCACTGTCTGCCATCCCGGCGACACTGCCGAGTGGCTGATCCTTAAAGCGTGAGCCGTGTCCGGGCAGATCTACCCCGATAACCCGGAGCTGCGGGGCAAGCAGGCGCCCCCAGGAGGCAAATACAGAAGAGCTGCCACCGGCGTAGGGAAAGCAGTAGAGCCGTTCGCTGACTGGCGAGGAGGTCCCGGAAAACGACAACAACCCGCAGGGAGCTGGCGCTGTGTTCATCTCAGTGTCCGACCGCTTGCGGAGGGCGGCGATCCTGCAGCCAGGTGGTCAGGGGGCCGTGCTGCGCAATCGATGTCTGGATCTCGTGATCAGCAAGGACAGTCATTTCTCCCGCAGTCTGTGCTTCCTGTAACGACGGCTGGCACGATTGGGCGCCGGGCGCGGATTCGATCCATTCTTCATCGACGAGCTCTATCTCCGTCCGAAGCTCGGTTCTCAACCCGGTATGAGCTGCTTCCGGCCCTGGAGCGGCATTTATATATCCGCTGTTCAGCTTCTCGGCCAGGTAGCTCACATTCGGTTCCGTGAGTACCTGGCCGTGGTCGCCGGGCAGAGCCACGACTTCCACGCCATCCCGGGCAAAGGTGCGCCAGCCGAGATCTTCCGGCAGTGTGGCCCAGTGCTCATCCCTGGCCCGAAACAGAGTGATCTTCCCCGGGTAGGGCTTCACTGTGTAGCGGGCGCCGGCACTGAGATTGATATCGCGTACGTGGCGCATGAATCCGGGAAGGGTGAGGCTCTGCGGCTTGCGGATCCGCAGATAGACGGCGCGAACCAGGCGCGCCTTGAGCCGGCCGAGGGTATAGCGCACGGTCTGCCGCGCCGAGAGCTTGCGGGTATTGAGCAGGCCCATGCGAAGACGATGAATCACCTTGGTGCTTAACGGGACCTGCGACGCCAGTTGCCGCATGTAGCCGGGCTGCCAGGTGTCCAGCATGCCGAGCAGCGTGACTGCTTCGCCGCTGGCGACAAGTTGTTGTGCCATCTCGTAGGCGACCAGACCGCCAAAGGACAATCCGAGAAAAGCATAGGGCCCGTTGGGCTGAACTTTCCGGAGTTCACGCACATAAAAAGCGGCCATCGATTCGAGTTGTGTCAGCACCGGACTGGTGCCATGGAGTGCCTGCGCCTGCACGCCATAGACCGGCTGGTCCGGTTCAAGCAGACGCACCAGGGCAACAAAGCCAAGCAGGTTGCCACCCACGCCATGCACCAAAATGAGGGGCTGCTTGTGGCTGCCGCGCCGGATAGGAACAATTGAGAGTGCATCCATCGATGCCTGACGGATCTCGATCAGATCTGCCAGTTTGGAGATGGTCCTGGCCTCGAAGAGATCAGAGGTCGGGATCTCCACCTGCAATTCATGACGCACGCGCCCCAGTACTACCGCCCCGCGTTCCGGATCGCAGCCGAGCCGGAAGACATCGTCATCCATGCCGATCGACGAGATGCCAAGAGCCGCAGTCCACCAGCCGACAAGCTTCTGCTCGAGCGCCCGTCGATTCTGATCGTCATTAGGAAGCAGCGAGGTGGCCATCGGAACCTGAGTGGAAGTCTACGAATCCAGCAGTCTCATCTTCGCAGCCGCGGAGCGATTCGCTTATTACTCATTTGGGGGAGAGGAACCAAGGGTAAGGTCAGACCGGACCCCGTGTCCAGAGCCTTTGAGGACGAAAAAAGGCCCCTATTTCTACTTGAGTACCCGCTGATGTCACTTCAGTACCCCGGTATGGAAATGGGAGCACTGCGTCGCAGACAATAGAGGAGTGATGACGAAAGAAATGCTGCCTGCAGAACAGCTGAATCAGCAGACGCTGCTGATGGATGCTGACGACACGCTATGGGAGAACAACGTTTATTTCGAGCAGGCGATCGCGTCGTTCATCTCGCTGCTGGATCACCAGGTCCATTCAGCCGCGCAGGTCCGCGACGTCCTGAACGAGTGCGAACATGAGACGATCCGGCTTCATGGCTATGGAGTCAGCAGCTTCGAAAAGTCACTGCTGCGCTGCTTTGAAAAGCTGAGTGAGACGCCGCTGAGCTCCGTGTTGAGCGATCAGATCAAGAGTTTTGCACGGTCGATCGTGGAACACGAGATCGAGTTACTGCCCGGGGTTGCCGAGACGCTGCCGAGCCTGAGCGCGCGGCACACGATCATTCTCGTCACCAAGGGGAACGCAGTGGAGCAGCAGCACAAGCTGGACTGCTCCGGCATGCACGAGCATTTTCGGGCAGTGGAGATCCCAGCCGAGAAGAATGTTGCGGCGTATCAGAGCCTGCTGGCCCGCTACGCACTGGATCCAGCCTCGACGTGGATGATCGGTAACAGTCCGAAATCGGATATCAATCCGGCGCTGATGGCAGGGCTCAATGCGGTCTACATTCATCATCCGAGTACGTGGATTCTTGAGCATGCGGTGCTGGGCGAACCTTTGCCGGCGCGGCGACTGCTGCGACTGGGAGGCTTTGCCGAACTAACCCGCTATTTCTGAAAAATGCGCGGGCCGCCCGCGGTACAACACATGGTCAGCTTTGTTATACTCAAGCCGGACCGGAAGATGCGGAAGTGGTGAAATGGCAGACACACCATCTTGAGGGGGTGGCGCCGAGAGGCGTGGGGGTTCAAGTCCCCCCTTCCGCACCAGAGCTTCCAGTCCATTCGTGCCGCCTGATCACCTGACCACCAGAAAGACGTTCATTCATGTTCCTGACCTACTTCGTGACCACAATCCACATCATTGTCTGTCTCTTTCTGATTGGTGTTGTCCTTTTGCAGCAGGGTAAGAGCGCAGACCTGGCAGGAGCCTTTGGCGGGCAGGGATCGCAGACCGCTTTCGGTCCGCGCGGCGCCGCAAACCTCCTTACCAAGCTGACGACCTACTCGGCAGTGATCTTTATGCTGACCTCGATCACCCTGTTCGTACTGATCGGCCGCCACGCGGGATCGCATTCCGTGCTGGAAGGAATGAAGCCGGCGGCGGCGCCCCAGACACAGACCACGCCTCGACCTGCAACTACTCCTCAGAAATAGTTCAGCCTCTTTCGCGTCGGGCGAGCCTGTTTGCGTTGGCTGCGGCAGGGTCTATCTGACCGGATTGCCGGGTTCCGGCAGATCGAGGTGGAACGTGTCTCGCTTTTCCACCGTGAAGACGCTGGCAGTAGGATCGGCGACGCGGTACATCGTCGCTTCGACGTGCCTTGCCTCAAACGTAAAGACCAGGTAGTGGAAATTGGGGAATGTCGACTGCGTGTACAGGTCATCCGGACCGGACATGTAAACGGGGTACGGCTTGGCGCCACCGCCGCCGCTGATCACGTAGGTGATGCCCTTCCGCTCGAAACGCTCGTAGTTGTGAATGTGGCCGCTGACGACGATCATCCGGGCGCGCATGGTTGAGGCCCGCTGCTCGAGGTAGGTGCGAAGCTTCACCAGGTCGGGACTGGGAATGTTGGCGATGAACTCACTTTGTACGTCGGCAACCAGTGGCACATGGACATTGATCATTACGAAGTCGGCCTGGGGCGGTACGTGGTCCAGCTGGAGCTTCAGCCACTCTGCCTGATAGCCGGTGGGCCAGATGGGCTCGGTTGAATTGAGAGTGATGAGAAAGACATTGCCGATCAGCACGGAATAGACGTGGTAACCCAGCAGGTGAGGAAATTCGGCAAAGTAATGCTGATAGCCCTGAACCGGCTGCGGAATGATCTCGTGATTGCCGACAGTGGGATAGACCCGCAGGCCGTGCCATGCGGCTGCTTCCTGTTCAAAGATGTTCCAGTCGGCTGCATTGCTGCCGTGGAAGGGGATGTCGCCCGTGACAACCAGTGCGTCGGGTCTTTCTGTCGCGACTTTACCGGCAAGCCATCGCCGCACTTTGGGCCAGGTATCGGTGGTGTTGGCGGGGTCAGTAAAGCGCATATCCCCGTAGACGAGGATGCGGATCTTCTTGCCCGGCCGGATCTCTTTCACGGTGAAGGAAGGCTGTGTGGGATCGGCGGAGGTGAGCTGCTGGGCGGAGAGTGGCGGCGCAAGCAGGCTGGCGGCAAGGAACGCAGACACGACAAATCGTAAGTGGAACGGTCCGGTACGGGTGGCCTTCAAATTCGCCGTCCAGCTACCTGGCAGGAACAAGCGAAGTGCAGGCATCACTTGCAGGGCTGGCTGCCACCGCCAACAAAATGAACGACTTCCAGGCGGTCTGCTTCGAGCAGTTCGGAGGCCTCCCAGCGCGACCGCGGGACGATCTGCCCATTCACCTCGACTGCTACGCGGTCCCCTTTCAGGCCCAGTTCAGCGATCAGGCGCTCGACTGTTGCGCCTGCAGTCAATGCCGCAAACTCGCGAGCGTTTCCGTTGATGATCAACTGCATACGCCAGCGTACCATCCGCAGATGGGAGGTCAGGCTTCAGCAAGCAGCTCGCGGAGCTGTCAGACCGGGCGTCTACGATCCCGGCCTTTGAAGATGCCGGCGAGCGTTCCCTTACGACGTTCAACGACCGGGCAGGAGACGTAGATCTGATACCTGGCTTCCATCAGGATCAGCAGGGCGTATACATCCGGCTGCGTGGGATCGAGTCCACTGATTTTGCCGCTGGGAATTTCCCGGGAGTCGGCGAGATATTCGAGGGCGTTAGCGACCATGCGGGTGCCGTCACAGGCTTCTACCGTCAGACGCCGCTGGCGGCGATCAACCATGACCGGGATCTCGGGATGGAAGATGATGCGGCTGGCGACAGGGATCAGCACGTCCGGCAGTGTGGGTGCAGGAGTGGCGGAATGAGATGGTGGTTGGGCGGCCATGATGTACTCATCGGGCGGATGGGTAAGGAGCATGAGAGGAAGGTTGGGGGCGGGTGTGACTGTGGATCGGGCGGATGGCTTTTCGTCCATCACAACATTGCGGTGCCGGCTTGAAAGCTCTTGAAAAAAAACAGGTTGTTTGAAGAAGGCTGGCCACGAGTACCTTGACTCGCCGGACGCATGAACTCTAGAGTTAGGGTACCGGGGAAACAGAAAGAGCCAATGCCGACGCCCACATACTTCTGGAACTACCTGCCGTTGTTGATGCAGATCATCGTGGCCATCGGCATGGGATGCAGCATGGTCCTGATGTCCTGGAAGATCGGCAAGCATAAACGATCCCGCGCGAAGCTTGAATCGTATGAATGCGGCATTGTGGCAGAGGGCGATGCCCGCGGCCGCTTCTCTGTCCGGTTTTACATGGTCGCCATGTTGTTCATTCTCTTCGACGTCGAGGCTGTATTTATGCTGCCCTGGGCGGTGATTTACAGACAGCTGCCGGCCCTGGTGGGCGGGTCGAAGATGTTTGGCTTCTGGGAGATGCTGATCTACATCGGCTTCGTGTTCGTTGGACTTTTCTACGTAGTGAAAAAGGGCGTCCTCGACTGGTCGGACGACCGGGGTGATCTCTAAATGGCCACGACTACTCCAGGCGTGCTGCTGACCGGACTTGAATCCGTGTTTGAGGGTTTGCCGTCTCATGCTGCGCTGAAGGCGTTCCGCGAGTCGTTGCCGACTGCCATCGTGGATGCGCGCTTTGACCGCGGGGAGCTGACGCTGACGATTGCACGCGAGCAGATTCGCGAGGCCGCAAGCCTGATGCAGCGGGCCGGCTACAACTTCCTGGAGGATGTGACCTGCGTGGACTGGTCGCCGGCAGAGCCGCGCTTCCAGGTCACCTACCATATTCTTTCGCATGGACTGAAGGAGCGGGTGCGGCTGATTGCGCTGGTCGACAGTTCCCAGTCCGAGATCGGCAGTATTGTGTCGGTCTGGCCTTCCGCTAATTTCTACGAGCGAGAGGTCTTTGATCTCTTTGGGGTCCGATTTGGCGGCCACCCCAATCTTCGTCGCATCATGATGCCGGATGAGTGGGAAGGTTTTCCACTTCGCAAGGACTATCCCGTTGAAGGGTATCGCTAGGCGGCCCGCTCCCCTTCTCTGCAGGTAGTTATGGCGGAGTGAGTCTCACACCAATAAACGCAGAAGGTTAGATTCTGCAGGAGAAACGCTCCCGTGCCAGTCCATAACATGCCGGACGCAGTTAATTTCCAGATAGCGCCCCTGTTGGAGCCGCGCAAGGAAGAAGGCGCGAACGATCGGACGATGGTCCTTAATATGGGCCCGCAGCATCCGTCGACGCACGGGGTACTGCGACTGGTGCTCGAAATCGATGGCGAGACGGTGTTGAAGATCGTTCCGGATATCGGTTTCCTTCATACCGGGATTGAAAAGACATGCGAGGCGAAGTTCTACCAGCAGGTAGTGCCAATGACGGACCGGATCGACTACCTGAGTCCGATGTCGAATAACCTTTGTTACTGCCTTGCGGTCGAGAAGCTGCTGCAGCTTGAGATTCCGGAGCGTGCGCAATACTTGCGTGTCCTTTTGAACGAGCTGACACGCCTGCAGTCGCACCTGGTGTGGCTGGGAACGCATGCCATGGACATCGGCGCTCTGACGGTGTTTCTCTACTGCTTCCGCGAACGTGAAGAGCTGCTGAAGATCTTTGAGCATGTCTCCGGACAGCGCATGATGACTTCCTATTTCCGGATCGGCGGTGTTTCGCTGGAACCGCCTGTAGATTTCTACGAGCGGGTGCAGAAGCTGCTGCGCACGATGCCGGCCCGCATTGATCAGTATCAAAACCTGCTGAGCGGAAACCCGATCTGGGTGAGCCGAACCCAGGGTGTGGGCAAGCTAACGGCCGCCGAGGCGATTGCTCTTGGAGTGACTGGACCGCCGCTGCGGGCGAGCGGCGTGGACTGGGACCTGCGTCGGGACATGCCGTATTCAGGCTACGAGAAATTCCAATTCAAGGTCCCGGTCTCGCAGGATGGCGATGTGTGGGCGCGCTATGTGCTGCGCATGGAAGAGATGCGCGAATCGGTGAAGATCTGCCAGCAGGCACTGGACGGGATGCCCGAGGGTCCGATCAAGGCAGACTCACCGAAGGTTGTGCTGCCTGATCGCGAGAAGATGAAGACCCAGATGGAATCCCTGATCTATCACTTCAAGATCGTGACGGAAGGCTTCCAGGTACCGGCCGGCCAGGTCTTCCAGGCGATTGAATCGCCGCGCGGAGAGATGGGCTATTACGTCGTGAGTGATGGAACGGCCAAGCCGTACCGGGTGCATATGCGCAATC
Organism: uncultured Acetobacteraceae bacterium; assembly: GCA_964658265.1. Classification (GTDB taxonomy): domain Bacteria; phylum Acidobacteriota; class Terriglobia; order Terriglobales; family Acidobacteriaceae. Next base: position 12,881 of record CAZZYN010000067.1, on the reverse strand, counting down.
CTTCGTTTGCTACTTTGCAGGCACTGGAGGCGATGTGCGTGGGCAAGATGCTGGCGGATGTGGTCGCCGTGATCGGATCGATCGATATCGTGCTTGGAGAGATTGACCGATGATGATGCCTATTCTGGACCCTGTTGCAGGCGGGCTGCCCGGCGAAGCCACGCGTGCTGATGAACTGGTACTTGGCGAGCTTTGGATATCATTTGTTTCCCTGCTGCGATCTCACCTGGGCGCCCTGCAGACCACTGGCAAACTTGCACAGGCGCACTTTGTGGCGTTGTCCGAATTCGAGATTGAAGTCGTGGACCTAGCCAGGACACTACACCTGAATATCCATGCGGCATCCGGCGAGGGCGAGTGGAGTTTGAAGCGGATGGGCGAGATGATCGCCGCGGGTGGATGGGTACTGCGCACCGATGCGAGCGCCAGTCTCGATCAACGGGAAGTGGGCGATATGGAATTGCTGGTGGAAGCCCTGGTGGCCAGGTTGTGGGCCAGAACGCCGGTTGCGCTGCCTGGCAGTGAGGAGACAGCTGTATGAGTGAAGTCGCAAAAACAATCTTCTCGCCTGAACTTTCGGCAAGGTTCGACAAGCTGGTAACTATTTATCCGGTGCGCCGTTCGGCTTTGATTCCAATGCTGCTGTACGCACAGGACGAAGTGGGTGCAGTCAATGACACGGTGATTACCGAAGTGGCGGCACGTATCGGTATCTCGGAGCTTGAGGTAAGAAACGTAATCAGCTACTACTCACTGCTCCACACCAAGCCGCACGGAAAATTTCATGTGCAGGTGTGCACGAATATCTCCTGCATGCTGCGCGGCGGCTACGAGATGCTGGATCACTGCAAGGAACGTCTTGGAATCGATAATAAAGAGACGACACCGGATGGCATGTTTTCTCTTGAAGAAGTTGAGTGCATCGGGGCATGCTGCTGGGCCCCGGCAGTGCAGGTGAATTATGCGTTCTATGACAACCTGACGCCTGCAAAGATGGATGCCGTACTTGAAAGCTATAAAGACGGCAGGCCGATCGCCAACAGTTCGAACGAGAGAGGAACAGAAAATGCCTGAACTTGTTTCGCATCCGGATGAGGTCAAGATACTTTCCCGGCGATTCGGCATGGGCGCTGCTGACATTGATCGCTACATGGAACTGGGCGGCTACCAATCGCTGAAGAAGGCCATTGAGAATGGACCGGAGTGGGTGATCAACGAGATGAAGGCGTCGGGCCTTCGCGGGCGCGGCGGTGCCGGCTTTCCGACCGGGTTGAAATGGTCCTTCGTTCCCAAGCAAAGCGATCGCCCGAAGTATGTGCTGGTGAATGGCGACGAGAGCGAGCCGGGGACCTGCAAGGATCACATGATTTTTCTGCATGACCCGCATGCGGTCATCGAGGGCACGATTATTGCTGGCCTGGCAATCGGCGCGAAGACCGGCTTCATTTATCTGCGCGGCGAATATCGCTATCTCATCCAGATCATGGAAAAGGCACTAGAGCAGTGCTACGCCAAGGGCATCCTGGGCAAGAACATCATGGGCCTGGGATTTGAGTATGACTGCATTTCGCATACTGGTGCAGGTGCCTATGAAGTGGGCGAAGAATCGGCGCTGATGGAGTCACTCGAGGGCAAGCGCGGGGTGCCACGCATCAAGCCTCCCTTCCCTGCCGTGGTGGGTCTGTATGGCGGGCCAACCGTGATCAATAATGCCGAGACGATTGCATCGGTGCCGCACATTCTTGCGATGGGCGGGGCGGAGTATTCGAAGATCGGGACGGAGCGGAATGGCGGGACGCGGTTGTTTGGCATCAGCGGCCACGTCAACCGGCCCGGAGTGTACGAACTGCCGATGGGATACAACCTGAAGAAGATGGTGTATGACGTTGCGGGCGGTATTCGCGGCGGCAAAAAGCTGAAAGCAGTAGTACCTGGCGGATCGTCCTGCCCGGTGCTGCGTGCGGACGAGATCGATGTCGGCATGGATTTCGACCAGATGGGCAAGGCGGGAACGATGCTTGGCTCGGCTGGTGTCGTGGTCATTGACGAGACAGTGTGCATGGTCGAGTTTGCGCTCAGGACGATCAAGTTCTACCAGCACGAAAGCTGCGGCTGGTGTATTCCCTGCCGCGAGGGAACGGACTGGCTGAAGAAGACACTGACGCGTTTCCATGCAGGGGCCGGCGTGGCGAAGGACATCGACAACATCAAGTACCTGGCTGAGAATATGCTTGGCCGGACCTTCTGCCCGCTCGGCGATGCGGCGGCGATGCCGACGATAGGTTTCGTGAAGAAGTTCCGCGATGAATTCGAGGCGCATCTGGATGGCAGACCGTGTCCATATGCACATGCCAAGGATCGCTCGGGTGAACTGGTAACGGCCTGATCCCAGGCAATACGAACCCGGGATGACGCAGGTTTTCCCGGTTGTGCGCAGGAAAGAGTGGCATGGCTGACGTTACGTTCACAGTAGATGGTAAGAAGATCACCGCACCGGCCGGCACACTGCTGATCGAGGCCTGCCGCACTGCAGGGATCGAGATTCCGGCGTTCTGCTACTACCCCGGATTGTCGCTGCAGGCTGCGTGCCGGATGTGCGTGGTCCGCATCGAGAAGATGCCGAAGCTGCAGACAGCCTGTACGACGCCGGTGGCGGAAGGCATGATTGTGGCGACAGAAACGCCTGAGATCGCCCAGGCACGCAAGTCAACGATCGAACTGCTGCTTGGCAACCATCCGCTGGACTGCCCGGTGTGCGACGCGGGCGGCGAGTGCGAACTGCAGGACATGACGTTCAAGTACGGCGCCGCGGAATCCAATTACACCGAAATCAAGCAGCATCGCGAAGAGCAGCAGTGGTCGCCGGTGGTGTTCTTTGATCGACCGCGCTGCATCCTGTGCTACCGGTGTATCCGGATGTGCGGCGAGGGTATGGACGTCTGGGCACTGGGCGTACAGAATCGCGGCGTCAGTAGTGTGATTGCTCCGAATCGCCAGGATCATCTGGAGTGCGAAGAGTGCGGCATGTGTATTGATGCGTGCCCGGTCGGCGCCTTGACTTCGGGCAGCTATCGCTACAAGACTCGGCCATGGGAGATGAATCACATCTCGACGGTGTGCACGCACTGCGGTGATGGCTGCACGACGACGCTTGGGGTGCGGCGTTCGGATGATGGATCCGAGATTGTGCGCGGAGACAATCGGGACAAGAGCGGCATTAACAACGACTTTCTCTGCATCAAGGGGCGGTATGCCTTTGATTTTGCGAATCACGAGGACCGCATCACCAAGCCATTGCTCCGTCAGAATGGACGGCTGACGCCAGTGACGTGGGAAGTTGCGCTGGACTTTGCAGGAAAGAAACTCCGCGAGATTCACGACACGCGCGGCGGGAAATCGATCGGGGTCATTGGATCGAACCGCACTACGAACGAAGAGAACTATCTTCTTCAGAAGTTTGCACGCACGGTTTTGAATACGAACAATATCGATCATCACCGTACAGCAGACTACGTGAGCTTTGCGCGGGCGCTTGCCGGCAAGGCCGGACGCACGGCATCGCTGCGCGACACGTCGACTGCACCAGCGATCCTGCTGATCGGTAATGACCCGACGGAGCAGCATCCGCTGCTTGCATGGAATCTGCGGACCAATGTCCGGCTGAACAAAGCGCGGCTCTATGTGGCCAATAGCCAACCTGTGAAGCTGACGCGGCAGGCGAAGGCTTCGCTGCTGCTGCCTCCGGACGGCTATACTGCCTTCGTAAATTATCTCAGCGGCAATGACCAGGCCGTTGCTCTTCCCGAGGACGCGGCTGCGTTTCGCGAGGCGGTGCAGAAGGAAGAGAGCCTGCTGATTGTCTTCGGCTCGGAATACCGAGGCCATGATATCGAGGCCCTGGTGGCATGGGGACTGACGCTGCCAAATACGCGCTTCGCCTGCCTGAGCGACTATGTGAACTCCCGTGGGGCCGCGGACATGGGCCTGCTTCCGGATATGCTGCCGGGTTACGTGCCGGTGCACAGTCCGGGAGTTTTCGCGGATGAATATGCGAATCTTCCACAGGAGCCGGGCCTAGACCTGGTGGAAATGTTCGATGCAGCAGGACGCGGCGAACTCGCGGCACTTTATGTGGTCGGCTCCAACCCGGTCTCACGCTATGGCGTGGAAGTAGCTGCGCTCAAGAACACGTTTCTGATCGTTCAGGATATGTTTCTGACCGAGACGGCAGCACTCGCGGACGTGGTTTTCCCGGTGGCCAACCTTTATGAAAAGGCTGGCAGCGTGACCAATAGCTATGGTGACCAGCAGATGGTGAAGAAGGCCGGCGACCGGGCGGGAGTGCGCACCGACTTTGAATTGATTGTCCGGCTGGCGGACCGGATGGGCTTCGACGCGAAGCAGCTGGTTCCGTTCGGCAAAGGCCTGCGATCGGATTCCGGACAGTCGCGCGGTGCGCAGTCGGGAGAGGCTGATCGTCATGCGGTCTGGCTTTCTGCGCATGACATCGAGCCGAAGGTAAGTCCGTTCAATCCATTCGCGGTGCTGGACGAGATTGCGCGCCTGGTGCCGGGCTATGGCGTGTCACGACTGAACCTGCTCGCAGGCAATGATGTGGCTACGCGGCTGCCGGTGAGTATCGCTGCCGGCAATGTTCGGCGCGACCTGGTATTTCCTTCGGTTGATTCGCTCTTCACTTCTGGTACCTTGGGGCGTTACAGCTCAAAGCTCAACGAAGTGATGGAATCGCATGCACCGCTTGAAACTGCAGCTGACTAAATTGAAGAAAGTGAACCAAGATTGAGCCTGCTGACATTTTTCCTGCTGAGTGTCTTCAAGATTGCTGTGGTCCTGGTGATCCTGTTGACGTGCGTTGCCTACACCGTGTTGCTGGAGCGGAAAGTTGTCGGTCGGATTCAGAACCGCTGGGGACCCAGCCGGGTAGGCCCATTTGGACTGCTGCAGCCGCTGGCCGACGGGTTGAAGTTGTTTCTGAAAGAAGACCTGATGCCGACCGGCGTGTATCGGCCGCTGTACCTGCTGGCCCCGATCATTGCGCTGGCATGCGCACTGATCTCGATATCCGTGATTCCGTTCGGCGCCCCGATCCGGTTCATGGGCGTGGACATGTTCGACATCGCCGATGTAAATATCGGCCTGCTGATTCTGCTGGGAGTCACTTCGGTTGGCGTGTATGGCGTAGCGCTCGCGGGATGGTCGTCCAACAATAAGTATTCGCTGCTTGGCGCATTGCGGGCCAGCGCGCAGGTGATCAGCTACGAACTCGCTCTCGGGCTTTCGCTCGTTGGGGTGGTGCTGCGTGCCGGCTCGCTACGATTGAGGACGATCGTCGACAGCCAGTCTGCTCATGGCATTTTTTCGTGGAACATCTTCGGCGGCTTCCAACTGGTCGCCTTCTTCATTTATCTGATGGCAGCTTATGCGGAAACCAATCGGACGCCATTTGACTTGCCGGAGGCGGAGACCGAGCTGACCGCTGGCTACCATACGGAATATAGTTCGATGAAGTTCGCGATGTTCTTCATGGCCGAGTACGCGAACATGATCACTGTCGGCTGTGTCGCGACGCTGCTATTTCTGGGTGGCTGGACCAGCCCATTCGGCAACCTGCTGCCAGCGGGGCCGCTGTTCGTGCAGGCGATCGCGCCAGTGTTGTGGTTCATGCTGAAGGTGCTCTTTTTCCTGTTTGTGTATATCTGGATTCGCGGCACGCTTCCCCGCTTCCGCTATGACCAGTTAATGAATTTCGGCTGGAAGTTCCTGCTGCCCCTGGCAGTGGTGAACATCATTGGTACAAGCCTCTGGCTGGCTCTCAAATGACGAGTGTGTCTGGCCAATCGCTGGCGTCCCGAATTCTTTCTTTGATTTACAATCGGGTTTCACTGTCATCCATTTTCTGTGCAGTTTCAATGGGCCAGTCGAACGGTTTCTCACCATGTACCTAGCCCTCTTCTTCGTTTTCGCAACCCTATGTATCGGCGGCGCTTTGAACCTGCTGTTGCAGAGGCATCCCATCAATAGCGCCTTGTCGTTGATTGTGGTCATGACTTCGCTTGCGGTGCTGTACCTGCTGCTGGGTGCGGAGTTCCTTGCAGCTGCGCAGGTCATCGTCTATTCGGGCGCGATCATGGTGCTGTTCACGTTCGTGATCATGCTGCTGAATGCGGGCGAGGAGGAGCGCACGCGTGGAAGCCGCATGGCCTACATCGTAGGCTTTCCAGGCGCAGCAATACTGCTTGGCCTGCTGACGTTTGTCTTCCTTTCCGCGAAGACGCAGCTTGGTACGGCGCGACTGGGTGATTACCTTGTGACCACGACAAGCCTCAGCGCGGTGTTGTTTCGTGACCTCCTGCTGCCATTCGAAGTGACCTCAATCCTGATACTGATCGCCATCCTGGGTGCGGTTGCACTGGCGCGGAAGGAGCACTAGAGCCGTGACAGTCCCCATTGCCTATTACCTGGTGTTGAGCGCGATCCTGTTCACGATCGGCGTTGCTGCATTCCTGATCAAGCGCAATATCATCACTGTCTTCATGTCGATTGAGTTGATGCTGAATGCTGTGAACCTGACCTTCGTTGCGTTTGCGCACCAGTGGCACCATGTGAGTGGCCAGATATTTGTATTCTTTGTGATGGTCGTGGCAGCAGCAGAAGCAGCTGTAGGGCTGGCGATCATTATTGCTATCTTCCGCACCCGGAACACGCTGGATATCGACAGCGTGAACCTGATGAAATTATGAACGGACCCGTGCCCACCTTATGACGCCATCCGCACCACTTCATCTCTGGCTCATTCCGCTCATTCCATTCCTGGGATTTCTGGTGAATGGTCTGCTTGGGCGAAGGCTTCCTCGTGCGGCTGTTTCAGCGATTGCCCTGATCGCGACCGCGATTCCTTTTGCGCTCGTCCTCAATGCGTGGACTGAGTTTCACTCGCTGAGCCTGCCTTATGTTGAGCACCTGGCGACTCCGTGGATTGCGACGGCAACCTTCCATGCAAGCTTTGGCTTATCGCTCGATCAGCTCACGTTGATCATGCTGCTGGTTATCACGGGTGTCGGCTTTCTAATTCATCTGTACTCAGTGGGCTATATGGCTCATGAAGAGGGGTTCTATCGCTTCTTCGCGTATCTGAATCTCTTCATGTTTTTCATGCTGACCCTGGTGCTGTCTGAAAACTTCCTGCTGCTGTTTGTAGGCTGGGAGGGAGTGGGTCTCGCATCGTACCTGCTCATTGGGTTTTACTACCAGAAGCACTCTGCTGCGAACGCGGGCAAGAAAGCTTTCATCGTCAATCGGATCGGTGACTTTGGATTTCTGCTGGCAATGTTCCTGATGATTGCGCACTTCGGAACGCTGAGCTTCAGCGAGGTTTTCGGCAAGATTTCGCAGCACCCTGAGTGGCATGGCGGCTTTCTGACGGCCATCGCGCTGCTGCTGGTCGTAGGAGCGACGGGTAAGTCTGCACAGATTCCTTTGTACATCTGGCTTCCGGATGCCATGGAAGGGCCGACGCCGGTCTCTGCACTGATCCACGCGGCGACCATGGTCACGGCCGGCATCTACCTGGTGGTCCGCTCGCACGTGTTGTTTGATCGGGCGCCGGTGGCGCTTGCCGTAGTGGCGATCATTGGCGCAGCGACGGCGTTTTTTGCAGCAACGATTGGCATTGTGCAGACCGATATCAAGCGTGTGCTGGCCTACTCGACTATTTCGCAGCTGGGCTATATGTTCATGGCGTGCGGAGCGGCGGCCTACTCGGCTGCAATCTTTCATCTCCTGACGCATGCCTTTTTCAAAGCGCTGCTCTTCCTGGCAGCAGGGTCCGTGATCCATGCCGTGAGTGGCGAGCAGGACATGCGGCTGATGGGCGGGTTGCGCAAATACACGCCGATCACCTGCTGGACCATGTTTGTGGGGGTGCTGGCTATTTCGGGCATTCCGCCGTTTGCCGGATTCTTTTCAAAGGACGAGATTCTCGCCGAGGTTTTCCGTTCCCGGCAGCTTGGTCCGACCCTGGGGCACCTGTTGTGGTTTGTCGGTTTTGTGACGGCATTCATGACTGCGTTTTATATGTTCCGGCTGTGGTATCTCACCTTCAGCCGCAGTTATCGCGGTAACGAGCAGGCGGCCGCACACAGTCACGAATCGTCGGCCACTGCGGAGGAGACGGCGACTCACCATCATCCGCACCATCCCCACGAGAGCCCGTGGCTGATGCTTACGCCGCTGGTTCTGCTGGCTGTGCTTTCCCTGGTTGGAGGATGGGTGGGTGTTCCCGCAGTGCTGCATGGTCACGACGAGATCGGACACTTTCTCTCTCCGGTCACGCATGGCCAGCTGATGAGCTTCGAGCAGGCGACGGTTGCCAATGTTTCCGGACATGCGGCCAATGTGCCCGCGGAGACCGTAGCAGAAGAGCCTGCCGATAGTGGAACAGAATTGACGTTGAGTGCGCTCTCAGTGCTAGCGGGCTTGCTGGGATGGTTTTTTGCTGACCTGCTTTATCGACGCAAACCCGATCTCTCGGCAACGCTCAGCGCAAGGGTTCGCGGTATTCACTGGCTGGTTGAGAACAAGTACTGGGTGGATGAGACCTACGGATTCCTGGTGGTCAAGCCACTGCTGTTCTTTTCGCGATACGTACTCTGGATTTTCTTTGATCGCGGACTGATTGATGGCGGCGGCGCTGGCATCGGCGGTGTCAACGTTGGATTGGGCAGCCTGCTGCGACGTATGCAATCGGGCAACATCCGCTCTTATGCCGGCTGGCTTGCATTTGGCGCAGCGGCTCTTCTTCTTATTACTTATTTTGGATTGGGCGCACACCTGCTGATTCACTAGGAATGGTTCTTTAAAGGAATGCACGCCAGATGTTGAATGATTCCATACTGACGCTGATCTCCCTGTTCCCGCTTGCGGGCGCATTGATCGTTGCCTTCCTGCCGCGCCGCGGCAAGATCATCCAAGGCTTCACGCTGCTGATCACCTTGATCACGTTCGGAATGACGCTGCACCTGCCCGCACACTTCGTGTATGGCCACGGCGGCTTTCAATTCGAGCAGAACATCTTGTGGACGAAAAGTCCGGCGATCCGCTACCACGTTGGCATCGATGGAATTTCGCTGTGGCTGGTGGTGTTGACGGGCCTGCTTGCACCGATCGGCACACTGGCTTCGTGGAACGCGATCCAAACGCGGACGAAAGAGTTCTACTTCTTCTTCTTGTTACAACAGACCGCCATGTACGGCGTGTTCATCTCTCTCGACCTGATTCTCTATTATGGTTATTGGGAGTTATCGCTGGTGCCGATGGCCATCCTGATCGCCATGCATGGGCGCAACCAGGGCAGCCGCGCAGCGATCAAGTTCTTCATCTACACCTTTACTCCTTCGGCCCTGTTCCTGGTTGCGATCTTGGCACTCTATGCGAAGACTGGTACGTTTGACCTGGTCCAGTGGCAGCAGATCCTTTCGAGTCATCCCGGGCTCTTCAGTGCCACGGCGTTGTGGTGGATCGCTCTTGCTTTCCTGGTCGCCTTCGCGGTCAAGGTGCCGGTGTTTCCGTTGCATGGCTGGCTGGGTGATGTGTTCAGCGAGGCGCCTACGGCGATGGCCATGGTGGTCTCCGGCAAACTGGGAATCTATTCCCTCCTGCGCTTCCACCTGGCGCTGTTCCCTGCACAGGCACGGCAGATCGCACCCCTGATGATTGCGCTGGCCGGCATTGGAATTGTTTATGGAGCGCTGGTAGCACTGGTACAGAAAGACATGAAGCGCCTGCTCGCTTTTGCGACGCTCAGCAGCCTCAGCTTCTGCATCCTGGGCATCTACACGTTCGCGGCCTCCGGTCTGAGTGGCGCACTGTTTCACATCCTGAGTGAGTCGATTACCGCAGCCGCCATGTTTGTACTGCTGGGGCTGATGTACGAGCGGTACGCGACGTATGACATTGCCAAGTATGGCGGGCTGGCCAGCCGCATGCCACGCGTGACTGTGCTGTTCGTCATCACGATGCTCTCCCTGATTGGCCTGCCGATTCTGAACGGATTTGTAGGAGAGTTTCTGACGCTCAGCAGCGGATTTGCCGTGAGTCACACATGGGGTACGATTGCCACGACCGGCGTGATCCTGAGTGCCTCCTACATGCTGTGGATGGCGCAGCGAGTCTTCTACGGAGTGAATTCACCGATGGTGGAAAGAACCGTCGTGCACGATCTGCTGCCGCGCGAGGCAACGACCTTGTGGCCGGTGGCAGGACTGATGCTGGCGATGGGCGTTGCTTCGACCTACTGGTTCCACGCAATTAATGAAGGCATTGCCCCGCTGACGACACACACGATAGCCGGCCAGTCCACAACCAGGGCCGAGAATCTTTCCATTGCGCAGGAGGCACGCTGATGCAGCCGGTACCGCAGATCGCGCGCATCCTTCCTGAAGTCATCCTGACAATTGTCGGCATCATCATCATGATGGCCGATGGTGTGCTTGCACCGAAAGCTTCGCGCCGTTCGCTCGGCTGGGTCGCGATCGCCGGCTCGATCGGTGCGCTGGCCGCGAGTCTGTGGCAGCTGCAGCTTGCGCCGGGCGTAGCCTACTTCGGCACCGTGCAGACGGATGCCTTCAGCGTGTTTTTCCATGTGTTGATCTGCGGCATCGTACTGGTTTCGCTGCTGGTTTCGCTTGATGCCACCAAGGCCGCGACGGAAGACATGGGCGCGTACTATGCACTGATCACCTTCGGTGCTGTCGGCATGCTGCTGATGACGAGCGCGGTCGAGTTACTGCTTGTATTTATCGGGCTCGAGATTTCTTCCATCTCCAGTTACATCATGGCGGGCTTCAGGAAGAAGAGCGGCAAGAGTCCCGAATCGGCGATCAAGTATTTTCTGCTGGGATCCTTTGCGACTGCTTTCTTCCTCTATGGAGTGGCTCTTACATTCGGTGCAACCGGCACCACGCGAATTGCCGACATCGCGACGATGCTTCCAAGAACGACGACGCCGGGAATGGCGTGGATCGCGCTTGGCATGATCATTATCGGCCTCGGCTTCAAGGTCTCTGCTGCGCCGTTCCATGTATGGACGCCGGATGTATACGAAGGGGCACCGTCGCCGGTAGTCGGCCTAATGTCGACTGCTCCGAAGGCTGCGGCCTTCGCTGTACTGCTTCGAGTCGCCTATGGTGCGTACCCGTCGATGCAAGCGCACTGGACGGTGCTGTTGTGGATCATGGCGGCACTCTCGATGACGGTTGGCAATCTCTGCGCGCTGCGTCAGCAAAGTGTGAAACGCATGCTTGCCTACTCCTCGATAGCACACGCGGGCTACCTGCTGGTTGCATTCACTGCGCTCTCCCGTGACGGAATTGCTGCGGCGAGCTTCTACGCCGTGACATATGCGGCGATGAATGTAGGCATCTTCGCTATCGTGAGTCACGTCGGCGGCTATGATGATCGGCTGACCTTGATCCAGGATTATCGCGGGCTTGGTCAGCAATCGCCGCTGCTTGGCGGGGCGCTTGCCTTCTTCCTGCTCTCCCTGATCGGTATACCGTTCACGGGTGGATTTTTCGGCAAGTTCTATGTGTTTACAGCAGCGCTTCATACGGGGATGGTGTGGCTTGCAGTGATCGGCCTGCTGAATAGCGGCATTGCGGCGTACTACTACCTGCGTTTGCTGATGGTGATCTATGCGAAGCCGGTGGAGAAGTCCGGACTGCTTGAGATGCCAAGGGTTTCCTGGACGCTTGGCGTGGCACTTGCGCTGACGACCGTAGCGACGTTTGCGCTGGGCGTTGCCCCTGGACATGTACTGAATCTTGCACAGCGCGGAGCGATGACGTTCGGTCTGCCAGGAGATTTGTCCCAGGGGAACACGATGCAGCCAAAGACTGAGCACGCCCTGGCTCCGCAACAGTAAACGGCGTCCTGGCCTGCTAGTCTTTTGCCAGCTGCAGGTCACGCCGATTGAACGCGGCCACAGCGGCTGCGAAGATCACCATCGCCAGAATGACCGCACATAGAAGCTGCAGCACCGTACCTATTCTGAAGAGGTTTGCGAGGTATTCCGTCGACGCCGCAGCGACGATGGTGCTGACCGAGGCAAAGGCCGTGGGAAGCACGACTGAGAAGAAGATACTCGCTGCTGCGACGACGATGCCGAGGTAAAGCTGGCTGGCTGCCAATAGTGCGATTTCGCGCCACAGATGCAGGTGAGTTCCGCTGGCATCGACTCTCAACAGCAGACCTGCTGCGACGAAGCCAGCCACATATAACAACAATGGCAGCCATGCAGCCAGCAGCAGGGCTGCCAGGTAGCTGCCGCGAGCGACAGCACGGCCCAGTACGATCTGGATACGCCCGGAGCGTTCCTCCGCACCCAGCAAGGCCGATCCGGCAAATGCCACCATCGCTATGCCGTAGAGGCTTTCCTGGTGAAGCAGTGCAGCGATGTCCTCACGATTCATGCCTGCACCGAGGAAATGAATGACCAGCGCGATCAACACCGGCCACACCATCAGGAGCAGGATCAGCCATTTGTTGCGGAGCAGGATGAGGCGGGTGAGGAGAAGGACGCTGGTCACGAGAATGTTCCTGATGCGGACGACCTTGCGGTCACACGGAGAAAGAGCTGCGTCAACGTCTCGATGACTGGCTGGACCGCGATTAATTCAGCTCCCTGCTGCCAGGCGAGCTGGATGATCCGCGGTTGCACCGCCTCGTTGCAATGGTAGACCGCGATGACGTCATCGCGTGTGATGAGTTGCGACGGCAGAGTGATGTGTGATGGCAGGTTTCTGAAGGTCAGCTGATACATACCGCTACCGGCCATGAGATCTGCGGGACGGCCGGAAAGCAAT
>CAZZYN010000066.1:0-21443 GCA_964658265.1 uncultured Acetobacteraceae bacterium | reverse complement strand
GATTGACCCAGTACTACGGCGACGTGCTCACAGCCCGAGCCGGCTTCCTCACCCCGGCCCAGATCGTCAGTGCCATCGACTTCGAAGCATTTCAACTCGATCGGCCCGGACGCAAATGGCGCTCCATCCAGGACACTGCCGACGCCTCCGCCTATCTGCGCGGCACCGATTCCGCCTGGGCCAACTGGCGCCTCGGCCAGGACTACTACTACGCCGGCACCCTCCTCTGGCTCGAAGCCGACACGAAAATCCGTCAGCTCACCCACGGCACCCGTTCGCTCGACGACTTCGCCGCACTCTTCTTCTCTCCGCCCATCCCCGGCCGCACCTCCCGCGACACCGGCCCGAGCGTCCTGCCCTACTCGTTCACCGACGTGATCCATGCACTCAATGCGACCGCGCCGTATGACTGGAAGCCCTTCTGGGAAACGCGCCTCAATGCACTCGACTTCCAGGCCCTTACCGGCGGTCTCGAAGCCAGCGGCTACCACTACCTCTATCAACCCACCATGATCCCGGCTGAAGCCGAATACATTCAGCCCGCCCACATGGCCGAGCTCTATCACTCCCTCGGTATCCAGGTCGCACCCGATGGCTCCGTGCAGGATGTCTGGGTCAACAGCCCGGCCTACCTCGCAGGCCTCGGTCCGGACGACAAGCTCGTTACCGTCAATGGCAAACCCTATGCAGCAGAAACCCTCACCACCGCTGTTCGCGAAGCCACGAACAACACCACGCCCATCATTCTCACTGCCATGCGCGACGACGAGACCAGGACCTTCGAGATCCCCTACCACGATGGAGAGAAATACTCCGCCCTCCAGCGCAACCAGAAACCCGACCTGCTCACCACCTCAATCCTGCAGCCAAAATGATCAATGCAGCAGCAGGCGCGTCCACCCGGCCCGAATGACGCAACCGGTCGCCTGTTGCACCACCCCATAACTAAACAAACCAGCCCGCGATCGCAAGAGCGGCGGTGCGCACGCGGTTCCTCCCGCCCCATGTCCGATTCAGCCGATAATGTAACAATGTTAGCGTTTAAAGGGCTGGTCGCCTCTGGTTCGACAGCGATCAGCCCTCTCCAACCCAGCTCCTGGCGTCCATATCATCACAGTGCATGGATCAGTAGCAGGCCGGCGAGAACCATTACCAGGCACGTCACGCCATGCACAGAGAACGCCGTGACCTTGCTCCCGCGCGACAACAGGATGGTTGACATATCGCCGAACGGAATCAGCGCAAACACCAGCAGGACTATGCCGACCGTGTGGTTGTTCGTGGTCAGCATCAGCGTCAACACCGCCAGCCCGCTTGCAATGTCCCGAACACCTTTCAGATGCAGCCAGGCACGCGTGTCAGCATCGGTCGCGGGAAGCCTCAGGCCAAACCCTCCCATGATCCGCTCAGGGGACACCAGGTACAAACCACCGATCATGATGATTCCAGCAGCGACGAGAACAGCCAGCGTGAGCGGAAGAACAGTGTGCATTGTAAGTCTCCTTCAATTAAATCTAGCAACGCTAGATAAGACGCGGCAGCCCGCCCCGCGATTCAGAAAAACTAGCACTGCTATATTTTATTGCCGGCCAACCAGCCTGCAGGTCCCTGGCCGCTGCTTTACTCGCCCGCCGTAAACAACTCGACCAGCATCCGCACCCGCTCCTTGTGCCGGCTGCGTGGAAACCGCTTCGTCCTCGTCAGTTCGGCAATCCCGTGCAGACCCGCCCAGAACAACTCCGCCTTTACCTCCGGCTTCGAGCCCCCGTCAAACAATGCCCGCAGCTGCGCAAACGCAAACCGCAGTTCCTCCGGCGTAGCCGCATCATCAAACGGCACGCTCAGGCTGAGCGAAAACATCACTTCGTACAACGCCGGCGACGATCCCGCAAACTCCAGGTAGGCCGATGCTATCCCTTCTACCGCGCCCGTCCGCTTCGCCTTCTTCCGGCCTCTTTCCAATGCCGCGCCAAGTTCTCCGAATCCCTGCACAGCCACCGCGGCCAGAATCCCTTCACGGCTCCCGAAATGTGCATACAGAACAGGCTGGCTGTAGGAAATTTCATCGGACAGCCGTCGCACCGTCACACTAGGCCATCCCTCCGCCTCCGCTATCTGCCGTGCCACGCGGACAATCTGCTCCCGCCGGGCCTGCCTGTCCCGCAGCTTTCGTTCCGCTATTCTGCTCGCCGTAAGTCTGGTTGCCATGCACCGAGTATAGCGGCGCTAGAATAAATTGCACCGTGCTGACCAACCCGACTCTGACCCATGTGGCGAACGCTACTGGTGTATGCGTCGCAGCAGCGCGGCGAACCGCGGGTCTCCGCGCACCGCATCGAACAGTGGAGACACGCGAATGAATGCCATACTGAAGCAATGCCTGTCGACCGCAGGTTGAAACGAGTCGAAGGCCTGGCCGATTTCGCCGATTCTAAGCTCATCGACGCCGATCTCATAGGCGATACATGGATTAGCCGAGGTGCTGAGCGTGCGGCTGCGCACCCGCCAATACGATTGCCAACCCCGCTGCCGGTACAAAGATAAAAGCGCTTCCGTGTCGAGCTGTGGCTCAATTTTGCGCTGCCCAGCCAGGTAATATTGCACCGCGTTGTCGCGGTCACCCTTCTGTTCATAGACCAGGCTCAGGTAGCGTTCGACGGAGCCCGCGGATCGCTCCATCTCGGCGGCGCGCTGGAGTTGAACGATCGCAGCATCGTACTGGCGGTCATAGTAGAGAGCCACACCCAGGCGGAGATGGATGAGGAAGGATAGTGGATCCAGCTGGACTGCCCGCCGCATATGCGTAATGGCATCCTGCGTGCGCCCTATGGCATCCAGGTACACCGCGTATTTGAACTCTGCGATCGCGTCGCTGGGACTGAGGGCGATACCGCGGGACAGGTTCTGCTCTGCTGCAGGCCAATCCCATTCATAAATCGTCTGCACGCTGCCGATATCGGTGTAGGCTTCGCCATTCTGCGGGTCAATCTGAATGGCGCGCCGTGCTTCGGCAAGGGCTCTTGGCATGACCTCATCGGGCGAACCAATGTTGAAAGTAGTGGCTGCTTCGAGAGCGGAGGCATAGCCGGCGTGGGCGGAGGCATAGCCCGGATCGAGGTCAACTGCCTGCTTGAAGGATGCGAGGCTGCGAGAGAAATCCTGCTTGTTAAAAAAGTAGCGACCCCGCAGGTACGCGTCGTACGCAGCCGGATTGACTGGCGCGCGCGGCGAAGGCGGAGCCAGCACAAAGCTGGCCTGCGTGGCGATCTGCTGCGCCACGCTGTCCTGGATTGACAGCACATCCGCTGCCGAACCTTCAAACGACTGGGCCCAGAGGTGCCGGTCCGTCCGTGCATCAATCAGCTGTGCGGTGATGCGGATGCGGTCGCCGGAGCGCACAATGGACCCCTCCACTACCGCATCGACATCCAGCTGGCGCGCGATCTCCGGAAGCGAGCGGTTGGAGTCTCTGCCGGCCATGACAGAAGTGCGCGAGACAACGCGCAGCTTCGGAATATGCGCCAGCTCCGTGATAAGTTCGTCCGTCATGCCGTCGGCGAAGTATTGCTGGGCTGGATCGCCGGAAAGATTCTGGAGTGGCAGCACAGCGATCGAGCCGATCGCCGCGCGATTGTTGCGATGAGACAGGAGAGCTGCCTGGCGGCCGAGAATTGCCAGGGTGATGGCGACCGCGATGCAGGCGGCCGCCATCAGCCAGGCGCTGTATCCGGGTTTTCTTTTTGCCTTGGTGTCAGGCGCGTCAGGAGCATCCGGCCGAACAGGGATCTCAGGAGATGCGGCGTTGGGTTCTGCCGGAAGATCAGGAGTTTGTAGTGACTCGGCAGCGGCGGCGACAGGCTCGGCGGAAGATTGGCCTGATTCGGGTCGCTCCGCAGTCGCTTCCGGCTCAACCACCGAGACCGTGGCAACGAAGCGGTAGCCGGAGCCGGAGAGGGTCTGCACAAAGCGCGGCTGATCCGGACTGTCTCCGAGGGTCTGTCGGATTTTGCGAATGGCCGTGTTGATGCCGTGTTCGACGTCGACGAAGACTTCCTGCTCCCACAGGTGTCGGGCGATCTCATCCCGTGTGACCACCTGGCCATGCCGTGTGACAAGCAGCGCCAGCAGTTCAAGAGGCTTTCTCTCCAGCCTCAGCACGCGGCCATTGCGGGAGAGTTGGTATCTGCCGCAATCAAGCCCGAACTCGCCGAAGAGATAGACCGCGCCTGGCACCAGCTCCGCTCCTGAAGTGGATGGAGTATAGCATTGCGTCGAAATCTGCCGCCTCCTTGCCCTCGTAGAATCAGTAACTTACACCTTCACCTTTCTTTACCTGCAAATTCACCTTCCTCCATTGTCCGCGCAGCCGGCTTTCCGTTTGTATGCGTGCAGGCCGGCAAATGCCTCGGCTCAGGAGGAAGTAATGAAGTCAGTCAGTCTAAAAAATTTGTTGTTGATGGGTGCAGCGGCACTTATCTCTATGGTCGCTCCCTATGCACACGCCGGCTGCGGTATGTATAAACCGATGTCTTTCCAGGCCTATCCTCAGCAGTCGGCTGCTCCATATCTGCTTCGGGCGGCCTTCACTCCGGATGACGATGACCACTACAAGTCAGAACCCTCGATCGTCGGCACCTGGAAAGAGCATTGGATCTCCATCGGCAGCAAGAACATTCCCGACGGCACCGAAATTGACGCCGGCTACGCCCAGTGGCACAGCGACCATACCGAGATCAACCTCTCCGGCCTGCGCGCTCCCTTGACGGGGAACGTCTGCTTCGGTGAATGGGAGCAGACCGGCGTACGCACCTACCGCATGAATCACTTCGGCATCTCCTATGACTCCACCGGCCTCAACCTGGTCGGGCCTGCCCACATTCAGCAATGGCTCACCCTGGACGAGAAGGGCAACGCAACCTCGGGTAGATTCACCATCGACCAGTTCGAAGAGTCAGGGAACCTGATCGCCCATCTCCAGGGCAAGATCCTCGGCACCCGGGTCACCATGGACACGGGCTTCCAAAAAGTCGAGTAGCCTCCCACCCCTCCAACCCTCGCAGTCGCGCTTCATTCCCATTCGGATCGAAGCGCGACCGCACAGGCGCTGCGCAGCCTCGCAAATCAGTCAGCGGTGGCAAATAAGGTCGTAAGCCCCCTATAGTGGAGCCTCATGCCTACTGCTCCCGGCCTCTCCAGCGCTCCCCGTTCCAAAAATCATTACGAAATTCTGGATGGCTTGCGCGGCGTCGCGGCCCTCCTCGTCGTTGCCTTCCACACCCTGGAACCAAACGACTACGGCGTCCGCTTCAACCAGATCATCAATCACGGCTACCTCGCCGTCGACTTCTTCTTCCTGCTCTCCGGCTTTGTCGTGGCCTATGCCTATGACGATCGCTGGCCCACCATGAGCCGTTGGGACTTCTACAAGCGCCGCCTTATCCGTCTCCAGCCCATGATCGTCCTTGGCAGCCTGATCGGCGCCGCGCTCTTCTACTTCCAGCATGGCCCGGCCTTTCCTCTCGTCGCTGCCACGCCCTTGTGGAAGATGCTCCTCGTCATGCTCCTGGGCTGCACGCTGCTGCCCCTGCCCACCCAGCTCGACATTCGCGGCTGGGACGAAATGCATCCGCTGGACGGGCCCGCCTGGTCACTCTTCTTTGAATACGTTGCCAACCTTCTTTATGCCGTATGGCTGCGCAGGCTCTCAAAACGCTGGCTGAGTCTGCTCACCGGCCTCTCGGCAGTACTTCTTATTCACATGCTCGTCACCGGCGAGGGCGATGCCATCGGCGGCTGGGCGGTCAACCGCGCACAGCTTCACATCGGCTTCGCGCGCCTGCTCTTCCCGTTCCTCGCCGGCATGTTGCTCATGCGTTCGGGCAGACGCATCCACGTCCGCCACGGCCTCTATCTCTGCAGTGTCTTACTGTTCATCTGCTTCGCGCTGCCACGCTTCGGCGGGCCGGACCATCTCTGGATCAACGGCCTCTACGAAGCAGTCTGCATCATCGCCGTCTTTCCAGTCATCGTCGCCATCGGCGCCGGCAGCCGTAACACCTCGCCCGCCTCCATCCGGCTCTGCCGCACCCTCGGAGACCTCTCCTATCCGCTGTACCTGACGCACTATCCCCTCATCTACATCTACACCGCCTGGATCGCGCGCGGTCCGCACAGCGTCGGCGAGCGCGCCGGATGGGGCATTCTTCTGTGGTGCACCGCCGTCGCCATGGGCTACGCGTCCCTCAAGCTCTACGACGAACCCGTCCGCGCCTGGCTTACCCGCCGCTTCCTCCGCAAAAATGATCCCGGCGCTCCCGTTCACATCCCGGGCACCGACCCGGCCTTCCCCATCGACCCCGCTCACTCCTGAAGCAGTCTCTCCGGATCGATCGAACCAGCCGGCCGGCCAGGACGCCTCGAACGTCCAGCGCGACCCGGTTCCTCCAGTCGTGCATCTCACCATGCAGGAGCCGACCCACGCATAGCGTCCTCAAAAGCTCCGCAGATTCCCCGGCCATCCTAAAAAACCCCGGCATCCACCTCGCCGCGCATCACATCTTTTAATCAGCCCCACCCGCACCAGCCAAGGGAGAACATGGTGAAACACACAGCACTTGCAGGACTGTTCCTGGCCCTCATCGCGTCTCGCACCGGCAGCGCCCAGGTCAACGCCGGCGAACAGAAGTCCGATCCCAACCTGCCCTTCACCGTCACCCAGGTCACTACTCTCAACCTGCCCTGGAAGATCGCTTTTCTGCCCGACGGTCGCATGCTCATCACGGAAAAGACCGGTGGCCTCCAGCTCGTCACCCAGCAGGGTCAGAAGACGCCCGTCACCGGCATTCCCGCCGTTGCGTGGGAAGGTCAGGGCGGCATGCTCGGCGTTTATCTATCGCCTCACTATGCCGACGATCACTCCATTTACCTCACCTACTCCGAGCCCGGGAACGGCGGTTCCGGCCTGGCCCTCGCCCGCGCCCAGCTGAAGCTTGAAAATGACGCCGCGAGCCTTGAAGGCCTCAAGGTCATCTGGCACGACGGCGCACCTGGTCAGGGCGGCCAGTTCGGAGCGCAGGTCGCCTTCTCACCCGATGGCAAGTTCCTCTATCTCTCCTCCGGCGACCGTCAGCGCATGACCCCGGCCCAGGATCCCAACCAGCCCCTCGGCAAGATCCTCCGCCTCACCCTCGACGGCAAGCCCGCTCCCGGCAACCCCATGGCTGGCAAAACCGGGGCCGCCACCGTGCCCATCATCGATCCGCCGTCTGACACCGAGAAGGCCAAGACGGCTCCAGTCGTCCGTCAGTACACCTTTCCCGGCCCGAATCTTACCCCCTCTGAAACCTGGGTCTCCGGCCTCCGCACCCCCTACGGCCTCGCCTTTGCCCCCGATGGCAAGCTCTGGGAGCTCGAACACGGCCCTCGCGGCGGCGACGAGCTGAACCTCATCCAGCCCGGCAAAAATTACGGCTGGCCGCTCGTTTCCTATGGCCATAACTACAACGGCGTACCCATCCCCGCTCCGGACACCCGCGCCGACCTCGCCAGGCCCGTCATCTACTGGGTTCCGGTCATCGCGCCCGGCAATCTTATGTTCTACAAGGGCGCCATGTTCCCGCAGTGGAACGGCTCCGGCTTTGCCAGTGGTCTCGCCTCGCAGGCTCTCATCCGCATCGTCTTTGACAGCAACGGCGGCGCGAAAACAGCTGAGCGCTGGGATATGAAGCACCGCGTCCGCGACGTTGAAGTCGCCCCCGACGGCGCCCTCTGGATGGTTGAAGACGCGAAACCCGGCGGCGTCTTCCGCATCACGCCCGCGGGCATGGCAGTCGCCACACCGGCACCTCAGCCAGCGGCCTCTTCAGCGCCCGCACCAGCCGCCATGACTGCCAGCGCCGCTGGCCCGCATGACGCCAAGACCATCATCGCCAACAACAGCTGCATGTCCTGCCACCGCATCGGTGCTACCGGCGGAGAGATCGGACCCAACCTCAACGGCGTAGGCCAGCGCCTGAAACCGGAACAGATCACTGCCATCATCGTCAAGCCACCAGCCATGACCAGCGCCGGCGCCCCCAACCCCATGCCCTCCTACGCCAACCAGATCAAGGGCGACGACCTCACCACCCTGGTCCACTACCTCAGCACCCTCCCCGCCCAGCCCTGAGCGGAGCAGTAATACGTCGTGCCCACCCTCGCTCCCGCCAGGGTGGGCATGTTCGTCGTACCTCACAACGAGCTAGGAACCGTTCGTCAATCTGTCACCGTAAACGACAACGTCTCTGACCGAATCAGCCTCCCGTCAGCATCTTTCAGTTCGTGATAGACCCTGTACACTCCTGACTGGTCGATCAAGAACCACTTCGCGAGGGCAAATACCTCCGTATGCGACTCCCCTTTTTGGAGCCCTCCGCTCATAGCACTTAATCGTTCGCCTGCCTGCGGAGGACGCCCTCTCCGATGCGTCCGCCGTTGGCATACGTAATCACAATCGGCGCTAGCGCCTCCGGCCGATCCCGGCGCATCCACAACAGCCGGTCTTCAAAGTTTTGAACAGCCAGCCGCCATCCGCATCGGCGCGCCCTTCGCAAACGTCGTGCCCGGCAGCGAGATTGTAACCGCCGCTGCAGGATCTACCTGCGCCAGCCCTGCCATCGGACGCAGTAACGCACAACTCACCAGCAGCAACACCCAAACGACCCTCATCGTACCTCCAGCCTAGCTGCTACCTTCTACACAGGCATTTGGTAAACTCCAGCCGAGATCGCAAACTCGACGACAGTCGAATGTAAATAAAGTTATCGACCGCTCGTCAACACCCTGAGGCTCGCCAGCCTTCCTGAAGGAGCCTTTGGATGAGTCCAGCGACGAAGACCTCTCCTGTTTCAACAAAGCCCACAGCTTCCGCCAAGAACAATCAGGAAGAGACTCCTTTCGAAGCACTGGCCAGCATCTGCTCAGTTCTGGTGGTCGGCCTGTTCATCCTGACCTTCCTGGGTCAGAACTACGTCATTCCGTCAGGTTCGATGGAGAACACATTGCTTGTAGGGGATCACCTGGTCGTCGACCACATCACGTCGATGCAACCCGCTTCCTGGATGCCGCTCATCAGGTATCGTGAGCCGAGGCGCGGCGATATCGTGGTCTTCCACAAGCCCGTCTATCAGGCTGGTATTGATGCCGCCGATGCCGACGGAGCACCACAATACACGACCCTGGTGAAGAGGTTGATTGGCATACCAGGAGATCATATTCATCTACGGAACGGCATCGTGTTTATTAATGGAGCAGCGCAGCCTGTGGGATTTGCGCAGCCGACAACGTTGGAGAACTTCAATCAGTTCCTCGACGATTTTCCCGCAGTACCTCCAGCTGCGGTGCAGGGCGCTGCAGAATCGTGGGCCGTGAATTTCTCGAGTTATCTCCAGGATGGCGACCTGGTCGTTCCTCCCGGCATGTATTTCATGATGGGCGATAACCGGCACAACAGCCTGGATTCGCGCTATTGGGGCTTCGTGCCGCGTGCCAACATACTTGGCCGTCCGCTGTTTAATTACTGGTCGTTCAAGGCTGCAGATGAACAACTCGAAAACACAGGATTCGGCCACACGCTCGCGTGGATCAGCCACGTTCTGGTGCACTTCTTTCCAGACACGCGGTGGAAGCGCACTTTCCACGTTGTTCGTTGAACCGAAATAGTAAGACTCCGGCTCGATCTTGTTGCGCTCCGGTCGTATGTTCCCCTACTGGGCGATCATTACGTG
This sequence comes from uncultured Acetobacteraceae bacterium, assembly GCA_964658265.1. Classification (GTDB taxonomy): domain Bacteria; phylum Acidobacteriota; class Terriglobia; order Terriglobales; family Acidobacteriaceae. The sequence goes on along the minus strand of CAZZYN010000066.1, from coordinate 11,679 downwards.
TGGGCTACCGGAACTGCAGCTGCAGTTCTTGCCAGGATTACTCCCCACATGTGGGCATCTCTTCAGCAATCCGAGTTGTCCGCGAAAACTCGATCCCGAGTAACTTGGCAGCGCCGACGAAAACTGCTTGGCTGCAACTTACCGGCAACTGACTTCACAAGCATTCCCGCAGGCGAGTAACTCTGCTGAGTCACTCCGCAATTCAGCCCCGGTCAGGGTTGTCCCTGCTGACAAGAGCCTTTTGTAGAACTCATCGTTGGCTCGGGTCGATCGCGAGCGCATCAGCAGAACGCGCTGTCGTCGACATGCTACCTTTCCTCTGCACTGCTTCCAGGAAGCGATCCCTGTCACTCGGAATGCGGTTTTCCGGCGAGTGCAAATAGCCTCCGCAGTCGCCGAAGACGGAGCAAGACTGTCGGGATCCACCCGGTGTATCTTTATCCGTCTCCGACCGTGATAGCAGGAATCCCATGCAAACTCACAGCACCCTTGCCACACTCGTCCTCCTCTTCGCCGCCTCCATCGCTGCCGCCCAGAACACCAGCACCACCACGCCTCCCGTCATCGATGTACACGTCCACGCCATGGACGAATCCTTCCCCGGCGGCCCCATGTGCCCGAACGAATCCGCCTTCCTCGCCTCCGACCCTGCCACCAGGGAAGCCACCAATGGCTGGAGCAGGGAAGAATGCACCCCCAAGCTCTACCCCGCGGCCAAAGGCGAGTACCTCAAAGCCGTTGTCGCCGAAATGAATCGGCTGAACGTAACAGCGGTTGTCTTCGGCGATCCGAAGAGCGTGCAGAGATGGAAAGACGCCGCCCCCGCCCGCGTCATCCCCGGCACCTCTTTCAGCGCCGGCATGGCCCCCGGAGCCCACGTGCCCCTCGCCGATCTCCGCAGGGACTTCTCCCGGGACGGCTTCAAAGTCATGGGCGAAATCGGTCTTCAGTACGAAGGCCTCTCCCCCAGCGATCCCTCCGTCGACCAGTACTTCGCCCTCGCCGAAGAGCTCGACATCCCGGTCGCCATCCACATGGGCACCGGTGGCTCCGGCCGCGCTAACATCACCTCGCCCCACTTCCGCGGCTCCATGGGCAATCCACTGCTGCTTGAAGATCTACTCGCCCGCCACCCCAGGCTGCGCGTCCAGGTCATGCACGCCGGCTATCCCATGATCGACAACATGCTCACCCTCCTCCAGGCCAACTCTCACGTCTACGTCGACGTCGCCGGCCTCATCTGGAGCTATCCCCTTAAGGAAGTCAATCGCTACATCCAGCGACTCGTCGACGCCGGCTTTGAAGACCGCGTCATGTTCGGCACCGACCAGCTCGAATGGCCCGGCCTCATGGCCTACTCCATCAGCCTCATCCAGAACGCCGACTACCTCTCGCCCGATCAGAAGCGCGACATCCTCTACAACAACGCCGCCCGCTTCCTCCGTCTTCCACCCACCGGAACAGAGTAACCATCTTGAGCGACATCGGATGCGACGAGCAAGCTACTCGACTCAATCGAGGTGACTAAAGCACAATCAGGTATGCTCCCGTCATCCCTCGATCCGATTCTCGAAGAACTTCATCTAGACGCTGACATCAGTGGCGCCTCTAAGAATGTGCTTCTAGCTAGACATGCTAAAGATTCATTTAAGTTTTTCCAAAGGAGCGTTGAGGCGTTCGAGGAATATCAACGATTTCAAACTAAGCATTATTTCAAAGGTCGCCGATACATAATTTCTTTTCTAGGTGTGCCGGAGCGAGGGACTGTGGCCACATTCGGCGGGATCTACCAAATATTAGGAGTCTCCAAGAGGGGCGAACCTGGATTTAGAGAACCTGAGGGTGATCCGGAAGTCGTAGCATCCTGCGCCGGATCAGAATACCTCTATTCCCTAGCTCGGCTGACGCAATACGATTGGCTTAGAACTCAGTGGGACATCGATTGGAATGAGCCAGCGAATCACAAGTATAGGAACTTCGAGCCGAAACTTGCAAAACCTACTATGCGCTTTGCAGACCAGAATGATCTCGCCTCGATAAGGGCGCTGATTCAAACAGAGCTTGTCGAGGAAAATAGACAGAGCGTTTCTGATCCAGACGAAATTGGGTTTTCTGAGGGAGCTGCCGCCTATAGCCTTCATCTGAAAAGGGAAAGAAAGGCGGCACTTGTTGAGCTTGTTAAGGAACAAGCGCGCAGTAATGGTAGCTACCACTGCTATGTTTGTTCTTTTGACTTCGCGGTAAGCTACGGTATTGATTACATCGAATGCCACCACACCTTACCAGTCAGTGCGATGCTACCGGGAGACAAAACAAAACCCGAGGACTGCGTGCTTCTCTGTGCCAATTGTCACCGAGCAGTTCATAAACAGGCTAAAATTTTGTCGAAATTGGAGTTATTACTGATACTTAAGAGCCCGGCGTCAGCGATTAGTTGACGCTTGAAAAGGCTGACCTTCATTCCATTGCGACCTTTCTTAATCTCCAAAACCTACCGTCCCGCTTGCTCCACCTGCCCGCCGTCGCAGCGAAGTAAACAAAGAGGAGGAGGCGATGAACGCCTGCATTATCGAGACGCCAATGACGTTCACGCTCCGTCCAGATTTGCCCATCATCGAATCGTGATCTTGGTTGGCATCAAACATCTCAGAGCCACCACGCCCTGGCACTTCACGCAGGCAACGTCCGCCGCTACTCAGTAATGATCCTGTCGGCCCACTCCACCAGCGACACAAAAATCGCGGGATTGCCATACTTCGCACCATAGTTGCTGAGGTCGGCCTCGGTCACCCCGCGAGCCCGGGAGCAGGCGCCGCATGCGAAAATCGGAATGTGCCGGGCTGCCAGCTTCTCCAGCGTTTCCGCCACCTTCGGCCAGCCCACCGGCGTCACCGCTTCAGCCACCACCTTCCGCATCAGCACCACTGCTTCACCCAGCAGAAAGATCTGTATCTCGTGTCCCGCCTCGGCCAGCGCTAGTCCATGCGCAAACGGAAATGCCGCCTTGGTCGGGTCATCCGAGCCCCACGCGCTCTTCATCATGATCTTCAGCGGCTTGTGGGTCTGACCTTGCATTTGCGCCTTCATTCCATGCGCTGCGGCCATCGCGAAAATTGGTAAACCAGCTAAGCGGGAAAGAAATAGACGCCGAGGCTCCATAGAACACGCTCCTTGAACGATATCTTTCAGTTCCTGGCCCGTACCCTTGTCACAACCCGTTTAATCGACCCAACTCGCGGTTGCCGAGCAGTTTCGCACACCATGCAAGTAGAAGTCGTCCTAAAATTCGGGCAGAGTCCAGCGGAATTCAATTCGGGCTGAACGAACCGGCATATCCAACCCGGGTCATCGATGCTGCGGAGAAGCCCATCGATCTCACACCCATATAGTTAATTTCCGGCTGCTTCAGACCGGACATTCGTGCAGGCGTGCATCAAGCCGTTGCCACCGCAGCAGGAAAAAGGTTCTCCTTGAACTTGAATCGCCGATCATTTCTGGCATCCCTCATCGCGGCCGCCCATACCCTGCGTCCCGGCAACTCCCTCTTTGCTCTCACTCCGCCCGTCCACCGTCCGAAGAAAGGCCCCTTGATCCCACTCACCGCCCACCACTACGTCGAAGCCGACGGCGTCCGCATCTTCTATCGCGAAGCCGGTCCCGCCAACGCCCCCGTCCTCCTCCTGCTCCACGGCTTTCCCACTTCCTCCTTCCAGTACCGCGAACTCATCCCGCGCCTCGCCGACCGCTATCACGTCATCGCGCCCGATCTACCCGGCTTCGGCTTTACCGAAGTTCCAGACCGACGCAGTTACAAATACACATTCGACGCACTCGCCCGTACCATCCACGCCTTCACCCAGGCCCTGCATCTCGCGCATTACTCCATGTATGTGTTCGATTACGGCGCGCCCGTCGGCTTCCGTCTCGCGCTTCTCGCGCCCGAACGCGTCACCGCCATCATTTCGCAGAACGGCAATGCCTATTCAGAAGGTCTTGGCGATGCCTGGCAGCCCATCCAGCGCTACTGGCGCGAACCCACCCTCGAGCATCGCAACGCCGTCCGTGCGGGCCTCACCCTCGCAGGCATGAAGCACGAATACGCCAGCGGTATCCCGGATCCAGCGGCCATCAAGCCCGAAAGCTACACCCTCGACGCCGCACTCCTCGCGCGTCCCGGCAACGTCGACATCCAGCTCGATCTCTTCCTCGATTACGCCGACAACGTAAAACTCTATCCCGCCTTTCAGCAGTACTTCCGAACCGCAAAGCCTCCACTCCTCGCAATCTGGGGCAAGTTCGATCCGTACTTCATCCCCGCAGGCGCCGAGGCCTTCAAAAAGGATCTGCCCGACGCCACCGTCCAGTTCCTTCCCACCGGCCACTTCGCCCTCGAAACCCACGTGGAGGAAATCGCAACAGCAACACATACATTTCTCGAAGCAAGCCAGCTTCGCTGACAGCCTCCGGCGTAGCGCGAGGATCGCCGCGCTCCATCGCTTGCATCCGCTCCACCATGTGCGCTCGCAGGTCAGCATAGGCATCCATACCCGAAGTCAGCTTTCCCATCGAGCCGCTGCCAAATTCCGTCGCATACGCGCCCGGTTCCACAATCGTCACGTTGATGCCAAACGGCTTCACTTCCACTGCGAGGCTTTCGTGGATCGCCTCGCCGCTGCCCTCCACCCCGGCTACCCGGCCTACAGTGCGCTGCCCGGTCTCTTCAACACCAGCCTGCTGGACAACGCCGTCGCCGCAAAAACCGTGCGTCCCGGCATCGATGCCGCAGAGCTCCGGCACGCCGTCGCCAATCTCTGCCGAGTCTCCCACGACAAGAAACCCGTCTACGCGCGGAAAATCGTCGCACTGCTCATTGATGGCCTGCGCTATGGAGCGCCGGCCGAACGCAGACGCAAATAGACAATCCATGCCGCGGCCTCGAACCCCGCATTCCGGCAATCGTTCTCGCCACCGCTGGCTGTCCTGCGCTATACGCAACCGTCACTCATACCGATTCGAGGGCAATGCATCCAGCACCCGCTGAAAACTCCGCGCCGGCTCGTCATACACCTGGATCACCATCTGCAGCTGGTACCACCCATATGCCAGCGGATCCACACCCAGCTTCTCGTAGTTATCTGTGAAATACGTCTTCTTATCCACGCCTGCAGGCACCGGGTCCGGCAGGTGCGACTGGATGCGTCGGAAATCCGCCACCAGCTTGGCAAGATACTGCGGATCGTTTTCGCGATACCAGGCCGTCGCAATCCGGTTCGCCGCAATCTCGCGTTCCCATTTATTGTTGGCCTCGTTCTTTGCCACCACGCTCACCTCGCCTGCCGGCAGGCCGGCAATCACCTGGCTCGCCATCCAGTGCCCCAGTTCATGCACAAAAAAGAAGCGATGAAACATATCGTCGAACAACGCTTTGCCATCCGGCTCATCCGTCGTATAACTGCTCCACTGCTTCCATAAGTCCTGCATCGGCGCCGGTAGATCCGCAAACTGCGCCGTATGCACAGTCTTGCCGCCATAGGCGTACACCGAAATTCGCATGCCCGCATCCAGCATCACCTTCGGCGGCGCAAACGCAGCGTAGCCCGGCACCTTAACCTTCGCTTCCACCTGCGAAGCCAGGGAGCGCAGCCCCATCAGCGTCGGATCGTTCTCCGGCACCGCTGCTGCGGTCGACGGGCGATCCACAGGCTCGCTCATCTGCATGCGCGCCAGCCACTTCCCGCCCTCCCGCGAAAACACTGTCGTCTCCAATACGCGATTCTTGATGCCGCCGCCATTGATCGCGGCGCTGTAGCTCACCTCGGCCATCACATAGCCCGACTCCGGCGTCAGCAGCACCGCGTGCGGGTTGTCATACTGAAACGTAAATTCCCGGATGCTCTTCATCTGGGTCAGCACCTCGTCCCGCGTGTGTGCCGCCCCCATCTCCACTTCCACATAATCGGGAGCCAGTGCCTGCTCATACGTCTCGAGATTCGGCGTGGCCCCCGCCATATCCGCAAGCAGCGCCCGGTCCGCCGCAATCAACTCCTGCTTCCCATCCGCCTGCGCATGCACCGACAACGCAGCTCCCATCAACAGCAGTCCGGCCCCACAACAGGAACGAAACATAATCGATCTCCTCGGCTTCCACAATCGAGCTTCAGCTTAGGGTGACTGTCGCTACCTGTCTCCGCAATTTCACCGTGCACTCTCAGAATCCTGCTATTTTTTCTTATGATTCCGCAGCACAATCCGCAGGCGTCATCGCCGGAGCTGAGCCGCGTTCCACCCTGGTTCCGCCATACCATCTCGCGGCGCGGCGTCTGGAAGCTCTGTACCCTGGAGCAGTCCTGCTTCGGTCCCATGCACGATGCCACTCCCTCCGCGCCCTTTCACCACTTCGGCGTCCGGCTCGATCGCGCTCCTCTCAAAATGGGCTGGATCATGGACGGCATCCGCTCCGACACCAACCTGCCCTGGGACCACGTCTCCGTCATTCCCGCCGGCTCCACGCTTAAAGGCTGGTGGGACCGCCCCGTCGATTTCGCCTGCGTTTATTTCACTCCTGCCTCGCTCAGCACAGCAGTCGGCGACGAGTCGCTCGCCTCCACCCGGCTGGAGATCCGCCCCGCAATCGGCGTCCAGTCACCCACCGTCTGTAAGCTGCTGCGCGCCCTGCACGACGATGCCGCCACCGGCCACCCCTACGGCAAAATGCTGGGAGATTCCATCTTTACCGCCATCGCCGGCTTGCTCCTCAACGACGGCCGTATCGTGCACGATCGCGCCTATCGCTCAGGCATCGGCGATCGCCGCCTGCGCCGCACACTCGACTTCATCCACACCCACCTGCAGGACGACATTGACCTGGCTGCCATCGCCGCGGCAGCAGAGACCAGCCCCTTCCATCTCGGCCGAACATTCCGCCGGGCCCTCGGCTGCTCCATCTGGCAGTATGTGCTACAACAGCGGATACACATAGCATCCGGACTGATGAAGGACGCCGCTCTCACCCTGCCCCAGGTCGCCTCCATGGCCGGCTTCGAAAGCTACTCCACCTTCGCCGCCAGCTTCAAAGCAGCCCGCGGCATTGCCCCCGCAAAGTTCCGCGCCAAGCTCATCACGCACTAAATCTCTTTCTGCAGAACCACAAAGCGCAGATCCCCGCGGAGCGGCCGGCCGAATCGCTGGTCCTCATAAGGAAATGGCTCTTCCTCGCCGGTAAGCGCGTACCCCCTGCGCTCATACCACGCAATCAGCGAGTGCCGCACATTCACCACGGTCATCCGGATGCGGCATCCACCGTGCTGCTTCACAAACTCCTCAGCCGCCCTCAGCAGCGACGTGCCAAGCTTTCGTGTCTGCAGCTTCGGGCGCACCGTCAACATGCCCAGGTACCACGTACCATCTGCCTTCGGCTCCAGCCACACCGTTCCCATCAGCGTCTCCGCAGGCTCATCCCGGTACACCAGCAGCAGTCCGTCCGGCTTGGTTCGGAGTTCTTCCAGCAGCAAAGCTTCCGTCAGGCGTTCTCCCTCGATCACACCGTCTTCGGAATTCCAGCTTGCATCCTTCCCTGTGCCGCGAAACGCTTCATTCACCAGGGCGACAATCGCCGCAAACTCGTTCGGATCAGCAGCAACCAGCTTCATGCTTCCAGCATAATTGCCGGCTAGATCACTGCGGCCCGCGTCGTCCGCGGCTCCCGATAGGCCAACTCCGCATGCCCGGCACTCGGATGATGCACCTTGGACGCCCGTCCGCTTGCCCGCATCCGACGATCAGCCTCTTCCCACGAAGGCAGCGTCGTCCCTTCCTGCTCCCAGTGCGCCACCGACGCTTCATCGCACCAGTGCATCAGGTGTGGCATCGACTTCTTGTGCGAGCCCGTCGTCATGTAGCGGCGCATGCTTTCGCGTTCATCCCATGCCGTCATCGTCCAGAACGTCCAGTCACGGTCCGGCAGCAATCCGCCGCGAAGAAAGCCGGGAGCCTTCTTCACCTGCCGCGTCGACCGCACAGCATGGATCGCGAACATCGGCAGAAATCGGACGGAGCGAAGACGCAGGCGTGTCAGGCTGACAAACGTCATAAAATATCGTTCCCTTGCAGGCTGCTACTTCTTGGTCTGACCATCCGCCTTGTGACCAGGCAGCACTTCCGCGTGATATGCAAATGCCGAGCCCGCCCCCGGGTAGGACTTCACCGTGAACAACTGCATCAGGTTCGCCAGGCTCAACAGTTCCTTCACGCGCGGCGAAAGATTTGCCAGGTCCAGCGTGCACTCACCTTTGCTCATCGATGAGACCTTCAGCCCCACCACGGCACCCAGGCCCGAGCTGTCCATGTACGACAGGTCAGCAAAATCCATCAGAATATGGCTGCCGCGCACAATCAGCGGCTTCACTGTCTTCTTGAATTCCTCCACATCGGCACTCACCAGCCGGCCATGACACTTCACCATCGTGACCTTCTGTTCGCCGTCTACTTCTCTCTCTTCCACCTCGCAGTGGAAAGCCTTCTCCGGGGTCGCTGCCATAGTTCCCTCACTATCGATGATGCTGAATCTCTATCGAGCAGGCAGTCCTTGTCAATCCCATCTCCCCGCATCGTCTTACCCCGTGAAACCGCCCACATCACTGAATCGAACTTCCTCTCAAACCGACCCCAACCCCCCAATCCAGGCATCTCAGCCGATGTGCATTCAACCTACGTCCCTTCGCAGTCTTCAGATTCCTTCGCCATCCGGGCCCTCAGAACTTCCGCCATCCTTTCCTCAGCGCTGCTCGCCTGCAGCCTGATCGCCTGCAGCAGCGGCTCCGGCACGCCCGTCGCACCCGTGACCACACCCGTCACGCCGCCCGCGGCCACGCCGGACTTCTCCAGCACCATCGTCATCGGCGACTCGCTCTCTTCCGGCTTTCAGAACGGCTCCCTGCTCGATACGCAGCAGCCCAACGGCTGGGCCTCCCTCTTCGCCAAACAGGCCGGCATCAATCTCGTTCTCCCGCTCATGGCCCCTCCCGGCGTCCCCGCCGTCACCGAGCTCGTCAGCATCGGTCCGCCGCCCGTCACCACCACGGCCTCCGGCACCAGCACCGGCCGCGATGATTCCTCGGTCCAGCCAACCGACCTGGCCGTCCCCGGCCATCATCTGCACGACCTCATCAATGCCGCACCCACGGCGCTTCCCACTACCAAGGAAGACATAATCACCAACCTCATCCTGGGCCTGCCCACCGGCAATACCAATACCCAGCTGCAGGAGGCCATCGCTCTCAAACCCACCACCCTCTTCGTCTGGATCGGCAGCAATGACGCTCTCGTGGCCGACGACTCCGGCATGCCCTCCTCGATGACTTCGATCGCAAGCTTCACCGCAGACTTCACCCAGCTCATGACCACCCTGCACAGCCAGAGTTCCGCCCGCCTCATCGTTGCCAATCTGCCCGACGTCACCGCCATTCCCCTGCTCACGACGGCGGACATGATCATCGCCGAAGCCGCCGCCCAGACTGGGCAGCCCGCCGCGCAGCTCTCAACCGAGCTCGGCATCGCTTCGGGAGACTACGTCAACGCCACCGGCCTCGGTGAAGTCAAACAGGCCGTCGCCGACATCCAGGCTGGCCACACCGTCACCCCGCTCGATGACGCCGGCTTCCTCTCCGCTACCGAAGTACAGCAGGTTCAGGCCCTCGAAAATCAGTACAACCAGGTCATCGCTCAACAGGTCGCAGCAGTCGGCGGCACGCTCATTGACCTGCATGCCTTCTTCCAGAAGCTTAGCGCCGGCGTCACCATCAATGGCTACAACGCCACCACTGCCTACCTCGGCGGCCTCTTCAGCATTGACGGCACGCACCCTACCAATACCGGCTATGCCCTCGTCGCCAACCAGGTCATCGACAGCCTGAACACCAGCCTCCACACCACCATCCCTGATGTCGACGTCACCGCCATCGCCGCGGCCGATCCACTCTTCGGGCCAGGCATCAAACCCAACGCCGCCGCCATGCACATCTCCGCCGAAGCCGCGGCCCGCGCCGGCTTGATCCTCCACCGCCGCCCTTTGCGCTGACATCACCCGCGTCGCAGAAGCCTCAATCCACTGAGGCTTCTGAAGCCTTGCACTCCAACCACACTACGCAGCAGCATTCAGTTCACAGGCGCCGGCACCGCGCCTGTTGCGTAGCTGCTACCGTCAGGATCAATGCCACGAGCCACACCATCAGCATCAATCCAAAGCCGAATTCAGACGTGATCCGTCGCGTCTTCTCTGCCGCACCTGTCATCGGATCGAAAAAGGTCTGCAAAAATGCATTGTGACTGGCATGCATCAGGATGCAGGCAGCCAGGCTCCTCGTACGCATCCAGAGCCATCCGAAGATCAGGGAAAGACCCAGCACCATCACCGTGAAGCACATGATCCTCGCGCGTGCATCCGGAGTAGAAAACAGGCCGAACGCATACAGCAGCGGGTAGTGCCAGCAGGCCCAGGAGAGACCAGTCAGCAAACTGGCACGCACAAAGCCGTGTCGACGCAGCAGCGCCGGAAACAGGTAGCCACGCCAGCCCAGTTCCTCTCCTGCCGTGTATGGAAATCGCGTTAACAAGCCCAGCGTCAGGCTCATCGGAACAAAAATCGCGAAGGTCGCCAGCGCCGGATGCAGCGGGAATGCCATCGTCCGCGCACTCTTCATCATGTAGACGAATGGCTGCCACGACCCGCTAATCACCATCCATGTCACCACGTACACTGGCACGATATAAACCAGTGGCAGGGCATAGCTCAGCATCACTCGTCTCGCCGAAAGCCCCTGAAACACAGGCCATGCAGGGCCTTCCGAATACAGCAGCGAAGCCAACATTGCAGCCAGTCCGGGCGTCCACTCGTAGAAGACCAGGTACAGCATGCCGCCAACCGAGCCGTGTGTTGCAATCATCAGCGACCCGGCAATTGCCGTCAGCACAATCAGCAGCAGAAGAAATAGGCCGACCGGGCCCAACGCCTTCACCACGGATCGCGCACCCGTTGCAGTTTCTATACTCACCTTTCTTTACTTCACTTTCGACGTCCGTACGCTGCGGCACGGATTCGCAGAATGCGAGTTCCAGGACATGCCTCCGGCCATGCGCACGGCCATTACGGCAATCACCGTACTCTTCCTATTCGCGCCCACATAGGGAATCTCGGCGTCATACTCCATGCCCGGATAGAAGATCCCGTTCACACTCTGGCATAGCGCCGTACGAGCCTTGCCCGTCGCAGGCGGCGTGCACGAGAGACTCAACTGCTCAATCGGCAGCTTGCCCTTGTTCCGAAACTGCAGCTGAATGCCTTCCGCTCCGGCACGCGCTGCCGTAAACGACACCGGACATGGAACCTGGCCGTATCCGCGCACGGCCGCTCCCACCACCACCGTTATCAGCGCGAGCGTCTTCCACATGCGAGCGAATATAGCACCCGGCCGGCCGCCTCATCACCCTCCATGATCCACGCATCCATTGCCGCATCCCTTTACCCCTCACAACGGCTTCTAAAGCCTGTCTTTTTCGCGATAGACTGTCCTCCACATCGCACAACCAGGCTGACGCCTCTTCAGCCGCAATCGCAAAGGAACCATCCATGCGTTCGACCAGCCTGACCTCGCGCCGTCCCCGCTTTATGCACGCTTCACTGTT
>CAZZYN010000065.1:0-21936 GCA_964658265.1 uncultured Acetobacteraceae bacterium | reverse complement strand
GGCACCTCCACAGGCTCCCACCGCTCCCGGACCCGTGCCATGGATGCGCGGGCTTGAAGAAGCCAAGCCGCTCGCCGTGGATTCAATCGTGCCCGATGCTGTGGCACGAACCAATGCGCACTTCTTCAATCCGCAGCAGACAGCGACACTGCGACGCCTGAGCGAAGTGATGATGCCGCCTTGGAAAAAATATCCGGGCGCCCTCGATGCCGGTACGCCCGAGTTTCTCGACTTCCTGATCGGCATCTCACCGGCCGACCGGCAAAAGCTTTATCAGGATGGCCTGAACCGGCTTGATGCCGAAGCCCGCAAACATGGCGCGGCCTCCTTCGCCGCTGCCACTGAACAGCAGGCAGATACTCTGTTGCGTCCTTACCTGCGCGTATGGATGAACGATCATCCACCCAAGGAAAGCTTTGCCTTTTTCGTCAACACGGTGCACGCCGACATCCGCACCGCTACTGTAAATTCCCAGGCATGGTCGGAAGCTTCTGCAGCCGACGGCCAGGAGCCCGAGAAAGGTCTCTACTGGTTTCCCGTAGATCCGGACGTTTACAGTGACGACGCGTCCGCCATACGACGTGCCAGCAGACGCCACGTCTAGCAAACGGCACTCCAATGATTTCCTTCAACAACTAAGAAAGCAGCAGCGGGAAAGGTAATACCAGGCCTTGGCAGAACAAAAAGTGGATGTGCTCATCATCGGCTCCGGCCACTCCGGCGGCATGGCGGCAAAGATCCTGACAGAGAACGGCATCTCCTGCCTCATGCTGAATGCAGGGCCGGTCGCCGACGTCCATAAGGACGCAGAATTGAAGCCTGCCTACGCGCTTCCCTTCCGCGGCTTCAAGCAGCCGGGCGCGTTGCCGCATGTCTTTCAGTCCAATGAGTTCAATGCCAACACCTGGGTCAATGAACAGGAAAACCCCTACACCTACGATCCGGATAATCCCTACAACTGGGTCCGCGTGCGGCTCTTCGGCGGTCGCTCGCTTTTCTGGTCCCGCCAGTCCTTTCGCCTGAGCGACTACGAATTCAAAAGCAAATCGCACGATGGCTTTGGTGACGACTGGCCCATTTCTCTCGAAGATCTTGCGCCCTACTACGCCCGTGTCGAAGGCATCTTCCGTGTACTCGGTGCACCCAACAAGCTGCCGCAATATCCCGACGGCAACTTCGTTCTCGACGACTCGCCTTGGACACAGTGCATGCAGCGGTTTGTGAATGCGGGCCAGCAAAATGGCGTGCCCGTATGCAAAGCGCGCAGTGCCATGGGCGTCGACGGCCTTGCAAGTTCAGTCAACCTGCTGCTGCCGGATGCCTTCGCGACCGGCAAGCTCAAAGCCATTCCCAACGTTGTCGTCCGCGAGCTCTCCGTCGACAAGAACACGGGCCTGGTCAATGAAGTTCATTTTGTCGACCGTCTCTCACGCCGCGAGATGTCCGTCAAGGCACGCGTCGTCGTGCTGGCTGCGGGCACACTCGAAAGCACGCGACTGCTTATGAATTCAAAGATCGCCAACTCCAGCGGCGTGATGGGCCATTACCTCACAGACCAGGTATATGGGCCGGGCATCGTCTGTTCTGTTCCCGAAGCACGAAATGGCCGCAGCAACCCTGCTCTGATGGGTGGTGGCGCCCTGATCCCGCGCTTCCGCAACATCGATACGAAAGAGAAAAATTTTCTTCGCGGCTATGCCCTCAATGTCTACAGCAGTATGCATCCGATGGACCCGCGCAGTTTCGCTGCATATGGCGCCGACCTGCAGCGCAAGCTCGACAGCTACAACGGCAGCGGGTTCTCATGCAGCATGATGGGCGAGGTGTTGCCGCGGTATGAGCACAAGGTAACCATCGATAAGAATGTGGTTGATGCCTGGGGCATTCCCGCGCTGCACATCGACACGAAGTACACCGACAACGAAATCAACATGGCGAAGGATGCCGTCGACACCGCAGCCATGCTCGCAGAGAAGGCCGGCTTCGAAGTTCTGGTAAAAAACTACGATCCGAATCCGCCGGGCTACAGCATCCACGAACTTGGAACCTGCCGCATGGGCGACGATCCAAAGACCAGTGTGCTGAACAAGTGGAATCAAAGTCACGACATCAAAAATCTGTGGGTGGTTGATGCCAGCAGCTTCGTCAGCGGTGGCTGGCAGAATCCTACGATGACTATTCTCGCGCTGGCCATGCGCGCTTCAGAGCGCCTGGCCGAGCAGATGCGCGAAGGGAATGTTTAGCACTCAGCTCTGCTCTATCATCTCAGTTCATAAAACGAAGGCGGTCAATCATGTGGATCAGGCTTGGTATCGCTGCATTGGTCTCTACGCTGGCAGCAGCGACCCTGCATGCACAGACTCCTGCCGTGGCGAATCAAAGTATGGGCGCCGCGCCGACCACTGCGATTGAACCGCCCAAACCCCAGGAGACGCCCGTGGATGTCGCCATCGCCCCCGCAGATTTCACACACCTTGCCGACGCAGGTCTACTTGCCATGCGCGAGCATGCCGACACGATGAAGGTCAGCGGCGTCGCTGTCATCAGTTACTTCGAGGGCGACCATATCGAAGCCTGGACCTCGAAGATGCTGGTAGTCGGACGCATGAAGGATGAGCCGACCGACACCAAAAAAGGAAACAACCTGCTGGCTATTGTTTATGCGAAAGCAGCAGAAATGGCAGACACCCTCAAGAACAGTGGCAGCCAGGTTCGCCCACCCATGACCGGCGAATTCGGATGGGAGGGCGGCGTCATCGTCCGCGTCAAGGGAGGCTACCTGATCGCAGCGTTTAGCGGCGGCCAGTCGTCCGACGACGTTGCTGTCTCACATGCCGGCATCAGCCGCGTCGTCAGCCTCGCGAAGAAGCCGTAGAGCCCACGAGCATTGTTAAGCACTTATCATCGAGTGCCAGGTGGCAGCAGCGAAGTGACCGCCGCCATCACCGCTGGCCATGCCGAACTCTCCGGATCGACCACGGCGAAATGATCCGCGCCGGGAATCATGTGCATCTCCGCGGTGTCTCCGCGCTGCTTCGCATTCGCTAGCCAGCGTGCAGGCAGGCTGGCAGGTATCTGGTCATCTGCCGTGCCTTGTATCAGAATCTGCGGAAGGTTAAACGGCAACAGGTCACCGGGATTGCCCACACTGTATCGTTCGGGAACCTTTGCCGGGCGGCCACCCATCAGCGCGAACACTTCATGCTTGTCATGTGCAAAATTGAAGTAGCCCGAGAGGTCGATCGTGAGTCTCAGGTCCACTGCCCCGGCGAGTGCAATCACGCCAGCCAGGGAAATCTGCCTGCGCTTCTGGGCGATCCCGCTTCCGGGAAGTATGTGGTGTCTGCCCGCCATCCAGAACGCAAGATGTCCACCCGCCGAGTGGCCCATGGTAATGACCCTGGAGAGGTCCAGTGGATGCGTCTTCGCTATCTCCGCCAGGTGATCAAAGCCGGCAGCGGCATCTTCAAAAGTTGCAGGCCAGCCTCCGCCGGTTCGTCCGATCCTGCGATACTCCACCGACCAGCAGGCAATGCCGGCCTGCCTGATCGCATTACACGCATAGCCTGCATAACCCAGGTCGTATTCGGATTTCCACCAGCCCCCATGGAAAAACACGACTACGGGAGCCGCCGCGCCTTGCCGCGGCGACGGCAGCCACAAGTCGCCGAACTGGCTGGCATCCGGACCATAGGCAATGCGATGATCTGCCTGCAGCACAGGTCGCGTAAGAATATCCATAGGCCGACCTTTCTGCTCCGACACGCTTTCTCCTTCGGCACAAAGGCCTGTTGATCAAGCTATAGTTGCTGGATGCAGGCACCGGCTTCTCCGCAATTCGACGCAATTACTCTGCGCGAAGCTGGACTCCATCGCTCACTGTCATCCCGCCAGCTCTCCATGATAGCGATTGGCGGCGCCATCGGCACCGGCCTGTTCCTCGGCTCCAGATTTGCCATCAGTCTCGCGGGCCCTGCCGTGTTGATCAGCTATCTTATCGGCGCATTCATCACACTGTTATTGATGGGCTGTCTCGCAGAAATGACCGTTGCTCATCCGACTGCCGGCTCCTTCGGCGCATGGGCTGAATTCTACCTGTCGCCCCTCACTGGCTTCCTCGTTCGGTTCGCCTACTGGGCAGGCATCGTCTTTGCTCTCGGCACGGAAATTACCGCGATTGCTGTCTACATGCGCTTCTGGTTTAAAGGTGTGCCAGGCCTGTACTGGATCGTCAGCTTTGCCCTGCTGCTCTTGCTCATCAATGCCGCGGATGTCCGCCTCTTCGGCATCATCGAGTACTGCTTTGCCGCTCTGAAGATCGCCGCCATCGCTATCTTCATCGTGCTCGGCGCATGGCTGCTTTTCTTCGGATCGCACGGTGCCAATGCCGCCGACGGCACATCGATCGGCCTCATCAACTACACGGCCTATTCAGGATTCCTCCCGCACGGCTTTTCCGGTATGTGGATTGCTGTCCTCGTGTCGCTCTTCAGCTATTTCTCTATCGAGATGATTGCGGTTGCCGCCGGAGAAGCAGTCAACCCCCAGAAAGCGATCAGGAACGCCTTTCGTGCAACCATGCTGCGCCTGGTTTTTTTCTACATCTGCACGCTTGCACTGGTCCTCGCAATCATTCCCTGGACGGTCACTGCTTCCGGCAACACCCAGTCGCCGTTCGTCATCGTGATGGCGCGAACCCATATTCCAGGTGCCGCGGACGTTGTAAATTTCATCATCCTGGTTGCGGCCCTTTCCGCGATGAACAGCCAGATGTACATCAGCACGCGCATGCTCTTTTCACTTTCAAGGGCTGGATTTGCTCCCCGGCGCCTTGGCCTGCTTACCCGCCGTGGCGTCCCGCTTTTCGCGCTTCTTGTCTCGACCCTCGGTATTGCATTGGCATCATTTCTCAATGCGCGCTACCACGACCGGTCCTTCCTGATGATGCTTTCCATCTCCATGTTCGGGCCGCTGTTTACATGGCTCATGATCTTTGTCACCCACCTCAAATTCCGGCGCAGCCATGCAGCATCAGTCGATGCATTCCGCATGTGGGGTTATCCTTACACCAGCCTGCTGGGAGCCACTCTCATGCTGGCAGCACTGGGCACGACTTTGTTCGTTCCAGCATTTCGCCCGACCCTGCTTTATGGCATTCCATTACTCATCACGCTCACGATCTTTTACCGCCTGCGGAATCATCGCGTGGATGACACACTGAATAAGCTTCAAGCGAAATAAAATTCATGAACAAACTCGAAACGCAGATTGCTCCTCCTGTAAGTTCCGTCAGTGATCCGCTGCTCGCGTGGAGAAAAGAATTCCCCATCCTCGAGCACACCACGTACATGATCAGCCACTCTCTCGGACCCATGCCGCGGCGCACCCAGGCCGCGCTGATGGAGTTCGCTGATACTTGGGCCACCCGCGGGATCCGGGCCTGGGAAGAAGGCTGGTGGAGTATGCCAGTCACCTGTGGCGACCTGGTCGGCTCCATCATCGGCGCTGAAAAAGGCCGCGTCGTCATGCATCAGAATGTTTCTATCTGCCAGTCGATGGTCGTCTCTTGTTTCGATTGGAATGGCAAGCGAAACAAGTTGGTGACCGACGGCCTGAACTTTCCTTCCAACGACTACATCTATCACGGGCTTGAGCGCCAGGGCGCGCGCATCATCTCCGTTCCATCAACGGACGGCATGACCATCCCGCTCAACAAAATCCTTGAAGCCATCGATCACGAAACGCAGCTCGTCAGCATCTCGCACGTGGCCTTCCGCAGTTCGTTCCTGCAGGATCTGCAATCCATCATCGAACGTGCGCACCAGGTCGGTGCATACGTCGTCGCGGATCTCTATCAGTCCGCCGGCATCGTCCCTCTGAATGTCTCCCGGCTGAAGGTCGATTTCGCAACAGGCGGTTCAGTAAAGTGGCTGCTGGGCGGCCCCGGCGCCGGCTATCTCTATGTGCGGCCCAATCTCGATCTCGCACCAGCCGCAACCGGCTGGGCTGCCCATGCGCATCCTTTCGACTTCGCGAGCGGACCAATCAATTACGCTGAGGACATCCAGCGTTTCCTGAACGGCACACCCAACGTTCCAGCCATGTATTCAGCGCGCTCCGGCTACGAAATTGTGAATCAAATCGGCGTCCAGGCCATTCGCACCAAGTCCATGCGCCAGACACAGCGCCTGATTGCTCTCGCCGACGAAGCCGGAATTATCGCACGCAGTCCCCGCGATCCCGAACTTCGTGGCGGCACCGTGATCTTCGATGTTCCCAATGGACGAGAGATCACAGCGGAGCTGGGCCGCCGCCAGATCCTGGTCGACTATCGTCCCGGAGCTGGCATCCGTATCGCTCCACACTTCTACACAACAGAAGCTGAACTGCAACACACGATGCAACAGCTTGCCGGTCTTGTCCACGGCGAATGATCGAGAGCAGGAGACACTATGAACCGTCGTCAATTCGTCGCCGCTTCCGCTGCTACCATCGCAACCGCGGCATTGCGGCATCTTCCTGAGGCAGCCGCTCAATCAACACTCAAGCCCATGGCCCTGGGACTGCTCGTCGCTCCATTCGGCGCTCCTGAAGCGACAATCCGCCGGGTGCATGACCTCGGCTTCACCAACTGCTTTCTCTCTCTCGACAAATACATCGGCGGCTTCACCCCGGCAATTGCTTCCCAGATGAAAGATTTGCTGGCGAAGTATCAGGTAACAGCCACGACGGTCGAAGTCGTTGGACCGCCGCCCCTGGTCTGGGATTTTCTGCGCGGTCCATCCACCATCGGCGTTGTGCCTCCCGCGACCCGCGCCGCACGCATCGATGCACTGCGCCAGGTGTCCGATTTTGCAAAACTGCTCGGCATCCCGCAGGTGCAGACACACTGCGGCTTCATTCCCGAAGATCCCGCCGATCCACTTTATCCGGGTGCCGTTGAAGCCATTCGCACCGTCGCCAAACACTGCGAAGCCAATGGACAATACTTCCTTATGGAGACTGGTCAGGAGACGCCTACCACCATGGCCCGCATGATCCGGGATGTAGGAAGCCCCCGCCTCGGCGTCGGTCTCGACACCGCGAATCTGATCCTCTACGGCAAGGCGAATCCGGTCGACGCCGTCGATATCCTTGGCCACCATGTACGCAGTATTCATGCCAAGGATGGCCGCTGGCCCACTGATCCAAGTCAACTCGGCGAAGAGGTACTTATCGGCAAAGGCCTGGTAGATTTCCGTGAAGTGTTCACCCGTCTGCGCCGCGCTGGCTATGCAGGAACCGTGACCATCGAGCGCGAAACATCAGGCCCGCAGCAGATCGAAGATGTACGACAGGAAAAGCTGTATCTGGAAAAAATCCTGAGCGATCTACCTGCTTAGCGACTGCAGGACAGAGCGCCCCGAAGCATTAAAATAACCCGGCATACAGAGGCACTATGAATCGTCGTGAGCTGTTCGTCAAAGGATCGCAGGCACTTACCGGCATCATGCTGGTAAAGCCTCATATCGCCTTCGGCTACCAGGCAAATTCTGCTGTCCGGCTTGGCCTGCTCGGCTGCGGCAATCGCGGAACTGCTGTAGCGACCTCGTTCTCGCAGAACACCGCCGCCCAGGTCGTTGCACTGGCAGACATTTTTCCCGATCAGCTCGCCGCCGGCAGAAACACCTTCAACAAGGTCAATGCCGGGCTGAATCGCGCAGCCATCGATGAACGCCTGCTCTTCCACGGCCCGCATGCCTACGAACAGCTTGCGGCGTCAAAAGATGTCGACATGATTCAGATTTCGACTCCGCCGTTCTTTCACGTTCAACACCTCGAGACCGCGGTCGCCTCGGGCAAACACGTGTACTGCGAAAAGCCTGTCGGCATTGACGTGCAGCAGGCTCGGCAAGCTCTCGAAATTGCCAGACGCGTCAAGCCCGGACAAAGCGTGGATGTAGGCTTCCAGTGCCGGATGGCGCCGCCAATCGCCGCCATTCAGGAGCGGATCAAGGCCGGTGCATTGGGTCGCATCGCATCCGTCGCCGGCAATTACAACGCACCGCCGTCGACTGAGAAAACCCGACCCGGCATCAAGCCGGATGAATATCGCCTGCGCAACTGGCTCTGGGATCGTGCCCTTTCAGGTGACATCCTCGTCGAACAGAACATCCACATTATCGACCTCTGCAACTGGATGCTCGGTGCCCATCCCCTGAAAGCCACTGCAACCGGCGGCCGCAATCTCCTCAAGCACTATGGCAATTGCTGGGACAACTACCAGGTCGATTACACCTATCCCGGCAGTGTCCACTTCTCTTTCGCCTCCACCCAGTTCGGAAGCGATGGAAAATTCGACGCCGGGCTCAAGCTCTTCGGCGAATCTGGCACAGCGTCTGTTCCATATTCGGGTTCGATGCAGATCACCGGCACCCAGGCCTGGGCGTGGCAGGAAGCCAAATCCTCTGCACCATCCGGACAGTTCGCTGCCAATGGAAGCTTCCTCGACAACCTTGAATTTGCGGATCGCGAAAAAGACCGCTCGTTCATCCAGAGCATCACCGCAGGCCCGGCTCACAACCAGATCGCTGCTGGTGTCGAAACCGCCCTTAGTTGCATGCTCGGTCGGATGGCCGGCTATCAGGGCCGTGAAGTCACGTGGGACGAACTGCTGGCTCACGGGGAGACCTACCAGCTCGGTATGAACCTCGAGCAGTTTGCCTGAATCTTTCTGGCATTGTTCGATGAAAGCGTTTGTGCAGGTCTATTCAAACTGCGCGGGATCGACCCCGATAGAATCAGGCGGCAGCTGCGACCCCTGCACTCCGAGTGTCTTATTCGGCGTGTCGCCCATCGTCAATTCCAGCGTCCCGCCATTTGCAATCTCGGCATGGCGGAACCACATCTGGTCCAGTGTCCGACCGTTCAGACGAATGCTTTGCACATACTTGTTATCGCGAGAAGTCTGCGCAGCCACAATAACCAGGTCCTTCCCATTCTCAAGATGAATGGTCGCCTTACTGAAGATTGGGCTTCCAACATCGTAAGTCGGCAGTCCGGTCGTCGCAGGATAAAAACCAAGCATCGAAAAGACGACAAACGCACTGAGTCCACCCCCATCTTCATCCCCTGGGATGCCCTGCTGCGTATCCGTGAAGAAGGCCTCCAGCAACATGCGAACACGCTTCTGCGTCTTCCACGGTGCACCAAGCCGGTTATAGATGTACGGGATTGCCAGGCTCGGCTCGTTGCCCATCGAATACTGTCCCACCATTGAAGTAGAATCCGGAAACTTCGCCTGGAATTCGTACTTCGATCGTCCCAGCGGCTCACGAAATAATTGGTCGAGATTTGCCTCGGCCTTCGTTTTGCCACCCATCAAAGCAGTCAGCCCGGCAATGTCGTGCATTACGTCCCACGTATACGTGTAGCCGTTATTCTCATCGTAGTAATCACGGCCGCCCATACCCCCATCAAACTTCGGATCGAGCGGCTCAATCCACTCTCCCTGTGCATCCTTCGGCCACATCAGTCCTCTATCTACGCGAAAAAGATTCCTGTAATTAGCCGCTCGCTGCATAAACAGCTTCTGGTCTTCGGGCTTCTGCAACGCGTGCGCAAGATGCGAAACATTCCAGTCGTCAAAGCTGTTTTCAAGCGTAACCGGCACCGGCTGCCGCTTTTCAAAGGGATGCACCATCGGCTCTGTCTCCTGCTCGCCGGGACGGAGCGCAGGCATATAACCGTGCAAGGAATAAAAGTCATCCAGTGCCCCTTTCGGAGCGAGGCTCCACGGCAGCATTGTCACCTCCAGCGACCGTTTCCGCACGCCTTCATACGCAGTCGGCAGGTCAAAATCCTTGACTCCCTTGAACCACGCATCCGCGATCCACGCCGCTGCATGATTGCCGTTCATACAGGCATACGGACCGGACACCAGGGCAAATGTCGGCATGATTCCCGCCTGCTGATACATCCGCACATACGACTGGATCTTGTCCGCCTCCATTTTCGGATTGAGTAGCGTCTGCAATGGTTCAAGTGCGCGATAGGTATCCCATAGCCAGTTATCCGCATAAAATGGACGCGGATCTCGATGCACTCGATGATCAAAGCCGCTGTAGTACTGGCCATCTTCCGTGATGTTGATCATCCGCTCGAAGCAGCGGTAAAGCGCGGTATAGAAAACCGTCCGCTGTGCTTCTGTCCCGCCTTCCACAGCAACCCGGCCCAGTGTTTGGTTCCAGCCCGCTTTCGCCGCTGCTGTCACCGTCTCAAGTCCCCATGCGGGGATCTCCTGCTGCAGGTTCCGTCGCGCTTGCTCCACACTGATGAACGACAGACCATATCGAAAATCGAGCTGGCCTCGACCCTTGCGAACCGCCGTGACAACGCTCCCGTCACCACGTACCTCAACGTGAAAGGTCACTGCCTCGCTGAACTCTCCGTAGACATACGCCTTCATGCCGCGAAACCGCTCTTCGCCGCTGACAGCATGGTCTCCCAGTGCTTTCATTTCACCCGGCAAGCGATTCGACAGTGTGACGACCGCATCACCATTCGGAAAGGTGAAGCGAAAATATCCACTTCGCTCGGTCGGGGAAAATTCAGTCCGGGTCAGGTTTGTATCGAAGCGCGTCGAGTAGTAGTACGGCGTCGTCTTTTCCTGATCGTAAGGAGCCGGCCCACGCTCAACACCCGGCATAATGCTGAACAGTTCATCCATGCGATGCGAGCTGATCGTCAATGGAAATGAGGCGATGCGATCAGCCATTCCGTCAGCCCGCACCGGGTACATCCGCACCATACTGTTTGGCAGATACACAGTAGGCCTCGTCGGTTCAAGCAATATGCCTGTATTGCCGATCGTCGGATCCACGTACTCCACCTGCGCCCACACGCTGTGCGCCGCTAGACTGGTCGTCAGCAGCAGGCAGATGCTCACCGGCTTCTTGACATAATCGTACAGTTTACTGACTGCATTGCTGATCCAACCAATAAAGTTCATGATCACCTGGGTTAATCCACATCGGTTCCGGCAACAGCGATGCTGCTGCAGCGCAACCAGCGGATAGCCACCAGCTTAATGCAGCCCCGCGCGCTCATCCACCAGACGATGGACGCCCAGCAGCAAACGCCCAGCTCGCCAAAGCAGTTACCAGCAGTGATCGCGCAGCATCTCGCTGGAATCTGTTTCGTCAGACCCCGGGATCCTCGGATGATGTACCTTGGCCAGAAAGGGTCACGATGCTCATAGCCAGTTGGAATGTAAATTCAATCCGCGCCCGGTCCGCGCATGTGCGGCGATGGCTCGAGTCCGGCAAGGTAGATGTACTCCTCCTGCAGGAGCTGAAAGGTTCAGAATCTCCCGCCGCATTACTCGAAGACATGGGCTACCAGGCCGCGGCAGTGACACAGAAGGCTTACAACGGTGTTGCCATCTTCTCGCGTTACCCGCTAAGCGTCGTCAGCACGGCGCTGCCCGGCAACGATTTGGATGACCATGCCCGCTTTCTTGAAGTGATCATTCAGAACCTTCGGGTCGTCAACATCTACCTGCCAAATGGCAATCCGGTCGGTACTGCCAAGTTTGATTACAAGCTCGCGTGGATGGACCGCCTCGCGACGCAGATGCGAGCCTGGTTGGCCAGCGATATTCCCACCGTGGTAGGCGGCGATTTCAATGTCATTCCGGAAGACATCGACTGTCACAAGCCAGCGTCGTGGATTCGCGACGCATTATTCCAGCCCGAAACGCGCGCCCGCTATCGTGCCCTGCTCGAGTCGGGCTACACAGATGCATTTCGCCTGCTCCATCCGACAGAGGCGAATCAATTCACCTTTTGGGACTACTTCCGCAAAGCCTTTGAAACCAATCGCGGGATCCGGATCGACCACTTTCTTCTTTCACCAGGCCTGGCTCAGCGCCTCCGACGTTGTGACATCGACCGCAGTCCCCGTGGAGAAGAAAAGCCATCAGACCATACACCTATTCTGATTGACCTTGACTGGGATCAAAGCCTGCAACAGTAAGCCTCCTGCGTCGCATCTTCTTCCAAGCCGGAATGCCGGGTTCCGAGCGTGTCCGGGAGCTTCAGTCTGCCAGTATTTTTCCTGCCTGCACTGTCGAAACCGTGAAGAAATCGCCGGTGCCGACTTTCGTCGAACTTTGCCATTTTCTTTGCAGTCTTCGTAGTGGTGGCGGTGGACAGGATCGAACTGTCGACCTACGGGTTATGAGTCCGTCGCTCTAACCATCTGAGCTACACCGCCAGGTTGTAGGATTGCGAAATGGAACGTCAGGCCGGGCTGGCCCGCTCCAGGCCAGGGAACGGCCAATCCTGATGATACGGAGACGATTCCTGTGCGTCAATCCAGCGTCGACAAGAGGCACAAGCCGCTTGCAACGGTCCATCGTATTCAGGCAATGTGGCGGCGCCGGCTCGAAAGCCACAACCTTACTTCCCTTGGCAGACAGTAGGCGGAAGCCAGGCCTCCCCACCTATGGACATCCGCAGATTGACGGCGATGCTGAGACTTCAACATGCCAACTCGCTGGATTTATACCGCGATCAGCTCGGTTTTCAGCTCATCCAACACTCGCCAGGGCGGAGTGACCTGGCACCAGACTCGGTCGACTAGGTGTGGCTGCGACGCGGTACAGTGGACGTCATGCTGAACACAGCCTGCGAACGCAAAGCGCGTCCAACGTCGCCTTATGCTGCGCGCATTGCCGCCCACCACAATACTGCACTCTATCTGGCATCTCCCAATCTCGGGCTGGCGTTCCGGGACCTGAAGAGTTGTAGGCTTGACGTAGAGCCACCATTGATTCGTCCTCACGGCATGAAACAGCTCTCGCCAGACGACCCGGATGGTTATCACTTGTGGTGTCAATGGCAGGCATGATGGCAGACCACCAGAATCTCAGTCACTCGCAGACCTCCACTTCCATCGAAGGATCATTATCCGGAGCTACGTCGGTCACTCGGCGTACCTTTCTCCAGACAGCCCTTACTACAGCCGGAGCCGCAGCGCTGCCGCCGGCCTCCGCCGATGCGCAGACAAACCGGCAAGCAGTAGCTTCGACCTTTATCGATCTTCTGCGCATCCCGGACCGCGTTACTGCGTACGCCGACCTGCGAAACCCACTGGGCCTTGAGCAAGCTGCAGGCAGCGGGCAATGGCGAGGGAGCGGCGTCGAAGTCGACACAACAGTCTCCTCTCACGCAGTCGCCATCACCATCGCGGCGCCACAGGTCCAGCTTCGCTACGTCCACCTCCGTTGGCGGACAAAGATTCACAGCATCCTCGTCCTCGGCGATGCATGGGAGCGCAGCTACGGCGATCTCGGCTGGCGCAGTCTTGTTCCAGAGCGCGTATTGCCCTGGTACTTCGCCACAACGGACGAGCGCAGCGACAAACACTCCAGCGGTACCTTCCATTGCTACGGGATACAGACCGGTGCCGGCGCCTTGTGCTTCTGGCAGGTAGACGCAGACGGCGTATCACTTTGGCTAAACATGAGTAACGGTGGCAGTGGCGTGCAGCTCGGCGCCCGCAGATTGCAAGCTGCCACGATCGTGACTCGCAGAGGCTTAAACGAGGAAGATCAGACTTATGCGTTGCGTGCTTTCTGTCAGCAGATGTGCGCGCGTCCTTCGCGGCCGATGCTCCCCATGTTTGGCACCAACGACTGGTACTACGCCTACGGAAAAAACTCTGCCGATCAAACCATGCGGGATGCCGAATACGCAGCATCTTTGACTAGTTCCAGAATGGTCAGACCATTCGTGGTCATCGATGACGGCTGGGCCGACGCAGCCTCCGGTGCACGTTCGCAACTCTTCCCGGACATGGCCGGTCTGGCGTCAGACCTCAGAAAGCACGCTGTGCGGCCCGGCGTTTGGATCCGCCCGCTTATCGCGCCAGTCACCGCCAATCCGGCATGGCTGCTGCCCGCTTCCAGGTTCGGCAAGCGGCAGGAGCGCGCCCGTGAAGTCGCCTACGATCCGACTGTGCCGGAAGCACGCGCGGTAGCACTCGCCAAGGCCAGGCAGGTCGCGGACTGGGGTTATGAACTCATCAAGCACGACTTTTCCACCTATGAATTACTCGGCCAGTGGGGCTTCGAGATGGGCGCTGATCCAACATCGCCCGGATGGTCCCTGCATGACCGCTCGCGCACGAATGCAGAAGTCATCACCGATCTCTATGCCGGTATTCGCGACGCTGCCGGTACGGACAAACTCATCCTCGGCTGCAATACCATTGGCCATCTCGGCCAGGGCTTCTTCGACGCCAGCCGTACCGGCGACGACACCAGCGGCCGCCTGTGGGAGCGCACCCGTCGCATGGGCATCAACACCCTCGCCTTCCGCCTGCCGCAGCACGGCACATTCTTCGTGCAGGACGCAGACTGCGTCGGCATCACCCCGGACATCCCGTGGGAGCTCAACCGCCAGTGGATGGATGCGATCGCGAACAGCGGCACCGCGCTCTTTATCTCTCCAGGAGAGGGCGCCCGCTCACCCGAAGTCATGGCCGCAATCCGCGATGCCTTTACGCACGCAGCCGGAAATGGATTAGGCCTTCAGCCCGTCGACACTCTGGCAAGCACCACTCCTTCCACCTGGATCACATCAGCCCGAACAGCAAAAAATCCGGAAGGCATCAGGCGCTATAACTGGTATTCGCCAGGAGGCGCTGATCCGTTCACCATCTAAGCCGAACCATAGGCCTGCGCACGTATCTGAAGCAATGAAGCCTGCAGATTTACGAATCGTCGCCATCATCCCTGCGCGCCTCGCCTCCACGCGCCTGCCGCGAAAAGTGCTGTTGCCCATTGCCGGTCGACCCATGCTCGCCTGGGTAGTTGACGCCGCGCGCGCTTGCAAACAACTGCAGCGGCTCCTCGTCGCCACAGACTCTGAGGAGGTCATGGCATTCGGCCGCGCAGAAGGCTGGGAGATGCAGTTCACCTCACCAGCTCTGGCCAGCGGGAGCGATCGCGTCCACGCTGTTTCGCTCACCATCGACGCTGACATCTACATCAACATTCAGGGCGACGAGCCCATGCTGCAGCCTGCGCACATAGACGCACTACTGCGGCCCTTCCATCAACACGGCGCAGCCGTAGACGTCACCACACTTTCGACTCCATGCAGCCCCGACGACATCAACAATCCGAATGCCGTTAAGGTCGTCTGCGCCGTCGATGGCCGCGCGCTTTATTTCTCCCGTTCCACCATTCCTTTCGATCGCGATGGCAGCCAGGTCGTTCCGTACCGGAAGCACCTTGGCCTCTACGCCTATCGCAAGGCAGCCCTGCAGCGCTTCGCCTCGCTGCCACCCGGCGCCCTCGAACAAATCGAGCGTCTGGAACAGCTGCGCATGCTTGAAAACGGGATTTCAGTTTACGTGGAGCCGACAGACTTCGAAACCATAGGCGTGGATACAGAAGCAGATCTGCGCCGCGCAGCGGCGATTCTCCAGACTCGGCGCTGACCGAATAAACCATTTTGGACGGGATACGTATGCCCTGCGCATTCCAGGCCATCGATACCCCGGCCCTTCCACAAGCCAAAACCTGCCTTCAGACCTGCTTCCCGATCGCCCTTCTTATTAGCATCGGAACGCCAATACCGCCTCGCGCACCAGCGCCGCACGCGAGACCTTGCGCTGCTTGCTCAGCAGGTTCAGCACCTTCAACTGCTGTTCGACAATATTCACCAGCGTCCGCATCAACACCCTCGGCCCGGCGCCAGCCGCTCAACTTTGGTGATATACGCGATATATCACTCACGCCGGCCATCAACTCTCCTTCGCCCCCTGGCTGAAATCTGACACAATACATCCATGAGCGCCTCTACCGCCACGTCCGCAGCCAACCCAGCACTCACCTCGCACACCGGCAAGGTCCTCTCCGATCGCATCGGTCGCATTGAGGTTTCGGCCACCATGGCGGTCACCGCAGAAGCCGCAAAATTGCGCGCCCAGGGCGTGAAACTGGTCGACTTCGGCGCAGGTGAGCCTCACTTCGCCACCCCACGCCACATCAAGGAAGCAGCCATCGCCGCGATTGAAGGCAACTTCTCGCGCTATACCGTCGTCTCCGGCATCCCCGAGGTCCGCAAGGCAATCGTCGATCGCCATGCCGCCGACTTCGGTTCAGACTACGCCGTCGATGAAGCCGTCTTCACCACCGGCGGCAAACTCGCCCTCTTCAACGCCATCGAGGTACTCGTCGATCACGGCGACGAAGTCATCCTTCCCGTTCCCTACTGGGTCTCCTTCAAGGACATCATCCAGTACGCCGGCGGCAAAATTGTCTTCCTGCATACTGAAGAATCCGAAAATTTTCGCATCACCGCCGAAGCCATAGAAAAAGCCATCACGCCACGGACCAAGGTCATCATCCTGAATTCGCCGTCCAACCCGGCCGGCTCAGTCGTCTCGCCAGCTGATCTCGAACGCATCGTCAAGCTCGCACAGGAGCGCAAGATCTTCCTGCTCCTCGACGAATGCTATGTCTATCTCCAGTACAAGGGCGCACCCATCTCCGGCGGCTCTTTCCTCGACGCCAAGCAGCACGTCATCGTACTCGGGTCACTTTCAAAGACCTATGCCATGACCGGCTGGCGCGCTGGTTTCGCTCTCGGCCCCAAGCCCGTTATCGCTGCCATGAGCAAGCTCCAGAGCCAGTCCACGTCCTCCACCACGTCTCTGGTGCAGAAGGCATCGATCGCTGCACTCACCGGCTCGCAGGAATGTGTCTGCGACATGCGTGCGGATTACCTCAAGCTTCGCGATCGCATCCTGGGCCGTCTCGCTGAAATTCCCGGCATCACCTGCACTGTTCCGGAAGGCGCCTTCTACGTCTATCCCAACGTCTCCGCTTATTTCGGCAAGGGTGGCATCCAGACCGCTGCGCAGGTCGCCACGCGACTGTTAAACGAGGCCCATGTCGTCGCCGTGCCAGGAGAAGCATTCGGCACGCAACAGCATATCCGTCTCTCCTATGCGGTCTCGCATGAAGATGTGGAAGAAGGCGCAAAGCGCATGAAAGCATTCTTCGCCGGACTTGCATAACTGTAGCCGCTGCACACGCAATCACTAGTAAGAACCAGCGCTTGCCCTACTTTCGTCCGTGAGGGGTAACGGTATTGTCACGCTGGACGGGCTTTCTCGCTACGGGCATCGCTCGAAAAGACGTTTACCATAGCATGGATGGCTGACTCACTCACAGCAAGGCCGGACGCTTTTGTCCCGGTAATCCTCGCCGGCGGCAGCGGCACCCGCTTCTGGCCCCGCAGCCGGAAGGCACGCGCCAAGCAGGTACTGGCACTCGACAGCCACCGCACCATGATTCAGAGCACTGTCGACCGCCTTGAACCGCTCTGCCCGTCGAACCGCACCTGGGTCATCACCAACGATCTGCTGGCACAGACCATCGGCACTCAGCTGCCCACCATTCCGGCCTCTCAGATTCTCCGCGAGCCCGCGGCGCGCAACACCGCACCCGCTGCCGGCCTTGCCGCTTTCCTGCTCGAGAAGAATTTTCCCAACACTGTCCTCGGCATCTTCCCCGCCGACCATGTGATCGGCAACGAGCCAGCCTTTCTCGCCGTGCTTGAGAAGGGCATCCGGATCGCTGCCTCCGGCGACCACATGGTCGTCCTCGGCATCCAGCCCACCCGCGCCGAGACCGGCTACGGCTATATCGAGACCGGTGCCGATGCCGAAACCGGCGTCAAACGTGTACGCCGCTTTACCGAGAAGCCCGACCGCGCACACGCCGAACAGTTTCTCGCCGCGGGCAATTTCTACTGGAACTCCGGCATCTTCCTTTGGAGCGCCAGCACCCTCGCCAACGCAATACGCGAGTACCTCCCGAAGACCGCTCCGCTGCTGCAGAAAATTGCTGATGCCCACGGCACACCTGCCTTCGACAAGGTCTTCGCCGAGCTCTATGCCGAGTGCGAAAACATCAGCATCGACTACGCTGTGCTCGAACCACGCTCGGCCAAAGGCGAAGACGCCTCGCATCTCTACTGCATCCCGGCTGAGTTCGGCTGGAATGATCTCGGCTCCTGGGCCGCCCTCTTCGAACATAAGGCCGGCAGCAGCGACTCACCCGCCAACATCACCGAAGCACTCGAAACAGTCGCAATCGAATCCACCGGCAATTACGTCTACTCACCGGAAAAAACTATCGCCCTCGTCGGAGTCGAAGGTCTTGTGGTCGTCGATACCGGCGACGCACTCCTCATCACCACCCGCGAACGCTCGCAGGATGTCGGCAAAGTCGTGAAAGAGCTCGCCGCCGCGAGCAGAACATCGCTCATTTAAAATCTGCAGGATTGCGAGAGAGCATCGAATTGAAAACATCCATTAAGTTCGGCACCGACGGCTGGCGCGGCCTCATTGCGGACGACTTCACCTACGAAAATGTGTGCATCGCTGCCCGTGCCATCGCGAGCTACGTGCACGCAGAAGAAGATCCATCAAAAGGTATCTGCATCGGTTACGATACCCGCTTCGGCTCGCGCGACTTCGCGAAGGTCGTGGCCGACGTCGCAGCCGCCTCCGGCATCCCCGTCCGCCTCTCTGACCGCCTCACCCCCACCCCTGGACTCTCTTACGCCGTGCGCGAAAGCTCCGCAGCGGGCGGCGTCATGATCACCTCCAGCCACAATCCCTTCCAGTGGAATGGCGTCAAATACAAGGCCAGCTACGGCGGCTCCGGCAGTCCCGCCATCATCGCCAAAATCGAAACTTATCTTGGCGCTCCGTTGCCCGACGCCGCAAACAAGGCCGCCATCACCGAGGTTGACTTCGTCACACCTTACGTCGCTGCCATCTCAAAATTCGCGGACCTCGACCTCATCGCAAAATCCGGCATGAAGCTCGCCATCGATTGCATGTACGGCTCCGGCAGCGGCATCATCGCCGGCATCTTCGATCGCATTGGCGTCGACTACGTCCAGATCCGCGCCGAGCACAATCCCCTCTTCCCCGGCATCAATCCGGAACCCATCGAGCCCCACATCCGCGCCCTGCAGGATACCGTCGTCGCACATAAATGCGCCGCCGGACTTGCCACCGATGGCGATGCCGACCGCATCGGTGCCGTCGACGAACACGGCAACTTCGTCGACCCGCACAAAATCTATTCCGTACTCCTGCGCTGGCTGCTCGAACGCAAAAAATGGACCGGTGACGTCACCCGCGCTTTCAATACAACCGGCATGCTCGACCGCATCGCCGCCAAATACGGCCGCAAACTTTATGAACACGGCATCGGCTTCAAATACGTCTGCGACCTCATGCTCGAGCAGGACATCCTGATCGGCGGCGAAGAGTCCGGCGGCATCGGCATCAAAAAGCATCTGCCTGAACGGGACGGCCTGCTCAATTCCCTCCTCCTTGCCAACGTCATGGCAGAAGAAGGCAAGACTCTCGGTCAGCTCGTAGCTGATCTCCAGGCCGAGTTCGGCGAGCACCACTACGGCCGCATCGATCTCCACATCGAAAACGCCGTCAAGGAAGCTGCCATCGCCAGGGCACGCGCCGGCGTCAAAAGCTTTGCCGGCATGGATGTCACCAGCGTAGAAACGCTCGACGGCGTTAAGTTCTTTCTGCACGATCCATCGGCCGACGCGAAGCCCAACGCCGCGAAAACGTGGCTCCTCCTGCGCGCATCCGGTACTGAGCCGCTGCTGCGCATCTACTCCGAAGCCACCTCGAAGCAATCCGTCCACACACTGCTCGAAGCAGCACGCACCTTCGCCCTCACCAGCCTCGACTGATGCCAGTGACTCGCGCCATTTACGATAAGGGCATGGCAACAGAGTCGATGAAGGTCAAGGCATGAAAATCCGCACGCGGGGCCTGCTGTTTGATATGGACGGGATCCTCATTAGCTCCATCGGTTCCGTCGAACGCAGCTGGGCACTATGGGCAAAATCGCGCAGCCTCGATGTCACTGACGTGATCGCTTCTAATCACGGCCAGCGTGCCCTCGACATCGTTCGCAAACTGGTGCCGCCTGAAGAAGTTGCTTACGAATTCAAGCGCATCGAAGACATCGAGGTCGCCGATATCCAGGGCCTCGAAGTGCTCGAAGGCGTCAAGCCGATCCTCGAAAGCATTCCGCAGAAGTTCTGGACCATTGTCACTTCCGCGACTGAGCGCCTCGCACGCGTACGCCTCGCCACAGGTGGCATCCCTGTGCCGCATAAGTTCATCACGTCTGAACGAGTTACCCGGGGCAAGCCTGATCCCGAGCCCTATCGCAAGGGCGCCGAACTGCTCGGCCTTGATCCAATCGACTGTCTCGTCATAGAAGACTCTGCATCCGGTGCGCGGGCCGGAAAAGGCGCGGGTTGCCGTGTGCTGGCGACGCTCTTTTCACACCGTCAGGACGACCTTGAAGCCGCGGACTACATCGTCCATTCGCTCGCCGACGTATCGGTTCGCGTGCTGCCCGGGAACTACGAATTGCAACTCGAATTCGAGCCGCTTAACGATGTCCCGTTGCCGCCGAAATTGCCCATTCGATAGACACTGGCTGCAATCTGCCACAGCGCACCTCCGCCGAGACACGAGACCAACATGCACTTCATGACACGGCTTGCATTAGCGATCGCTCTCATCGCAGTTTGGGTGCAGCCGGCTCGCGCCCAGAGCGAGTCAGCTCATCGCGATGGCCCGAACGGTCTTGAAGGCTGGACCGAATCTTATCCCGTTGAGGGCCAGGGTGAGCTGCCTGCAGTGTTGGTGATAGCTCGTAACCACAGGCTCTTGCGCCGCATCGCCGACGGGCCGTTCATTTGGAAGTGGATGTTCCTTCCAGGCGGAAAGCAGGTCGCCTTTGAGACGGGGCCACTTCACTTCTCACTCAGCTGCGAGTTGATGACACTATCGACTGGTAAAGTCACCGCAGTTGTGGATTGCCTGCACGACCTGCCGGTAAATGCTCCAGATTGGGTGAGAAGGCTGGAGAACAGCCAGGATTTTACCGCGAATTACTAAGCGAAGTTTCGCGCCCTGGCATCCTGTGAGATGCCTTTACACTTCGCCTTCACTCACACTCAGGTTGCGACGCGATCGCTCCCTCAGCCGCTCCACCACCATCGGCGGCACCAGTCCATCAATCGAACCACCCAGCCGGAATACTTCCTTGATCAGCCGCGAGCTTACGTAGGAGTATTTCTCCGCCGGCATCATGAACACTGTCTCCAGCTCCGGCGCGAGTCTGCGATTCATCAGCGCCATCTGAAACTCATATTCGTAATCGGTGATCGCCCTTATACCGCGCACCACCGCCTGTGCCTCTTGTTGGCGCGCAAAATCTACCATCAGCCCGTCGAACGTCGCGACCGAAACATTCTCAATCTGCGCCACGGCTTCCGTCAGCATCTCCACCCGCTCCGGCACACTGAACAACGCACTCTTCTGCGAATTATTCAGCACCGCAATTACCAGGTGGTCAAAGATGCGTGCGCCACGGGCAATTACGTCCAGATGGCCATTCGTCGTCGGATCAAAGCTGCCGGGATAGATCGCTCTTACTTTTTGCAATGCCGCCTCGCATGGGGATTGTATGCGGGCCGCCCACCCGTTGCAAAACGCCGCAGACCTGGCATAACACCATCGTCATGCTGCGGCTTCCGTGCCATGCGTTTCGACGAAGGTGGTCTGCCCTTTTGCATCGGCTGGGCAGTACGCTCACCTTGCCATGAATAAACATCGCATCCTGCCGCTCATCTTCACGCTGTCGTTTGTGCTTCTCATGCCTCTCCTTGCACTTTCTCCAGCCAAGACAAAGCAGCCTCCGGTCGGCGCCAGGTTTGCCACCATTCTGGCTAAGGCAGATCATGAAGCAGCACTCACGCGTGCCAGCTGGCGCGCCAAAACCGTGCAATACGTCAAGCTTGTAAGCTTCGATCA
>CAZZYN010000064.1:0-21970 GCA_964658265.1 uncultured Acetobacteraceae bacterium | reverse complement strand
CTGGGCGCGCCTACCATGCGCGTCATCGGCAACCCGAATCTTGCCATCACGCACGTCGCTATCCTGCCTGGGGCCGCAGGCCTGCAGAAGCATCTCAACGCCCTTCGCCGTAAGGATGTCGACGTGCTCATCATCGGTGAAGTTCCGGAGTGGGAGACCGTTGAGTATGTGCGGGACGCCGCAGCCCAGGGACGTCACAAGTCCCTGATCCTGCTAGGCCATGAAAAGTCCGAAGAGCCCGGCGTCGAGCTGTACACCCAGCAGCTCCGGGCCATCTTTCCCGGCATCCGGATGGAACACATCGTTGCTGGCAGCCCTACCTGGAACCCCGATCACCCGCCTGCCAATGCGGGACCGAAGCCGGCTCAGTAAGCCTGCACCTGGTCAATGGGCAAGCGAACCTGGAAGCAGGTTGCACCCGGCACCGAGTCCACCGACAGGTAGCCGCGGTGCGAGCGCACAATGCGTGTCGCCGCATCCAGGCCTAAGCCCAGCCCTCTGCCTGGCGCCTTGGTGGTAAAGAACGGCTCGAAGATGCGCGCCTGCAGCTCCTTCGGAATGCCCGGCCCGTCGTCCCAGACCTCCACCAGCATCATCTGTCCCGAAAGCCTGACCTTGATCACAATGCGGCCGCGGAAATCCGTAGCCTCCAGTGCATTCTCCAGCAGCGCCGTCCACACCTGGTTCAATTCGCTGCCATAGGCAGAAATCAATGGCAGCCCGGGCTCATACTCGCGTGTCAGATGTGCCCGCTCCATCTGCGACTGCAGCATCACGAGCGTGCTCTCAATACCCTGCGGTACATCCAGTTCCTGTATCGGAGCCTGGTCGAGAAAAGAGTAATCCTTGATCGCCCGGATCAGCGAGAAGATCCGATCCGTCGAATCCAGCATCGCCGCCGCCATGCTTTCTGTACGCAGGCTCGAACAGATCTGCAGCAGCACCGTCTCAATCATCACCGGTGTAATGGACGGCGGTAGCTGGTCGAGCTGTGCCGGCGTCACCCCAAGTTCCGCCAGCTCGGGCGCAATCTTCCATCCCTCACCGATATTGTGACTACTCAGCCAGTCCTGGATCGCATCTTCCCGCAGTGCAATCGCCGAGGCATCCTGCTTGTCGCGATCCGGCACCTCCGGCAAAATGCCCTCATACCAGGCCTTCACGTCGTTGGTCTGCACCTCGGTCAGGCACAGATGGCCAAGCTTCAGCGAGTTGTCGATGAAAAACTTGAGCTCGCTCTGCATACTATCGGCCGCTCGTTGTGCCGCGGATGCTGGATTGTTCAACTCATGCGCTAGATTTCCCGCCAGCTTGTTCAGGGCAATGAGTTTCTCTGACTGCTGCTCGATGCGTGTGACTTCACGCACCCGTTCGAGCAGTACTGCCACTACCCGCTCCGTCATCGAAGGAATTGATTTCAGCATCTCCGGAAAAAGACTGCGATCGTAGGTCAGCGCCCACGTCGGTCCTACCGTGTAGCCTTTTCCGCCGTAGTGCTTCATCCTTGAGAAAGGCAGCAGCCCCGTCAGATGACCGGCGCGCCCGATAAACAGTGCGCCTGCGCCCCGCTCTCTTCGTACCTGGATCTCGCCCTTAAGCAGGATCGTCATCGAAGTCGCCGGGGCGCCTTCCTCAAACAGCGTCGTTCCCGAATCCGCGAAACTCTCGACGCCATGCTCTGCAAACCAGAGCAATTCCTCGTCGTTCAGACCTTGCAGTGGCGCGACCTTGCGCAATGCTTCGACCAGGGCCAGCTTGCGATCTTCGCTTGTCACCTTCTGCTCAGTCTGCAGTTCCATCGCGCCACGCTCCGTCTCCATTCTCCTACAAGCTGGCTACAGCACAATCAAGACGCCGCAACAGGCGTGAGATTGCCGCTGAACAGCCCCGTGGACACATTCAATGGTGATCCGGAAGCCTTACTTCTTGCCCATCTCACTCTGGCGCATCGGCATGCCGTCGATCTTTTCATTCAAGCGACTTGCGGCGAGAACACCTTCCGTCCTCAGCTTTTCTCCGCCGTCCTTGCCTATCAGCAGCACGGCAAAATCCTTATCATCCAGGCCAAATCGTTTCCGCGCAGCCGCCGCTTCGTCGCGGCCCATTGAAGTGGCGGGCAGCCCCTCCGCCGCCATTGCTGATCCATCCGCTGTCGCCACGATGATCATCACATCGCGCTCCCGCAGTGCAGCAGCATGGCTGCGTAGTTCGGTAAGCTGGCTCCGCAGTTTCACATCTGTACCGCTCGCGGCGAAAATCAGCAGGGGACGGTAACAGTCCCGCATCGCTTCCAGCGTCTTCGGGTGAGCTTCGCATGGCTCCGCGCGCATAGCAGCCCCTCTCATAATGAAGAGTGTCACCAGTCCGGCAATCATCAGCCTTCGCATATCGCACCATGCAACCAGGAGGCGCAGATCCGCCGCCCCCCAGCCGTCAATTCACTGCGTTCAGGCCGGCACTGTCTCCGAAGCATGCGGATTCTGCTGCTTCTCAACCGTGATCGGATCGAGGAAGGGCATTGCTGCCCGCAATTCTGCGCCGACCTTCTCAATCTGGTGCGCCGCCTCGGCATCCCGCATCGCCTGGAACTTCTTGCGGCCGCCCTTGTTCTCTGCCATGAACGCATTTGCAAACGTTCCATCCTGGATCTCAGCCAGCAGCTGCTTCATCGCCTTGCGCGTCTCATCTGTCACAATGCGCGGACCCGCCGTGTAGTCGCCGTACTCTGCCGTGTCAGAAATCGAATACCGCATGTAAGCAAGGCCGCCGCGATACATCAGGTCCACAATCAGCTTCAGTTCGTGCAGGCACTCGAAATATGCCATCTCCGGTGCATAGCCCGCCTCGACCAGCGTTTCAAAGCCGGCCTTTACCAATGCTGACGTCCCGCCGCACAGCACTGCCTGCTCGCCAAACAGGTCTGTCTCTGCTTCTTCCTTGAAGGTGGTTTCATACACCCCGGCCCGTGTGCAGCCGATACCCTTGGCATAGGACAGAGCCAGATCATGCGCTTTACCCGAAGCATCCTGCTCAATAGCAATCAGTCCGGGAACCCCGCCGCCCTCCACAAACAATTCACGCACCCGGTGACCCGGAGACTTGGGCGCGACCAGTGATACATCCACACCCTCCGGCGGAGCAATAAAGCCGAAGCGGATATTAAATCCATGCGCAAACATCAGCGTCTTGCCCGCAGTCATCGATTGCTTGATGTGCTTCTCATATACCTCGGCCTGCGACTGGTCCGGCACAAGCATCATCACGACATCCGCCCACTTGGCTGCATCCGCAATCGAGTGCACCTTCAACCCGGCCTTCTGCGCCTTCTCAACCGACTTGCTCTTTTCCGGCAGACCAATCGCCACATCCACACCTGAATCCTTCAGGTTCAGCGAATGTGCATGCCCCTGCGAGCCATAGCCGATCACGGCTACCTTCTTCTTTTGAATCAGTGATAGATCTGCATCCTGGTCGTGGTAGGTCTTCGGCATGTGTCTTCCTTGTCTTTATTTTTGTGAATCTCTACGGGTGGCAGGCCCCCGCGTCTACTCTGTTTCCTGGGGCAGGTCTTCTGGTAACAGGTCGAGCAGGTCTGGCTCAACCCCTTCATCCTGCGGCCGCACCGCACCGCCACTGGTATCCCGCAGGGCAGCCATCACGCGGCTTGTATGATGCCCGCGTCGCATCACCATGCGGCCTGTACGCGATACCTCGAGCACCTTATCGCCGCTTTCGACCAGTACCTGCAGCAGACCTTCGATCTTGCTCGCACTGCCCGTCATCTCAACCATCAGCGACTCCGGTGCAAGGTCCACAATGCGCGCGCGAAATACATTGGCAAGCTCAAACAGGTGCGAGCGCGTCTGCACATTGGCCGCCACTTTAATCAGCGCCAGCTCGCGGCTCACTGACGAAAAGCGATCGATATCGTCAACCTCAATCACATCCTCAAGCTTGTACAGCGACGCCATGATGCGGTGTGTCGCTGTCGGCGGGGCATCCGCCACAATCGTCATCCTCGAGACGTCAGCCCGTTCCGAAGCCCCGACCGTAAGCGAAGTAATGTTGATATTCAATCGGCGAAAGAGTGACGCAACGCGCGTCAGCACGCCCGGCCGGTCTTCCACAAGGGCGACAAAAGTATGCAGCATCCCTACTCCTCTGCCGTTTCCAGCAGCGGATTATGTCCTGCCTGGTGTGGTCTTCGGATCATCTCGTGCAAAGCTGCGCCACCAGGAATCATCGGGTAAACCGACTCTTCCTTCTCCACCATGAAATTGATCAGGAATGGCCCCTTTTGCGACCGCGCCCGCCGCACCGTGGGCAGCACCTCATCCCGCATGAGTACCGTGGCACTCGGGATACCGTGCGCTGCCGCCAGCATC
Source organism: uncultured Acetobacteraceae bacterium (assembly GCA_964658265.1). GTDB lineage: Bacteria > Acidobacteriota > Terriglobia > Terriglobales > Acidobacteriaceae. The sequence continues at coordinate 17,585 of CAZZYN010000064.1, read as the reverse complement.
GCGAAGTCCGGTGACAGGATCGGGGACGATTCGTAATTCTTTTCGTAGAAAAACTCCTGCCATTGACGCACCATGCCCAGGTAGCCGTTGTTGATGATCGCGATGTTGATGTCGAGCTTCTCCTGCGCAATCGTTGATAACTCGCACGCCGTCATCTGGAAGCCGCCATCTCCCGCAATCACCCATACTTCCTTATCCGGGCAGGCCACCTTTGCACCAATGCCGGCTGGCAATGCAAAACCCATTGTCCCCAGGCCTCCGCTCGTCACCAGCGAGCGCGCATGCTCATGCTTGAAGTACTGCGCCTCCCACATCTGGTGCTGTCCCACATCCGTCGCCACGATGGCATTGCCCTGGGTCTCGCGCCACAAATCATGGATTACATGCGCCGCATACAGGTGCCCCGTATCCGGCAGATTCGTAATATCCCGCACAGCCTCGTTGCCCTTGCTGGTGCGGATCTTCTTCAGCCACGCTGCTCCATCGCGCGATGGAATCAGCGGCAGCATCGCGTCCAGCACATCTTTCAGATCGCCGGTAAGTGCAACATCCACGCGTACGTTCTTGTTGATCTCCGATGGATCGATATCGATGTGAATCTTTTTCGCCTTCGGTGCGTACGTTGCCAGCGTGCCGGTCACGCGATCATCAAACCGCATACCGCACGCAATCAGCAGGTCTGCTTCCTGGATCGCCTCATTCACCCAGCTCTCACCATGCATGCCCATCATGCCCAGGCTCAGTTCATGCGAAGCAGGGAAGCTGCCCAGTCCCAGCAGCGTGCAGGCCACCGGCAGCTGTGCCCGTTCCGCCAGTGTTCGTACCTGCTCTCCCGCACCAGCCTTGATAATTCCATAGCCGGCCAGGATCACTGGACGTTTCGCTTCGAGTATCAACTTCGCCGCATCACGGATCGCCGCACGTTCCGCTCGCAACATCGGATGCACCTTCACCTGGCGAGGAGCCGCCGACGCACAGTCAAAGTCAGCCGTCGCCTGCTGCGCGTCCTTGGTAATGTCGACCAGTACGGGCCCCGGCCTGCCTGACGTAGCCACGCGAAACGCATCACGCACCACGCCGGCAATGTCTTCCGCGCGAGTCACCAGGTAGTTGTGCTTGGTCACCGGCATCGTAATTCCGGTGATGTCCACTTCCTGGAATGCGTCCGAGCCCAGCACCTTGCTCGACACATTGCCCGTGATGCAGACCAGCGGAATTGAATCCAGCATCGCCGTTGCAATCCCAGTCACCATGTTGGTTGCGCCCGGCCCGGATGTCGCGAGCGCCACACCCACCCTGCCCGAAGCGCGTGCATAGCCGTCTGCCATGTGCACCGCGCCCTGTTCATGGCGAACCAGGATGTGCTTGATTGGAAATTTGCGCAGTGCATCGTAGACCGGCAGAATGGCTCCGCCCGGATAGCCGAAAACCTCGCGCACACCCTCGCCCTCAAGAGTCGCCCACAGGATCTCCGCTCCCGTCAGCTTCAATGGCCGATCGGTCCTCACTGCCTGGTCCATCTTCAACTCATCTGCCATATCGCTTCACCTGCTAATCCTGAATGTGCTGCTCTGACTCGATGCGCTAATTAGTCACAGCTCCCGTGGACGCCGAGCTGACACTGTCCGCGTACTTTCTGAAGACGCCGCGCTGGTACTGCAGCTCCGGCGCACGCCACAGCGACATACGCGCTTCCAGCTCAGCATCGGAGATCTCGACACTCAGCTTGCGGTTCGGAATGTCGAAGTGGATGATGTCCCCATTGCGGATCGCGGCAATCGGTCCGCCCAGCGCGGCTTCCGGCGCAACGTGCCCGGCCATCAGTCCACGGGTCGCACCGGAGAAGCGTCCATCCGTCAATAGCGCCACCGTATTCGACAACTCGGCGATCCCCGCAATCGCTGCGGTGATCGCCAGCATCTCGCGCATGCCCGGCCCGCCCCGTGGCCCCTCGTAGCGGATCACCACTACGTCATTCGGCTTCAGCTCACCCGCATCGAGCGCGGTAAAGGCCAGCTCTTCCGAATCGAATACGCGCGCCGGTCCGCGATGCTCCAGCCTTTCATGGCCCGCTACCTTGATCACGCATCCCTCCGGAGCAATGTTGCCCTTCAGAATCACCAGTCCGCCCGTCGCTTTCAGCGGTTGAGCCAGCGTGTGGATCACCTTCTGTCCGGAAGTCTCGACAGCTTTCCTTGACTCTTCCGCCAGCGTCGAACCGCTCACGTTGATCGCGTCGCCATGCAGGCGCCCTGCCTCAAGCAGCCGTGCCGCCAGCAGCCGGCTGCCGCCTGCCTCGTAATAATCCTTCGCGAAGTAGCGGCCTCCGGGCTTCAGATCGCAAAGCAGTGGTGTGCGTTTGCTGATCTCGTCGAAATCGTCCACGGTGAGCTTCAATCCCGCTTCATGCGCAATCGCCAGAAAATGCAGCACAGCATTCGTCGATCCACCGGAAGCAGCGACACTTACAATTGCGTTCTCCAGCGACTCCCGCGTGATAATCTGCGACGGCTTGATCCCCTTGCGTGCCAGTGCCATCACCATTCGGCCAGCCTCGCGACAGGACTCCAGCTTCTCGTGCGCCAGTGCCGGCACGCCCGAAATGCCGATCGGAGAAATGCCCAAGAACTCGCAGGCCATCGCCATTGTGTTCGCCGTAAACTGCCCGCCGCACGCACCAGCCGCCGGACAGGCTTTCTCTTCGACCGCCAGCAGCCCCGCATCCGACAGGGTGCCGCGGGAGTGCGCCCCTACCGCTTCAAACACATCCTGAACACTCAGGTCTTTGCCATCCAGGTGCCCCGGCGCAATGGATCCGCCGTAGAGCATCAGTGAAGGAATATCCAGCCGCGCCAGCGCCATCACCGTGCCCGGCAGATTCTTGTCACACCCGGCAATCGCCACCAATCCGTCAAAAAGATTTCCCCGTGCCACCAGCTCAACTGAATCCGCAATCACCTCACGGCTCACCAGCGACGCCTTCATGCCCTGCGTTCCCATCGTGATGCCATCGGAAATTGTGATGGTGTTGAACTCCATCGGCGTGCCGCCCGCTTCCCGGATGCCTTCTTTCACCGCGTCGGCCAGGGTGCGCAGGTGAAAATTGCAGGGGCCAATTTCTGTCCATGTATTTGCAATGCCGATAATCGGCTTGCTCAAATCATCGCGTGTGTAACCAACTGCATGCAGCATCGAGCGAGCCGCTGCCCGGTTTGGTCCCTCGGTCAGTGCAATCGAATGCAGCTTGGCTCCATCTGCATGTCCCGTTCCGTTCTTGCCATTGCTGCTCATGCTTTTCCTTGCTCTGCCATTACGTTATTTCCTGGACGCGGCGCCACCCAGAAATCCTTGTCATGCTCCCGCTCAAACGCATCCAGCTCGTTTACATGCTGAAGGCTCAGGCCGATATCATCCAGCCCTTCCATCAGGCAGTACTTCCGGAACGGATCGATCTCAAAAGCTGCCGAGAATGCAGCATCGTCGCGCACACTCTGCTGCTCCAGCGAAATGTGCAGCGTGTAGCCCGGATCAGCTGCACTCCGCTCCAGCAGTCCATGCACCTCAGGCTCCGGCAGGCGAATCAGCAGGATCCCGTTCTTGCCCGCATTCGAATAAAAAATATCCGCAAACGACGGCGCAATCACACAACGAAATCCATAATCAGACAGCGCCCACGCCGCATGTTCGCGCGACGATCCGCAGCCGAAGTTCTTCCCGGCAACCAAAATCTCAGCGCCCTTATACCGCGGATCATTCAACACAAATCCCGGATCGGGGATGCCGTTTTTGACACCGTCCTGCTGCCGGCGCCAGTCAAAGAACAGGAACTCGCCGTACCCCGTACGTTCAATGCGCTTCAGAAACTGCTTGGGAATAATCTGGTCCGTGTCGATATTCGATCGATCCAGTGGCGCTAGTGTGGATGTCAACGTCCGGAAGGGTGTCATCGGCCCGCAGCCTCCACCAAGTTCCCGCTGCCGCGCAGATCATTCACGCGCGCCATCGGTTGGAATTTCCACTCCCGTACATCCGTGAAGTGGCCAGTGATCGCCGCGGCCGCCGCCATCATCGGACTTACCAGGTGCGTCCGTCCGCCACGTCCCTGGCGGCCTTCAAAGTTTCGGTTGGACGTCGAAGCACACCGCTCGCCCGGCTGCAGAATATCCGGATTCATCCCGAGACACATCGAACACCCCGGTTCTCTCCACTCAAATCCCGCCTCCCGGAAAATGCGATCCAGCCCCTCCCGCTCCGCCTGTGCCTTCACCTGCTGCGAGCCCGGTACCACCATCGCGCGTACATGCGTGCTCACGTTATACCCGCTCACCACCGCTGCCGCCGCCCGCAGATCCTCGATCCGCGAGTTCGTGCACGAACCGATAAACACGCGGTCGATATCGATCGATTCAATCTCCGCGCCCGCCTTCAGATCCATGTACTCGATCGCCCGCTCCAGTGACCGGCGGTCCGTCTCGTTTTCGACCCGTGACGGATCAGGAACAGTCTCGGTTACCGAGACCACCATCCCCGGGCTTGTACCCCACGTCACAAACGGTGCGAGCTCGCTTGCGTCGATCGTCAACTCCCTGTCAAACACTGCGCCGTCGTCCGTCACCAGTTGGCTCCAGGCCGCCACTGCTTCATCCCAGGCCGCACCCTTTGGCGATTGCGGCCGGCCCTGCAGGTAGGCGAACGTCTTCTCATCAGGCGCGATCATGCCCGCCCGCGCACCCGCCTCGATGCTCATATTGCAGACCGTCATGCGGCCTTCCATCGACAGCGACCGGATCGCCGATCCGGCATACTCAATCACGCAGCCCGTTGCGCCATCTGTACCAATCCTGCCGATGATCCCCAGCGCCACATCCTTCGCACCGACTGCCGGCGGCAATTCGCCTTCCACCGAAATCCGGAATGTTTTTGCCTTCGCCTGCTGCAGGCACTGCGTCGCCATCACATGTTCCACTTCTGATGTCCCGATGCCAAAGGCCAGCGCGCCAAATGCGCCATGCGTCGACGTGTGACTGTCGCCGCACACAATCGTCATGCCTGGCTTGGTGAATCCCTGCTCCGGACCAATCACATGCACGATGCCTTGCTCGGGCGCGTTCACGTCGTACAACTCGATGCCAAAGTCTTTGCAGTTCTGGCGCAGCGTCTCAATCTGTTTTGACGCGATCTGGTCTTCAATGATGACGCGGTTCGCGGTCGTCGGCACATTGTGGTCAACCGTGGCGACAGCACGGTCTGGCCTGCGGAACGTTCTCCCGGTCAGTCGAAGGCCTTCGAACGCTTGTGGCGACGTCACTTCATGGATCAGGTGAAGATCGATATAGAGCAGGGCTGGTTCGCCCTCTGGCGCTGCCACCACGTGGGCATCCCAGACTTTTTCTAGGAGTGTTTTTGGCGATACTGAAGTCTTTACTGGCATGGCTTTTCCGTTTTCCTAGACTGCGTGCATGGCCTGGCCGCGATCGATAATCGCGTTCAATGCCTCGTGTACAAGTGAGCCCATCTCCTGCGTGGAAGCCGCTCGCTGCGCTGCCCTTCCTGTCCCTGCCTGTGCCGGAGCACTGCTGCGCAATAGATCCGCAGTCCTGTGGCCATCGTTCAGCACTTTGCGGACAGCCGCTTCAATCGCCTGCGCATCCTGCTCCAGTCCGGCAGAATGGCGCAGCAGCATCGCCGCCGTCAAAATTGCGCCCAGCGGATTCGCAATCCCTTTACCCGCAATATCCGGCGCCGATCCGTGCACTGGTTCGTACAGGTTAACCGTGCCGCCTATCGTTGCCGAGGGCAGCATCCCAAGCGAACCGGTAATGACCGCAGACTCATCGGAAAGAATGTCGCCGAACAGGTTCTCGGTCAGAATCACATCAAAGTTTCGCGGCGTATTCATGATGTGCATCGCCGCCGCATCCACGTACTGGTGATCGAGCGTCACATCGGGATATTGCGATGCAAGCTCGCTCACAGTCGCGCGCCACATCTGTGACACCTCAAGCACATTCGCCTTATCCACGGATGTCAGCTTCTTGCGCCGGCGTGATGCAAGTTCGAACGCCACCCTTGCAACACGGGTCACTTCTTCGCGCGTGTACCGCATCGTGTTCCATGCTTCACCCGTCGACCGGTTCCACTCGCGCGGCTGGCCGAAGTACAAGCCGCTCAGTAGCTCGCGAACAAATAGAATGTCCGCGCCCTCGATCACCTCCGGGCGCAGTGGCGAGTTCACGGCCAGAGCTGGATGCGCAAACGCAGGCCGCAGGTTGGCGAACCCGCCCAGCGCCTGTCGAATCGCCAGCAGACCGGCTTCTGGTCTTTTCTCAGGCGGCAGGGAATTGAACTCGTTGCCGCCCACCGCGCCCAGCAGCACAGCGTCACTATCCAGCGCAGCATCGAGCGTGCTTTTCGGCAGCGGCGTCCCTTCAGCCTTGATCGCAACACCGCCGATCAGCTTTTCAGCAATCTTGAATTCGTGGCCGCCCAGCTCAGCCACAGTCTTCAACACCCGCACTGCCTCGCGAGTCACTTCCGGGCCGATGCCATCGCCTGCCACGATAAGAATCTTTAGCTTCATAGCTATCCTGACTTTTGCTTACGCCTGCTGCAGATGGCGAATCGGTTGAACATCATGATGCTCATTCACCAGCGCCACCAGGTCCTGGTCATATACCGCTTTCTTGCGGTCTGCCAGCTCTGTGAACCTGCGGTAGGTTTGGTCCAGGTCGAGCGCACTCAACTGGAAGCCAAGCTGCTGCAGTCGGCTCGCCAGTGCGTGGCGGCCCGAGTGCTTGCCCAGCACCATCGTCGTCGAAGGCACACCCACCGATGCAGGCGTCATAATCTCGTAGGTCAGCGGATTCGACAGCATCCCGTGCTGATGAATACCCGCTTCATGGGCGAAAGCATTGCTGCCCACCACCGCCTTGTTCGGCGAGGGACCAAAGCTGATCAACTGCGACAAGATCTGACTGGTCGGGAAGAGCTGGTCCATCTTCAGAGAGTGCTCCACTGGAAAGGCGTCGCGCCGCACCTGCAGCACAGCCGCAATCTCTTCAAGCGCCGCATTGCCGGCCCGTTCGCCGATGCCGTTGATGGTGCATTCCACCTGCCTCACCCCGGCATCGATAGCAGCCATCGTGTTGGCAACCGCAAGTCCAAGGTCGTTGTGGCAGTGAGACGAAAGCGTAATGTCCCGCACTCCCGGAACCTCATCGCGCAGCCGCCGGAACATCTGTCCATATTCCGCCGGAAGGGAATAGCCGACTGTGTCCGGAAGATTGATTACAGTGGCGCCAGCTTCAATGGCCACAGCAACCATGCGCGCCAGGAATGCAGGCTCGGCTCTCGATGCATCCTCCGGTGAAAATTCCACGTCGTCGACCAGTGTCCGGGCCAGCCGCACCGACGCGCCAACCTGCTCCAGCGCCTGTTCCCGTGTCAGTTTCAATTTGAACTGAAGGTGAAGATCCGAGCTACCCAGGAAAACATGGATCCTCGGTCTCGCCGCGCCCTGCAGCGCCTTCGCAGATGCCTCGATATCCTGTTCCCTCGATCGCGCCAGCGACGTGATAACAGGCCGCTTTATTTCATATGCAACCGTCGAAATGGCCTCGAAGTCGCCATCCGAAGCCACGGCAAACCCCGCCTCGATCACATCCACGCCCAGTTCGTCCAGTGCGTGTGCCATCCTGACCTTCTCGGCCACCGTCATACTGCAGCCGGGAGACTGCTCGCCATCCCTGAGCGTAGTGTCGAAAAAGAAAACCCGGTTGCTATCGCGTGTCTGCATCATCAACCCCTGCGACCTCTATTTTCTCATTGCATGGGCATAAAGCAAATTTATAATTGTTTCATAATAGATAAGCAAAACTTATACCTTCGGTAACCAGCTCACCAGCGCTCTATATGGACTTCGATGTCGTTTGATCTGAACCAGCTCGAGACCTTCGTCACCGTCGCGCAGCTCAAGAGCTTCTCTCGTGCCGCCGTCAAGCTTCATCGCTCCCAGCCCGCCGTGAGCCAGGTCATCCGAAAACTGGAAAGCGATCTCGGCGAGATGCTCTTTGAACGCGTCGCGCGTGATGGCTCCCTCACCGCCGCGGGCCACGTTCTCTTTGACTACGCAGAGCGTCTGCTCGCCCTGCGGCGCGAAACCGCCGCCGCCCTCAACGAGCTCCGCTCTCTCGATCGCGGCCGCCTTGTCATCGCTGCCAATGAGTACACCTGCCTGTACCTGCTGCCTGTCCTCGACCGCTTCCGCGAACAACTGCCAAAGATCGGCATCACGGTGCAACGCGCCCTTGCACGCAGAATCCCCGCAGAGCTGAACGCCCGTTCCGCTGAGATCGGCATCCTCTCCTTCGCGCCGGATTCGGAGGAGTTCCGAACCATCACGGTCTATCGCGACAGCATGGCCGTCATCGTCAAGCCCGGTCACGTCCTCATGCAGCAGAAGAAGGTCACCATCCGCGATCTCGGCAGGCAGAACTTCATCGCGCACAATGTCGACTCGCCGCTTCGCCAGCGTGTGATCCAGACTTTCGAAGAAACGCGCACGCCTCTCAACATCGCCGTCGAGCTACCAAGCATGGAAGCAGTGAAGCGCTTCGTGGCCGGCAGCAACAGCGTCGCCATCGTTCCCGGTCTGACCGTCGCGCATGAGCTTCAAACCGGGGAGCTGGTACGGATCCCGGTCGCCGAGCTGCAGATCGAGAGAGAACTCCGCCTCGTTCTGCGCCGGCGCGCCAGTCTTTCCTATGTCGCCGCTGCCTTTCTCAAGCTGGTAAAAGCCTACGGACGCGAACACGGCAATCCCTACCTCTACCGTCCCGATGAGGTATCCGAGTCCTCAGGAACTACCCGGCCACGTCCATGACCGAGCCTGATTCGGCCGTCATCTTTCTACTGCGGTTCGCGTGTTGCCGTACCCCACAGGTACAATTGCCGAAGGAATCATCAGGGGCAACCCAGAGAGAATTTGACGAGCCCGCCACCGCGGGTCTGCCCGCTCCCGCGTGGAGCAGGTAAAGAGGTTCAGGAGCGAATGAAGAAAAGCAAGCTGTTGTTTCTGCTGCTGCCGTTCGTGGCGGCGGCGAGCTATGCCCAGGAAAGTCGTCAGGACGTAAGTGCCAGCGGGTCCATGATCTACGCTCCATTCACCTTTGGCCAGGGAGTGCGTTTGAACGCCACCATTGGCCTCGGCGGGCTGGCAAGCTATCGCTACATGCTTACGCCACGCAGTGCCGTTGAAGGCAATTATCAGTATCTGCAGAACACGAATAAATACGCCACCAATTTCCTGCCTTCGCTGCGCGTGCACACCCGTTTTCAGGAAATATCTGCAGCCTACGTTTACAACTTCACCTACAAAAAATTCAACCCGTTCATCGAAGCCGGTCCTGGTGCCTTCATCATGTCTCCCATCGATGACATCAAGACCACCGATCTTTCTGTAAAGAAACAAACAAATATCGGCTTTATCTATGGTGGCGGTGTCGCCTACGAGATCAGTCCCAGTTTCGACATACGGGTTGAGTACCGCGGCCTGGTCATGAAAACACCCACCTTCGGCAAGAGTAACGAGAACACCGGCCAGTATTACAACGTCAATAATCCAGTCATCGGCGTCGCCTATCACTTCTAACTCTGGACCGAGATAGCAAGTAAAAAGCCCTGGACATTTGTCCAGGGCTTTTTATCTGTTTGCTATCAGTTACGTTAGAAGATGCGATAGCTTCCACCGATGCTGACACCATTCGGCGTAAGACCGTTGGCTCGCGGGCCGGCACCAACAAAGCCAGGCCATTCCTCATACTCGTAGTCAGCTCGCACGCTCCAGCGATGTGAAAGGCGATAGTCGGCGCCGCCACCGAAAGAGATAACGCCATAGCCACCATTCGCGGCATTGTAGGGAAATGTGAACTCTCCGATGCCGAAGAGAACTTTGGCGTAGCCGATGATCTTGTGGCCATGATAGAAGCTATAGCGCGGGCCGATCAGGTAGTTGTCGAAGTGGATGTAGTTGTCCTGGTTGAAGCGCATGAAGCGTACTTCTGCCTCACCGCCGACCTTGGGGGTCAAATTGTAATCAACGTAGCCACCAACGCCATAAAGATTGTTAAAACCATAGTCCGGTGAAAAGTAGGATCCAAAGCCCCCGACATACAGCGACTGGTTTCCGCCTCTACCAGCTGCGACCACCTGCGCTTTACCCAGGGTTGGTAATAGAAGCAGGATGGCGAGCCATAGGTGTTTTCTAATCACTGGTATCTCTCACGAACGTTATTTTCCCGAGTATAGACAGGGTTGACCCGAAGGCCAACCCTGTTAAGTACTATTTGAACATACGCAGTCCCGGATGGGGCTGCGGAACACAGCTAGTTACTGCTGTGGCTGCGGCTGAGCACTGGCTGCCTGACTTGGCTGTGCTGCAGCAGGTGCTGGTTCGGATGCTGCCGCATTCACGCCGGCTGCCTGGTCATAACGCGTCAGCTTGAAGTAAACCGGTGTCACTTCGAACGGCATCTTGTCGCGTGCATTCAGAAGTGGCACTGCCTTTGCATTCAGACGATAGACCTTGTCATCCCATGCATCGATGCGCAGCTGGCTGCCCAGTGGCAATGCAGCGATCTGATCCATCTTGTCCATGTCCAGCTTGCCCGCCTTCGGCAGCAGGGCCGCCATCCAGGGCGTACCATCCGTCTTCAACAGGCCATCACCAAGGCGCGGCGTGTTCAGAGCAGACAGTTCCTTTTCACGACCCGTGAGCTGTGAAAGGTACAGACCCGCATCCCGCTCCATGTTCTTATCCATGCCCTTGTAGTTCATGTAGCCGTCAAGCAGGGCAAGCGCCTTCTTGGCAGCTGCTTCGTCATCGCCATCCGTGTGCTGCATGTGGATGCGTTCAAAGGTCGATTCATCCGGGAAGAGCAGACGGTCATTGAAGGCGTACTTGGTATCGATGTGATGGCCAAGCACGATGTGGGCCAGCTGGAAGGCCAGCACCGAGGCCAGCGAACCTTCGTTCGGCAGCGTATCGATAAGTCCCTTGCTCAGCACAATCGTGTTGCCGATCGCAATCGATTCGAGCGGTGTCGTCAGCATCACGCGGCAATGCACCGGTGCTGCCAGCTCGATGTTATTGGTCGCGATAATGTTGTTGGTGATCTGCTCCAGCACCTTGTCGAAATCACTGGGCGCTGCCACCAGGCCCGCTTGCGTCAGCCGGTCGATCACGTTCTCTTCCGCCTGCGATACCCACTCACGCTGCGCCTGCAGAGGGCTTACATCTTCTGCACTCGCGCTCTGATCGGTCACGTCGTCGATCTTGATCGATTCGTTATCCGACTGGTGCGTCGGGATCTTCAGTGCATAGCCCCAGATCTGGGTCTGTGCCTTGAAGGCCACCGGATGCTCGGCATCCTTCTTCGAAGTCTCTTCGACATATACGCCTACCGGCAGCCAGACACCCTGCTGCAGATTCTGACGCCAGCTGTCGAAGTGGAAGTAGTCGTTGTTGGACGCGTCTTCGTCGCCGCCGCCCGTATACGTGCCATTGAAACGGACAATGTTACCGGTGTCGTCATCGATCCAGATCCGGCCCGTGAAGCGCCCATGACCCGTCGTCGGCTTGGGGTGCACATCGAACACATCTGTACGAATGGTGCCGAGGAAGGTCCGGCGAACATAAATGAAGTCATAGTGCTGCTGATCAAACCCGGTTGGGTCGATAAACATCATGTCCAGGAAGCCGTCCGGCACATACGAGACGCCGAAAGCCTTCGAGAGGCCAAGCAGAGCCTGCGCTGATCCCTTGAACATCCCGTGGCTCTTGCCCTCGGACGAATAAGACTTGCCATAGAATCCCTTGGCGAAGTCAACCCGCTGCAGCATGTACTGGTCCGACACAGGAACGGCGTACAACTTGGCATCGCCCTTCATGTTCTGGATGTAGGTCTGCACCAGGGGTGAGTGCTGCTGGATCGACTTGATCGTGATCTTTTCAGCAGCAATGGCTTTTTGCACCAAGGCACTCTGTTCCGGCGTCAGGGCAATCGGAGGTGCATACTTTTCCTTTGCCTGAGCTGCCGTGACGCTGAGCGCCGTAAGCAGGGTAGTTGTCCAAATGTTCCGCAGGTTCATTTCCTGGCTCCTCTAAAACTGGTTGACTTTTGAACTGCCGCCCGCCCAAAGTGTATTGCCGGTTTCAACAGTTACGAATACTGCTCCCGCCGATCAAGCCAGCTGGAAGGTGATATGAATCAACGTCACATGGTCCACTGCCTGCCCGTTCTTCAGAGCCGGCTTGAAGCGGATATTCTCAGCTACTCGCCGTGCCTGCTCGTCGAGCCCATGACCCAGGCCGTTCACGACACGCAGTACTTCGACCTGACCACTCGCCAGGAACCGCACTTGCAGAGTAACCTCACCCTCCACTCGTTGCTGCTGCGCTTCTGAGGTGTATTGCGCCTTGGGTTCCGAGATAACCACGGGGGGTACAAAGGCTGGTTCCGCATTGTTCATCGCAACCTGTACGCCCTTCGCTCCACCGCTGCTGCCAAAGCCCGCGCTGCCCACCGTACCGTGACCCGTGCCGCCCGGGGTTCCGCCCACCACTCCATTGCTGAAGCCCGCCGACGCTACTGTCCCGTGACTGGTACCGCCGGCCACGCCGCCAACGACGCCCGCACCAAAGCTTGCACCGGAGACCACGCCCTTGCGCGCTGCTCCTGCACCTGCTGCTTCGCCAGGAGCGCGGTTAAACGCACCGGCCGCGGCAATTACATTGCTGGTAGAGTTCGGATTCGGCTTGGCGCCGATCGGATCACCAAACCCGCCCGCCTTCAATTCCGGCTTGTTCATGTTGTTTGCCATCTCTGTCGGCTTGGCGCTGGCAAACAGACCCGCCTTCGGTGCCGGCGGCGGTGCCACTGCCTTCGGCGGAGCCGGCGGGATGACCGGCATCGGCTTCGGCGTATCCAGCTTCACCGGCTTCGGCGGCTCCGGCGCCTCAATCTTGGGCGGAGTGATAATCTTCGGCGGATCAAGCTTCGCCTCCAACTTGACCGGCGGAGCCACAATCTTTACCTTCGGCACTGGCGGCTTGACTGGCTTCGGCAGATCTACCGGCACAATCAGCACGCTCATCTCACGCTTTACCTTGGCCTCATGAATCTTCGCGGCGGCAAACAGCAGCAGAAGCACCATGATTGAAAGGTTGATGGAGGCGCTGACGCCAAAGGATTTCCATCTGCCACCCGGTTCTTCCAGGAGCCCGAAGTTTGCTCGATTCAGGATGTCGTTGTTCGGCATAATCTCAATTCCTACTCTCTCTACTGGGAAGAGTCTTAGTTCTTAATCTGGTTCGTCCGCTCTTCAGAGGCGGCCCAAAATATGTCTCAGTCTTTGTATCCCTGCGGAGCTGGCCGCTCTCCGGGTTCGCGTACCCTGCCTCAAGCAATGTCGCTGCCGGTTCCGGGTGTCATGCAATTTCTGCCCCGGTTGCCGTCCATCCGCGGGTACGAAAGTACCGGGGATTTGTCAAAAGATAGCTTAGAAGTTAGGCAATGGCAGTACCTCGAAAGTGGTGGCTGTGCATACTGACGTGTACCCTGCAACGACCCTTGCACCACCCCGATTCGAGAGAGCGCAGCAGCGCGCAATACGCACGCACGGACCCGAAAAAGTGATCTCTCACGCACGGCTCAAACTGCTCAACTCCCTGCATCTACACGTTTCTGCCAGTTTGGATGCGCAAAAAGCAGTAGGCTGTCTGTACCCCGGAAAATCGCCCCAGCCGGTTTACTGAGACTCCAGGAGGTACCTTGAAACTTCTTGTCACCGGTGGCGCCGGCTATATCGGCGGCACAGTTGCCCAGCTACTTCTCGATCGTGGCCACACTGTCTTTATTCTAGATGACCTTCGTCATGCGCAGCGATCCCTGGTGCCCCCCGCAGCCACTTTTGTCCAGGGAGAACTGGCCGACAGGATACGACTGGACCGGCTGCTTGAACAAGAAGCCTTCGACGGCGTTCTTCACTTCGCGGCGCTCATCGAGGCCGGCGAAAGTATGCAGAAACCGGAAATCTACTTCCGCAACAACACTGCTTCAACCCTCACCCTGCTCGAGGCAATCCTCGCCAGCCGGACGCGGCGCTTCGTATTCTCTTCTACTGCAGCAGTTTACGGGGAGCCGGAGCGCACCCCGATCACCGAGGATGCCCCGCTCAAACCAACCAATGCCTACGGCGAATCGAAGCTTCTGGTCGAGCAGATGCTCACCTGGTTCAACCGCATTCATCAGTTTCCGTACGCAAGTTTGCGATATTTTAATGTCGCCGGCGCCATTCCGGGCCGCGGGGAAGCCCACGAACCCGAATCGCACCTCATTCCATTAATTCTTGACGTCGCCCTTGGCCGCCGCGAAAACATCAAGATCTATGGCACCGATTACGACACACCGGACGGCACCTGCATCCGCGACTATATCCACGTTGCCGACCTGGCCGAGGCTCACATGCTCGCGCTCGACGCACTCGCTCCCGGTTCAGGCCACAGTCGTCTCATTTACAACCTGGGCAACGGTAAGGGGTTTTCTGTGCGCGAAGTCGTCGACTCCGTCAAGCGAGTCACCGGCCGCCCCGTCCCCGTTCAGGAGCTCCCCAGGCGAGCCGGAGATCCCGCCATCCTCATCGCCAGCGCTGCCGCCATCGAGAAAGATCTGGGCTGGAAGCCGCGGCACAGCGAACTGGACAGCATTATCACCAGCGCCTGGGAGTGGCACCAGCAGCGCTACGCCTGACTGCATCGGCAGCGGAAACCAAGGTAAACACAGGCAGAACTGGGAGGCACGGCTGTTCGTAGCCCCCTTCCCGCTCTCCGCAGCGTCATTTTGCTGTTGACATTGGCGCAGTCGCGGCCGGTGGCGCACTGGTAAACAGCTTCGAAGCATTCAGGGCCGTGTTGTAAACCCCCCACAGCAGGGGAATCGATACCACCGCCCAGGCCACAGCCACCAGGGCTGGGGATGTTCCACTTTTTTCAGCAGCCATCGGCTCTCCTTCGCATCGTTAATTGTTCAAACTCATACACCTGTATCAATGTGCGCCTACTTCCACCGGCGCCGGCGCTTTGTCCTTCACCCAATATCTCTCCGAGACCGGGTTCACCAGCAGGTTGCAGAGGAGGCCGACCACCAGCAGACCCGCCACGATATGGAGGATTGTCGGATAAGCATTCACTTTCGGCTGGCCCGTCGCCACGGCATGATCAAGAATGCCGTTCACGATCAACGGCCCCATGATGCCGGCGACCGACCAGGCCGTCAGCAGCCGGCCGTGAATCGCACTCACATGGTTCGGACCATAAAGATCCCGCAGGTACGCGGGTATGGTCGCAAAGCCGCCGCCGTACATGGTAATCAGCAGTCCCGCTGCCAGGACAAACAGCACCACGCTGTTCAGGTGTTGCGTGCCGGTCAGGGGCAGCAGCCAGTACAACACCGGCCCGATCACAAAGAAGGCCATAAACGTCATCTTTCGGCCGATAAAGTCAGAGAACGAGGCCCACAGGAAGCGTCCGGCCATATTAAAGAGGCTCAGCATACCCACAAATCCGCCTGCCGCCAGGGCTGTCACCCTGCCCTTGAACAGGTCCTGAATCATCGGCGATGCCTGTTCGAGTATGCCGATGCCCGCCGTCACATTCACGGCCAGCATCACCCACAGCAGCCAGAACTGCCGCGTCCGGATCGCTGTCGACGCATCGACGACGTGGGCGGAAATCAATCCTGACGACTTCGTCTCCGGCTTGTAGCCCTCCGGCTTCCAATCCGGTCCCGCAACGCGGATCGTAAAAACTCCAAACATCATCAGGACGAAATACAGAACCCCCATGGTCAGCCACGTCGATGGAATCGCCGCATGACCGCCCGCCTTGTAGAAGGCCATCAGCTTCGTCGCCAGGGGCGAGCCAATCATGGCACCGCCGCCAAACCCCATAATGGCCATACCTGTCGCCAGTCCCGGCCGGTCCGGAAACCACTTCAGCAGTGTGGAGACCGGCGAGATGTAGCCCAGGCCCAGGCCGATGCCTCCCACCACTCCATACCCCAGGTAGATCAGCCACAACTGGTGGCTGGCAGCTCCTTCTGCTGCGATCAGGAAGCCGGCACCGAAGCAGCAGGCAGCCGCGAACATCGCTTTACGTGGTCCGGCCGTTTCCAGCCACTTGCCGAATAATGCCGCCGACAGGCCCAGCACCGCGATCGCAATCGAGAAAATGTAACCAACCGACTTCAGATCCCACGACGACCCGTCTGCGGCCTTCATCGCCAGCAGCGGATTCTTGAAGACGCTGAATGCATAGACCTGGCCGATAGCCAGGTGGATCGCCAGTGCCGCAGGTGGTACAAGCCAGCGATTGAAGCCGGGATGCGCGATCGATCGATCCCGGTCCAGAAATGAAAATAGGCCCATGGGGTGCTGCTCCTTCTTGTTGCCCGCGCTTGAACACGGGCAGTTGCAGTGCGCGAGTGTAATTGGTTGGATACACTGCACGCTTGGGGGGAACGGTATGAGCCTGCGCCTTGTCAACATAAACAAGCAATGGCATAGGGCACGCCAAAGTGTCTTCGGTCCGCCTGTTGGTAATGCCCTGCTGCTCGCGTCTCCTGGCATGCCGCATCTCTGCTAACCTGCTCAACGAGGTCACACAGCGCATGCCCAGCGATACTCCTGCCGGCTCATCCCCCGCCACCTTCCAGCAGGAAGCTCACTTCAGCTCAATGCTTCGTGAAAACCGCGTCTTTTCGCCGCCAGCCGCGTTCGCCGCCAAGGCGCGCATCGGCACCATGGAAGCCTATGAGGCCCTCTACGCCCGCTCCATCGCAGATCCGGAAGGCTTCTGGGCAGACGCAGCTCACGAACTCCACTGGTTCACACCCTGGACCCAGGTCCTCGACTGGCAGCTCCCCCGCGCGCGCTGGTTTGTCGGCGGCAAACTAAACCTCAGCTACAACTGTGTTGACCGTCACGCTCTCGGCGACAGGCGTGACCACGTCGCCATCCTCTGGGAAGGTGAGCCGGCCGGGCCCGACGGCAAAAGTGAAGTCCGCAGGCTTACCTTTGGTGAACTGCACATCGAGGTCCAGAAGTTCGCGAATGTCTTAAAAAAGCAGGGCATCCGCAAAGGCGACCGCGTAGCGATTTACATGGGCATGACTCCGGAACTCGCCATCGCCCTGCTCGCCTGTGCGCGCATCGGCGCCATTCACTCCGTCATCTTCGGCGGTTTTGCCGCCCATGCCCTGGTTGACCGCATCAACGATGCCCAGTGCAACGCCGTCCTCACGCAGGACGCCAGCTGGCGACGCGGCGCGCAGGTGCCCCTCAAAGCCGTCGTCGACGAAGCATTGAAGAAGTGCCCGTCCGTCCAGCACGTCATCACCTATCAGCGCACCGGTTGTGACGTCACCATGCAGCCTGGTCGCGATTTCTGGTGGCACGAGCTGATGGCCGACGCTTCCGTAGACTGTCCCGCCGAAGCACTCGACGCTGAAGACCCCCTCTACATCCTCTAT
>CAZZYN010000063.1:0-22148 GCA_964658265.1 uncultured Acetobacteraceae bacterium | reverse complement strand
TTCCCAGAGCTGGGTCTGCGAGAGATTATTCGAGGTGAGGCTGTAGCCGAGGATGGGGAAGGTCGCGAAGGTGAGGCGATTGCTGGTGATCTTCGCGGTGGGTGGCAGGCTTTGCTGAGCGCGGGCGACGGCGGCGTCGACGAGCTGGAGAGTGCGGTACATGTCGACGTTCCAGTCGAAGAAGAGACTGACTTCGGCGGAACCGCGGCTGGTGGTGGAGCGGACGGTGAGGAGGCCGGGGACGCTGTTGACGGCGGCTTCGAGCGGCTGGGTGATGGTGACCTGCATCTGCTCGACGGGCATGACGCCGTTGTCGACGCCGAGCACGACCCGGGGGAAGTTGGTCTCAGGGAAGACAGCGATGGGGATGGTGAAGGCGAGATAGATGCCGGCGATGGCGAGGGCGATGGTGGTGAAGAAGATGACGGAGGCGATGCGGCTGAGCCAGAAGGGCCGGGCTACTGGTCCGATGGCAGTGTCGGCCGGGTTGGGTTGGAGGCCGGTCACTTCGGGTCATCCTTGCCGGCGTCGGGTTTTGGCGCTTCGACGATGTTGACCCTGGTGCCGTCGTCAAGGCCATAGGCGCCGGTGGAGACGATGCGCTGGCCGGCATGCAGACCGCTGACGACCTGGGTGGTGTCGCCGGCGGTGATGCCGGTATTGATCTCGGTAGCGTGGGCGGTGTTGCCGGTGTCGATGACCATGACGGTTTTCCTGCCGGAGGAGTCGGTGAGCACGGCGGAGGCAGGCACGACGAGAGCTTTGGAGACGGACTTGCCGGCGATGACGAGATGGACCGGGGTTCCGGCTTTGAAGGTGCTGTCCGGATTGGCGATTTTGATCCAGACTTCGACGGTGGTGCTGCCGGGATCGAGTGCCGGGCTGATGAGAGAGATGCGGCCTTCGACGGGCTGGTCGACGCCGCGCACGTGGACCTCGGCACGGGCGCCTGCGGACATCTGCTGAACTACGGCTTGCGCGAGATGGGTTTTGGCGAGCAGGAACGACGTGTCCATGACTGTGACGAGAGGCGCGCCGGCTGCCGCGGTTTCGCCGGCAAAGAGCGGACGGTCGGTGACGACGCCGCGGATGGGGGAGCGAATTTCCGAATAGGAGAGCTGGGCCTGGGCGGCCTGGTACTTTGCTTCTGCAGAGGTGAGGGTGCCTTTGGCGGTCTGCACGGCGTCTTCGCGGCCGCCGCTGGTGAGTGCGGCGAGATGCTTCTGGCTGGTGTCGTAGGCGGCTTGTGCCTGGACGAGGGCGGCGGTAGCGGTGTCGAGATCGCGACCGGGGAGTGCACCCTGCTGGAAGAGCTGCTGGCGGCTGTTGACGATTTTCTGGTTGAGGTCGAGGTTGGCTTTGGCCTGGGCAACGTCGCTCTGGGCGCGCAGGAAGTCTTCCGGAATCTGGCCGCGCGTGGCAGTGCGATAGCCGGCGGTGGCGGCATCGTAGCTGCCGCGGGTATCGAGCGTTGCGGCGGCGAGGTCGCGATTTTCGAGCGTGGCGAGCAGTTCGCCTTCTTTTACGTGCGAGCCGCGCTGGACGTAGAACTTCCTGACTGGCGCGGTGATTTTCGGCGAGATGGCGGCCTGGGCGAGGGGTGCGAGGACAGCATCGGCTTCCACCTGCTCGGTGAGGTCCTGCTGCTGGACAGTGATGGCCTGCACGTCGACGACGACGGGAGGCGCGGCGTCGGGCTTGTTGCAGCCTGCGAGGCCGGAAAGCAGGCTGGCGGCGGCCAGGGACATGACCAGGAGGCGCGGGTTCATCTAGATGGCTCCTGTAAGAGTCTGGAGATCGGCCAGGGCGACGCGGTAGCGGGTGGTGGCGTCGGCGAGCTGGATTTCGAGGGTGATCCGGGTGTTCTGAGCGTCGACGACCTCGAGCACGGTGGCCTCACCGGCGGTGTAGCGGAGGCGGGTAAGACGGAGGCTCTCGCTGGCATCGGTGACACTGGTCTGCAGGGAGGCGAGGGCGGCGTGCGCGGTGGCGGCTTCGTTATAGAACTCGCGCAGTTGCGTAACCAGGCGCTTCTGGGTCCAGGTGAGGGCGAGGGTGGCGTTGTCGCGCCGGATCTCACTTTGCTGCACGCGGTGGTGGGTGGCGAGCCAGTCCCATACCGGCAGATCGACGGTGGCGAAGGTGGCATAGCCGAGGTTGTGGACACCGGAGACGCCATTGAGGGCGTACTGCGGGGCATCGATGCCGTAGGTGAAGTTCAGCGAGAGGTCGGGCAGGTATGCGGCGCGGCTGGCAAGGACTTCCTGCCCGGCGGCGCGGACGGCGGCGAGGGCGGCCTGCAGGTCAGGATTGTTGAGGCGGGCGGCGGCTTCGACGGTGTCGGCTGGCGGCATGGGCGGCGTTTGCGCGAGATCGTCTGCGAGCTGGTAGGCGGTGAGCGGATCGGGGAAGAGCAGGACGGCGAGGTCGAGGCGCGACTTGTCCTGAGCAAGCCTGGCATCTTCGAGATCGCGCTGCCGCTGCTGCGACTGGAGGAGTGCCTTAAGAACGTCGGCATGGGCGACTTCACGGCCGTTTTCGAGTTGCCGGGTGAGCTCGCCGAAACTGTCGGCTTCGCGGAGTGCGCGATCGGCGAGGGCGAGTTTCTGGTCAGCGGCAGCGGCGGCGTAGTAGAGGCCGACAACGGTTGTGACCAGGCCTCGACGGGCGACCTCCTGCAGGGCAGCAGCCTGGGCGGCGATGGCGGCGATGCGGCGGGCATCGGCTAACTGGGCGAAGTTGAGAGTTTCGTTGATAACAGCCTGGGTGGCGTACTCATGAATGGCGTTGTTGGCGATGAACTTCGGCGACGGCTGGCTGCCGGTCTGACCGGCCTGGTTGGAGCTGCCGTTGGGCTGGGTGTAGAGCGCCTGGTTGTGAGCGGTGACGGTCGGGAGCAGGGCGGTGCGGGCGATACTGCGATCAAGAGCGGCGAGGCGGGCGTCGCCGACGGCAGTGCGGAAGTTGGGTTCGTTGAGCTGGGCGCGGCGAATGGCTTCGTCAAGAGTGATGGGAACGGCGGAGGCGGGGCCGGATGAGTTCGCGGCGGGCAGTGAGGCTGTGGCGGCAGAAGACTGTTGCGCCTGAAGGGTGAGCGCAGCAGGCAACGCCAGCGCGGCCAGTAGTACTGCCACACGAGTTGAGCTGCAATCGGGAAACATAGGCATGCGAAGGGTCAGGCGCCCGTTCCGGAGCAAAGGGATTTCGACGCAAAGCAGATGGTAAGGATGCGGGCTTAAGAATGCCTGAAAGGAACGACTTACGGGCGCGCGGAGAGTGCGCTGCGCGGAGCGGCGGCCGCTATCATGGAGCTATGACTGAAGAGCAGAATCCGCGCGAGAAACCGAAGAGCAATATCCCGAAAAACCTGAAGCAGTATTACCTCGGGCTGTTGAAGCGGGGAGCGCAGTGGAATGTGATTGACGACCGGGCGGCGCAGGAATTGCTGCCGCGGCACCTTGCCTATCTGCGGGAACAGATAGAGGCGGGGCGGTACCTGTTTGCCGGGCCGGTGAATGAAGAGGCGGAGTATGTGGGCGTGATGATGATTGCGGCGGCCAGCAGGGAAGAGGCTTTGGCGCTGGCGGAGGGCGATCCGGGGGTGCAGGCCCGGCGGCTGGCGGTCGAGGTGCTGCCGGTGTATTTGCCGTCGCTGGACGGGGTGCAGGTGCGGTACTGACGGGCTTCGGGCGGGGTCCTTGCGCGGTGGGTTAGGGAATTCGAGGAAAGTGGATGGCTGCGCCATAGCCCACCCTAGCTTCGCGAGGATGGGGCACCCGGATATCTGGTGCATGGCACCCGGATATCTGGAGGGCTGGTGAATTGGGATTGAGCAGGTCACAGCTTACTCGGCAGCAATTCGCATATTTCTGCTGTCTTAGTGCATCTCACGAATTGAGTGCTGCGGAAGCCTGCTCCAGGCTGTGACGCGTGCTCGCCCACCTGTCGAGAGAATGAGGAATTGAGAGATGCATACGTTTGAGGTCTGGGCCCCGCTCGCCCAATCGCTGGAAGTGCAGGTGAATGGGAAGAAGTACCCGATGACTCCTGGTGATCATAAGATCTGGCGTGCCGATGTGGCAGAGGCCGGGCCGGGAACGGATTATGGATTTGTGTTGAACGGAGAAGAGCCGGCGATTCCGGATCCGCGATCGCCATGGCAGCCGAATGGCGTGAATGGTTTATCGCGCCTGGTGGATCATGCATCGTTCGAATGGCATGATGACGGTTTCCAGGCGATTCCGCTGGCGAGTGCGATTATTTACGAATTGCATGTCGGCACATTTACGCCGGAAGGCACGCTGGATGCGGCGATCGGCAAGCTGGATTATCTGAAAGAGCTGGGCATAACGCACGTAGAGCTGCTGCCGCTGGCGGCATTTTCCGGTCAGCATGGCTGGGGGTATGACGGTGTGGCGTTATATGCACCGCACCAGGTGTATGGCGGGCCGGATGCAGTGAAGCGATTTGTGGATGCAGCGCATCAGCGGCGGCTGGCCGTGATTCACGACGTGGTCTACAACCACTTTGGCCCGAGCGGTAACTATACCGGCAAGTTTGGCCCGTACCTGAACGAGAACCACAAGACGCCCTGGGGCGGTGCTACGAATCTTGAGGATGCGGGCAGTGACCGGGTGCGTCGATTCTTCTGCGACAACGCGCTGATGTGGCTGCGCGATTATCACTTCGACGGGCTGCGGCTGGATGCAGTGACGGCGTACGTGGACCGATCGGCAGTGCACTTCCTGGAGCAGTTGTCGTACGAGGTAAAGGAGCTGAGTGCGGCGACGGCGCGGCACCTGGTGCTGATAGCCGAGAGCGACCTGAACGATCCGCGGGTGGTGCGCGCGAAGGAGGCCGGCGGCTACGGGATCGACGCACAGTGGAGCGATGACTTTCACCATGCATTGTGGACGGTGCTGACGGGCGACCAGATGGGCTACTACGAAGACTTTGGCACGATGGAGCAGCTGGCCAAGGCACTCGAAGAAGTCTATGTGTATCAAGGACAGTTTGCGACAAACCGGAAGCGCAGTCATGGCCGGTCTGTACAGAAGCTGCCGGGCTATCGCTTCCTGGGATACATCCAGAACCATGACCAGATCGGCAATCGTGCGAAAGGCGAGCGGTTGAGCGACCTGGTGAATGTAGGCCGGGTGAAGATTGCGGCGGCAGTCGTGATGCTCTCGCCGATGGTTCCCATGGTGTTTGAAGGCGAGGAGTACGCGGCGTCCACACCGTTCCAGTACTTCACGGATCATGAGGATCCGGAACTGGGCAAGCTGGTGAGCGAGGGCCGGAAGCAGGAATTCGGCGCCTTTGGCTGGGAGCCGGACCAGATTCCCGATCCGCAGGACAAGGCAGTGTTTGAGCGTTCACACCTGAACTGGGACGAGGTGAACGAGGGCCAGCATAAAGAGGTCCTTGACTGGTACAAACAGCTGATCAAGTTAAGGCGCTCATCGACAGCGTTGATCAATGGCCACCTGGACGAAGTGGAAACCTACTTCGACGAGGATGCGAAATGGCTGACGATGCAGCGCGGCGAGTTCGTGCTGGGTTTTAACCTGGGCAATGAAGCAGTGGAGCTGGATCTGCCGGGAGAAGCGGATGTGGTGATGACATCCGATGAGCGCAATGCTGTGAACGGGGCGGAGTTTACGATTGCCCCGGATAGCGTGCTGATTGTGCGGCTGAAGGCCAGCTAGGCAGGACGACTGGTGTGCCGCCCTGGATTACGATCCGAGGGCGGCAAAGAAGTTGTCACGCCAGCGCAGAATGTCATTGTGCCGGATGCTGGTCCGGAGGCGGCTCATGCGCTTGCGGCGTTCGGCGCGCTCCATGTGAAAGGAACGGTTGAGGGCTGCGGCGACGCCGAGTTCATCATAAGGATTGACGAGCAGGGCACCACTGCGCAGCTGAGGTGCGGCGCCGGCGAACTCACTCAGCAGCAGGACTCCATCATTGTCAGAGCGGGCGGCACAGTATTCCTTGGCAACGAGGTTCATGCCGTCTTTGAGTGGCGTGATGATGGCGGTATTGGCAGCACGGTAGAGGGCGAGGAGTTCGTCGCGCGGGATGGAGCGGTGCAGATAATGGACAGGGACCCAGTCGGTCTCGCCAAATTCTCCATTGATGTGGGTGACGGACTGCTCGATTTCGGCCATCAGATTCTGGTAGCCGATGATGGTTTCGCGGCTGGGAACAACGATCTGAAAGAGCGTGATCTTGCCGCGAATATCCGGATAATCGCGCAGCAGAGCGGCGAAGGCGCGTAGTCGCTCGGGAATGCCCTTGGTGTAATCGAGACGATCGACACCGAGAGCGATATGCACGTCGTGGAGCTGATCCCGGATTTCGGAGGCGCGCTCGATGACCTGGGGCTGCTGTGCGGCTTCACTGAACCAGCGGAAATCCACACTTATGGGAAAGAACTGGATGCGGGTTTTGCCGCGCTCGTGATGAACGATGCGCATGTCCCCGTGGCGTTCGACTTTCATGCCGGGCAGGAAGTGGCGCAGGCAGGCGAGGAAGTTGTGTTCGTCGCGGGCAGTCTGCAGACCGATGAGGTCATGCTGCAGCAGGCCGTTGAGGATCTCGCCGCGCCAGGGAAGCTTCTCGAAGATGTCCGGCGAGGGAAAGGGGATGTGCATGAAGAAGGCGAGACGAGCCTTGGGCCGCTGCTTGCGCAGGGTAACGGCAACCTGCATCAGCTGATAGTCCTGGATCCAGATGATGTCTTTTGCCTTGGCTACTTTCAAGGCAGCTTCGGCAAACTTTTTGTTCACCTTCAGATAGAAATCCCAGTAACGGGGCGCGAAGCGGCAGCGGGACTGCAGATCATGAAAGAGCGGCCAGATGATTTCGTTGGAGAAGCCTTCGTAGAAGTTGGCCTGCTCTTCATCACTGAGATGGACGGCGAGATGATCGTAGGCGTGTTCCTGCGAACTCTCGTCGAGCAGCCGCTGCACTTCCTGCTCGATTGATTCGTGGCTATGGCTGCTTTTATCGCTGTACTCAGCCAGCGAGCCGGGTGAGCCGATCCAGGTGCCGCCATGCTCTTTGAGGATGGGCGTGAGTGCGGTGACCAGCCCGCCACTTGATGGCGTGGCATGGAGCTTGCCCTTGTCGCGTTTGAACGAAACGGGGA
Organism: uncultured Acetobacteraceae bacterium; assembly: GCA_964658265.1. Classification (GTDB taxonomy): domain Bacteria; phylum Acidobacteriota; class Terriglobia; order Terriglobales; family Acidobacteriaceae. The sequence goes on along the minus strand of CAZZYN010000063.1, from coordinate 14,998 downwards.
GTCGATTGGAGACAACGATCAGGTGATCGAGCTGGCTGCCTGCGGCTGCGGAAGAAGATGCGGTCACAGCGGCTTCTCCACCGCGGCGATCCATGTGTCGAGGAAGTGCAGCAGATCTTCAGGCGGATTGAGCCAGAGACGGGCCTGGGAGGGACGGGGCTCGGCGCGAACCAGGACGGCGAGACCGCGCTCGCGCAGGACGGAGAAGGCATCTTCGTCGGTGAGGTCATCGCCGAGGAACGCTACGGGCGTTTCGGAAGAGAAAGCCTCGAGTACTTTAATCACGGCATGACCCTTGTTGATGTTGCCGGCGCGTAATTCGAGGCCGCCGTCGAATTCAAGGAGGTGCAGTATTCCATCTCCCGGGCCGGGCGATGGAAGCTGACGATAGAGATCTTCCATGCGTCGACGAATTTCAGGTGGACTGAAGCTGCCAGCGGAAGAGCGGCGCCAGTGGACGGCGATGCTGCTGGGTTTGACTTCGACGACTTCAGCATTAAATGTTTTTTCGAGAGCCTGACGCACGCTTTCAAGGATGCGGCGTTCGTAGGAAGTAAGGTCATCCATCTGGTAGCCGCCGTCTACCTGCAGATGTTCACGGCCGTGGCTGCCCCAGATTTCGATGGGCCGGGAGAGATCGAGGAGGGTGTAGAGCTCCTGTGCTTTTCTGCCGCTGATGAGAATGACGCGTGTGCGCGGGAGAGTGAGCAGCCGCTCCAGCCGCTCCTTTACGCCGGGGTAGAGAATGGCCTTGAGCCGGTCGGCATTGAAGGGCGCCAGGGTGCCGTCATAATCGAGCAACAGCAGCGATGTGGGCGCAGAGGCAAGGCCGCCGAAGAACTGCGTTGTCCACTCGGACCTTAGCCAGTCATCAGGTAAATGGGTATTCACTGGGTCTTGGATGCATCCTGTGCAGAGGAATGCGTTTGCAAGTTTCGGTTGATCTGACAACCTATTCTGTCAAAACAGGTTCCGTATGAGTAAAGGGAATTCGACCGCTTTTCATCGGACACGAATTAACCCACTCGGGGGCTACCAGTAACTATGACACGGGCTGACATTATGCAGGCACTTGACCAGGAGATTGAACGACTACAGCAGGTGAAACGGCTTCTGGCCGGAACCGGCGGTATTTCTCCGGCACTAAGCAGCCTGGTAGGACAGAGAAGCAGCAAACCGGCTCGCGTGATGAGTGAAGAAGGACGCCGTCGCATTGCCGAGGCGCAGAAGCGCCGCTGGGCGAAGGTTCGGCGCGTAGAGTAGGCAATCGTTTACAGTAAGCAGCGAAATGCTGAAAGTAAAACTGTTGCATCCGGATGCGGTGCTGCCGACCGTGAGTTATGCGGGGAGCGATCTCGGCTTCGATCTTTATGCCATTGAAGACAGCGTGCTGCAGCCAGGAATTCCGACCAGGATTCGGACGGGCATCGCGGTAGAGGGTCCCGAAGGCTATGGCTTTATTCTTGGGGACCGATCTTCAATGGCAGTAAAAGGGATCACGTACATGGGTGGCCGCATCGACGCAGGGTACCGCGGCGAGATCGTGGTGTGCCTGGTGAATGTGAACCAGCCGGATTATTCACTCGCGATCGAGCGGGACGCGAATGGCGTGGTTAAGGATGTTCATCTTTCAAGAGCTGACGCTTCGATCGCGATTCACAAGGGTGACAAGATCGTCCAGATGTCACTGTTTCGCGCGGATACGGATCGAACGATCGTGCTGACGGAGACGCTCGGTGCGACGGCGAGAGCTGACAAGGGCTTCGGCTCCAGCGGACGCTGAGATGGATGGTGCGCCGGGAGCTTTGACAGACGAGCGTGCTGGTAGTTTGCTGATTGTTATGACTCGTTGGTGGTAGCGGTAGCGCCTTGACTGGTCAGTAGAGAATGGAGTGCGCCATCGTAGGATGACTGCATGGCCTGGCGTTCCGGACTGGTGACGAGAGACGCACCCGCCGTGGTGGTGTAGATGGCGGTGTATCACATCCTCGGGGAGTCGGAGTCATTTTCAAGGCGCAGCGGCGGTGCGGCCGCGCAGTGGATTGCCGGGGTGATTTCGGCAGCGGGTCTACAGCACGAGACGGTCGTAGTGTGTGCGGATGCGGACGATTCGTGGGGCTTCCCGTATGTGTGGGTTGCGCCCGAGATGGGCAAGATCAGCCTGCTGCCGCGTCCGCTGCAGCACCCGATCTTCTGGCGTCGGCGAGCGCGCTTCTATTCCCACCTGCTGAAGGGATTTGCATCGCGACTGCAGCCGCAGGACGCGATTTTCGTACACAACCGGCCTGAGATGGCGCTGGCGATGGTGTGGGCCCAGCAGGGTAAGCAGCAGCGCAACCCGGTGGTGCTGGCGATGAGCGACTCCCGACTGGCGCATGCACCGAGGCCGATGGTGCGGCACGTTGCTGGACGCATGGCGAAGGTCGCATTTCCTACGGAGTACCTGTACCACCAGGCGTTTGAAAAATATCGCCTGCACATGCGCACGGCGGTGATGCCGTTCGGCGCAGACGAGCAGGTCTTTTACCCGGACGAGCTTCGCGCGCAGCCGGAACTGCCGCAGATTGCTTACGTGGGTCCGCTGACCGAACAACGGGGCGTGCACGTGCTGCTGGAAGCGATGCGGCTTCTGCTGCAACGGGGCGTGGGTGTGGAGTTGTGCATTGTTGAGCGGCAGGATCCGGGTGAGAGCCTGGAGAGTATTCCGAACCGCACGGCGCGGGAGGAATACCTGCGGCGGCTGCAGGCACTGAGTGGCCCGAATGTACGCATTGCGCCGTACATGGGGCTGGAGCATGTGGCAGACGTGATGCGGAACGCGGTCGCGGTGTGCTGCCCATCGCTGGATGCAGAAGCATTCGGGTTGAGCAATGTGCAGGCGATGGCGAGTGGGGTGCCGGTAGCGGCTTCGTGTGTTGGCGGCATTCCGGAGGTGTTTGCGGATGGCGGCGGCCTGCTGATTCCGCCGGGCGATCCGGCTGGACTTGCGCATGCGATCGAGCGGCTGCTGGGACGGACCGGGTTGTCGCGGCTGCTGCGGCAGGAAGGGTATGCGAGCTACCAGCGCAGTTTCAGCTGGGCATCGATTGCCCGATCGTATACGGAGCTGATCGAGGGTCTGCCGTACCCAGCGTTTATTCGCCAGGCGGCGTTGCCACAGTAGGCGGCGTGCCGGTGCTGTGTAGCGGGACTGTACCTTTGGAAGGTACTAACAGGTCTTTGCCCGCTTTTGTAACCGTGATACATACATAACAAGACGCTACGGCAGTGTTGCTGCCAGCCTTTGTGCTGGCTGGTCAATCCTCTTGGTGCGGATTGATCTGGGTTTTCCAACAGACTGCCTTCTACTTCGGCGATCTAACTGCTGTGTTGTTGTGATTGAGGTTGTGCATGGCTGTCTACCAGCCGGCGACCGGCCCGCAGTTTGCGGAGGTGACGCTGGCGGAAGTGCTGTTGATCCTGCGACGCCGCAGGATGATTGTGTTGCTGGTGTGCGTGATCTGCCTTGGACTGGCGGCGATCAAGTGTGTTTTCGGCACGCGGCGATACGAGTCGACGGCTTCGATACAGGTACAGAAAGAGGCTTCGGACTCATTGGGGATCGAGAATGCGCTGGGTTCGGCGGCGGAAGGTGCTTCGGATGCGCTGGATTACAACATCACGCTGCAGACACAGGCGAAGATACTGACGTCCGAGACATTGGCGCTGGCCGTGATCGGGAAGACGGGGTTGGAGAGTAATGATGACTTTACCGGTAGGAATGCATGGCTGAAGCTGCCGGAATGGCTGATTGCTGGTGGCGCGTCGATCGAGAGTGACGCGCCGGGCCTGCCGCTCGAGGCATCGCCGGGACGACGGCGGCGCGCATTGAAGACCTTCTCCAAACACCTGTCGGTAAAGATCGAGCCGGGAACGCGCATCATCGACATCGGTTTCCTGAGTACGAATCCGGCGCTGGCAGCGAACGTGGTGAATTGCCTGATCCGCGAATTCACCGAGTACACCTACAAGACACGATTTGCGGCGACGGAGCAGGTATCGGACTGGCTGGCAAGCCAGCTGCACGGTTTGCAGGTGAAGGCCGAGCAGGCACAGGCCCGCAAGGTGAAGCTGCAGACACAGACAGGACTGTTCGGTGAGGATGCCGGGCATAACGTGGTGCTGGCGCGGCTGGACGAGTTAAGCAGCGGATGGACCAGGGCACAGTCGGACCGGATGCTGGCGGAGGCACTGGATAAGGTGATGCGCACAGGGGATCCGGACCTGATCGAGGCGCTGGGAGCGGGAAGCAGCGCAGTCGGATCGAGTGCCATCGCTTCATCTTTGGGACTGCTGCAACAACTGCGATCGCGCCTGGCGGAGACCAGGACGCAGTTGAGCCTGAGCCGGCAGAAGTTTGGTCCGAATTATCCGCTGGTGCTGGAGCAGCAGGCTCAGGAGGACAGCGTGCAGCGCTCGATCCGGGAAGAGCTGCGGCGGGTGGCGGCGAGTGCGCATCGTGAATACGAGATGTCGCGGCAGGTGGAATCGGCAAGCCTGAAGAGTGTGGAAGAGCAGAAGCTGCTGCTGGGACGGCTGGGCCGGCCGACTTTGGAATACACGATGGCGAAGCAGGAGGCAGATTCGAGCCGCGATCTATACGAAAGCCTGTCTACCAAGTTGACGGCAGCGTCAGTGTTGAGCGGACTGCAGTCGAGCAATGTGACGGTGGTTGATCCGGGACGGGAGGCTGCGCGCAATCATCCGAAGCAGCCGAATGTGCCGGTGACGATGGCAATTGGCGGATTGATGGGCATCGTGGCGGGATGTGCGCTGGCACTGTTTCTGAACTTCCGGGACATGCGGCTGTATACAGCGGCACAGATCGAGCAGCTGCTGGGTGTTCCGCTGCTGGCCATACTGCCTGTTTTCCGGCGGGAGGCGACGATGACCAGTGCAGCGGCCCACTGGCTAAGCTGGCCGCCGCGGCTGAGCCTGCCTGGAGGCGCGAGTACTGCGGGGCAGACGGCGGCGTCGCTGGATAATGACTCGGCGTATGCGGAAGCACTGCGCTCGCTGCGGACTTCGTTGATGCTTTCGCGCAGCCAGGGGCATCCCAAACTGATCCTGGTGACGAGCGCGCTTCCCGGCGAGGGTAAGAGCACGACTGCGTTGAATTTTGCGACGATTGTGGGCCAGCAGGGCGGCCGCGTGCTGGTGGTGGATGGCGACCTGCGACGGCCGACTCTGCACCAGAGACTGAAGATCGGGAACGCAGAGGGTCTGAGTTCGCTGCTGTCGCTGGGGGAGACGGGCTCGGCACTCCGCCGCCTGCCGGGCAAGGAAGATATCTGGGTGTTGACGACCGGGCCGAGGCCGCCGTATCCGGCAGAGCTGCTTGGTTCCGAACGCATGAACGAACTGCTCGCGTACTGGCGAGGCAATTTCGATTTCGTGATTATCGACTCGCCGCCGGTTCTGCCGGTAACCGACGCTGTGCTGTTATCTGAGCGGGTGGATGCTGTGCTGATGGTGGCGCGTTATGGCGTCTCGACCCGCAAGGCGCTGGAGCGTGGATACGGGATGCTGACGCGCCATGCAGGGGAAGGGAAAGTCAACGTGATTCTGAACGGAATCGAGCGTGGTTCCGTGGATTTTGGCGAGCATTATGGCTATGAATATCACTACGGGACGACTGCGAAGACCGTCGTCTCGCTGCATGCCGAAGGGTCCCATGCCAGCTAGGCGTAAGGCTGCGCTGCTGATGTGGCTGGTTTTGTTGACGTGCGCATGGTTGCAGGCGTTTGCACAGACGTTAGTACAGCGTGGTGCGCCCGCGAGCGAAACGCTGCTCATCGGAGGCGGTGATCTTCTGCAGGTGGCGGTCTTCGATGTTCCGGAACTCGAGGTGCATGTGCGAGTGTCAGATGCGGGAGATGTTCGGCTGCCGCTGGTGGGTGAAATCCGTGTTGCCGGGCTGAGTGCGGCTGCGGCTTCACTTCGGATTGATACTGCGCTGCAAGATGGCGGCTTTGTGCGGAAGCCGCAGGTGACGGTTGTGGTGGTTGAGTTTGCTGCAGCGGATGTATCGATCAGCGGACAGGTAGTGCATCCGGGAAATTATTCTTTGCGGACGCCACGGGCGCTGATGGATGTGCTGACGATGGCAGGCGGACTGACTGCGTTGGCAGATGTACGGGTGACGGTCCGGCGTAAGGGCGCTGGCGACAGGACGGTGTACGCGCGACTGCCTAATGATCCGGACGAAGCGCTGGCGAATGGCGTGATGGTGGAGCCTGGCGACCTGGTGATTGTTCCACGTGCAGGCATTGTGTACGTATTGGGTGACGTCAGCCGTCCCGGCGGCTATGTCATGCAGAACGACGCACACCTGACAGCGCTGCAGGTGATTGCACTTGCTTCGGGGACAACCAAGACATCAGCCGAGAGCCATGCACGCCTGGTGCGGCAGTCGGAAGGTGGACCGATCGAGACCCGGATCGATTTAAAGGCGATGCAAAAGGGAGAGGCTCCCGATCAGCTTCTGGAGCCGCAGGATGTGTTGTACGTACCGTTCAGTTCAGTACGCAACGTGATGCTGGGCGCAAGCGCGATTCTTTCAAGCGCCAGTGGTGCCGCGATATATGCCGCACACTGAGCTGTTGCAGGACGATGAACGTGCGCCGTGGACGGTGGAGGAATGCGCCACGACGGCCTTGCTGCTGTTGTTTTTAACGCATTTGTATATCCCGATCCTTGAACCGGTCCAGGATTCGTTGTTTGCGGCGACCTCTGGCGACCAGACTGCGATGGGACAGGCAATCGTTCTCTCGGTCTGGACGGTGGCAGGTCTGCTGATGTTGCGGCATTTTCGAGCCGTGATGGTGGGATGGCGGACGATCGCGTTTACGGCTGCGTTTACGTGTTTCAGCATGGCGTCGTTTTTGTGGTCGCAGGACGCTTCGGTAACCCTGCGTAAATCGGTGTTTCTGCTGCTGACGACGGCATTTGGGATCTACCTGGGGCGTCGCTACTCTTTGGAGCGGCAGTTGCGGATGATCAGTATGGCGGCACTGCTGATCAGTTTCTTGAGCATCTGTTTCGCGCTGCTGCTGCCCAGGTACGGGCTGGACCACGATGTACATGAAGGGGTGTGGGTAGGAGTGTTCACGCAGAAGAATGTGTGTGCACGGGAAATGCTGTTCCTGCTGGTGTGCCTGCTGCCGTATGCGCCGGTATATCAGCGGATGCGCTGGGTACGACGTGCAGGCATCGTGTGTGTCCTGGCGGTAATCGCTGGTACGCAGTCAAAGACGGCGTGGCTGTTGACCGCGATCGCACTCGGCTTCTTTCCCGCACTGCGCAAGGTGCGGCAGGCGAGTGCTGGCCTGGTGGCGACTGCCCTGACAGCCACGGGGATTTTAGTCGGTGCCGTTGTGGTCATCGCTGCTTCCGCGCTGCCTCGCGTGATGGCTTTGCTGTCAGGCGGCGATGTGACAATGACCGGACGCACTGAAATATGGAGTGCGGTGATGCAGGCCATATTGAAACGTCCCATGCTCGGCTACGGTTTTGCTGCGTTCTGGCTTTCGCTGCGGGGCGAATCAGCAAACATCATCCTGGCGCTGCGGTGGGCAGTGCCGGCAGCGCATAACGGCTTTCTCGAGATATGGCTGCAGCTTGGCGCAGTGGGGCTGGCGCTCTTCGGGGTTGGGTTGTTGCAGGCCGTGAGACGTGCATTCGCTGCAATGTATGTGCCTTCATTTACAACGGCAGCGTGGCCGCTTGCCGTGCTGCTGCTCGCGATCGTTTACAACCTGGACGAGAGTTCATGGATGCAGGCTAACGACTTCCTGTGGATCTTGTACGTGGCGACGCTGGTTAATCTTGCAGGAGCCAAGGAGGAAAAACTGGCCCCGTCCGGACGCCGCTTCGTCCTGAGGGCGATGGTGGCGGCCTGACTCGGGGCCGGATCGGTTAGTTGGGGGAATTAGGCATTAGGCATAAGGTTGGGTCGCAGCCGGCCGTCAAGTAGGACTAACAATTACGGTTGGTCAGGGCGGATTGCGAGGCCAGCGATCAGGATGGCAGTTGCTGCCGCTCAAGGATCGTGTCGTAGTGAGCTTCGAGCAGCGCAGTCTGTGTACGGATATCGAATTTTTGAGCGACATGCCGGCGACCGGCTGCGCTCATCTGCTGATGCAGACCTTGATTGTCGAGCAGCCGCAAAATGTTAGCGGCGAGAGCGGCATGATCACCTTCGGGAACCAGGAATCCGGATTCGCTATGAAGGACAGCTTCTGGAATGCCGCCGCTGGATGAGCTGACGACTGGCACGCCCATGGCCTGGGCTTCACAGAAAACCATGCCGAGACCCTCAGAGTCACCATTGGACGCGGTGATGCTGGGAACGCAAAAGACAGCGGCCTGGCGAAGCCAGGACTGGATGGCAGAGGGTGGCTGTGCGCCGAGAAATGCGCAATGACGGAGCTGCAGTTCGCGAGCGCTGCGTTCCAGTTGTTGTCGCAGGGGTCCGTCACCGATGATGACGAGGCGAGCGGTCTGCGTATGCTGGACTATCTGCATGGCGCGAAGCAAGTGAATGCAGCCTTTTTTCTCGACCAGCCGGCCGGTAAAGAGAATGAGCGGGCCCAAAGAAGAGCGGGCGATTGTTTCTTCTGGATGGAGCCGAAAGGCATTGAGGTCGATGCCGATGGAGTGGACGAGGAGCTTTTCCGGCGGGAATCCGGCAAGGATGGCTTGCGTTCGGATGAATTCAGAGACACAGATAAACGAACGGGTGTAGCGGAAGAGCGCAGCCTGTCTTCGCAGATAGAGCCTGCCGCCGCGTGACTGCTGCAGGGTCGCGCGGGAGCTGGTGACGTCGTAGCCGTGCAAAGTGACGACCATTGGGAGACCGAGTTTTTCGACAAGAGGCAGGGCGCAGGCGGCGTCCAAGGCAAAGTGCACATGGACAAGGGAGCATTGCTGAATCCGGACGCGCGCCAGCCATGCAGGTGCGTGACCAGTGTGCAGGTAGAGGGTGCGCCGAATTCTCGCCGATATTCCGCTGTGCTTTCCAAGCAGGATGGCGCGCGCGTCCGCTGGCAAGAGGCCGTCGGGTCGGAAACGCAGTCCGCAGTAGACGGGTCGGTAACGGGTGAGAGCGGCGGTTTGGGCGGCGATGAAGGTTTCCGAACGCTCGAGTAGCTCGTTGCGATAAATGAGCACAGCGGGACGAAGTGGATCAGTCACGGACTTCTCATCGAAGAGAGAGCGGACGGGATTGAAAGCCACGCGTGGTCGCACGTCGCAGCGTCCGAAGCTTTATTCTAGGGAGGAGTGGTGCGGGATGCTCTGCATGGTGATTTGGTTCTGCCGGCTCCGTACACGTGGAAGGAAGACCTGAATGGAAGTGTTGGAAGCGAAGGCGGCGGCGACACAGAAAAGCATTGAGGCCCGGACGGCAAAGATCGGCATTGTTGGACTGGGCTATGTCGGGCTGCCGCTGGCACTCCTGTTCAGCGAGGAAAAGTTTGCTGTCACAGGGTTCGACATCGATGCGTTGAAAGTTGAGACGCTGAATCAATCCGAATCGTATATCGTGCGCATTCCAGCGACCGAGATTGCCGCGGCCAGGGAGCGAGGTTTCAACGCTACAGCGGATTACGACCAGCTGCGCGAGATGGATGCGATTCTCATCTGTGTACCAACGCCGTTGAATGATTATCATGAGCCGGATCTGAGCTACATCCAGAAGACGGTCGAGGCAATTGCTCCGCGGACGCATGCCGGCCAGTTGATTGTGCTCGAGAGCACGACTTATCCGGGCACGACCGAAGAGATTGTTGTACCGATATTGAATGCGGGCGCTGTCGGTGGGTTGCTGGTGGTGCGGGACAGTCTCTCTGCGGCTGGCGTGCACGTGGCATTTTCTCCCGAGCGGGAGGATCCCGGGAACGATACGGTTGCGCGACGCGACATTCCGAAGGTGGTCGGCGGGATGGACCCGCTGGCTACGGAGCTTGCGGCTGCGTTGTACGGAAGCATCTTCCACAAGGTGGTGCGGGTCTCGAAGCCGGCAGTGGCCGAGATGACCAAGCTGCTCGAAAATATCTATCGCTGTGTCAATATTGCGCTGGTCAATGAGCTGAAGCAATTGTGTCACCGAATGGATATCGACATTTTCGAAGTAATTGAGGCTGCCAAGACGAAGCCGTTTGGCTTCCAGGCGTTTTATCCTGGCCCCGGTCTTGGCGGCCACTGTATTCCGATCGATCCTTTTTACCTGTCGTGGAAGGCGAAGCAATTTGATTTTCGGACCAAGTTTATTGAGCTTGCCGGCGAGGTGAACACGGCGATGCCGGGTTACGTGATTGATCGGACAGCGGAGGCATTGAATAAGCTGCGTAAGCCTTTGAATGGATCCAAGGTGCTGGTGCTGGGCCTGGCGTACAAGAAAGATATTGACGATCTGCGGGAGTCGCCGTCGCTGACGATTATCGAGCTGCTGCAGGAGCGTGGCGCGTCGGTCTACTACAACGATCCGTATTTCGCGTCGGTTGGCCGGGGTCGCCACTACGACCTGCACATGAAGAACACACCTCTTACGGATCTTGAAAGTTATGACTGCGTGATGATTGTGACCGATCATTCCGACTACGATTACGCGCGGATCGTGCGCGAGTCACAGCTGGTGGTGGACACCCGCAATGCCACCAAGGGGATCGAATCGGCCAAGATTGTTCGGTGTTAGCTTGCGGCTGCGTACATAGAGGGCCGCTTCCCTGAGCAGGCTTTCGTATTCGACGACCATGCGGGGGACGCTAAACTGCTCTGCGCGGGCCTGGCCGGCAGTACGCATTTCTGCGGCCAGCTCGGAATGGGTCAGAAGATATTTCACGCGCCGGACGAGGGTATTGACATCGTTCAGGGGGAAGAACAGTTGCTTATCGCCGAGAACCTCGCGCAGGCAGACAAGATCGGTAGCAACGACGGGTGTGCCGCACTGCATGGCTTCGACGGCTGCGAGGCAGAACGATTCGTAGCAGGATGACAGCAAAAATGCGTCCGCAGCCTGGAGAATTGCATTCACGAGCGGTGAGTGGACTTCGCCCGTAAATCGAACACGGTCGGCTACGCCCAAGGCTGCGGCTTCGCTGGCAAGGGCCTCTCGCATTTCTCCTTCGCCGACGAGGATGAGACAGACGCCGGGTATGCGCTGCAGCATGCGGAGCAGGATCGCTTGATTTTTTTGGGCCGCAAGCCGGCCTACATTGACGACGAGTTTCATGCCGGAGGGAATGTCGTAACGGGCACGAACGTCTACGTCGCTGGGGGCGGTGGGAGCAGCAATGGCGTTGTAGATGCGGTGAAGATGACTGCGGTACTCGGGACTGTGGCTGGAAAAAGAGTCTGTGACGCCACCGGATACTGTGACCATGCTGCTGTAGCCACCAGCGGCAAAGACTGCCTTGTCGGCGATCCGCATCAGTGGTGAGTACGTATCGATGGGATTGTGATGGACGGCGATCCGAATAGGCACGCCGGCCAGTGCTGCTACTGGTGCTCCGAAGAAGTTGGACGAGTGGGTATGGGTGATGACGGCATCGGGCCGGGCTTCGCGCAGCTGCTTCCACAATTGTCTGCCGAGGTGAGCAAAGCCCGAGGCTGCGGGACGCTCAGGAAAAAGAACGCGGACGTGCTCCGATTCTTCGTAGGCTGCACTTTTCTTGTAGAGAAACCAGAGGTGCGCGTCATGGTCTCGATCTCGTAATCCTTCGGTGAGCAGGGAGGCGACTTTCTGTGCGCCGCCTGCCTCCATCTGCGTAACGATCTGAATAATTTTCATGCTGGTTGCACCTGGGGAACGAAGAGGTCGCGCAGACGGCGACGTGTGGTTTGCGGCAGGATCCACATGGCAGCGAAGATGGCGTAGTCGATGGCTGCCGGCTTTCCTCGACGGCGAGCTTCCCTGAGGATCGAGAGCATGGCGGTGTAGTCGTGTTCGCGCGCAGCGATAGCGCTGACGGGTACCAGGAGGAACGACGCGTAGGCTCGTGGAGTCACAAGACGGCGCATGCTGGAGATCCGTTGGAAAGAGCTGTTCCAGGCATTCATCTGGCTCATGCTGTTGCGTTTTTCCTCGATGTACCAGGTGGCCAGAACATCCCAGGCGATGACCACTTCGACCTCTGCTGAGGCGGTAGCGCGCAGCAGCCAGTCCCATTCCTGATGGCGGCGGAGGTTGGGTGTGAAGGGAATGCGCAGCAGCAGTTCGCGTGGCGCGAGGATCATGCTGGTGGTGATGAGGCCGTCGCCCTGGGTGAGTGTATTGCGTGCGAGGATGTACTCGCTGATGTGCTCGCCTGCTGCGCGGCGCCGTTTCGGCCAGACAAAATCACTGCCTCCCGCGGTTTTCGCGAGCACGCGGCAGGAGACGACCGGATAGACGGCAGTGCAGCGAGCGGCCATCTTGAGCTGAGCCTGTAATTTTTCGGGCCGCCACTCGTCGTCGTCATCGAGGAAGGCGATCCAGCGACTGGTGGCTGCCTCAACGCCGGTGTTGCGGGCGATACAGGCGCCGGAGGAATGGGCAAGTGTAATGACCTGCAGCCGCGGATCAGTGAGAGCGGCGAGGCAGGCGTGTGTGGCCTCGTCGACACCATCGATGACGACGATGATTTCGTGCGGCTGGTGGAGCTGAGCGAAGACGCTGGCGAGGGCGCGCGGAAGAAGATCAGCGCGTTGCCGCGTCGTAATAACGACGGAGACACTTGTATTGCAGGTCATGGCAGCATCCCGGGGGTTGCAGATCTGTGGGAGTGATCAGGCTTTGTTGGGGAAGGGATCGTTGTGGCGTTCGTGCATGTGACGCCGCAGCAATTGCAGGACGGTCCAGGGCTCGACCAAGTACCTGCGTGAGAGACGCCGAGGTTCAGCCATCAGGCGAAAGGCCCATTCAAGGCCAATGTGGCCGAGCCAGCGCGGCGGAGTGGGAATGGCTCCAGCCACGTAGTCGATCAGTGCGCCGCAGCTGAGGATGGCACAGTGCGGAAGCTGGGCGAGATTTTCGGCGATCCATTCTTCCTGGACCGGCATGCCCATACCGACGAGCAGGAGATCGGGAGCATAGCTGCGGATTCTTGCCACGACATCCTGGTTATCTGTACTGGAGGCAAGTTTGTCGAAGTAGCCATGCCGGCCTTCGATCTGTAATCCGGGCCACGCCCTGCGTAGATTGTCGAGGCCGGTTTCGAGCACGTTTGGCTGCGAGCCCAGATAGAAGACGCGCCAGTGACGATCTCGCGCATTTTCCATCATGGACGGCAGCCAGTCCACGTAGCCGGTGCGATGAGAAGAGTCGAGGGGCAGACCGAGGATGCGAGCGAGCAGGATGATCGACATGCCATCCGCGTGGATGCGGTCGGCTTTGGCGTAGAAGGAACGCATGCGTTCCGAATGATGAAAGAGATAGACGCTGTGGAGATTGTGATTGCCGATGACCAGCCTGGACTTCTGCTGAATCGATTGATCGACGAGCGTGTCGAGATCGGGCAGGCACAGAGCGTCGACAGCAATCCCGAGAAAGTTATACCGGGGAACCACGGGAAGAGCAGAGAGCATGGGGTATCCCTCACCTAGGAAAGACAGCAAGCTTGCACGGGTCCGGGTTTGCAGCGATCCCGGATCCCAAAAAGAGTTTGGTTGTGTGTTGCTTATTTGTTGTGAGTCTAGGCCTGAGGGTCGGGGGGCAACAAGCAAAAGCGGGATAAAGGTATCTTTTACTGTTTCATTATGGGAAGACGGTAAATTCGCACTGTTAACTACCTGTGCGTGAACTGCTCTATGGCGGCTACACTGAGACTCTGATGAGTGGTCAAGAGGTCGCGCCAGGGATCTGTTTTTAAGGAGCCGAGCCACTGGGCGAAGTCGGCTACGCGATAGTGCGGCATGGCGTCTTCTTTAAGGATCGACCAGGGCAGGGGTATGGAGACGGGTACGCCGGATCGTCGACGCGGGGAGAATGGAGCGACGGCAGTGGCACCACGTTCATTGCGCAAATAGTCAAGATAGATCCTCCCGGTCCGCGCTGCCTTAGTCATCTTTGTGAGGTAGAGCCGGGGTGCGGCAGCGGCGATGGCTTCTACGAAGGCATGGGAGAAGGTTTTGATGACAGACCAGTCGTGGTCGGGATTTGGATCCATGGGTGCGACGATATGCAGACCTTTGCCGCCAGTGCCCTTGAGGAATGACTTGAGGCCGAGTTTGCGGAGCAGACCGCGAACCTCGGCAGCACACTCGGTGAGTGTCCTCCAGGGAAGATTTTCGTCTGGGTCGAGATCAAAGATCAGGCGGTCAGGCTGTTCAAGCGCGCCGTTGCTCGAGCCCCAGGGATGGAATTCGAGGACATTCATCTGAGCCATGCCGACGAGTGCTTCCGTGGTCGAGATGGTGATGTACTGTTCGATTTTTCCGGTCTTTTTATCACGGACATCGACCGAACCGGTGCCTTTTGGAAGGCCGATCTTGACGTGTTTCTGGAAGAAGCAGTTGCCTGTGCTGCCATCGGGGCAACGAACGATGCTGAGCGGTCGGTTGGCGATGTGGGGCAGCATGCGCTCGGCGATGGCGTCGTAGTAATCGGCAAGGATTTGCTTGGTCAAGCCGGATTGCGCGTCGATGATCTTGTCGGGATGGGTGAGACGAATGGTTGAGTGTGGGCGCGGGGCCGCTGGTCTTGCTGTTGCGGCTTTGTGCGCGGGTGCTGGAGGATCGGCGTCGGCCTGTTTGCTCCAGGAGGCTGAGGGTTCACGCTTTACTTCGCGGGCGGGTTTGTCTTCCCGAATGCCCTTAAATGAAGCCTGCCGGAGCATGCCGTCGGCGGTCCAGGTGCGGAATTGTATCTGCGCGACCATAACGGGCTTGACCCAGAGCGCATCTTTTTTGGCCAGGCCCGGAACGTGGGCGAAGGGAGCAGCTTTCTGCTGAATTTTCTCGAGCCGGCCGCGGAGGGTTC
>CAZZYN010000062.1:0-22321 GCA_964658265.1 uncultured Acetobacteraceae bacterium | reverse complement strand
ATTGGAATGGTCAAAGAGCACCCAGCCAGATGACCGGCGTCCTGCGATTTTCCCAGCCCTGGAAGCTGCTGCCGAAGCGTTGTTCGAGAACACTGCGACGCACTTTAAGGGTTGGCGTGAGTACGCCGTTCTCTGCAGTCCACGGATTATGGTCGACCACGAGGAATTGCAGGTGCTCGTGATGCTCGTGATGGGTGTTGGTCTTGCCGAGCTCGCTGATAAGGGCTGCCTCGACCTGGGCGCGACCTTCCGAGGTGGTGCAGAGAAGCCGCTGTTCCGGTGTGAGCACCGTCATGGCGAATGGTGCGGTCATGCCCGAGCCGAGAACGCAGACTGACTCAAAGAGCTGACTGAGACTGAGGATCTTTTCAATCTGTGCCGGATAGACGTATTTGCCCTTGGAAGTTTTGAATTCTTCCTTGATGCGGCCGACGATGCGTAGACGGTTCTGCTCGTCTGTCTCGCCGCGGTCGCCGGTACGAAAGAAGCCATCGTCAGTAAAGCAGGCAAAGGTAGCTTCCGGATTTAGATAGTAGCCGGTGAAATTCATGGGGCCACGCACCTGTACTTCGCCTTCGGCGGAGATACGCGTTTCTGCAAAAGCGCTGGCGTCTCCGACGTAGCCGATGCGGTCCTTGCCGGGCTCAGGCACGTGGGTGATGCCGGTCTCCGTCATACCGTAGCCTTCCACGAGATTGAGTCCGACACGGTGGTACCACTCGATGATCGAAGTGGGCAGAGGGGCCGCACCGGAAGCAGCAAGCCGTACGGTCGAGAGGCCCAGGGACTTGAGAATTTTCTTCTGCACGATAGTGCGCAGAACCGGGATTTTGAGCAGCAGGTCAAGTTTCGACTGGGGCATCTTCTCGAGGACACCCTGCTGGAAGCGGATGAGCAGTCGCGGGATGGTGAAGAAGATGGTGGGACGGGCTCGCTGCAGGTCGGCCAGGAAGGAAGCCTGCCCCTCCGTGAAGAAGAGATGGATGGGTCCGTAAAAGGCACTGGCCTCGACGATGGCTCGTTCCGCGATATGTGCCAGTGGCAGATACGAAAGCATGCGGTCGGCCTCATCGCCTTCGCGCCCGATGGTTCGTTTGACCGAGATGGCCATGAGGCTGAGTGACTGAAAGGTGTGCACGACCCCCTTGGGATTGCCTGTGGTGCCGGAGGTGTAGATAATGCTGGCAACATCGAGCGCGGGCCGGACAGGTGTGCCGGCGATGGGCTCATGCGCAGTGAGAATGTCGTTCCAGGGTGTCGCGCCATCCCGCTGCTGATGGGGGAACGTGATCCAGTGAAGCGTGTGAAAGCAGGCGGTCTGCGTGGGGGGCAGGTGATCGACCGCTCCGAGGAAACAGGCGACCGGACTGCTCTGTTCGAAAATGGCGACGAGCGAAAGATCCTGCACAGTCGGAAAGATCGGCACACTGATGTGGCCGGCCATCCAGATGGCGATATCCGCCATGATCCACCAGGCGCTGTTCTTGGCCATGATGGCGATACGGGAGCCTGGTGGAAAATTCTGCGACTTCAGGTAAGCAGCGACGCGGCGCGATTCGCGGATGGCCTCGGCCCAAGTCCAGGTCTGCAGTTCTCCCTGCCAAGGCTGAGTGAACAACGGAGCCTGGGCCCGCTCTCGCTCGGACTGATAAATCCGCTGCAGCGGCAGGTCGTGGTCTTCGACAAAGGCTTTTGCGGCGAGGGATGGTCGCGGATCCGGTCGCGCACCCGGGTCGAACGGGGCAGGATCGAGCGCTGCAGGCATTTGATCTGGGGACAGGGGGGACTCGTTCATGGAGAATCTTACCGCGGTGTAAGTTAAACGATCACAGCGACTCCTGTCACCTGCTTTCTGGCCGAGCAGCGGACGTAAAAAGCGCCTGCCGAATGGAGTATGCTGCGAGGACGGGACCTGCGCTCCCGACCGAGGAGTTGTTGCCGATGATCCAGCTGCTGAAACACGCGAGGGAACCTTGGAAGGCTTTCCAGGCGCGCCAGCGAAATACCGAGGAGAAGCGTGCAGCTGTCCTGCTGACTGCGGCGCACCTTTTCCTGGAGCAGGGATATGGGCGCACCTCAATGGGTGAACTGGCGAAGTGGTTAAAGATTACCAAGCCGGCGCTGTACCACTATTTTCGCAACAAGGAAGAGATACTGGTGACCTGCTACCAGTATGGTATTGCCTCGATCGAGAGTGGCCTTGATGGAGCAATGGTGAGCCATGGGAGCGGGCTTGACAAGGTGCAGGCATACATCGAGGCGTATGCAACCGCGGTGGTCTCGCATGAATTCGG
The DNA here is from genome assembly GCA_964658265.1 of uncultured Acetobacteraceae bacterium. Classification (GTDB taxonomy): domain Bacteria; phylum Acidobacteriota; class Terriglobia; order Terriglobales; family Acidobacteriaceae. Next base: position 20,027 of record CAZZYN010000062.1, on the reverse strand, counting down.
GCGCTGCGTGGCGATGCTGGATGACAGTGCACTCTCGGCCAGTGCGCGGCGCGAAGTCCGTAATCTGAAGCGCCGGATCGATACATCGATTCGCGGATTCATTGAAGACGGCATCCGCGACGGCTCTGTCGCGCAGTGCAATGTGAAGCTTGCTTCCTTCGCGATTGCCGGCGCGATCAACTGGATCGGGATGTGGTACCAGCCGGGTGGACCGTTGAGTGCCGAAGAGATTGGGCGGGAATTTGCCGCACTGCTGACCCATGGTCTGCAGGCGGGTTCGTTGCAGGCGAGGGCCGGAGCGGCTGCAACGATGGGTGCGCGGGATGAAAGCCTGTCGACCGGGGCCTCTATGCCGAAGCGGAGGCTTGCAGGTGAACGGGAAATGCTGGCTAATCCCAGTGTTGTGTAGAACTTAGAAAGGGGTGCGGAGGTACGGTTTTGTGCGTTTGACTATCTTACCGCTGGTTCAGTATTCTTCACCCGCCGGGAACAGGCATCCGCCGGACGCCTCTACGCGGTGGACTGCCTGAAAAGCTGGAGCTTGGAATGACGACGTTGGTGGCAGAGCAAAGACAGGAAGAGGGCGGAGTCGCCGGCTGGAGAGCGGCTGCGACGACGTATCCCATACGGCGCATCGCGGTGCTGGGAGCAGGCACGATGGGCGCGCGCATTGCGGCCCACGTGGCGAATGCCGGCTTCCCGGTGCTGCTGCTCGACATGGTTCCTGATGGCGCAACAGGCCGCAGTGTGCTGGCCGAAGGGGCGGTCGAGTCGCTGAAGAAAATGAAGCCAGCGGCGTTTGTGGATGCTGCCCTCGCGACGCGAATCCAGACAGGAAATTTTGAGGATGATCTTGCAAAGCTGAAGGATGTGGACTGGGTGATCGAAGTGGTCGCCGAACGGATGGAGATCAAGCGGGCGCTGCTGGCAAAGGTCGCGCCGCATCTGCGTGCCGATGCGATCGTCACATCGAATACGAGCGGCCTGCCGGTTGCGAAGATTGCACAGGAGATGCCAGCAGAATTCCGCCGGCGCTGGTTCGGAACGCATTTTTTTAATCCGCCGCGCTACATGCGTCTGGTCGAACTGATCAAGACACCGGATGCAGATCCGGAGGCGATTGCGTCGGTTGCGCAATTCGTTGAAGTGCATCTAGGCAAGGCCATCGTGCCGGCGCATGACACGCCGAACTTTATTGCCAATCGTATCGGCACGTTTGCCATGCTGAATACGTTCCGCGTGATGGAGGCGATGGGCCTGTCAGTAGAAGAGGTGGATGTGCTGACGGGCGCGGCTGTGGGCTGGCCGAAGACAGGAACGTTCCGCCTGTCGGATATGGTTGGCATCGATGTGCTGGCGAGCGTGGCGAAGAATTTTGCGGCCAACATCACGGATGAGCGTGCGGATGTGACGCTGCCGCCAGTGCTGGATGCGATGCTGGAACGCAAGTGGCTTGGCGACAAGACGGGGCAGGGCTTCTACAAGAAGAGTAAGGGGCCGGATGGCAGTGAAGTCAGGGAAGTACTGAATCTGAAGACGCTGACATATGAACCAACGACGAGGCCGAAGTTTGCCGAACTCGAGATGGCAAAGAACAACGATTCGACGGCAGCCAGGATTCGAATGCTGCTGGGCGGCGACCGGAACAAGGATAAGGCTGCGAAGTTTTATTGGACGGTGCTGCCTGAATTGTGGGTGTACGCGGCGAACCGGATCGGTGAAGTGGCGGACAGTCTTGTCGAGATTGATCGGGCCATGAAGACCGGCTTCAACTGGGAGCTGGGCCCGTTCGAGATGTGGGATGCGGCGAACGTGCCGTCGACGGCGGAGGCAATGCGGGCGAACGGGATCGCGGTGCCGGCTTCGCTGGAAGCCTTGCTGGCTGCCGGTGGAACGAGCTGGTATCACGAAGGTGGACGAGAATATTTCGACCCTGCGCGGAAGACATTTGTCGCAGTCGAGGCAACGCCCGGGCTATCGACGCTGGCAGAGATCAAGGCGCGGGCTGGGCGTGCTGCTTCATCCGCAGGTGCAAAGGGAAGTGGCAGGATCTTTGCGAAGAATGCCGGCGCTTCGTTGATTGATATCGGCGATGGAATTGGATGTATTGAATTTCACTCGAAAATGAATTCGCTGGGCGACGACATCGTCCGCTTTATCACGCAGACGCTGAAGCCGGATTCGGATGCGGTGAAGAATTTCGAAGGCTTCATCATCACCAGCGATGCTGTGAATTTTTCGGTCGGCGCCAACCTGATGCAGCTGCTGCTAGCTGTGCAGGACGAAGAGTGGGACGAGATTGACCTGTCTGTACGCGGCTTCCAGGGGATGACCAGTGCCATCAAGTTCTGTACGCGGCCGGTAGTGTCGGCGCCGTTTGGATTATGCCTGGGCGGCGCCACCGAAATCTCAATGCATGCTGCGGCGCGGCAGCCGCACATGGAACTGTATATGGGACTGGTGGAGACGGGTGTCGGCCTGCTGCCTGCGGGCGGCGGCTGCAAGGAGATGACGCTCGCTGCGGTGGAAGCAGCGGGCATGGTGCGCGATGATCTGCGCGGCGAATCTGTGGAAGTGCACGAGACCATCAAGCGGGCATTCGAGACGATTGCGCTGGCGAAGGTGTCTACATCTGCTGTTGAGGCGAAGGCACTGCGGCTGCTGCGCAGATCGGATGCAATCACGATGAATCGCGAGCGGCTGATCACCGATGCGAAAGCCGAGGCGCTGCGCCTTGCAGTGGCAGGCTATACGGCTCCGCTGCCGCGCACGGATATTCCTGCACCCGGTGAGACGGTACTGGCCACATTGAAGCTGGGTGTGCACCTGATGCGAGAAGGCAATTACATCAGTGACCATGATGTGAAGATTGCACGGGCCGTCGCAAACGTTTTGTGTGGCGGGACGGTGAACGCCGGCACGCTGGTGAGTGAGCAGTACCTGCTCGACCTGGAGCGTGAAGGCTTTCTGTCCTTGTGCGGTGAGAAAAAGACGGCGGAGCGGATCGCGTTCACGCTGAAGTCCGGCAAGCCGTTGCGGAACTAGGCTGGCTGCTGGCTGGGTGGGTGCGTTGGGAGTTGGCATGAGAGAAGCAGTGGTAGTGAGTGCGGTGCGGACAGCAGTGGGCAAGGCCCCGAAGGGTACGCTTCGTTCGACAAGACCGGACGACCTTGGCGCGGTCGCAGTGAGAGGTGCGCTGGACCGTGTGCCGCAACTGGATGCGAAGGAAGTAGAAGATGTGATTATCGGCTGCGCGATGCCGGAGGCGGAACAGGGAATGAATATGGCGCGAATTGTTTCCCTGCGCGCGCAACTGCCGGTCGAAGCATCGGCGATGACGATCAATCGCTACTGCGCGTCGGGACTGCAATCCATTGCACTGGCAGCAGACAGGATTCGCGGCGGCGGTGCGGATGTAATTGTTGCAGGCGGTGCGGAGTCGATGTCATTTGTGCCGTTCGGCGGGAACAAGGTCGCGGTAAATCCCTGGCTCGTCGACAATTATCCGGGCTCGTACCTATCAATGGGGCTGACGGCAGAGCGCGTGGCGGCACACTACGGGATCAGCCGCGAAGAGTCGGATGCGTTTGCACTCGAGAGTCATCAACGCGCGTTGAAGGCAGTGGCGGCCGGACAGTTCGAAGACGAGATCGTTCCTGTGCATGTAACCGCAACCGTGACGAATAGCGGCGGCAAGCCGGCGCAGAAGACCAGCGAGTTCAAGGTGGATGAGGGGCCGCGTGCGGATACCTCGGCTGAGGCGCTCGCGAAGTTACGCCCGGCGTTCAGTGCCAAGGGCGTGGTAACGGCCGGGAATTCCTCGCAGACCTCGGATGGTGCGGCGGCGGCCGTAATCATGTCAGAGGAGCGGGCAAACGCGCTGGGGATTGCACCGCTGCTGCGGTTCGTGTCCTTCGCCTATGCGGGATGCCTGCCGGAAGAGATGGGCATCGGGCCGGTGTATGCGATTCCGAAGGTCTTGAAGCTGGCCGGGTTGAAGCTTGAGGATATGGACGTGATCGAGCTGAATGAGGCGTTCGCTGCGCAGTCGCTGGCCGTGATCAAGACGTTGGGCCTGGACCGCGCAAAGGTGAATGTGAATGGCGGCGCGATCGCGCTGGGGCACCCGCTGGGCTGCACAGGGGCGAAGTTGACGGCGACGATCCTGCGCGAATTGAAGCGGACCAAAGGCCGGTATGGACTGGTGACGATGTGCGTTGGCGGCGGCATGGGTGCGGCCGGAATTTTTGAAAATCTGCAGAACTAACCGGGATCAGCAAGCACGAGATTGAGGAGAGAGCGATGGCGACAGCAGTAGCACCAGTAGCGGCGAAGCGATTGATTGGCGGCGGCTTTCTGATTGAAGACTGTGCGGCTGCGGATATTTTCACGCTCGAAGACCTGACGTCTGAGCAGATCCAGGTGGCGCAGACCACCTCTGATTTTGCGACGAAGGAAATTCTCGCGAACGCAGATGCGATTGAAGAGAAACAGTTTGATGTGACACGGCGGCTGATGAAGCGTGCCGGCGAACTGGGCCTGCTGAGTGTGGATGTGCCGGAGGAGTTTGGCGGTCTCGAGATGGACAAGGTCACGTCCGCATTGATCGCGGACAAGATCTCGGTGAGTGGAAGTTTTTCTGTGGTCTTCAGTGCGCATACCGGGATCGGGATGCTGCCGCTGATCTGGTATGGGACGCAGGCGCAGAAGGAGAAGTATCTCGACAAGCTTTCGACGGGAGAATGGATTTCGTCGTACGCGCTGTCAGAGGCATCTTCTGGTTCGGATGCAATGAATATCCGGACGTCTGCGAAGTTGACTGAGGATGGAAAGCATTACCTGCTGAACGGCGAGAAGATGTGGATCTCGAATGCCGGAATGGCGAATCTTTTTACCGTGTTCGCGAAGATCGATGGCGAGAAATTCTCAGCTTTCCTGATTGAGAAGGGGACACCCGGACTGACGATTGGCGCGGAAGAGCACAAGCTGGGTATTCGTGGCTCATCGACGTGCCCGCTGATCCTGCAGGACTGCATGGCGCCGGTTGAGAATGTACTCGGGGAGATCGGCAAGGGGCACCACATCGCGTTCAACATTTTGAACGTGGGCCGCTACAAGCTTGGTGCGGCGGCGATTGGCGCTTCCAAATATGCGCTCCGCAATGGTCTGAAATACGGCAAGGACCGCGTGGCCTTCGGGAAGCCGGTGACGTCGTTCGGCTTGATCCAGGAGAAGATTGCTGCGAGCGCAGCCGGCATTTATGCGGGTGAGGCGCTGGTATATCGCGTCGTGGGTGCGATCGATGCTGCGCTGTCGGAACTGGATAAGAGCGCGGAGAACATGGCGCGCGAGGTACAGAAGCGCATCGAGGAGTATGCGGTCGAGTGCTCCGTGGTGAAGGTGTGGGCGTCGGAGATGCTGGAGCGGGTGGTGGACGAGATGCTGCAGATCCACGGCGGCTATGGCTACGTGGAGGAGTTTCCGGCAGAGCGGAGTTATCGTGATGCCCGCATCAACAAGATTTTCGAAGGGACGAACGAAATCAACCGGCTGATTACGACGGGCTGGATGATGAAGCGCGCGATGCAGGGACGGTTGGCGCTGCTTCCGGCGATCCAGAAGGTAATGGATGAAGTGATGGCGGGGCCATCGCCTCGGAGTGACGAGGCTGGCGAGCTGGCGCCGCAGAGGGCGCTGCTGGCCAATGCGAAGAAGCTGGGACTGTTCTGTGCGGGCGCAGCGTCACAGAAGTTCGGCACAGCATTGGGTGAGGAGCAGGAAGTTATGGGAGCGTTGGCTGACATCATCAGCGAGGTGCTGGTGCTGGAGTCGACGATCCTGCGGACAGAGAAGCTGAATGGCGCAAAGCCACTCGCGGTGAAGCTGACGAAGTACTACGCGGCACGCTCGTTCCGGATTGTGGAGAGCGCAGCAGTGCGCGTGATCGCCGCGGTAGCTGAAGGCGATATGCTGCGCACGCAGATGACGATCCTGCGACGACTCACCAAGCATGAGCCGGAAAACATGGTGGTCATTGGCCGCGAGATTGCGGCCGCTGTCACAGAGCAGGGACGCTATTCGCTGTAACAGGCTGGATGATTGAGGAGAAGTAATGCGGATTCTAACGTTGGTACGACAGGTGCTGGATGCGGAAGAGAGTGTCCGGATCAAGAACGTGTCGGGTAGCAGCGTGGTCGATCTGGAAGGGCGCAAGCTGGTGATCGACACGATGGATGAGTACGGGCTGGAGCAGGCATTGCGCATCCGCGAGGGTGGTACAGACGTGGAGGTGGTGGCGGTGGCGATTGGTCCGGCGCGCTGCCAGGAGGTGCTGCGCACGTCTCTGGCGATGGGTGCGGATCGAGCGATCCTTATAGAAACCGATACAAGGCTAGATGTGATGGCCGTGAGTAAGGTAATGGCGACTGTTGCAGAACGTGAAAAGGCGGATCTGATTCTCTGCGGTGGACAGCAGGCGGACTGGGACAGCCAGGCGCTGGGCGCGGCGATTGCCGAGCGGCTGCAATGGCCGCAGGTGACCTGGACCAATGGCCTGGAAGTGGGCGATGGCGCGTTGACGGGCAAGCATGATGTGGATGAAGGCAGCGAGATGTTCCGGATGCCGCTGCCGGCAGTCGTAACGACGCAACAGGGTTTGAACGAACCTCGCTATCCGACGCTGCCGAACATTTTGAAGGCAAAGAAAAAAGAGATGCGCAAAGAGACGCTGGAGCAATTCGGCGTGACGGCGAAGGTAACGGTGCTGAGTGAAGAGGTACAGGTGAAGGCGCGGCTGAACAAGATGATTGAGACAAAGGATGCAGCAGCGGCTGCGGCGCAGCTGGTGTCCTCATTACGAAGTGATGCGCGGGTGATTGCATGATTCTGCTGGTGGTGGAGCACGGCGGCGGCAAAGTTTCAAAGAGCACGTATGAGCTGGTGACGTGCGCGCGCGAAAGTGGTGTCGAAGGCCCGGTCACCGCCCTGGTGCTGGGCAGCAGCGTGGCTGCAGTGGCAGCTGAGATTGCGGCCGCGGTTGACCAGGTGCTGGTGGCGGATCGGCCGGAGCTTGCACAATATGACTCGGAGTTGTGGGCGGCAGCTGTGGCGCAGATCGCCAAAGAGGGCGAGGCCACGCTGGTGTTGATTGGCGGCAGTCGCAGCGGTCGCGACTACAGTCCCAGGGTTGCGGTGAAGCTCGATGCTGCGATGCTCGAAGACGTGATCGCACTGAAGATCAATGGCAGCAAGCTGACTGCCGAGCACTACACCTATCTTGCCCGCGTGACCGAGAAGGTCGAAACCGAGGGCGTGGTCGTTGCGACTGTAAAGCCGGGTGCGTTCGCTGCGGCCGCTGCGGGAGTGGAAGTCGCAGAGCAATTCGACGTCGACCTGGATCTGCCTGTCCGTCGCGTAGAGGTGACCGGCAAGACGGGCGAGAAGACGTCGCGCATTGCTTTGAGCGAGGCGGATGTGGTGGTTTCGGGCGGCCGCGGTGTCGGCAGCGCGGAGAACTTTACCAAGCTGGTGGAAGGGCTGGCAGACCAGCTTGGCGCGGCGGTCGGGGCGACGCGGGCGATTGTGGACGCGGGCTGGCGACCGTATGCCGAGCAGGTGGGGCAGACAGGCAAGACGGTGGCGCCGAAGGCCTATATCGCGATCGGGATCTCGGGAGCAGTGCAGCATCTCTCCGGCATGAGCAAGAGCAAATACATCATTGCCATCAATCGCGATGCGGAGGCACCGATCTTTAAGATTGCAGATTACGGCCTGGTCGGCGATGTCAATGTGATCGTGCCGGCGATCCTTGACGAGCTGAGAAAGTAGCGGCATGAGGTCGGATTGGCGTGGATGATGGCGAGATTTCTCCACTGCGCTTCGTTCCGGTCGAGAGCACAGATGAGTTTGAGGACCCGATTGGAATGACTGCGTAGATGCTGCCACTGTCGAGCAAGATCGGGTTCCTGCTATTTGCTGTCGTGATGCTGGCGCTGGGGATCCGCGGTTTCTATCGCATGTATCTGCGAATCCTGCGTGGGCGGCCGGATAGCGATCAGCGGCTCGACCACATTCCGCATCGCCTTTGGTACGCGTTGAAGACGACGTTGACGCAGAGCCGGACGTTTCGGGACCGGCGGCTGGTAAGCCTGTTTCACTCGTTCATCTTTTACGGCTTTGTCTTCTATCTGCTGGTGAATTTGGTTGATGCTGTGGAAGGTTACGCCAAGCTGGCACTCCCGTCCTTCATCCCCTACAATTTGTTCACGCTTTACCTGTTGAAAGGCTACGGCTTTCTTGCCGACGTGCTGAGTTTCCTGGTGCTTGTCGGTGTGATCGCGCTGGTGATCCGGCGCTTCCTGCTTCCGGCGCGCCGCGATTTCAATTTCAACAGCACAACGATTCTTCACCCGAGCCTGAAGGCCGGCTATGTGAACCGGGATTCGCTTGTCGTCTCTGCGTTCATTCTTTTCCACGTTGGCAGTCGGGCCATTGGCGCCGGCGCGAGGATCGCCGCTACGCCCAGGCCGGATCTGTTCGAGCCCGCAGGCTGGGACCCGCTGTTGCCGTTCGGAAGTCTGCTGGCTTACCTGTTTACGCCGCAGAACGCGCATGCGTGGCAGGTATTCGGGTACTGGGGTGCGCTGGGCAGCGTGCTCGCGTTCCTTGCGTACTTTCCGTATACGAAGCACGTGCATATCTTTGCTGCACCGGTAAAGTACTTCTTCGCGCGGGATGTGAAGAGCGGTGTGCTGCCGCTGGTCAATGTCGACCTCGAATCACTGGGTGATGGTGCGGAGCAGACGATTGGGGCAAGCCGCCTTGAAGAGCTGACGTGGCCTCGCCTGCTGGATGCATATGCGTGTATCCAGTGCAATCGCTGCCAGGACGTATGCCCCGCCACCGCGACGGGCAAGTCGCTCAGCCCTGCTGCATACGAAATTAACAAACGGCTGGAGTTGAACCAGCTGGCACATGGCGAGCACGCATTCGAGAAGGGCGCAGGCAGTGCGCGGCCGCTGCTGCAATTTGCCTTGAGTCCGGAGGCAGCGTGGGCATGTACGACTTGTGGCGCGTGCATGGAAGTTTGCCCGGTGCAGGACGAGCAGATGCTGGATATCGTCGATGTGCGCCGTCACCAGGTGATGATGGAAGGAGAATTTCCGGCGCAGCTGCAGACTGCTTTTCGCGGCATGGAGCGGAACAAGAATCCGTGGGGCATTAATCACGAACAGCGGCTCGCCTGGGCTGACGGGCTGAAGGTAAAAACGACAGCAGAAAATCCGACGCCGGAGGTGCTGTATTGGGTGGGATGTGCGGCGAGCTATGATCCTTCGGCACAAAAAACAGCGCGTGCCTTTGTCCAGCTGCTGGATCACGCGGGAGTAGACTACGCGGTTCTCGGCAAGAAGGAGTGCTGTACCGGCGACAGCGCACGGCGAGCGGGCAACGAGTTGCTGTATCGGCAGCTGGCAGATGGAAATGTCGCGACGTTGAACGAGGTGCGGCCGAAGCTGGTAGTCGCGAGCTGCCCACACTGCATGAATGCGATTGGCAGCGAGTATAAGCAGATCGGCGGCGACTACCGGGTGATGCACCATACGCAGTACCTGGAGTCGCTCCTGCAGAGTGGCAAGCTTGAAACGGATCGTCTGGACGCTAGCGTCGCGTATCACGATCCCTGCTACCTGGGCCGGCACAATGATGTTTACGACGCGCCGCGCAACCTGCTGAAGGTGCTGGGATCGGAAGTGCGCGAGATGGAGCGGACGCGCAACAATGCCTTCTGTTGTGGTGCCGGCGGTGCGCAATTCTGGAAGGAAGAAGAGCAGGGAACTGAGCGAATTTCCGAGAACAGGTTTCATGAAGTGCAGCGTGTGCTGACTGGTGCGACGAGCGAGAAGACACTGGCCGTCGGCTGCCCTTTCTGCAAGAGCATGCTGGGCAGCACGCCGGCAAAGGAGCAAGGGGACCCGATCGCGATTCGCGATGTGGCGGAGTTGTTGTGGGAGGGCGTGCAGAAGAAGGCCGGGATTGTGGCGAAAGCGATTCCGGCAGTGCTGCCTGTTGACCTTAAGCCTGAGGCAGCGAGGGTTGCGGCAGCGCCTGCAGCTGCAATCGAGAGGGCTGTTTTGCCGCACGATCCAGTCAGTGTGATCGCTGAACCAGCGGCTGTTGAGCCCGCATCGACACGGAAAAAGTGGACGCCGAAGGCTGCGGTTGCTGAGCCTGCAGCACTGCCTCAGGCAACGCGGCCTGCCACTGTTGAGGAACCGCCCGCAGCTGCGGCGCCGGAGCGACGGAAGTGGGCGCCCAAGGTCGCGAAGCTTCCCGAAAGCAGCGAGACGGCAGCATCGGCCGACTCTCAACGAGAAGAGAAGCTGTCGGAAGCGGGACTAGGCAAGGCGGACGGTCTAAATGCTACAGAAGCTGTTGCAGAAAACATTGACACTGGAGTTGCGGCCAAACCGGGTGTCGAACCGCAGCCTGCTCCTGTCATAGAGCGGAAGAAGTGGCAGCCGAAGTCGAAGAGCTGAAGTCGACTTCGGCTGAGACCAGTTGTGTCTACAGGGCAGGCTTCTCTGCTGCGGCAACTGCGGACTCAGCAGCCTGGAAGCCGATTTTCGAATGCTGGCCGTCGCAGAACGGCTTCCTGGTCGAAGCGCCACAGCGACACAGCGAGATGGCGGGCTTGCCTTCGAGATTCCACTCCTTGCCGTCTGCATCGATAAGGCGCACGGGACCTTCGACACGAAACGGACCGTTGGGCCGTACGGTGATCTTGACATCCGGACTTTTTGCTTCGATAGAGATTGGTTCGATTTCTGACATGTGGCACTCCTTGGTTCCAAGTTTAACGTGCCATGAAGGGGTGGTAGTTCCGAGTCACGCCATGTCGCGGTATGCGGGTCTCGACTTTCTTCGCCCGTGAGGGCTGTATCAACTTCCTTCAAGAGGCAAGAATCAGAAGAGTAAGAAAATCTGTTGCCTGCAGCAAATGGCGCAATCAGGGTGTTAAGTGGGGCTATGCGGTATTGGAAGGGAGTCACTGTCGCGTTGAACGAAATCACTGGCGGTCGTGCTTCATTCCTGTCAAGGCTGGCAGCCTCTGTTGACATATACTTCATGAGGGGATTGTCTTCCTTGTTCTGCTGAAATCTGCGGCCGGAACGATCGATGGGCGCCCACATTCTTTGAAGGGAATCAGCTTACATGGCGACGAGTGATGTTGCCCTGAATAGTCCGGCGGCAGCGAATGCGCCGGAGGCTGCGAAGACGGACGCGAGCAAGCGGATCGTCAACGATTTCAGCATTCAGGTAGCCACGGTGAATGGCTCCGGTTCTCAATCAGCCAACGCAATTTTGTTGAAGACAATTTTTGCGATGGGCATTCCTGTCAGCGGCAAGAACCTTTTTCCGTCGAATATTGCGGGACTGCCGACGTGGTACACGATCCGTGCCAGCAAAGACGGTTATGTCGCCCGTAAGAAAGAAATCGACATTCTGATTGCGATGAATGCCGAGACCTCGCGCGAAGATATGTTGTCTCTGCCTGCGGGCGGCGCGGCGATCTATGAAGAGACAGCGAACCTGGCCCAGTTCCGCGATGATGTGGCGTGCTACCCGGTGCCGTTTGACAAGCTGACGGCTGCCGTCTGCCCGGAAGCCAAGCTGCGCAAGCTGGTCAAGAACATGATCTATGTCGGCGTGGTCGCGAAGATCATCGAGATGGATCTGACGGTGGTCGAAGCTTCGGTACGGCGGCAGTTTGCGAAGAAGCAGAAGGCCGCTGATCTGAACTGGGCCGCTGTGAAGGCAGGCTATGAGTATGCGGCCGAGTCGTTCACCAAGCATGACCCGTTTGTGCTTGAGCGGATGCATGCGACCGATGGCAAGATCATTATCGAAGGCAATGCGGCGGCAGCGCTGGGCGCGATGTTCGCGGGCGTCACTGTCGTGACCTGGTATCCGATTACGCCTTCGTCATCCGTGGTCGAGAGCCTGATTGACTACCTGAAGAAGTACCGGATCGAGCCGGATGGCAAGGCGACATTCGCCGTGGTGCAGGCCGAAGACGAACTGGCTGCTGTCGGCATGGTGCTGGGCGCAGCGTGGGCTGGTGCTCGTTCGATGACAGCGACTTCCGGACCGGGTATTTCGCTGATGGCAGAGTTTGCCGGACTGGGATACTTCGCTGAAATTCCGGGTGTCATTTTCGATGTGCAGAGGGTTGGCCCATCGACCGGCATGCCGACACGGACGATGCAGGGCGACCTGCTTTCGACTGCATACCTTTCGCATGGCGATACCAAGCATGTGCTGCTGCTGCCGGGTTCGGTGAAAGAGTGCTACGAGTTTGCGATGGAGGCATTTGACCTGGCTGAGCAACTGCAGACGCCGGTGTTCATCTTGTCGGACCTTGATCTCGGCATGAATAACTGGATGTCCGAGCCATTCGAGTATCCGGAGAAGCCCTTGAATCGCGGCAAGGTTCTGGATGCGGAGGAGCTGACGAAGCTGGGCGGCTTTGCGCGTTACAAGGATGTGGACGGCGACGCGATTCCGTACCGGACGCTGCCGGGCACTGATCATCCGCAGGCTGCCTACTTTACACGTGGCAGCGGTCACAATGAGAAGGCGCTTTACACCGAGCGGCCGGATGAATACCAGGCGATCATGGAGCGGCTGGCGCGCAAATTTGAGACAGCGCGGCAGTATGTTCCGGCGCCTATCGTCGATACCGGCAAGTCAAAGATCGGGCTGCTGGCATTTGGTACATCCGACTTTGCGATCGTGGAGTCGCGCGAGCAACTACGTAAGGAATACGGCTTCGAGACGGACTACTTACGCGTCCGGGCTTTTCCCTTCAGCAAGGAAGTGCATGAGTTCGTGATGGCACATGAGCGGGTGTACGTGATTGAGCAGAACCGCGACGGTCAGCTGCTGAGCCTGTTGAAACTGGATCTTCCGGTGGAGGATGTAGTGCGGCTGCGCAGTGTGCGCCACTTTAATGGATTGCCGCTGGATGCGCGGACAGTCACAGACGAACTGGTCCTGCAGGAGGAACTCTAGATGGCAACTGTAACGGCACCGATTCCGCCGAAGGCACCGAAGACAAATCGACTGGGTCTGCAGGTACTGGACTATCGCGGCGGTAAGACAACGCTCTGCGCCGGTTGCGGTCATAACGCGATCTCTGAACGTATTATCGATGCGATGTATGACATGGGCGTGCAGCCGGAACGCGTGATGAAGCTGTCCGGGATTGGCTGCTCATCGAAGAGCCCGGCGTACTTCATGGCACGCTCGCACAGCTTCAACAGTGTGCATGGACGCATGCCTTCGGTCGCGACCGGCGCGCTGCTGGGCAACCACACGATGCAGGCGATCGGCGTGTCCGGTGATGGCGACACGGCGTCGATCGGTATGGGCCAGTTCGCGCACCTGATGCGGCGCAATCTGCCGATGATCTACATCATTGAAGATAACGGCGTGTATGGATTGACGAAGGGACAGTTTTCAGCGACGGCGGATATCGGATCGAAGCTGAAGACTGGCGTAATCAACGATCTGCCGCCGATCGACACGTGCATCATGGCGGTTGAGCTTGGCGCGACGTTTGTGGGTCGCTCCTTCTCTGGAGACAAGAAGCAGTTATAGGCGATGTTGAAAGCAGCGATTTCGCACAAGGGCACGGTGATGCTCGATGTCATTTCGCCATGCGTGACGTTCAACGATCACGAGGGTTCGACGAAGAGCTACAAGTACATGCAGGAGCACGAAGAGGCGATCAACGAGGTCGGGTTCGTGCCGCACTTCGACAACATTGATGTCGAATATGATCCGGGCACAACGCGCGACGTGGAGATGCATGATGGTTCGCATCTGCGCTTGAAGAAGCTGCGCGACGACTTCGATCCGACGAACCGGATCAATGCCGTCACGGCGCTGATGGAGGCGCACGAAAAAGGTGAGGTGCTGACCGGCGTGTTCTATGTAAATACGGAGAAGCCAAGCTTTACCGAGATGCTGAACCTGGTGGACGAACCACTGGGCACGCTGCCCGAATCGCGGGTACGGCCGCCGAAGTCAGTGCTGGACGACGTGATGAAGCGGCACCAGTAAATCAGTCACGAACAAGTGAAAAGCCCTGCCTGAATGGCGGGGCTTTTTGCTGCGCAAATGTAACAACTCAGCAGACAGGGCTACTTGTGTTCGCCGCTGTGTTCTTCGCGGGCGCCTGGCTCAGGGAAGTCGGAGTCGTTGTCTTTCAGCTCTTCATTGGAGTCGCGATGGCCAAGCTGGCCATGGAGGTAAGGGTTGTCTCTGTTCGGCTGCGGCGTTTCTTCTTCGACGATTCCCTTGGCGGTGTCGCTGTCGTGTTTGGCTGGCTCGGTCATGGGAGAAGAGATGTAGGAATGGGCGTGGCTGTTGTCCGCCGGGCGAAACTCGACACCCATTCGTCGATGGCGAAAGACTAATGCGGGATCGGCCAGGCCCGCATCGCGATGGCTGCAACAGCCTGCAGCTTTCTGCGCGGCGCTCCATCCCGTGCCAGGGTGGACATGCCCTGAATGACGGCCATGATGTGAGCGGCGAGCGCGGTGCTGTCACAATCGGCTGGCAACACCTTTGTACGCTGATCGTGAAGGATCTTTTTGCGAAGACGTGCTTCGATGGCGATCCGGATCCCGGCAAGCTCCTGCTGAACATCTGCCGCATCCGGCGAGCAGCTGATGGCCGCACTCGCCAGCAGGCAGCCCGCCGGGGTTGTCCGGCCGCTGAAGCCGAGAGCTGCGGCCTGGAGTAACCCGGTTGCGGCTTCGCGCGATGAGGCGGCGTTGTCGATCATCATTTCCGATGTGATGCTGCCGGATGTGTAGAGACGAACGGCTTCGAGAAATAGCTGTCGCTTGTCACCAAAAGCTGTGTAGAGACTCGGCGGCGTGATGCCCATGGCGGCGACCAGCGCGTGAACCGAGGTCGATTCGTAGCCATGACGCCAGAAGAGCAGCATCGCCTGCCGCAGGGCAGCGCCGCGGTCAAAACCCAGTGGTCGCCCCGGTCTTTGTTGCCCCTGCCCTTGCTTCGGCGGCGATTCTGGTTCGAGCGATGGCACGGCCTGAAGCTTTTCCATAATCATCACTATGAATCAACTTGACTTCGAATAGCAACACCTGTGTACTCAATTCATAACGATCACTAAGGAACTAACTTTATGTCCTTAACGAGCTATCGCACTCTTGGCCGATCAGGCCTGGTCGTCAGTCCACTTGCACTTGGCACCATGACGTTCGGCACGGCGCGCTGGGGCCTGGATGAAGCTGGATCGAGAGCTGTGTTCAATGCCTATGTCGAAGCTGGCGGCAACTTTGTCGATACAGCGGATGTGTACGCGGGTGGCCGCAGTGAAGAGATGCTCGGCAGCTTCGTTGCGGAGCGCAGCCTGCGTGATCGCATCGTCATTGCGACCAAGGCCGGCTTTGCAGCGGGCCGCGGGGTGCATGCCGGAGGCAACGGAGCGAGGCATCTGCATGCTGCGCTCGACGGATCGCTGCACCGCCTGCAAACGGATTACATCGACCTCTTTTGGATTCATGTGTGGGACGCGGTCACGCCTGCCGAGGAGCTGCTGGAGACCATGACGTCACTGGTTCACTCAGGGAAGATCCGGTACTGGGGCATGTCGAATGCGCCGGCCTGGTTTATCGCCAAGCTTGCGACACTGGCTGCGGTGCGCGGCGTGCCGGGTCCGATCGCGCTGCAGTTTTTCTACTCACTGGTGAGCCGTGACATAGAGGATGAGCATGTGCCGCTGGCGAAAGAATTCGGAATGGGCATGGTGCCGTGGAGTCCGCTGGCGTATGGGCTGCTGACGGGTAAGTATCATCGCGCGACGGTAGAGGCTGGCGCACCGCGTGCTGGCGGATTGCCGAAGGATGCGGCGACGGCAGGCGAGCAAAGGCCTGAGGGAGACAAGCGGCTGGATGGCGCCAATCCGTTTGGAGACACGCTGTTTACGGAACGCAACTGGAGAATCGTCGAGGAGTTAAAGCGGGTCGCGGCGGATGCTGGTCAGAGTCCGGCAAGGGTTGCACTGGCGTGGGTCGTTGGACGGCCGGGCGTTGCTTCGACGCTGATGGGCGTGAGCCGTCCGGAGCAGGTAACTGAAAATGTGGCAGCACTGGAGATCGAACTCGCGCCTGAACATCGCGCGGCTCTGGACACTGTAAGCGCACCGGCTGATCCGCGAATGCTTTATAGCCTGTTCACTCCCGCCGTGCGCCAGCAGATCGTCTTCGGCGGGGAGAGTGTGACGACGTAGGGCCTTGACTCGGCAGACTACTGCGGAGCCGAGGTGTAGGCGCTGGGTTTGGCAGCGGCGGCGGTGCCGGGATTGATGCGCACGCCCATACCGTTAAGCTTGCTGCGGGCTTCCTGCGCTTCCGGAGTCATCGGATAGCGCTGGATGAGGGAGCGGAGTTCTCGAACGCCGGCATCTTTCTGGTTGATGGCGAGGAGGGATTCACCCTTGCGCAACTCGGCCGCAGGAGCCTTGTTGTTGCCCGGGAACTGCTCGAGTACAGCGTCGTAGCTCTTGACGGCGGCGGGATATTTGCCCTGCCTGTAGGCAATTTCACCGATATAGAATTGCGAGTTTCCGGCGAGATCGTCCTGCGGATAGTAGTGAACGACATCGCCGAACTCGGCGCTGGCTACGTCATACTTGCCGGAATTGTAGTCCCGGATCGCACTCTGGTAGGACTGCTGCAGTGGTGGAGCCTGACCTTGCATCGGGGCGCCGCCGCCAAAATTGCCGGGAGGCGGCTGCGATGCTGCCGAGCCTCCGGAAGGAGCCGGAGCAGCCGTCTGCGGCGGTGGTGCTGCTCCGCCGGTCGGGACGTTGGCAGGCGTGTTCTGCAACTGCGACTGGATATTCTGGAGCGTGGTATCGAGCCGCGCGATGCGGGTCTTGAGCTCGTCGACGGAGTCATTCAAAGCCTGCATCTGGCCGGAGACCTGGTCGATTTTGCCGCCGCCTTCACTCTGCGCGGCGATGGAACGCTGCAGCTGGCTGATCGACGCAGTCATCTTGTTCACGTTGTCGGTGTTCTGCTGGACCAGGTTGATGATGGCGCCGAGGCGCTCGTCATTGGATTGCTTCATCTGGTTCAACAGGGTCTGCATCTGCTCGACCTGGGTCTGCAGTTCGACGATTTCCTTGGCCACGGCGTGGGCACGCGGCATGGGGGTGAGGCCTGCGAGAAGGAGCACGGCGGTGGCTTTCAAAAGATGGGAGCGCAAGAAGTTTGGGCGCATGGTAATTACTCCGGAGAACGCCTGATTATAAATCGCGCGCTTCGCAGCCGGGGGTTAGTGGGGTGGTTCGTTTGGGGGATGCTGCAATCTAGACTGTTCGGGAGTTCGGACGTGGTCTTGCGGGTTCGGGCGGTGCTGGACGGGCAAAGAAAAACCCCAGGCTGCATGGAGCAACGCCTGGGGCTAGGTCTGACTGACGGGGCAGTTTAGCGGTCGACGGCAAAACCAGCGCGGCGATTCTGCTGCCAGCACTGTTCATTTTCTTCAGTGCAGAACTGCTTTTCCTTGCCGTAGGAGACGGTGCGGATGCGATCTCCACTGATCCCTGCAGAGACAAGCGCGACCTTGACCGAATTGGCACGATTTTCACCCAGGGCCAGGTTGTACTCGGTCGATCCGCGGTCGTCGCAGTAGCCGCCCACGATGATCTTGAGTTTAGGGTGGGCGCTGAGGAATTGCACGTCCTTGGTGATGACGGCTTGTGCGTCTGGACGGACATCGTAAGCGTCGTAATCGAAAAAGACATCGACGACATTGGTATGGAAGGTCGCATCATCGACCGAAGTGTCGCCGCCACTGTTGTCAGACATGGTGCTCTCGGCGCCAACTGTGACGCGGGCCGTGGCATCGGTTGACCCGCCCGGGCCGCGAGCCACCAGGTGGTAGTCCGTCGACTGGGTGGGCGTAACGGTTTTGACGCCAGCCGTCTCGACCGGGCCAATGCCATCGATCGAGACGTCAGTCGCGTCCGTGGTCTTCCAGTTCAGGGTGACCTTCTGGCCGACTGCAACAGAACTGGGAGAGGCCGTGAGAGTCGCAGTAGGCGAAGAACCGGCGGGTGGCGGCGGTGGTGGCGGGGGCGCAACGGGCTTTTTATGGCAGCCGGTTGAGAATAAAAGTGCAGCGGCGGCGACACAACCAGCCAACGTGTTGCGGAAATGCGGAGTCATCAAGCAGTTCTCCCTGGAGTTCAATAGTACCGGAGCGTCGAAAAGTGGTGCGAAGAAGGTGCATTGCTGAAGCAGTATTCAGCGCCTTACTGGTAACTCGTGGATCATTTGTAACTCCAGTTGGGCATGCTGTCATTGCCGCCATGGGTGAGCGCGTGCTGCTCGGTGCCGTCGGCCAGCATCGACCAGACTTCGACGTTGTGGCCATGTTCCCGCTGAAAGACGATATGACGGCCGTCTGGCGACCACGAGGGAAAGTCATTGCGGCCGGCATCGTGGGTGAGCTGGGTCCAGCGTTTGGAGGCAATATCCATCACGTAGATGTCCTGACCGCCGGGAGCGCCAGGACCGTATTTGCGATCCCATGCGAAGGTCAGGAACTGTCCGTTCGGCGACCAGGAGGGCGAGGTGGCATAGCCGCCATCGGTCATGCGCTGCACACCGGCGCCGTCGGAATCCATGATGTAGATCTGCGGCTCGCCGGTGCGGCCGCTGACCCAGACAATTTGGTTGTTCGTCTTGGGATTCCAGCTGGGCGAGACGTCCGGCCCCTTAAAGATGGTGATCTGGTGGGGACTGCCGCCGTTTGCGTCGGTAACCCAGATCTCACTGTCATTGGTTTTGTCGGAGGAAAAGGCGATGTGCGAGCCATCACTCGACCAGGCCGGCGAGAGCGTGGTGCCCCCGGGGGTGGTGAAACCGACGAGGCGGCCCAGCAGCAGGGAGTACATGCGGATCGTCCAGCCATACTTGCTGAGCGACGAGAAGGCGATGCGGTCGTTGCCGGGTGAAATGTGCGGCGAGAGCGAAATCTGGCCGAGATGCGTGAGCTGGTGCTGACCCTGGCCGTCGTAATCCATCTGCCAGATTTCCTTGGCGCCGGATCGGGACGAGACGAAGTAGATGTGAGTTTCGGCGATGCCGTTGAGGCCGCCGCCGAGGCGAATGATGATTTCGTCAGCGAACTTGTGAGCGATGAGGCGGGCATTGTCCTGGGACGCGGACTCGCCATATTGCTTGCCCAGAATCTGCTGAGAGCTGGGGTCTTTCGCATCGTAGACCCAGCCGGAGACGGCGAGCCGGCCTGCGTTTACGCCGAGTGCGCCAAAGGCCACCATCGCGGCGTTCACCGGAGCGCCACCCCACTGCGAGAGAGTGATTTCCTGTGGAGACCCGGGCGTCGCTGTCGGCGCAATCGACTTCGAGACCATGTCGAAGATGCCTGCAGACGAGAGGTCATTGAACAGGGTGGCGTCGAAGGTGGACTTGAGGATAGCGGTCTGGGGATCGCTGCTGGTGGGCTTGAAGTCAGCCGCGGCCAGACGGATCTTTTCAACGCCCAGATTGGTGCCGGTTTTGACCCAGTCCTGGGCCTGTGCGAACGAAGCGGCCAGGGCGAAAAGCAGGACAGCACAGAAGGAGGCGCGTGGCGGAAAGGGGAATCGCATAGGCGTTGGTCTTGGCATCCGTTCGTAAAAGGGTCGAGTGTTTCAACTTGGAGCAACTCGTCTAACCATGCCGAAGTGGCACGGCTATTTTGCTAGTGGCCTGGTTGCTCGTAGGTAAATGTATAGGCAACGGATACGCTGGAGCCATTGTACCCAGGTGGTAGGGGACCAAAGCTGTCAACGCGCTGGGCCGCACGGATGGCGGAGGTATCGAGTGACTGGACCCCGCTTGAGCGGGCAATCTGAAAATTACTGGGCGAACCGTCGCGGGCGATGGTGAAGGAGACGATGGCCTGACGGCCCTGCGGGG
>CAZZYN010000061.1:0-22365 GCA_964658265.1 uncultured Acetobacteraceae bacterium | reverse complement strand
TCAAAATCCGCCGAGGGCAACCTCGTGGGGGTTCGACCCCCCCTCCCGGCACCAATCATAAGCTGCACAAAATGAATAAGTTGCAAACACTAAAGCCTCTCAGCCCGAGAGGCTTTTTCGTGCTCGAAAGTGCCAGTGATACTTCTAGTGATACTTCGCTATTTTGGTCTTGAAGGGGATATTCATGCCGAGAAAACGACAGCCAGTCAGGGGTCTTTGGGAGCGCGAACCAGGAAGTGACATTTGGTGGATACGTTATCGCGCCGGCGGTGGCTTGAAACGAGAGAAAGTAGGCGCGTGGGGTACCGCATTCAGCATGGACAATCATCGGCATTTGCGACATACCAAGGCACTTTCTTCGACTGAAACAGGTCAGGATGCCGCGTCGTTAAAAAGGTCAGCACACGCTTGGCGACTCGAACACTATGCTCCACTTCCTTTCCCATTCAGTGCTCGACAGGCCATCGCTGTGCGTTGCCTCCCAGCGGATAGTCCGCGTTCCAAGAATGAGACCAGCCGCGATAACCATTGCTGGCCCAAGTTTCTGCTGATCGACCTCGTCTCGGTGATTGCAGACCTTCGAACCTTTGTTAGTGGAAGTCATGCGATGTCACCTGTAAACGACCAGCCTGGCTCTCTGCCGAAAGTTCCTTCAATGACTTCGTCATCACATGAATGATCGGGCCTTCTTTTTGCAAAGGCCCCTCAACGGCTCTAAGAACTTCGCCGTCGTGATGAGCCTCCGATTCTTCTCAAAGAAGTCCGGAGCCACGAAGACGTTGAAGGCTCCCGTCTCGTCTGCAACGGAGAGAAAAACAACACCGGAAGCAGTGCCGGGCCGTTGTTTCACGATCGCGAGCCCCGCAGTTTTGACATAGGAGCCATGAGGTCGCTGAGCCAAGTCGGCAGCCCGTAGATACCCCGTCGCTTCAACTCTGCGCGTCGGAAGGACATCGGATGTGGGCCGGTTGTAACACTACTCACCGCATAATCCGCAACAAGTCTCTCTTCGGGGCTCATCGGCTGTAGCGGAATCTCCGGCGAATCTTCCCGAAGCAGTTCGCTTTGCTGCAAGAGCAGCGGGCGTTCCGGCTTGCCAGCACGTTCTATTTGCCAGAGAGCGTCTCGTCTGTGCTCGACACCATCGAGACTGTTCAGTGCTCCTACGTTGGCCAGGAGTGAGATTTCTTTTCGATTGAGTTGAGGGACGCGAAGCACCAGATCATCCACAGATCTGAAGAGCCCGTTCGAACGTGTGCTAACGACTATTTCTGCACATTGGCTCCGCAATCCCCGCACATCCCCAAGCCCCAGCCGCAGAGACAGAGAACGGTCATCCTCGTGCTCGATAGTGCAGGGCCAGTCCGATACTTGGATGTCAATGGGCTTTACCCGTAGACCATGCCGCCGCGGGATAAGTCCCGATAAACACCGTTGGCGGAAGTCGAGTCGCGCTATGACGGCTGGGCCATTGCGCTACTCTGACCGCCGTGCCCTCACCGAGTACCGTCGCGAGTGTTTCGTCTAAGCCTTATAACGGTAAGGCTTACAGTAAAACAACGCAGCTTCACCCCGTGAGAACCTGCACTGATGACGACGTAAGGTGGCTTGCGAGGATCGACACGGAAAAACCAAGGCGTGGGCTGGTGCTCCGAGAAGTGGGACGCTTTTATGCGCTTGCCTTCGTTTTGAGTTGAGCCGGATGAATGCCGGCATTGCTCCGGCAGTGGCGAGTGCCGGGATTTGAAAGTGTCCTTTGGCTTGGGCTGACTGCACTCGGAGCAGCCGGACCCGCAATTGCAGCTTGGATTGTCGACCTTAGGACGTTCAGAAGTTTTCGTATAGCAGTGGGGTGGCAATGGCTGCTGGCTGCCGCGCTCGTTCCGGCTCGCCTGCTCCTGATGACAAACGCGCTGTGCTTGGCGCTCCTGGGCTTTCATCCTCGAAGTGCTGTGCGAGGGTGGAAGATTCTTTGGATTACGGCCATGGCAGTCGGAGCAAATGTGTGGGAAGAAGTTGGGTGGAGGGCCTATGCATTGCGACGGCTCGAAGACGTCCAGCAGCCATGGTTGCCGAATAGGCAAGGTGGAGATGGCCTTCTGAACAGACGCTGCGCAGTTGTCGGCCCTCCGTCAACGGATGAAATCTTCTATCAGTATTGTCAACGTTGAATTAGACGGGCCAGATGGCGTTCTGATCACGTACTCGGACAAGACTGCTACTGGCTACATCGTGGAAGAACTGCTTGCCCTGCGACCGCAGCGCGAAGTGAGCAGGAGTAACGAACTCCCGGTCACAGGTTCGTCATTCGCTGGAGCCCAGTAGTCGATCGACTGCATTGATCCAAGTCGAGGGATCATAGTCGAAGCTCACGACTTCGTCTGCCAGTTCAACATCGATCGAGGGCGAAACTCCTGGATTTACCAAGCGAACGACACACATCTTCGGAGCTTGATTCTTTGCGTGACGGATCAGTTCCGATGCGTTTTGCACAGACACGGAGGAGCACACCAAGAGAAGATCGTAATCATTGCTTTGTAGTAGTTTTAGAGCGTCTTCCTCGAGACCCCAGGTGGCGTGATAATCCTGTGCGCGAAGCACCCACGCTCGAACTTTACTAGCGCTTCATATGCGCCGATGGCAACGATTTGATGTGGCATGTTTTGGCCCAACACAGACTGACACCTTCAGACGAGCAACACTGTTCTGGACCCTACAAAGGGCCGGATAATTCCCCTGATTGCCTACAAGCAGGCAAAATTTTTCGTTGGATGTGGATTGGGCGAAAGATCCGTAATCCGATTACGAACAGGCGCCGGCAGATATTGACTGCTGTCGCGAACTGATAGGTTCATGAGCGGCAAGGTCTATTTTGTACAGAGCGAGCCGATTAAAGTTGGCTGCAATCTTAATCGAATGGACACGCACACCGCCCCGACAATCAAGCACGCAGACTCGACCACTATGGGACTGATCGTTTATTTCACTGACGGCAGAGTTGCCTTATTTGATCCTGCAATCCTGTACAACATGATCGATTCGCATTCGCTTTCTTTCACTGACCCTGCTGGAAACGACTAGCCGTCACGCAAGTTGAGGAACATGGCAGACACCGGCGATGCCTTCGGCCACCGGTGTGCTCAAATGTGGATTCTGATTGTTCCCGCTTCAGTTCTCTTGCCCATTGATGGGTAGTGGTGAAGTCGGGAAGTACCGGCATCGCGTAGACACCCTTCACGCCAGATCAGCGCTCGATCGCCATTCCGCAGAATCGCCTGCTCTTGTTTCTGGTCAGTAATGTGAATGAACGAAGCCAATCCAGTAGCGCGTCGTCAGGTTGCACACGCATTTCTCACACAGGTCATTAGTTGGTTGCACGCATCAAAATATGGTCCAGGTTTTCGGCAACTTGCCAGTTGACCGAGGGAAGTTACCTCAAAACACCGTTTCCGGGAGGTCCCAACCGCCGCATTTAGTATTCGTTACAGATGATCCCTATTGGATATTTGGCGAAGCGTATTCTCAGCGAGCGCCCTGACTGGTTGAACGCTCCCGAGGTCGTTGATGTCTACTCAGTGAGTGGGTGCGTGAACGACTCCTTAGCCGAATATTCAGTTGGGTGGAAACACAATGGTTTTTGGATGTTCGACTCCCCTGCAGATATCCGGACCGCTGCCTTCGCGAATGGGATCGACCTTAACGAGGCATCGCTTCTCTTCCACGAAGCCTATGAGTCGGAGTTCGATGGGGATGACTGGCTCCCTATCTTGCCAGATGTCGCGTTCGAGACTCAGGTATTGGTTCCGGTAACTAAGCACCTGGAGGGATTCGACGTTGTCACATTTTGTGACGGTCCGAATTCGCACTCTCCGCTCTCGTGCAACAGCGTTGCTGGGGATGTTAAGACGAATCAGCATTGCCTTTTTGCGAGCTTTGAAGAGGCAGTCGCTGCATTGGAAAGTGACGCATTCGATCAATGCGACCCTGGCCCGTACCGAAACTAGCCGTCTATTCGGTGCCTTGGCCTGGGTGACGCCGCGTTCCTTCAAAGTCGGCTTTTCGTCCGAACTCTTATCAATTTAGGGTCCGAAGGAAATTGTCGACCACATAGGTGGCCCAGTCTCTCTGTTGTTGTTGAGACTCAATCATCGTCTTGAGACCCAGAGTTGAACGCAAAACGAATCCTCCCACCAGCATTGCAGTCAGGAGTGCGGCGGCACGTTGCGCGCTCGGGATATCCAGGGCGCCTCGCCGGTTCTGTTCTTGCAGGTAAGCTCCGACCATCTTGAAGCCTCGTCCTGGGCCTGACTCCCAAAACATCGTACCCAGCTCCGGTGTTTCGATACTTTCCGCAATGACAATCCGATGGAGCTGCCGGGTATCGGCTTTTGACATCATCCCGATTACCTGTAGTGCATAGTGCGTAAGCGCTTCGCGAGGTTCAAGATCTGGGCTCAAAGGGCCTATGGCACTGGCTAGGTGCGAGGCTTTGCGTTCGATGAGAGCTGCAAATAAATCAGCCTTGGTTGCATATCGTGCATAGAGCGTTTCCATTGACGCGCCGGCCTTCTTGGCGATCTCGTGCATCTTCGCGCCCGCATAGCCGGATTGGAAGAAGACTTCTGTCGCAGCGTCTAATAGTGCCTCATTCCGGCGTTCGATTTGATCTGCCGGTGGACGACCGCGCCGCGATAACTCTTTCGACTTTGTTTTCACTTTCAACATGAGGACAACGATAACGCACAAACGCCTAATAGTAATATGTGTTACGGTTTTACATGATGACTTTCTCGCAGGTCTTGTCGAAGAGTGCTGCGACTTCGAATCGACGCCAGAGTCATGTGAAAACCATATTTCGTAGACCTCTAAAGTGCATCTGCTTTGTCTTGTGTTTGTTGGCTTTGTTCATAGCGTCCCTAGTTCTCAGGGGTCCGAGTAGCAGTCAAACGATGCGGCTCATATCGGACGTCCGTATCCCGGCTGCTCAAACGCTACTTGCAGGAACCGACTACGCGATAGTGGAGGGCAGAACTCTCTTTTTTGCATATGGGACGGCCGATACCATCATGGCAATCGACACTCAAACCAACTCGGTTCGGATCTTTGCTTCTCGTATCTCCGGAGTTCATGGAGTTGCATTTTCAGAGAAAGCGAATTTGGCCTTTGCGTCAATGGGGGGCGCAAGTGGAGTAGCCGTTTTGAAGATGCCTGCAGGCTCATTGCAGCGAGTTGTTCCTGCTGGTCTTGATCCGGACGGTATAGTCTTCGATCAAAAAGCGGGGATTGCATATGTGGGTAATGGCGGCGGCTACTCTGCCACTCTGATTTCTGGCGCAGACCTCGATCACCCGATCACGATTCCGCTTGGCGGTTCACCGGAGTTTCCTCAGGTCGATGAAACCACTGGCCTGATCTATCAGCCGCTCGAAGACAAAAACGAAGTGGTGGCGATCGATCCGGTCGCACACAAAATATTGTCGCGTTTTCCGTTATTCCCCTGTGAGAGCCCAAAGGGATCAGCTATAGATATCGAAGACCACGTTCTTTTCGTCGGTTGCTCAAATCGTTTGCTTGCTGTCATAAATCTGGTGGACGGGCATCTCATCGAGACCATTCCAATCGGACGCTTTGTCGATGTAGTTGCGTGGGACGCGGTGCTGCATCGCGTTTATACAGCAAACGCCGGCGGCAGCATGACGGTGATCGAGCGGCAGGCCCACGGTCTGTACAAGGTTGTGGATACAGTGCAAACCAGACCCGGAGGACACACTCTGGCTGTCGATCCTCTCACCCATCGTGTCTACGTCGTCTGCTCAGGGTTTTATGACGCGCATGTCGTCGTGTATGAACCTTTTCTGAAAGCAGGAATGTTCATTCATCTGTTCTAACAGTCTTTGGAATGATGAACATGATAGGTCGTGGGCGCATTTATTTCTCAACTCAACCGCTCGTTGCCAAGGAGGCAATGCGTATGAACCGTCGTTCCGAAGGCCAACGAGCACTACCAAGCCATTTCAGGAGTTTTCTTTCGCTGCTTGGCTGCCTCTTTATTACGGCTCCATCATCAGTTCAGGCCCAGCAGATAGCCGCGGCGTCCCAAACGGCGAGTCAGCTTCCTGACGCCCCGGGTGCGCAGCCAGCAGGGACCTCCGCTGTCCTTGTAGATGGCAAGGGAACGGCGAGTATCTCGGGCGTCGTTATCGATCCGAACGGTGGTGTCGTCGAAAATGCGCGGGTGGCCCTTGAAGGCAGTGACGGCGTCGCTGTGCAGACAGTTCAATCAGGCTCCGGAGGCGAGTTCATACTGCAGAATCTACCAGCCGGTGTCTTCCGGGTGACGGTAACGGCAACAGGCTTCGCACCCTCTTCGTCTGAGCCGATCACAGTTGCAGGCGGGCAAACTTACATACAGCCTTCGATCACTCTCTATGTAGCAAATGCCAATACAGAGGTCCACGTACTAGCCAATAATCCGGCGCTTGCACAACCGGAGATCAAGGCGGAAGAGAAACAAAGGGTGCTCGGGTTCGCTCCAAATTTCTATGAGAGCTTTGTCTACGATGCGGTCCCGCTCACGGCGAAACAAAAATATTCATTTGCATTTCGAGACACCTTCGATCCCACTCGCTTTTTCGGCGCCGCTGTCCAGGCCGGTATTCAACAGGCAAATGGCTCGTACAAAGGATACGGCTTTGGGGCAGCCGGATATGGCAAGAGATATGCTGCAGCCTATGGCGATGGACTGACGAGCGACATCCTGAGCCACGCGGTCTTTCCTGTCATCTTTCACCAGGACCCTCGTTACTTCTATCAAGGCACCGGGTCCAACAGGTCGCGCTTTATCCATGCCGTCAGCTCTGCGGTTGTCGCCCGCAGTGATAGCGGGAGGACCATTCCGAACTATTCGTACCTGCTGGGCGATATCGGTTCCGGCGCAATTTCCAACCTTTACTATCCTCACGCCGATCGGGGAGTTGGCCTGGTATTTACCAACGCGGCGATAGGAATAGCTGGCCGCGCAGTTCAGGGCATTATTGAAGAGTTTGTCTTTCCGCGCTTGACCAGCCACAGGCCCGATAAAGTGAAGCCGTGAAGGTCTGCAAGAGAACAGGGATTCCATAGCTTTGAAAGAGACCAGAGGACATTGCGTCGAAGAAGGCCTCGAGTGTCGGCTCAAACCTGATCCGACATCTAGTCGTAGGCAACCAGCTCGTGGAGCGCCGTGAGGGCTACAGCATGAACCTTCCGGTTGGAGGCCATAAGGGTCCGAAACGAATCGGGCGGTAGCAGCGAACCTTCTGCAAGGTACTGATCGAGCACGCATCTGCCATGTTTCCCTCGAATGAGCAACCAGCTGTGTCGCTCAGCAAACTAGCTCCGATTGCCTGGGCAAGGACAGCGGGCAAGCCTAGTTGGCCTCCAACCAGCTCCGACCGCAAGGCCAACATCGATCGTAGCCGTGCCATTAACCCTCATTTAACTGCGTCAATGAAGCGTGCAGCGGTCGCGCCTTCGACAAAAGCCTTGAGCCTCGGCTAGCTCTGAAGACCATAGGCGCAGGCGAGCACCCGTTGCCCATCGTAAAATGCGAAATGAGAGGGACTGGGGCTGCGCCCGGAACCGACGCGCTTCAGCAACAGAAGTTAGCTCCCGGAGCGAAATTGCTCGAGCAATTCTTTTATTACTTCTCGAAGCTGCTCGAGACTTGGATGTTTTGGAAGAAGGCGAGCGGATACGGGATGTGAATCGGACATCACAATCTCCTTTGCTTGCTGCCCGGCTTCCGCGGAACGGGCTCAAAGAAGATGATTTGAGCGTGTTAAAGACATCTCTTGCCGATGGGCTCAGCCTATCTGCGCAAATGGAAGCGTCCGATACGCCAGCCCGATTGTAGCGCCAGCAGTTTTCCAGATCACCTTGTTTGCGTTGAGGCACGACTAACCGGTGTGGACTGTTGGCTCCAGACCAATGCACGTTTCAGGTCCGGTTTGCCTCAACGAGCGACTCGGCGACACTCACTTCACCAAGAAGCGCAGTACCATGAATAAGAAGAGCAAACTTGAGTTTTCAGCTGAATCCTATGACACATGGGCTCATTCGCATCGCATTAGCAAACCTTTCGTATCCCGCGTCTCCTGAAGCATCGCTGGATGCGGTACTCAAGGCTGTAGCTGAAGCTGGTTCGAAGGGTGCGCAGATCATTTGTTTTCCCGAAGGCTTTGTCCCTGGTTATCGAGCGTTCGGAAAATCGATTGCGCCGGCTAATCCCGTTTTCCTTGAAGATGCGTGGACTGCTACCGCTGAGGTGGCCGCAAAGAATCGCATCGCGGTGATCTTGGGCACAGAACGCGTGGTAGACGAAGATCTACGAGCCACGGCGTTGGTCATTGATCGCCGAGGTTTAAGAGTCGGATTTCAGGATAAGGTGCAGATAGATCCTTCCGAGGACTCCACTTACTCGCCCGGTATCGAAAGAAGTCTCTTCTCGGTCGACGATTTTCGATTTGGAATAGTGATCTGTCACGAAGGCTGGAGATACCCGGAAACGTGCAGATGGGCCGCCCGACGAGGCGCTCAGATAATTTTCCATCCGCACTTTCATGAACAGGAGAACGGTGAGAATAGCTTTTCAGGATTCGCTGATCCAGACAACTCCTTCCACGAGAAAGCATTGCTATGTCGAGCCGCAGAAAACACGTGTTTTGTCGCCTCTGTGAACTGTGCCAGCCCAGGCTCACCCACTACCTCGGTTGTCGTGAACCCGGACGGAACAGTCCTCTGCTTTCAACCTTACGGGCAAGAAGGTTTGTTGCTTGCCGATGTCGATCTCAGTGAAGCGACAGGGCTACTCGCCCATCGGTATAAACCTCTGGAATTGTAGCTCTAGCCAGGTGAACAAGGTCGGATAAGCCGGGTGGCTTTGTTTAGGCATCTTGTTGGCTCAACATGGGATATGGGCCGCTTGATGCGCTTGCTCATGATCGGTGTGCTCCGTTCAATCGAGCAAGGGCTGCCACGTTGCGCCTTGGCGAAAGCGCAACCCGGAGACGCAAACGCCACCGGCTGAACCTCTCCCATTTAAGCCAAGTCCAGGCATTTAGTGCTGGCAACGACCACTCGGTGTACTGTCTTACTCTTCTGGTCTTCGATCCAGGCAGTAAATCCGGCGGCCGAAGCAAGAACATAATTCAAGTGTAATCGCAAGATTACACTTGGTTAAGGCTGAGCGACCTTTGTTTGGAGACCGGTCCGGGGGATGCGAAGTGACCTCGAGATAGGACCATCGTATCGCCCAACAGTTTCTGCAGGGACGTGGATTAATTCCCTGACTGGCGCAGTTTTAACGTTTCTGACTGGTACACAAAGGCCGGGCAGCCCGATAGGCCCTATCTATTGTGTGATTCCCTGGCGTTTCCGTTCTTTGTCTACCCATTGCAAGGCCTCAACCGTTTGCCGATCATCGGGCTTCATTGAGAGGGCAATACGAAGCTCGCGCTCTCCGCTGTCAAGGTCTCCGCGATGACATTGTGCAAGCCCAAGTCTTTGGTGCAGGTCCGCAAGTAAAGCACACTGATTACAGACTTCGATTGCCTGCTGCAACGTGGCTATAGCACTGGTCCACGCCTGCTGTTGCATGGCCGCGTATGCCGCATTGCCCATCTCCCGCGCGCGGTCCGTCCGCTGTTTTTGTTCATGGAGATGGTTGAATTTATCCAGTGTTTGGGCGGCTGCAGCGGGATCTGTATGCCGCTGTGCCTGGGCCAGCGCATACAGTGCTTTTTCTGACGCGGGGTCTAGCGTAACAGCATGTTGCCACGCATCTATCGCTTGGGTCTCATGGTGTGACATCTCCAGGCATTGACCGAGCAGAAAGTAGGCGCGGCCATTCTCTGGTTCTTTTGCGACAATCTTTGAAAAGAGGGCAGCAGCAACCTCGGGTCGATGATCGTTTTTCTCAAGAAATCCCCAGAAGAGCTCGATCTCCGGGTCATTGGGTTTCAACTGCGCGGCTCGATGAAACTCGGTCCGTGCCTTGACAGTCTGCCCAGTGTCCGCGAGCAGTCGGGCCCGGTTCAAGTGGGCTCTCGAGCTCTTCGGATCCAGTTGAAGGGCCTTCTCGACTTCATTAAGTGCGGCTTGCCCGTCCGACGTGTCGGCGAGCGCTATAGCCAGATTAAGATGAGCATCTGCAGATTGCGGTTCAAGAACAGATACTCGACGGAAGAGTTGAACCGCGTCGCCCGTCTCGCCGAGTCGACTCTTTACCTGGGCCAGCAGAGTGAGTATCCGTGCATTCCCGGGAGCCAGTGAGGCGGCTTTCACTAGAGGCACTTCCGCCTCCGCCAGCCTTCCAGACGAGGCCAGAGCTTGGCCTTGCTGCACCAGCGCTGGAGTGTCCTGCTGAAGCGTTAACGTCTCAACTTGTTGGGCGGAAGAAGCTGCTGAAGCGTAACAAACGACAATCGACAGAAGCAGCGTCAAATGGGTCGTGTGCTTCGTCTTGATGTGACATATGGGTTTTGCAGCAGCAGCAGCAAGAGACGCACTGGCGTCGTGCTGCTTGTCCACCCGCCACCGTCGCTTCCTCATAAGTTGAGTATCGTAGTAATGATGCTGCGCTTGCAAATTGTTCAAAGGGTCGACCTCATACTGACGCTTGTCCTTGCCGGGGCGACACCAGTGCAAGTCTCGCCGGCACAGTCACACCCAGCAGCCAGCGCGACAGAATCAGGCGGCGCTCAGACGGGTGGAATTGGGCTTGCTGTTTACGACGCGCATGGGCGTCCATTTACTGCGGGTGCATTTGTTGCTCATGGTCCGCCGGAGTTTCAGGATGTCGCCAAGCAGGCTGGCCTCGCCTCTTGGCAACACAGGCTTGGCTCGGCGTCCAAGCAATACATCGTCGAGACGGATGGATCTGGAGTCGCTCTGTTGGACTATGACAACGATGGCTGGCTCGATATCTACCTAGTCAATGGATCGACCGCCGAGGCAGACGCAGGTCGCGAGCCCGCGCCGAAAGCCGCGCTGTTTCACAATAATCACGATGGCACGTTCACCAATGTTGCCACTGCTGCCGGTGTTACCAACGAGCGGTGGGGATTCGGCGCAACTGTCGGAGACTTCGATAACGATGGCTGGCCGGACATCTATGTAACCAACTTCGGCAAGAACCGTCTCTACCGCAATAATCACGATGGCACCTTCACTGACATAGCAGCGCAGGCCGGCGTTGAGGTTGGCGGCTGGTCTACAGGTGCAAGTTTTGGCGACTTCGATGGCGACGGCCGACTTGATCTTTTCGTGCCGGGCTATGTTCAATTTGATTTGTTGCATCCTCCCGTAGCCGGCACTGCGACCGCTTCGTTTCACCCCTGCCAGTTTCGTGGGGTCGCCGTCTCCTGTGGTCCACGCGGGTTGCCGGGCGCACGCGATTACCTCTATCACAACAATGGCAACGGCACATTCACGGAAGTCAGTCACCAGGCAGGAGTCGATGACCCGCAACACTTTTACGGCTTCACTGGTCTGTTCGTCGATTTGAGTGGTGATGGCAAGCCCGACCTGTTGGTGGCGAACGATTCGACGCCTAACTACCTCTACGAAAATCAGGGCAATGGCACCTTCATCGAACGGGGCGTGGCTTCTGGTTTCGCTTACAACAAGGAGGGACGGGAAGTTGCCGGCATGGGGCTAGCCGTGGCGGACTATCTGAACAATGGCCGCCTGGATCTAGCACTTACCGATTTTTCCGACGACTATAAACTGGTTTACCGGAACGACGGCAATGGAAACTTCACCGACGTGAGCGATGAAGCCGGAGTGGCCGCAAGCACGACTGAGTTCCTGGGCTGGGGCGTTGGCTTTCTTGATTACGACAACGATGGCTGGAAGGACCTAATGATGTTGAACGGCCACATTTATCCCGCGGTCGATAGAATGCGATGGGGCACCAGCTATAAGCAGCGTCCCTTGCTCTTTCACAATCGCCATGGGTTGGGCTTCACTTCGGTCCCGGCCGTGGAGGGATCGGGTCTGGCCCGTGTTACCTCCGCACGCGGCGCGGCATTCGGCGATCTGTTCAATGACGGCAGGATCGACGTTGTAGTGAACAATCTCGACGAACCTCCACTGCTGTTACGCAACGTGAGTACCAACCGCAGTAACTGGGTCGAGATCAGACTCATAGGTGGTCCGGCGAGCCCTCGCGATGCAGTAGGCGCCAGCCTATTTCTGGAAGCGAATGGTATGACGCAGCGTGAAGACATTCTCAGCGGAGGGAGTTTCCTCTCATCGAATGATCAACGCGCGCATTTCGGCCTAGGCATTGCACAGAAGACAGATCGCTTGACCATCCATTGGCCGGGCGGAAGCGTGGAACACATCTCGCTGCCCGGGGTGAATACGATTTACACCATCGTGCAAGGCAGGGGAATAGTGGCAAGCATGCCCGGTCAACCAGCGCAAAGCGAAGATCGTTCCAAGCCGAAGCGGCGCCGCTAGTGCGCGCACCGTGTAGTGACTATCTCCTCGGCATGCACGATGAGGCCGTAACGCAAAAAAGGGACGAGAGTGTTGCTCCCGCCCCCTTGCTGTCAGTGATGCGCTCATTTAAATGCCACTGATCAGGCTCCAGACTCAGAACTTGATCTTGAGCGCGAATTGTAACTGCCGAGGATTGTTGGAGGTGCTGGTAATCCTGCCCACTCCATTCGTGTCCTCAAGGTTGCTATCAGGCACTCCCAGATTTTGCAGGTTGAAAACGTTGAAAGCTTCGGCTCTGAATTCTGCGCTGAGCTGCTCCCTGATCGGAAAATGCCTGAAAACGGAGAAGTCATCGTTGTAGGTACTGGCCGAACGAAGGGAGTTACGTCCTACGTTTCCATAGGAATACACCGGGAAGGCATAAGCTGCGGGGTTGAACCATTGCTGTGCGGTCTGCCGTGCGGGGATTGGGTTACCCACCAGGTTCGGTCGGCCGTAGCCGGTAGCTCCAATGTTTGCGATGTCATGCGGAACTTGCAACGTGAAGACTCGTCCGCTGCCAAGCTGCGCTACCGTATTCAGCTGCCAGTTGCCCAGCACGTACGAACCGACGCCGTGGTTGAGGAACTGCTTGTTTCTACCGATGGGAAGTTCATAGAGGACTGACATGGACGCGAAGTGAGGAACGTCGTAAGCAGAAACGCTGCGGTTGGACTGTGGATCGTAGTAGTTCTGCACAGCAGACCCCCCGCCCGGGCCGTTCTCACCGCCAAACCGACCGCTCGTACCAGTGTCAGTAGACTTCGACCAGGTATAAGCGCCGAGGAACTGGAGTCCATTTCGAAAGCGACGTTCAACTTTTAGCTGGAAGGCGTTGTAATTACCCGCACCGGTCGTCTTATCGTATACGAATGTATTCATGTACGGGAAAGGCTTGCGTGCATTTACCTGGGCCAGCGTCCCGGGCCCGGGAGTTGTCGACGTGTTTGCCGTGCCGCCGTAATCAAGTCGCTTGGATACCGAACCTACATATGACAGCTGCACAAGTGTATTGCCGCGAACCGTTTGCTGTAACTGGAGGTTGTACTGCTCGGAATAAAGTGGCTTGTTCGTCGGGCTGTAGTAAAAGTCGAAGTCTTGAAAAGGACCACCCGTGGTAAGCGGGTTTCCTATCTCTGTTAAAGCTGCCTGCTCGGTAGTAGTGGCAGCCCCCAGTTGGTTATAGGTGTGGGTAAGCGAACCTTTCTCGGGCCACTCACCGATGGAGTTTGAGAAGGTCTGACTAATACCGTTGAGGATGTCGTAGGTAATACCGAAGCCACCGGCCAACACTGTGTCCTGATGTACCCGGTAAGCGAAGCCCAGGCGTGGGCCATAATCCCAATTTACCGAGGCCGGCGCGCGTGTGGCACTCTTCGAAACAACGATATGGCTGCCGGCTATCGAGCCGTCATAGCCAAGCGTCTGGGCGAGATCGACCGAAGCGTCCCCGCTAGGCCCTGGGATGCATGGTGCAACACCCGTGGTGGCGCATGCTGCCGGCAGCTTGCCACCCCCCAGCTCCCAGTTACCAGTGTCAAAGTTGAATCCATTGTTAACTCCCTGCGTCAGGTTCGGCTGATTCAGGTGGTCAAACCGAAGGCCGACGTTGAGAGTCAGCCTCGGCGTTGCCTTCCATGAATCTCCTGCGAAGACACCATAGGACGGGAAGCTGTACTTAATGTAATTATTTGCTTGGAAGCCGCCTGTATTCGGCAAGCCAAGAAGTGCAGACGCTACCGAGTTTCCGGTAGCGTTCATATCATTTGGATCAGGGTCCGAAGTCTGCTGGTTATCGAAATTGAGGCTTTGTCCACTGCCTTTCTGCGACCGGTACTGATCGATGAACAGCTCTCCAAAAGTGAAGGAGTGACGACCCACTTGCCAGATCAATTGGCTACCCACCGACCACGATGAGTTGCGCTGAAAGACGGTGCTGCCCACCCCTGCACCACCGTAGGGGCCGGCGAGATTGATCCCCAGTGGACCGTAGGTGCTCACGCCTCCGAATGCCAGCGCATCAGCAAGACCAGGTGCAGTGGAACTCACACTCGTAAAGCCACGACTTGCTCGACCTCCATCTACATTCAACAGCAGCTTCGGACTGAAGACGTGGGTGATGCCGGCACCAATGTTCAAGCCATTGAAGTTGGACAGGTTGGTCGCCTTGTTCGAGGAATGGTTGTTATCCACTACGAACATGTTGGACCAGCGGAAGAAGACACTTTCGTGGCTGGTGACTTTCTGATCAAGACGACCCTGATAATTATTCTCGTTATTGGAATAGGGTGCCCGGAGGATCTCGTTCTGATCTCCGCCGTTGACGAGAGTGAGATTCGGAGCGTCGAAGTAAGTCTGGATGTATTTCTGTATTCGGGTGTCGATGCGGTCAGCCGGAATCATATTATTTTTAAATTGCTGGCGCGTGTAACCGTCTCCGGTCGCGTTTACCTGTGTCGTGGCCGGATCGAAGATTAGACTGTTGCCTACGGAACGGGAAAAGTCTCCCGAGATTTCGGCCGCGGTTGGAACTGTGTAGGTGTTGCTGGATGGCTCACTGTACCGCCACCCTTCGTAAGCGAAGAAGAAAAAAGTCTTGTCCTGCCCGTTGTATAGCTTGGGCAGCCGAACGGGGCCGCCGACTGCGCCGCCAAACTCGTTCTGGTGAAAAGGCTGCAGCTTTCTCGGGCTGCCATCATTATTTACATCGGTGAACGGGTTTCTCGCGTTGAATGCGTTGTTGCGGATGAACTCCCAGGCCGCTCCATGGAAGCTGTTTGTCCCTGAAGTAGTGATGACATTTACCACCCCGCCCAGGACTGAACCAAAGGAGGGATCGTCGGCATGCGTCAGGACTTTGAATTCAGTGATCCCATCGATGATCGGCAGCACCGTATACGTGGTCGTGCGGAAGTCTGTGTTTACTACCCCGTCCAGCAGGTAGAGCGTTTCACGATTCTGTTGCCCGTTCAGCGACGGATTTGCGAATGAACTGCCGGGGATGGCCACGGTCGCACCATCATAAGTGCCCTGGTTGTTGCCCTGACTCGTGCTGACAGGTGTCGCGCCCGGAACGAGTGTGAGGAGCTGAGTAAAGTTACGGCCATTCAGCGGCAGATCGTGGACGGCTTCCTCGCCAATTACGGTTCCGATAGAGGAGTTGGTGGCATCCAGGAGTTGGGCACTCCCCTGTACTTCAACCGTCTCGCTCGATCCGCCCAGCGCGAGCTTCGGATTGATGGTGATGGCCTGATCCACTTCCAGCGTGATGGCATTTTCGGTGAGTGTCTTGAAGCCCGCGGAAGTAAAGGTGATCTGGTATTTTCCGGGCGGCAGGAGGGTGACCACATACTCACCCGATGGTCCGCTCGTCACTTTACGTGATGAGTGTGTGTCTGTGTTGAGAGCTTCAACGGCTACGCCCCGTAGAACGGCTCCGCTCGCATCTTCCACCGTGCCTGAAATCTGTCCCGCTGTCTGCGCCAGCGCCTGATAATTGAACGCCGTCACCAGTCCTGCGACTGTTGAGACAATTTTGTTCATCCGCATCATCCTGATACCTCTCAAAAGACTGACTACTGCTTAAATTGTTGGCCACTTGTTCATAACCGAATCAGGCGCGAATGACGCCCCGGGTAAACCTATACGAGTGCTGGTAGATTAAAGTCAACAAATTTAACGCTAACTTTAACGTCTTGAATCCATCCGTTTTCGACAAGCAGTCTTTTTTGATGAGCAGCCTACAGTGTGTGCATTTATTTCGGCGGCAGACGGGAAACATGAAAGATGGCTGACTCTGCGCACAGATTACCGCGCGACATCACAACGGGATGCAGCAGCCTTTGAGGAGTGAAGGCCGCAGCATATAGCCAGATTTCGGGGCAATCGCGCTTCTGAGACTGTTCTCGTCAGCTAAAAAAGTGAGCAGGCTTGTCACTTTAAGAGAGTGTTTGGATTTAATTCTGGCCTGCCCGGTGCGGTTTGCGGTCACGAAGAGATGACTAGGAAAGGCTGTGCTTTGTTCCGTCGAATTGTGTTTTCCATTCTCCCCTTGGCGCTTGTGCACTCGGCGATCTCACAGGTGTCGGCACCCCCGTCGACAGACCCGCGCGGACCCGTCGCCGGCTGGGCCGCTCAAACACTGGTCGACAACGAGGGAGTTCAGGCCGTCAGATATCGCTTTCAGCCCTCTACCGAGACGACGCCCTGGAGACCGGCATGGGTATGGGTTGCCGGCAACGAAGGAGATGACAACCAACCCTTTGCCGCCCACTTTCGCAAGGAATTGATCGTGCCAGATGGAGCCGCTATCAAGACCGCTTAC
This sequence comes from uncultured Acetobacteraceae bacterium, assembly GCA_964658265.1. Lineage (GTDB taxonomy): Bacteria > Acidobacteriota > Terriglobia > Terriglobales > Acidobacteriaceae. The sequence continues at coordinate 5,516 of CAZZYN010000061.1, read as the reverse complement.
GCAAAAGTGACGGCGGATCGCGTGTACCGGCTATGGGTCAATGGTCAGCTGGTCTCCCGCGGCCCCGACGACCCGGGGAACGACGTCGCCGGTCCCGTCAAGTGGTCTCATCAATGGCTCTACACCCGGGTAGACCTGGCCCCGTATCTACACTTCGGAAGAAATGTGATCGCTGTCGAGGTCATCACGTCGGACCTGCTTTCGAACTTCAGCCTGGGGAAACCGGGGTTTGCTTTCGAAGCTTCGATTGAACGCGCGGCAGGTTCAACACTCACCGTCTCCACTCGAGACGAGTGGAAGGCTGAAGCTAGTCGCGCTTACAGAGTAGGTACATTCACAGACAATCCTGCCGAGAGCGGACTGCTCTATGACGCGCGACTCGACACCCCGGCATGGAGAGAACCATCCTTCCGGGACAATTCGTGGCAGGCGGCTCGCCATATCGACGCAGACATCGGTACAGATTCGAATTCAGGTCATGCCACATGGGGGCCGGTGATGGTCAGTCAAATCCCGCCGGCGATGGAAGCCATCTGGCCTGTGCAGGCCATCGCGCGGGCCACGCCCAATCTCTCCACGACAGCGCCTCTCGCGCGGATCGGAGAGCAACTGCGTCTACAGGGAGACGGCAGGTTCTCTGTCGATTATGACCGCGTCCTGAGTGGGTACGTTTCCATGAAAGTTCGCGGACCAGCGGGCACCATCATCACCATCGAGCCTTCCGAGACCAAGACCCTCCCCGGGCCGATGCGGCCTTCCCAGGTAACACTCGGGGAGGGCGAGACCATCTTCGAGTATCCGGGGTATGACTCGTTTTCAACGATCAGAGTTACTGTGTCGCACGCCACCGGGCCCGTGGAGTTCGCCGATGTGCGGGCCACTTTCGTCTCAGAGCCAGTAACTTATCGAGGCTCTTTCGAGAGTAGCGATGAAGCGCTCAACCGCCTCTGGAAAGCCTCGCGATGGTTGACGCAGATTTGCATGCAGAACCGGTACCTCGATTCTCCGCATAATCAGGAGCCACTCGGCGACACCGGCGATTCCATGATCGAATCACTTGAGAATTTCTATGCTTTCGATGAACCCGCACTCGCACGCCAGGACCTGCGCAAGTTCGCAGGCATCCTCGATCATTTCCACGAGGCCAATTTCCACACAAGCTATGCGCTGCTGTGGCTGCAGATGCTTATGGACTATTACGACTACACCGGCGACGAGGCGTTGCTGCGGGAGATGGCACCCACGGTGCATCGCTTGCTGGATCACTTCACAACCTTTCAGGGTGTGAACGGATTGTTGTCAGCGGCACCCAACTACATGTTCATGGATTGGGTGACGATCGATGGGTTTCCAGGTCATCATCCGCCCGCAGAGATTGGCCAGGGCTACATGACGGCATTCTATTACCGCGCGCTGGCAGACGGGGCGAGGCTCGCCACAATCCTTGGAGACGACCCGCGAAGGCTGAAGTATGAGCAATTGCGCACCGGGGTCAAGGCGGCCTTCGAGCGAGAACTGTGGGACGCAAACGCGGGTCTATACCGCGACGGCAAGCCGCACACCAACCATCAGCCAACGGGCCGCTGGCTGCCGGAAGACAGAGACATAATGACGCACACGCCGCATGTCAATGCGCTCGCTGTCCTCTACGACCTTGCACCCAAAGCTCGGCAGCCGCTCATCCTCGAAAAGCTTTTTGCTTCTCCTCCGCTTGAGGTCCAGCCATACTTCATGCATTTCATCCTTGCGGCAGAGGTCCACGCCGGAGTCTTCGACCGCTATGGCTGGGCCCAGATGCAGCAATGGCACCTCAACCCAGAGACGCGTACCTTTTCCGAAGACTGGAACGCAGGCGACCACAGCCACGGCTGGGGTGGAACTCCACTTATTCAGATGTCTGCCATCATCCTGGGTGTGACGCCGGCCTCGCCAGGCTACAAACGTGTCATGATCAGCCCCCATCTGGCCGGCCTTGAGTCGGCCAAGGGGGCAGTCCCTACACCAATCGGCAATGTTCAGGTTTCATGGACGAAGAAGGACGCGCTCTTCACGCTCGACATTTCGGCCCCTCCGGAGATGGCGATAGACCTGGTTCTCCCAATCCTTGATTTTGCAGAAAAGACGCTCGTGATCGACGGTCATCCGGCTTCCTCCGAGATGACAGAGGCGGCCCGCAAGTTGACACTTCCGGGTGGGACCCACCATATCGTGGCAACTGGCACGCTGCCACTAGCGTCGCAGGGACGGGGGCAATAAAGGAGCCGGAGGGATCCTTCCGCAGTGGCACGTGTCAAGGGGCGGCGACTGGGTCCATTTCGAGAGATCGCATCGAAGGGGGAATTAGTCATCGCCCCAAAACGCCGTTTTTTTCGTACCCGACTCGATGCTGTTCTTGTGAACAAGTTTCATCCTTCGGACGAGATGCTAACTCTTGCCTCAGCGGACGATGGTTGGGCTTCGCTCTTGGATGCTGAGATGAATGCGCTTGCTCTTCTACCCAAATCTTCCCACGCTTGGTCACGCAGAACCTCACGGGCATTTCGCCAACCATTCAGGACCACAGTCGAACGGCACTGCGGCGGCGGCGAGTTCGATAGCTGCGGTCAACCGAGGGCTCAGAAAAACTTTTCAGATGCTCTTCAATGAACAGTTTTAAGTTGAAGTCTTCCAGGGTTAGGAGAACCTCAACTGGTTGGATCGAAATGCTACCTTAACGAGAGATCAGCCGGAGATTGGAAAACCGAAGGGGACTCGGAATCTCAAAAAACATACAAGTTTCGACACCTGGGGCTGATCATCGGGTTGTTTTACCCGTGGCGCAAGTGGACATGACGGCCGAAGGACTGGTTGTCTGTTTCGCAGACAGCCGCGCCGCATTGCTGAAGACGGAAATACTTTACAGCATGATCGACTTTCGCTCTGAACTCACAAGTGAATACAAGCCGGCGGAACTACCTCCTTTGTCTGCTTCTAAATGTGCACCGGTGGCTGCCGCTGCGTATTGGGTTAGCCTACCGCGTGAAGATGCAATTTGATGAGTTAAGAAAGCTGTGCCGGCTCAGGCTTCGTGTAACGTCGGGTCTCGAGCGGCAGAACTCCACTCGGTTCCCAGATATGCAAGCGTTCGTTCTCAGCCAATGAAGCAGGATTACTTCCACGCACTGTTCTGAAGCAACGAAGACAGATGGAGTCACTCGAGCCGTCAAATTTAATGCGATATGGATAGAGTCTGTCGGTACCGGCCATGAACGGCCTTCTTTAAAGCACCCCGAGCGGCCGTTTAGGTACTGTGGCTCAAAGTAGGCCTGAAGCCATTCAAGGGGTGCCCATGAATTTATGAAATCGCGATAGGCATTCATGCCTGGGTTCTTCACCGCGTCAGATGGCAACAACGTCAAAAGCAGAAAGAGTTGGTGGTTCATCTTAGTGGCAGCAGTTTTCAGATTTGCCGGCGACTGGCAAATCCTACGCGGATTCGTCCGGCTGATGATCGGAGTTCAAAAGCCGGTCAATGACGGTGACCCACGTCATGGGATGGTAATCCACTTCCACAACTTCATCGGCACCTGTCATTCGCGAGGCTGGCGAGTGACCTGCCTCCAGGCGCACTATACGTGGTCGAAGAATCTGCAGCTTTCCAACTTGAATTAGCTCTGCGGACGGAGGATGGATGCAACGCCGGAGGTGAGCGCGCGGAAGGCGCGTCCAAATGGATTGGCCGACGCGAGCGGAATCTCCACGGTGAGGCAGGAGCCGGACGGACTTGCAGGGTGAAGGCGAACGGATCCGTGCACGGCCTCCACGCGCTTGGCGACACCCCTCAGGCCAAATCCGTCGGAACTGTGGTCGTACTTGGCGACACCAATGCCGTCGTCCTGAACCTGCAGAACGAGATTTTGTGCAGCGAAGGTGACAGTGATGGAGATTCGCTTTGCCGAAGCATGGCGAACCACGTTGGCAATTCCTTCTTGGCCCGCGCGAAACAGCACGTCCAGCGTGCGCAGTGGTATGGTGCGCTCCTCGCCTTCCATCCGCGCATGGATGCGGATGGAGTCGTCAGCGATGATGCGGTGCGCGGCGCTTACGAGTGCGGGCAGGAGACGAACCGCCTTCTCGTCCACAGGGCGAAGCATCGAGATGCTTTGCCGCGCCTCCTGATGCCCTTGCCGCACCATCTCTGCCGCGAGATCCAGATCAGCCTGCAGGCCGGGCAGCGTGGCTGGCATGCGACGCCGGAGAGCGCGTAACTGCAGACCGATTCCAGCGAAGCTCTGCGCCAGCGTGTCGTGGAGTTCATGCGCCAGACGCTGCCGTTCTTCCACGACAGCATTCAACCTCCATTGCTCCGCGCGGATGTAGAAGAGGACACCAAGCAGGAGTAGAAAGGCGAGAACAACAGCCGCGATGCTGAGATTGCGCGCAGACCACCACGGCGGTCCCCCTACCGTCTGCACGGCCTCAGCGGAGCGCAGCAGCAGGACAAAGGGCACCTGCGCCGAGCGGTAGCGCTGGTCTGAAGTGCAGACACCGGTTATACGCAGAAGGCTGCCCACGTTGTTTTGCAGCGCCGTTACCGCGGTGGAGGAGTCGAGCACTGCCTCGAAACGTTGGTGGTCTGTAGCCAGCTCCAGAACCACTGAGGAGCCGTGGACGGACCGGCGGACCAGGCGCCCCTCCAGTTCAATGAGGCGCCCCTCGTACGCGCCGGCCACCGCGTTGTCGATGCTGATGAAAAGCGGCGGGGATGGGATGCTGGGCCACAGCAGCCGCGCACTTCCATTGCGCAACACCGGCGGATACGTTGCGGCTTCGTTCTGCCCTTCCACTTCCACCTGATCGCCGATCTTCAGCGGTGGAAGCGCTGCGTTCAGGACTTCGATGCCGCCCGTAGCGTCTTGCACATAGAGCACAGGATGCAGCAGTGTGACCTCCCCACGGACGAGGACGGTACGGTTTGCGACAGCCGGAAGAAGCGGCAGATCGCGAACGATTTGCAGGTTTCCCGGCGGCGCGAGGCTCTGGGTCGCAGGCGCAGAAGCCGCGAGCAGCTTCTGGTAGTACGCCAGCAACTCCTTCACGTTGCTTGGCGGTGGAACCAGGGCTGAGCTGCTGCGAAGCGACACGACACGCTGCAGATCCTGCTGTGTCGCAGCGGAAGCCTGGACGTTTCTCCAGACCACTGAGGTCGAAACCGAGCGTAGACCGATGCGACCACTGGTGAAGCAGGTTCCACTTGAATCCCGCAAAACGACTGCGCCCAGGGTGTGCGACTGCATGTCAGTCAGTTGCGCCGCGATGCTGCAGCCAACCGCAACGACGTGCAGGTGATACCACTGCAATGGCAACACGGGTTGTGGCGAGCGTGCGGCCTCTGATTCCTGCCAGGAGTAGTCTGTGCGACCGATCGTCAGCGTATTGTCCGGTGCGCGCAGGCCAATGTAGTACCCGCGATACGCATCCACACCCTCTTCTTCCGCGCTGGATCGAACAATGAGGCCAGCGTCCCCACTCCGGTC
>CAZZYN010000060.1:0-22825 GCA_964658265.1 uncultured Acetobacteraceae bacterium | reverse complement strand
CTGATGTTCCACTTTGTCTGCCATGGTTGTTCTCCCATCTGCGTATTTGGATGCACAGAGCCACGGCTGGAGCTTTTCCTCTTACGGAGCGGCGGAGAGTGGCTTGTAAACGACGCCGCCTTTCATCACAAACTTCACGGACTGCAGCACTTTGACGTTCTGAAGAGGATCCCCGCTGACCGCGATGATGTCGGCCCATTTTCCTGCCTCGAGTGAGCCGGCTTTGTCTGACCAGCCCATCAGATCCGCTGCGTTCAAGGTACCGGTCTGGATGGCAGTAAGCGGCTTCATCCCGAACTGGTTGACGTAGACATCTACCTCGCGGGCATTGAGTCCATGTGGATAGACTGCTGCGTCAGTCCCAAGTGCAACCTTCACCCCGGCGGCGATGGCGCGTTTGGCATTTGCTTTTTCGACAGCGCTCACGTCGCGCATTTTTTTCTCATAGAATTCCGGCAGCTTGCCGTTCTGCAGATTCCAATCGATGAGGTAGGCAGTTGGCACGAAGTAGGTGCCGTGCTTTTTCATCATGGCGATACTGGCGTCGTCGAGATACGAACCGTGCTCGATGGAGTCGACGCCGGCTTCGCTGGCCCAGAGGATGCCCTGTGCGCCATGAGCATGCGCGGCGACTTTGCGGCCGAGGCGATGAGCGTCCGCAACAATGGCCTGCATCTCTTCAAGCGTGTACTGGCTGGCCTGCGGATCGTCGCCTTTCGAGAGCACACCGCCGGTTGCACAGATCTTGATCAGGTCGGCACCATACTTGATATTCTGACGAACTTTCTGCTGCACGGCGGGAATGCCATCGGCGACGCCTTCCGCAGTCACGTGGTACTGGTAGGGCAGCAGGTTGTCATCGCAGTGGCCGCCCGTGATGCCGAGCGGCGGTCCGCTGACCTGCATGTGCGGTCCGGGTATGTGGCCGGCATTGATCTCATCGCGCAACGCGACGTCAGTGTAGCCGCCGGCGCCGACATTCCGGACAGTGGTAAAGCCGGCTTCAAGGGTGACCTTGGCATTCTCGACGCCGATGATAGCTTCCTTCGCGGGGGTCATGGTGACTTCAAAAAAGGGATCGAAGTTGGTGGCACCGGTGAGGTGCGTGTGAACATCGATCAGTCCGGGCAGAACGGTGTATTGGCGGAGATCGATTTCTGTATCTCCGGGCTGCCTGGGCGTGGTGCTGGTTGCGGCCAGGCCAACGATGGTCTCGCCCTGAACGACGATAGTCTGGTCTGCCGGCTCAGCGCCTGTTTTCACATTGAGGACGTGACCGGCGCGTATAAGGGTACGACCGGGCTGCTGTGCCTGGAGCAGGACACTTCTTGCAGACAAAAGTATTACGGCTACAGCTGCTAACTGCTTCATGCGCACACATATCCTTAGGAGATTGGCGCGAGTTTAGCAGAGCATTTATGCCCCAAGCATCGAATTAAAACGCCAAACGTTTTTAAATCCAGGAGATTTATGAAGTTCATCATTCCAGCAAGCCGTTTACCGCTCCTTGCTTTCTGCGCAGCCGCTCTGGTCGCAACGCCATGTATTCACGCAGCAGCCAACGCCTCCGAGGCTGACAAAACCTTCACAGGAAAAGTTTCGCAGGGTGGTATGTACGAAGTGGAAGCAAGCAAGGTTGCCGAAGAGAAGGCAGTGGCGCAGAACGTGAAGGACCAGGCCATTACCGAGGTCCACGACCATGAACTGGTGGGCGCCAAGCTGAAGCGGATTGCGACTGCAGCGGGAATACCGCCCGCCGCGAAGCTGAACCCGACCTTCCAGCAGCGATTGGACAAGCTGAAGGCGACTTCCAGTGCAGGCTTCGACGCTGCCTACATCGCCGATATGCAGCAGATCCATGACATGGATGAGAAGCTTTTCGCAAAGGAAGCAACAGAAGGCTCAGGCGACTTCAAGTCCTTTGCACACGAGACCGATCTGATCGTGAAGCGTCACATTGGCGCGCTGCACGGTAACTGAGCCGGGTCGCTGTAGACGGACGGAAGACGCAGAGTGACTGGCGTCTCCCGTCCGCCCCGGATTAAGCGCGTGAGAGGTAAGCACCTTCTGCCGTATCGACACGAATCTTTTCGCCTTCGTTGATGAAAGGCGGCACCTGGACCGTGAGGCCTGTTTCCATCTTTGCCGGCTTGGTGACAGACGAGGCAGTCGCTGACTTGATGCCGGGTTCGGTCTCGATCACTGTCATCTCCACCGTCTGCGGAAGCTCGATGCCGACCGGCACGCCATCGTGCTGGGAGACCTTGATCTGCAGATTGGGGATCAGGTATTCGACAGCGTCGCCGAGGGTATCGCGTTTCAGATTCAGCTGCTCGTAATTCTCAGTGTTCATGAAGTAGTAGTCGTCGCCATCGGAGTAGAGGAACTCCATCGGAATCTCGTCAACGATGACACGTTCAATCGGATCGGGCGAGCGAAAGCGGTGTTCGAACATGGCCCCCGTGCGCAGGTTGCGCAGCTTGGCCTGGATGAAGGCACGCAGGTTGCCGGGCGTACGATGCTCAACGGCAAACACTGTGTGCAGTTCGTTATTGTGCTTGATTACCATGCCCGGACGCATCTGGGTGGCGGGGATCGCCATAGCGGGATAGCTCCTTACCGTCGTGCTTCAAATGTTGAGATGAAAGGTACTTGTCAGCGAACGCTGCCACTTAAATCTGCAAGTTAAATTGTAGCTCAGCCGGCAGTGCGGTATGGTGGCCTTACGTGCCAGCGGAGTCGTCTACTGAACAGGCTCCTGATGTCTGCGATGTTCACTGAACCAGGTCAAAACCAACAAATAATGGCATGCCGACGGATATGCCCGGGGCAAAAGGCTTATGGCAATCGATCGAAGGCTGTTCCTACGATCCACCCTGATGGCAGGAGCGGCAGCGGCCTGCCAGAGTTTACCCCTGCTGGCACAGACTTCCCTGCAGCGGGCGTCGGTCACGGCCTTCGGTGGAGATCCGAGCGGGGTTAAGGATTCGACCGCAGCAGTAAGGAAAGCTATTGCGTCGCTCTCATCTTCCGATGCCCGGCTGGTATTCGAATCAGGAAAGTATCTGTTCGCTGAATCCGCCGAGCCGGTCATGTCCCTCAGCGGCTTTCAAGGCATAGAGATCTACGCCAACAATGCTGAACTGCACTTCACCGGGGCGACCCCTGCCTTCACATTTATGCAGTGCCGTACTGTCGCGTTGCACGATATGAAGCTTTCCTGGGATGACGAACCGGCCGCCTTGAAGAAGGGTACGACTCAGCCAGAGTGCGTGTCGTTTATGGCATGCCAGGGTGTGCTGGTCGAAGGCGTATCCCTGCAGCATGTGCCCGGCCATGGATTCGTGGCCAACAGCTGCCGCGACTTTCAATGCGACGATGTCACGGTGACTGCCGGACGCGCGGCGCATGGCAGCCAGGGAACCGGCATATCGTTCCATGACTGCCATGGAGACGTTCGCGTGCATGCCAGCCACCTTGAAGGCATGGGCGGTGAAGGCATCCATATACGGCAGTCGTACTGGCGCATACGCGAGCGGCTGGATGAGCGATCAGTGATCATTGAAGCCAATGGCAGCCAGCCCCTGACCAAGGAGCAGCTGCCACAGCCAGGAGATTTCGTACAGTTCTCGGCGCCGGATACGCTTCAGCTGCAAGGCGAAATCGCAATCACTTCGGTGACCTTGAATCGCCAGGGCGCGACGCTGGCATTTGCCGAGACTCTCTCGCCGGTCATCCTCTCAGGAATGCTGGTGTGTGGGGTCGTCGATGGTTCGAAGATGATCGTTGACCACTGCACGATCACCAACACGGCAGGCTGCGGCGTGGTGTTGCACCGACGCAGTGAAATAACCAACTGTCACTTTCGCGGCTGTGGCGGCGCGGCGATCCTGCTGGCTCCGGATGCGAAGCGCATGGATGGACCTGCCGTCCAGAACGTGAGCATCCGGACCAACGACTTCTCTTCCTGCAACCAGGGTCCGCTCGCAGACGGACGCGGTGTCATCACCATCGACACGGCCCAGCATCGCGAGCACCTGGAGACGCCTGCCATCGCCATTAATTCCGGCATCAAGATCCAGGGCAATACGTTCAATGCGTCGATAGGCGCTTCGATTTATGCGGCGGGTATCGACGGCCTCACGATCGATGGCAACACTTTCGGGAGCGGTCAGAAAGGCGCTGAGGCCACGTCCCACCCGCAGCCTGCGCTCATCCTGAGAAACGTTGCGGACGCCAACGTTTCCGGAAACATCTCCAGCGAGCCTCAGTCGATCGTCCTGATGCAGTGTGCGGACACGGTTGCTACCGATGGCAACCGGCTGCTGACCGCGCTCAAAACCAGCTAGCAGGCTGGTTAAGCAGGGCTGATCGAATTGAAGTCCGATTTAACTGAAAACCCTTGCGAAGAAGTGTCCAATTTTCCGGAAGACGTTTGAACCGCTTTTTGCAGGAGTCTGCTGTATGGCTGCCGGTGGCGTGGGTGAAGCCTGAGCCGCTGGAGCTGAGACTGCTGGAATCACTTCGATCGCCTGCGGCGTTGCAGGCTGAGCCGCTGCAGGCGGTGGTGGAGCAGCACTGGCCGGCGGCTTCGCCGGAGCCGTCGGCGCGGCGGCAGCGGGCGATGCCGTGCTGCCCGCGGGATTGCTGTCTGCAGGCGCAGCCGGATTCTCTCCGTTGTAGGTCAGAGGCACCGTCACCTGTGCATGCACTTCGCCGGGGGCAGCGACCGGTGTCGTAGGCAGCGGCGGGGGTGGTGCCAGGCCTTCGCTCTGTGCCAGCGGAAAGTCTGTGTCAGCCGGCGTAGATGATGGGCCGCCAACTGGCTTGCCGGGCAGCGCCGGATGGCTGGATGAACTGCCGGCGCTGCCGACCGAGACCGCAGGAGCCGGGCATCCGCAGGGCTCCCGCTCGGTGTCAACAACATCTTTAAGGCTGCCGCGCTCAAACGTGACGTGCTGGTTGGGAGCGAGTCGATACAGGCCGCCGTCAAACTGGCTGGTCACTGTGATGTACGGAGCATTCGCGCCGGGATTGTCGACACAGGTGTCGCCGCGCGCGTTGACGCGGATGCTGACGTCCGCATGGCCAGGAGGCGAGATCAAAATGCGCAGATCGGGAGTCAGCAGCACGTCCGAATATTTGCCGGTTTCGTAATTGGTCTCGATAGCGCCGCGATCGAGAGCCATCATCAGCGCACTTGAATCGGGCGCGTCGATACTGCGATCGTGCGAAAGATGCACCGCCGTGGTGGAGCACAAGCGGAGTTGGCCCCCGCGCGTAAGACTGATACTCACTGCCTGCGAGCCGGCCGTGATGGCGCTGCCGTTACCCAGCAGCATCTGCCCGTTGCTTACTTCCACAGCGCCGGAGACCTGGACTTCCTTCGCACTGGTTTTGCCGATCGGGCTCGCGTCTGTCAGCACTTTTTGTGCGCCGGCGAATGAACCATGCGCTAGTAGCAGGATCGACGAGGCGGTTACAGCAACAACGCAGTTTGGCCGGCGCATTTTCAACAGTTATGCTCTAGAGGTATTGTAGCCGCCGGGCGTCCTGCAGACGGCCCGCGATGCGTCAGGGGGAGACAGGCAGCAGATGGCAGCGAGTGCAACGACACAAGGCGTCCGGCCAGGCGATCCGACGCAGGGCCCGGTTCCGCAGCTTCAATACGTACAGTTCGGCTGCGGACTGTGTGCGCCTTCGACATGGGTCAACTTCGATGCAGGCCCGGCATTCTGGATGGAAAAGAATCTGCCTTTTCTGAAGCCGATGCTCCTCAAACGCGGCTTTCCGGATTACCCCGCCAATATTCGCTACGGCGACGTCATCAAGGGGCTGCCAGTCGCTCCGCGCTCCGCCGCAGGCGTCTACTGCTCGCATGTGCTGGAGCATCTTGCGCTTAATGAATTTCGGCAGACACTGCGCAATGTCTTCACCTATCTTGCGCCGGGCGGTACCTTTCGCTTCGTTCTGCCTGACCTTGAATGGCTTGCGAAAACTTATCTGCAATCCGGCGATGCAGAAGCTGCCAGCCGGTTCATGCGCGAGTCCTACCTGGGCGTGGATGAGCAGAAAAGCGGAGCCTCGGGCCTGGGCAAGCTGCTCTTCGGGCGCAGTGCGCATTTATGGATGTGGGACTACAAAAACATGGCCCGGGAACTGGAAGAGGCAGGCTTCACCGGCATTCGGCGCGCCGCCATCGGGGACAATCCGGATCCGCGCTTCCATGAAGTGGAAGATCTGGGCCGTTGGGAAAACTGCCTTGGTGTGGAGTGCCGTCGGCCAGGCTGAACCCGGCGATTACAGGTCGATAAAGTTGCGAATCAGTTGTTTGCCATCCGGGGTCAGGACACTTTCCGGATGAAACTGAACGCCCTCAACGGGAAAGCGCCGGTGACGCAGTCCCATAATGACGCCATCGCCGGATCGGGCGGAAATCTCAAGCTCCGCCGGCAGAGTTTCCTCCGCCACAATCAGCGAGTGATAGCGTGTGCAGGTCATGGGTGAGGCGATGCCGGCAAAGATGGATCGACCGTCATGATCGACCGCACTGGTTTTGCCGTGCATTAGCTGCGGTGCACGCACCACGTCTCCGCCGAAGGCTGCGCCGATCGCCTGGTGGCCCAGGCAGACGCCAAGAATCGGCAACCTGCCGGCGAAGTGCTGAATGAGAGGGATCAGGATACCGGCTTCCTGCGGTGTGCAAGGCCCGGGCGAGAGCAGCAGGCGTTCCGGAGCAAGGGCATCTATCTCTTCAATGGTGATCTCGTCGTTGCGGCGAATCACCATCTCGGCGCCAAGCTCGCCCATATATTGCACCAGGTTGTAGGTAAAGGAGTCGTAGTTGTCGAGAACGAAGACCATGGCTGTTGTCGCTAGTGTATCGCCGTGTTCCGGCGGCAAATCAAAACGGCTGCGATCCTCCGCAGCCGTTCGTTGCCAGCGCCACAGGTTAGAAGTGATAGATCAGGTCAGCGGCTGCAGTCAGCTGTGTCGTCTTGGTCGGTGAGCCAAGGTACGGACTGTCGTAAGCCGGCCGGTCGTATGAGTGTTCGAGGCGTATCTCCGGACGTACCGTGATGGTGCTGCCCACCCATAGGTCGAGACCTACCAGGTGCTCGCTGTAACGGGTCTTCGTTCCGGTGCGCTGACCCTTGATATCGTCAAAGAACTCATTGCGGATATTGAGCGACGCATGGTGATTATTGAAGTCGTGCTCAACGTAATTCACGAAGGCATAGTCCGGTGCGTAGCAGTGAGTCTGGATGGTTGAAGAGCAGGCTGCGCCATTGGCGCCAGTGATCGGCGCAGGCGAGGTGATGCCTGCATAGCCACCCGGCCCCGCATAATTGACGTTTGGCACGTCGCGCTCATACTGGTACCAGCCTTCCGTATCGGTATGCCAGGTCGCACTGAAACGATGATAGTAGGTGAGGTAATAGGCTGAAATATTGTTGTAGCCATACTTAGCCGAATTTACCGAGTTAGCACATAAATAGAGATTGTTGCTGCCCTCAGTCCAGGTATATGCCGCGCAGAAGTTGCCGGTAAGCTTTGCGCCTTTCACCCAGGGAGCAATCTCGCAGCCGCCCGACACACCTGCCTGCGCCGTCCAGTGGTTGCTGACCTTGACCGTGGCATTCACGCCATGCTGTGTGTAGCAGTCGTAGGTATAGAGAATCGAGTGGCTGTACGTGTAGTTATTCGGGGCAAGCTGGGCCTCAATATCCGGCAGTGAAATATATCGGCCGATGCGCACATCCATGCCCTGTGCAACATGCGGAAAGTAAAGATCGGCGTAGTACATCACCGGGTCTGCGCCATACTTCTGTCCACTCGCACCGGATAGGAGCTGTTGACTGAAGACACCTTTGGCCGTGGTGTAGCGATAGTCCAGGCCATAGAGACCGCTCAAACGAAAGCCCCAGTCGAAGTGATCGGTCTGGACAGTATCCGGCAGCCGCTCTAGATAGAGCACAGCCTGATCCAGCTGAATGGAATTCGGGACGACGTCATAGGCCGTCTCATTATTGGCGTACTGGCCCTTGTTGGAGGTACTGGCATTGCCGCCGATATCAATCCAGCCGTACATCTTGAAACGAGACTTGTTTTGGTTGATCGCCTGCATCAACGGATAGGTCTGATAGTCCGGCGCTCCAATGACGACGGTGCCACCAATCGGCCAGTCAGCAGAAGGAAACGGCGGACTGCTGAGTGGTGCCGCGTAGCCTCTGCGCTTCGGTTGCGGAGAGGGCGCGGCGTTGCTCGAAGACGCAGTCCAGTCGTCGATATAGGCATGGCCCCAGCGCGTGAAGAAGCCGCGCTGCTGTGCGGATGGTGCGACAGGGCTAACCGGCGAAGGCGATGATGGATTAGCCTGCTGCATCGGTACATCCAGATGAACGGTTCCCGAATCGCCGACCAGGACCGTGATCGGCAGGGACATCTCTCCGCTCGCAGCAAACGCCTGGAGCTGATAGCTGCCGTGGCTAAGGCCATCAAATTCGAACGATCCGTCACCGCGGCTGATCGTCTCATGCGGCGCATTGCCTTCGATGCTGCTGAGCTGGATGGTCGCGCCAAGACTAGGCAGATGGCTGCTGCCGGAAACTGTTCCCTGTAGCTGACCGAGGTCGCGACCATCGGTAAATCCCGCAGCAGAAAGCGGCAGTAAAGCGGCCGCTGAAACGATGCTCGAGACCACAAATGTCCTGGTGAATCTTGAAAAACTATGTCCCATTACTATTCCTCTGCGATCGTGGACCGCCCTACTTCTATCCAACGCGAGAGGCCGTAAGGGAACTGTTGCCGCGGCATCCAGAAGTTATAAGGAAGCCGTGAAGGTATTTGCCGCACAGCAGGCAAAAGCCCCCGGCAAATGATGCCAGGGGCTAAGTAGACTGTGCCGTTGTTTACAGGACCGGAAGTTTCAGCTCCTGGCCGACTCGGATCTTGTCCGGATCATCCAGGCCATTTGCTTCCGCGATCTTCTGATAATGATTCGCAGACCCGTAGAAATGCTTGCTGATCTTTGAAAGATTGTCGCCCGCAGCCACGGTATAAGGCTGTTCGGCGCTCCCGGAGGTGGTGATCTCATGGGCGAGGTCAGAGAAGGTCGGATCGACTTCCTTGATTGAATCCCAGACACGGTTTGCCACGACCTGCGAAGGCACCGAGGCCTTGAGGTGCAGCTTGTCTCCGCTCAGGCTCTGGTCTTCCACCTTCGCGCCAAGTGAACTGAACTCCTCGATGGTCGCAACGACCGGGGCGTATTTCTGCTTCAATGCGTCAAGATCTGCCATGTGCTTTTTCTCTCTTTCTTTCTTCTGTGTAAGAGCTCTTGGTCACTACTCTTTGAATCAGAACCAATCGATTGTCGCATCCGCGTTGGAAGGATGATCATTTGGGACTGCTTTGTTCACATGCTTTTCAAGTGCAGTCAGCCGCGAGCACGTGCAATGGCGCGCATGACTGCCTGTGCCTTGTTGATGGACTCTTCATACTCTTTTTCGGGTATGGAGTCGGCGACGATACCGGCGCCGGCCTGGACGTAGCCCGTTCCATCCTGGACTAACATGCTTCGGATGGCGATGCACGAGTCGAGGTTGCCGTTGAAGTCGGCATAAAGAATGCTCCCGCCGTAGAGGCCCCGCCGCGTGGGCTCAAGCTCTTCGATGATCTCCATCGCACGAATTTTTGGTGCACCGGAGAGCGTGCCTGCAGGGAAGCAGCTGCGAAAGGCGTCGACTGCAGAAAGACCCGCTCGAAGCTGACCTTCGATGGCGCTCACCAGGTGCATTACATGTGAGTATCGCTCGATGTACATGAAGTCTTTTACCTTGACCGAACCGTAGGCAGAGACGCGGCCCACGTCGTTCCGGCCCAGGTCCACCAGCATCACGTGCTCGGCTCGCTCCTTTTCGTCGGAAAGCAGGTTTTCGCCAATGCGCCTGTCCTCTTCCTCATCTGCTGAACGCGGCCGCGTCCCGGCGATGGGCCGATACTCAACCTTGCCGCCTTCTCCGGCGACGGCTCCGCTCACACGCACCAGCAATTCGGGTGAGGAGCCCAGGATTTCAAAGGCAGCGGTTGCGGGGTGCTTACTGCGGCTTTTCGCAGGCACGCCGGGATCCTCCGCGCCGCAGCGCAGGAAGTACATGTAGGGCGATGGATTGACGATGCGCAGCGCGCGATAGATGGAGAAGGAGTCGACACCGGGTTTGACCTCGAATCGCTGGGAAAGGACGGCCTGGAAAACGTCGCCCTCCGCGATGTATTCCTTGGTACGCCGGACTGCTTCAAGAAATTTCTTTTTCGAAGTTCGATAGGTCACAGCCAGCTTGCCCGGCACGGTGCGGCTCCGACGCATCGCCGGAAGAGCCCGGGAGAGCCGGCGTTCCATGGCGCGCAGCCGCTTTTCGCCCATCGCATAGGCCTTGGAAGCAGGGGCCTGCGTGGTCTCGACAGTAGAAATCAGCAGGATCTCCTTCTTTACATGGTCGAACGCCAGCACATCGTTAAAGAACATCAGGCACGCCTGCGGCAGATGCAGGTCATCCGCAGCGAGCTCGGGCAGCTTTTCAATCAGCCTTACAACGTCGTACGAGAAGAATCCCACTGCGCCTGCAGTGAAGGGCGGTAGCCCGGCAAGGCGCGCGGAACGCTGGCCAGCCAGGGCATTCTTAAGGTAAGCAAAGATATCGCCCTGCTGCGTGGTTCTCCGTTTGCCTTCATAGACATCCAGAGTGCCCGAACGTGCAACCACGCGGCGGTAAGGCCGCACACCCATAAACGTGTAGCGGCCCACGTTTTCGCCGCCTTCGACGGATTCAAGCAGGAAGCACTCCGGTTCGTCAGCAGCCAGACGCAGGAAGGCCGAAACTGGCGTTTCCAGATCTGCCGTGAGACGCCTGACCATCGGAATAAGGGTATGGGTGCGGGCGAGCTTTGCAAACTCGGCCGGGGTCGGCTGGATCGCCGCTGTGGAGGTTTGAAACGTTGAAGGCATGCCGTTCCATGGTAGCTGCTGCCAGTCTGCTGACGGTAGCAGGCTGCTCCTGGCGCCGACCACCTCGGGGAGGGCGTGGCTCTTAATGCCTGGTGTTCCTGCATCTCACACTAGACCGGTTACATCGATAGTGGCAGACCCAGGTAGTTGCCGACGCTATTTGCAGCGCCTATACTCGACGGGTTTGGGCGATTCCTTTTTCCGCCTACTGGATGATGCGTCTGATTCTGTAGATTTGCTTTCCTCGCCGCACCCTGTCCGTGCGGTCATTCCGGGTTACCGCGCTGTACCCGGTCCAACACTTGTTAAGCCGCAACGGAGAATATTTGTATGCAGACACTCACCCTTGAGCAGGAGATCAACCCCTGGGAAGCCCAGGCTGCTCGCTTTGATTTTGCCGCCCAAAAATTGAATCTCGACGAAGGTATCTGGAAAGTCCTTCGCTATCCCACGCGCGAAATCATCGTGCACATCCCGGTCAGCATGGACGATGGACGCATCGAGGTCTTTACCGGCTTTCGCGTGCAGCACTCGATGGCCCGCGGTCCAGGCAAAGGCGGCATCCGCTACGCACCTGACGTAACGCTGGACGAAGTGCGTGCACTCGCAAGCTGGATGACGTGGAAATGCGCGGTAGTCAACATTCCATTCGGGGGCGCCAAGGGTGGCGTGATCTGTGATCCGAAGAAGATGTCGCTCGGCGAGCTGGAGCGCATGACGCGCCGCTACACGTCGGACATCATCGAATTCATCGGGCCGGAAAAAGATGTGCCGGCACCGGATATGAACACCAACGAGCAAGTGATGGCCTGGATCATGGACACCTACTCCATGCACATGCGCCAGACCGTGACCAGCGTGGTGACAGGCAAGCCGCTCAATATCGGCGGATCCCGCGGCCGGCGCGAAGCGACGGGCCGGGGCATCAGCGTGGTTTGCGATGAAGCTTTGAAGTATCTCAACATGCAGCGTGAAGGCTGCCGCGTCATCGTGCAGGGCTTTGGCAACGTCGGCTCAAATGCAGCCAAGCTGATGATGGAAAAGGGCTACAAGATCATCGGTATCGCCGAATTCGATGGCGGGCTTTATAACTCGAATGGCATCGATATCCACCTGCTGCTGGAATACCGGCAGCGGAATGGAACCATCCTCGGCTTCAAGGGCGCAGAGGCTGCGAACTCGGATGAGTTGATCACCACTGAATGCGAAATTCTGATTCCGGCAGCGACCGAGAATGTCATTACCAGTCGTAACGCTGACCGCATTCGCGCGAAGATTGTCTGCGAAGGCGCCAATGGGCCGACCACTGCTGTTGCAGATGAGATCCTCGGCGACAAAAAGGTTTTCATCATTCCGGATATTCTTGCCAATGCCGGCGGCGTGACTGCTTCGTATTTCGAATGGGTCCAGGATCGGCAGGGCTATTTCTGGAAGGAATCAGTCGTGAACGAGCAGCTTGAAAGCATTCTGGCCGAGAGCTTTGACGATGTGGTCCGTTATGCGGAAGCGCATGGTGTGAACAATCGCATCGCAGCGTACATGCTCGCAATCGATCGCGTCGCCTTCACCATCAAACAGCGCGGCATCTACGCGTAGCTTTGCTCTGAGAAGAGGGCTGCAAGTGACTGCAGCCCTCTTCCATACTCATCTTTCAAGCGAGTATGTAACATTCACGATTGTCTGCACGGCAATGTGCTCGCCGTTCAGCAGGTACGGCTTATAGGTCCATGTTCTGACTGCTTCGATCGATGGCGGACCCAGTTCCGCCGGCCCGGATTTCTGCGAGACCTGCTCTACCTTTCCTTCCTTGTTGATCACTGCTGACAGGACGACTTTGCCCTGGATCTTTTTTTTCTTCGCTGCTTCCGGATAGACGGGGTTTGCGCCGGTCAGCTTATTTCCAGCCATCATGCCAGCCGCGATCTTTACTGGCTGATCCGGAGCTACAGCGTTGTCGTGGTCGACCGGCGCCGGATCTACGTGGATGCGAAGAGCAACTGCTGATGCACAGGTGAACAGGCAGAAAGCAATGCAGCTCGATGCGATAGATCTACGTTTCCAGCTGCTTATAGATGGGGACTTCTTTGTCAAGAGCATGATTCTCCTTTCGAATATCCGGGCATCAAAAATGCCGATGGCCGGACTGGTTGAGGTTGAGGTTTTCTGCAGCAGCAGGCCGGCGAGGTGCAGTAGTGATCCTGCATAATCGGTCCGCCCCGTGATGCTGGCAGCGAGTTCATCGCAGACGAGCTCGCGGGTCTCCGTAAGTCTGCTGCGGGCAGTGCGGCAGAGTGGGTGATAACTTACCGGCAACAAAACAAGCTCATAGAGAAAGTTCTTCAGGAAGTCATTTCGGTAGATATGTGCACACTCATGAGCAAGGATGGTGCGGAGGTCGGTATAGGTGAAGCTTTCGCTGAGTGCCGCTGGCAGCAGCACAAGCCTTCGAAGAAAGCCAAATGAGACGGGGCTGAAGATGCTGGCAGAGGTAAAGACCCCAACATCGCCAAGGCCAAAGTGGACCATGCAAAGCGCGAGATAATCTGCTGCTTCATCTTTCAGCGTGAATGGCTGGCTGGCACGCCGCAGGTTGAAGACGCCGATCGTGCGCCAGAGCAGACGAGCAGCGAAGTAGACGATGAACACGCTGTAAACCACTGCCAGTGACGCCAGCAAATGCTTTGAGAGGTGGATGGAGTTGATGACTCCACCTGGCGCCATGGTGACGGAAACACTGCTGTCGATCATGGCAGCGTGTCTGCTCCACGTGAACCAGCCGGGAAGGACAAACGCACAGGCCGGAATGAGGCATTGCAGAAGGCAGGTAGCGACCCACACGCAATGCTCAGCAGCCGGGCTGAGCGGACGGACCATACGCGCCGCAATCCACCCGGCCGCGCATAGCAGTGGCACCTGCCACAGCGAGTTGATGAGGTAGGGCAGCAGCCATCCGCAGACATGGCTCATCACTTGCCGGCTTCCTCGTGAAACTTCTTGGTCAGTTCGGCCAGTGTATCCGCATCGATCTGCCGGCTCTTGAGCAGGCTCATAACCAGCTCTTCACTGGAGCCGCCGAACATGCGGTCAATCAGGTCGCGCAGCCCCTGGCCTGTAGCTCGTGCTTCGGTGACGGCGGCTGTGTACCGGTAAGCCCGGCCACTGAGTTCGCGGGTTAATTTCCCCTTACGCTCGAGGATGTTCAGCATGGTCTGCACCGTTGTGTATGCCAGCGGCGGTCTAAGCTGCTCCTGCACTGCGCTCACAGTGCTGCTGCCACAGCGCCAGATGACCTGCATGATTTTCAATTCGAGCCGGGTAAGGTCGTGCTTTTTCGCTTTGCCCACTGGATGATCTCCTAAGCAATTAGGACAATAGGACGGCAGTAGTCATGTTGTCAACTAAAAGTTTAGGACTTGCGTCACGTCTTCCACTCAGCCTCATGCGCAGGTTTGCACCCGCGTGGATCAATTCCCGGATTGAGGTCACGAAGCAGTGCACGCGCTATCGTCATAGCATCAACACAATCGTTTTTCCGGCGAGGCTACAAGCAGGGCGCAGCTTAACGTAAAGTCATACCCGGATGGAGCACTATGACAACTCAGAATCGCAAACTTGGTAGCAGTGGTATCGATGTCTTTCCTGTAGCACTGGGCTGTATGGGAATGTCCGGCATGTATGGACAGAGCGATGATGCAGAAAGTATCGCGACCATCCATGAAGCGATCGACCGCGGTGTGAACCTCCTGGACACCGGCGATTTCTACGGCATGGGTCACAACGAAATGCTGATTGGCCGCGCGATTGAAGATCGTCGCGACAAGGTGCTGCTATCGGTGAAGTTTGGAGCACTCCGTGATCCCAGAGGCGGGTGGAGCGGCTACGACACACGGCCTGCAGCGATCAAGAACTTCCTTGCCTACAGCCTGCAGCGACTTGGCGTCAATTACGTCGACGTGTATCGCCCGGCGCGTCTTGATCCGAAGGTGCCCATCGAAGAGACCATCGGTGCTATCGCCGACCTGGTCAAGCAGGGCTATGTCAGACACATAGGCCTCTCAGAAGTTGGCGCGGAGACCATCCGGCGTGCCAGTGCGGTTCATCCGATCGTCGACCTGCAAATGGAATACGCGCTGGTGACACGAAGTGCCGATCAGAAGATTCTTCCGGCGACCCGCGAGCTTGGCGTGAGCATCACTGCCTACGGCGTGCTTTCGCGCGGTCTGCTGGCCGGCAGTGCTCCGGGCCGTGGTGATATTCGCGCCTTTCTGCCGCGCTTCAAGGGCGCCAACCTGGAGCAAAATCGCAAGCTGGTAGAGTCTCTGGCCGCCATGGCACACGAACTCGGCACCACACCAACAAGGCTCGCCATTGCATGGGTGCTGGCACAGGGAGCCGACCTGATCCCGACCATCGGTGCACGCACGCGTCAGCAGCTGCAGGAAGCTCTCGGCGCCATTGAACTGCAGTTGACAGCAGAGCAGCTGCAGCGGCTCGAATCGATTGCCGGCGAGCAGCCCATCGCCGGCTCGCGCTATGACGATGGTCAGATGAAGGCACTCGACAGCGAAAAGTAAGAACCGCCAACAGCCGGGATGCGCTCAGGTACCAGACGCGGGGGCATCCCTGCCTCCGCGCCGGCTGGCAGGCCTGTTCAAGTAATCAACAGACTGCATGAGTGCAAGTCTTTGGCGTGCGCAGGCCGCAATTCACCGATACCCACTCTTTCAGCGCTCCTTTAAGGTTAACTGTGTTCGCAATTGCTTTCAGTAAACGTTTCCAATAAGAGTTGACCTGCCTGCAGTGCTCATCCACCTTTCGGTTGATTTGCGTGCAGAGTGTTACAGTTGCGGTCACTCTCTATTGACAGTGCTCTTCACAGTGATGCTCAATGAGCATCGTTCGAGCTATTTACGAATCCTTCGTGAACGCGCTCGCACAACCTCAGGGATGGCCACCTAGCTGTGAAAGAGATAAACCTAATGAGTCCAGAGAAATCCGAACTAATCGCCCGTCTAACGACACGTTCTTCGGGAAAACGCCTGTCCAATCTGGTACGAGGGTCGGCATTTGTTTTTGCCAGCCTGGTGATTGGAAGTTTCCAGGCTTCCGCACAGTTGACCACCGCCGACATTCTCGGCACCGTCACAGATGCCAGCGGCGCGGTGATTCCAAATGCCACAGTCGTGATCACAAATCTTGGCACGAACGAAGTCCGTACCGTGCAGACCAGCGGCGCAGGCGATTACACTGTCTCACTGCTGCCGGTCGGTCACTATTCTGTCAGCGTAAAAGCTTCGGGCTTTGAAGCCTCCATCACCAAGGACCTTGCTGTCGAAGCAGGAGACCGCGCGCGCAACGATGTGCATCTCAATACCGGTTCGCAGACGACAGTGGTCGAGGTACAGGCTTCCACACCGCTGCTGCAGGCAGATAACGCAACGGTCAGCTCGACTGTGACGGCGAAGGCGGTACAGGATCTGCCGCTGAATGGCCGAAACTTTGTTCAGCTGGTCGCCCTCGTCCCGGGCGCGAACGAAGGGCAGGGAAATGGTCTCAGCAGTGGCGGCCGCCCGGATGATCGGCGCACCAATGCTGCCGGCCTGTCGGTCAATGGACAGGACTCCAGCTTGAACAACTGGGTGGTAGACGGCGTGGACGACAACGAGCGCATCATCGGCACCATCGGTATCAAGCCGAACGTTGAAGGCATCCAGGAGATTACGACCGAGACCAACAGCTATGCGGCTGAAGCTGGCCGTACTGCAGGAGGCGTGATCAACATCATCACCCGCTCCGGCACCAACCAGTTTCATGGTTCGGCGTATGAGTATTTCCGGAACGACATGTTCGACGGCCGCAGCTTCTTCCAGAACACTGGCAAGAAACCGGAGCTGCGTCAGAACCAGTACGGCGCGAGTATCGGTGGACCCATCTTCCGCGACAAGACCTTCTTTTTCTTTGACTGGGAGGGTTTCCGACAGGTCGCCGGCGTTACTGATACAGGCACGGTGCCGACCATCGGCGAATACAACGACATAAACAGCCTCAATGGTGGCTCGCCCCAGGCCCTGCTGTCGACCAGCAACGGGACTGCACAGCAGTATGCGAAGGGTGCGCAGATCAACCCGATCACACTTAACTACCTGAAGTTGTTTCCCGCACCGACCAATAGCAATCTCTCCAACAACTTCACCATCAGTCCGAACAAGACGCAGAATTACAACACCTACGATGCCCGCGTCGACCATCGGATCAATGAAGCGAACGTGTTGTTCGCGCGCTTCTCCTACAACAAGGTCAACACGGTCACGCCACCGAACTTTGGCACCGTGAATGGCATTGCCATCAGCGGCGGCCGCTACAATTTCGACGGTCCGGCAACCAATGCAGCCCAGCAGTGGGTCGTCGGCTACACGCACACCTTCACGCCGGCCGTCCTGCTTGATCTGCGTGCCGGTTACACACGGATCAACAACCTTTCACTGCCTCTGAATTACGGGCAGGGTGTCGATCAGAAGATAGGCTTTCCGGCAACGATGACAAACTTCAGTCCTTTCGCGGATTCGTTGACGCCTGTTTCGATCGGACCTTTCGGCGATATCGGCGACGGTGCGTATGTACCTCTGCAGGATATTGACAATACCTTCCAGTACAACGGATCGGTCAGCTGGACGAAGGGGGTTCACAACTTCAAGTTCGGTGGCGGCTTCATTCGCAGGCAGGCGCGGAATGTGCAAAGTGCGTCGGCCGTGGGCGCGTACGGTTTCAATCTGTCGAGCGACACCATCGGCCAGACTGATCAGCTGCAGATACAGAACAATGAGATCGCATCAGCACTCCTGGGCGGCTTCAACAACCAGTCGCGCAACTTCAACCTGACGCCTCCTGACTACCGCAGCTGGGAGCCAAGCGCCTTCGCACAGGACAGCTGGAAGGTAACGCCGCAGCTCACCCTGCTGCTGGGTGTCCGGTATGACATCTACACACCATTCACTGAAGCTCATAACCACATCTCGAACTATGACTACCTGGAGGCACTGGCCAATCCAGCAGCAGCTACCTCCAGCGCCCTGAAAATCGCCGGGGTCAATGGAGTCAGTGCAACGGCTGGAATTCCCACCCAGTACAACAACGTGGCCCCGCGTGTGGGCTTCGCCTACTCGGTTTCCCCAACCACTGTATTTCGCGGCGGCTACGGGCTTAGCTACTTCCCGGGTAACTACACTTCGAATGGCGATCTGAAGAATGCACCGTTTACTTCGGTCTATGCTCCAGCCTGCCAGTCGACGATCGCTGTAGCACTGGAGGCCTCAGTGGCAGGAGCCAGCGCAAACCAGAATCCGGATTGCGCCACGCAGGGCCAGCCTGGCGTCATCAACCAGGGCATCCCGGTTCCGGTCGCACCGAGTGCCGCGCAGCTTTCGAATCTGTCAACTATTCCCGGGCTGGGATTTGTTGCAGAAGCCACGAACTTCAAGTCAGCCCTGATCCAGCAATTCAATCTGCAGATGGAGCACCAGTCCGGCGCCAACGTATTCATCATCGGCTATGTCGGCAATATCGGTCAGCATCTGCCGGAATCCATCGACAACATCAACCAGCCGCTGCCCTTTAACAACTTTACGAATACGGGCACGTCGGCCCGCCCCCTGGCAGGGGTGCTGCCCAACCTAAGCGGTGTCAGCTACCTCAACACGGGTGGCATCTCCAACTACAACGCACTGCAGACGTCGTTCCAGCGCCGCTTTACCAAGGGCCTGGCGTTCGACGCGAATTACACCTGGGCTAAGGCGCTGAGCGACATCACCGGCTTCTCCGAACAGGGCGACCAGGGCTGGGCTCATGCACTTCCCACGAACATCCGGGCGACCGAGTATGGCACTTCGGAAGACCAGATCCACAATCGCTTCGCTCTTTCACTGAACTACGAACTGCAGTACGGCAACAGCTTCACTGGCATCAAGCGTGCACTCCTGCACGGCTGGGAAGCCAATACCATCGCAGTCTGGCAGACAGGCAAGCCGTTCTCCATCATTAACAGTGGTAATGGTGGGGCGGACAGTCAGATCGAGGCGGATGGCAACTCGCATAGCTACAACAACTTCGCGGTGCCGCAGAATGCTGGTGGCGCCGATCGGCCAAACACCATTGCCAGCACAAGTGTCAGCAACAAGTCGATCAACCATTACTTCAACACGGCAGCTTTTACACCGCAGCCCCTAGGGACGATTGGCAATACGCAGCGTAACTCGCTGACCGGCCCGAACTTCCGCCATGTGGATCTGTCGCTCTTCAAGGACTTTCCCGTTACCGAACGAGTCAACGTGCAGTTCCGGGTGGAATCGTTCAACATCTCGAACACACCCAACTTCTACATCGCCAACAACAACAGCGGAAACCAGTCGCTCGGCAACGCTGCCTTCGGAACCATCTCGGCAACCGATCCCAACTACACCCCGCGTGAATACCAGTTCGTGCTGAAGGCAATCTTCTAGACGACTGCGCAAACGCGCTCATCCAGTGGGCAGAAGCCAGGCTTCTGCCCACTTTTTCTTTGCGCTGGCGATTCCCATTTCTGTATGCGATCGCATCTCCCTGGAAGGTGGCAGACCCGCTACCGAAGCGGGGGTGCATAATGCTGGTAGGGCATCTCTCTGCACGCCGCCCTGTTCCAGCGAACCTCCGAGCCTCTGTGAACCTTCCCAATTCCATCACGATGAGCCGTATTGTCGCGGTGCCGCTGCTGATCTGGGTGCTGTCTCCAAGGTTCCCGTTGCAGGCCAGCTGGGGCGAACAGGAAATTATCGCGTCCCTGTTCTTCATCGCGATCTCGATCACGGACGGAGTAGACGGCTTCCTGGCACGGCGACGCGGCCAGGTCACCACTATGGGTATGCTGCTGGATCCACTGGCAGACAAGCTGATGATCTCCGCCGGGTTCATCACCCTGGTCGAGTTCAATCCCCACATTGTGAAGGCATGGATCACGATCCTGGTGATTGGCAGGGAGTTTCTGGTGACCGGACTCCGCTCGATTGCAAGTTCTGAGGGCTTCACCATCCAGGCCAGCGACCTTGGCAAACTCAAGACTGTCATCCAGATCTTTACCGTGGTTGCGGCGATTCTTGATCACCGCTGGCATCAGTGGCTCTTTGGCTGGTTTATCGTGCCGGTTGACTGGATCGCTACAGCGGCCATTTATTTCATGGCTATGGTTTCGTTGATCTCGGCGGTCGATTACTTCAATGCGTTCTGGAAGAAGATCGATCACGCTTCAAACGACCGTAGAAACCCGAGCTTTGTGCTTTCGCGCCAGAAGAAAAGCATACCGGTGCCGCCGGATGCGCTGCGGGCGAAGGATTAGGGAATAGCGGCTCGGGTCTTAATACCTGCCGAGCCTGTTTGAACCGGTCCGACGACGAACTTTCGTCCCAAAAAACAAAAGCCCGGAAAGATGTCCGGGCTCTCAGGTGCGTTACAGGCGATTCAGGCGGGGATGGCATGCATCGCCGCGTTGGGAGCCGTGTGCGCGGCCGGCCGTGCCAGGCGATGCACAAAGTGGTAGGGCGGCCATGGTCCGGAAAGCTGCATCTGGCAGTCTTTCATCAGCAGGCTCGCAGTCGAATACTTGTTCTGGTATCGCTCCACGAACTTGTGATCGATCAGGTGGGCGATGTCCAGCAGCATTTTGCCGGAATCCATGCGGCGGCAGGTGATCTCTTCATCCAGGGGACTGAACATCCGGTGCATCTGTGTGGAGACCGAACGTGCACGCGTCTGGCGTTCGCGCTGGCGGCTTGCCACCTCGCGCAGGTTGGAGAGGTATTCCTTGCCAACCCGCTGGGCGACAGGGCCCAGGGCTGGGAGTAGCTCCCGGCAGCAATCATCCAGGGTGACTTTCAGGTGCATCTCGGCTTTACCGCGGAGACGGTCGAGGCTGCTCTGAAAGCTGCGTTGATTGGTACGGATTGAGCGGCGAAGTGTTTCGTCGTCCTGGTAGACAGTACCGAAACGGAAGGGAAGGACTGTGGACTGTTTGAAGCAGTCTGCGATCACATGAGCGTGGTCGACAGCTGATTTCTGATTGAGATTGACTGAGGGGTCGTGCTCACTGACGATAACTGCAAGATCACTGGCTGGGTAAAGGAAGACTTGATTTCCGAAGATGCCTGTAACCGCTTCCATTGGTACCGGTTTGCGGTGACGGGCCAGCTCTGGAAACGCCTGTTTTTCACTGACACAGTAGGCGTACCACGCCATAAGAACCAACTCCACTGATCCTGGCGGCGATTGCTGCCAGGCCCTTGTTTGGATTTTTAGATTTCCGTACGACTGTGCACTGGCTTGGCGTCCTGGTACGTGCCTGCATCGCACTGCACTGGACTTGGGAGATGGTAGACCTGCATACGAAGGACTGGCAACTGGGAAGTTTGCGGGGGCAGGGTGAGCAGTGCGGAAGGGGATCAACATCCAGATGGCGCGCAGTGCTTCGGAAAGCGGAGAGCACTCCCCGCCGTGCGGGCATCAGCCGATATCTCGCGGTGCGCGACCGGTCCCGGGCAGGGCGCGGAAGATCCGTGCCCCGAGGGAGCCTGGCTAGTCTTCGCTGACCTGGGCAGCCGTAAGTCTAGTGATGCCAGTGCATCAACATAAAAGCGACCATGGCCACAACTGCGACCATCAGGATCATCATGACGGCGGAGAGGTTGCGGACCAGTTTCGATGCCGACCGCAGATCCTCCACCAGTTCCTGGTGCTCCATGGTGTTACGCTCCGTGGATTCGCGCAGCCTCAGCAGCTGGTCGTCGATGCGCTTCAGCTGGCCGGCTTGTTCCTGTACGTGGCCGCGGATCTCCCGCTGACTCGCCTGCAGGTCAAGGAATCCCTTGTTCACATCGCCGAAAGAGCGTGTCATTTCGGACAGATCCTGCCGCGGAGCCACTGGCGCAAGGGCTGTTGACGTATTTCCTTCAAGCATAGGCAGAATCTTGCCGATATACGGGAGCAGGACCTTCATCTGCAGAAGCGAACGCCAGATCGAAGGAAGATTGCTGCTCTTCTGCTCTTCCAGGGCATATTCCGTGGTGGTTTGCTCCAACTCAGGCATATTCACTGAGTAATCATGCTGATCCATAATGGCTGCCGTGGACATGTTCTTCACCCATCCCAAGTGCGGGTTAATTCGTATTTCAGTGCCAATCGTAACCTTGGGAGTAAAACGTGCCTATCACCGAATCGTGGGATGCGTCGATTGCTGAGAGCCCTTCCGCTATTGGGCTTTTAATGCTTGGCGATACCCTTTTTGGGCTTGGACGCAGATTGAATTGCACCCTTGAGTAACCGGGCCGGAATTGCAGGCGAAACGGCACGCGCAGCAGTCTTCATTCCACCATTCCCGGAGACCTGGGACCGGCCATTCCCGTTGTGCTTGCCCGGGGGCTTCACAGCAGAGGCACTCCCCTTACCCTTCGCGGCGTCAGCTTTCTTCGACGCGGCAGGCTGCCCCGCACGACCGACGATCGCTGGAGCGGCAGCTTTCTGGCGCGATAAAGCTTTTGCCGGGAGCTTTCCATTGGCCGCCGGTCGGGTCACAGTTTTCACCACGGCCCTCGAAGCCTGGGCTCCAAAGATGGTGGGTTTCTTGACTGCCGTCTTGTGAGCTGCGGTCGCCGGCTGCGCAACCGGCCTGGTCCCCGACTTCAACCCTGATGCTGGCGTTACAGGCCCTGCGACAGCAGCGCGCGACCCCGGCTTCGCCTTCGCTCCGGTAGCAGCGCTCTTGAGCCCGGCGGCGTGGGGTCCGACTGCGCGGGGCGA
>CAZZYN010000059.1:0-22918 GCA_964658265.1 uncultured Acetobacteraceae bacterium | reverse complement strand
GTAGCGAAGACTCTTACCGGGCCTTGTCTGCTAGCTGACCGGAGGGATGGTTGCCGGGGCCATGGTCATGGGTTTCGCTGCCTGTAAGTACGCGCAGGGCGTGGGGCAGCAGGTGCAGCACGGCCTGCAGCGACGTAACAGCACCGCGTGGACTGCCGGGCAGGTTCAGCACAAGGGACTGGCCGCGGGTGCCGCAGACGCCGCGGCTGAGAGCAGCGAACGGCGTCTCGGCCAGGCCGGCGGCGCGCATCTGTTCGGCGACGCCGTCGAGCAGGCGGTCGCAGACGGCGCGTGTGGCTTCCGGGGTAACATCGCGCGGTGCGATCCCGGTCCCGCCGGTGGTGACGACCAGCCGTGCGACCTGCGTGTGCTGGCAGAGAGCTTGCTCGAGCAGCGGCTGCTCGTCAGGGATCAAAACAATGGGATCGACGGCGAAACCTGCATCGGCAAGGAGGCGGGCGACGGCGGGCCCGGAGAGGTCGTCGCGCTGGCCGGCAGAGCGGGAGTCGCTGACAGTGAGGACAATGGCGCGGGTCACGCTATCGATTGTAGACGGGCGACCCATTGGCATTGCAGGCAAGCCGGCTTGCTGATTCATCCCCAGCTTGATGTAGGCAGTGGTCCGAACGGGTGAGCGACAGAGCCGGTAGTGCTGACGACCGCAGTAAATTTCGTCGCCAACATTCGCAGCCCTGGGATAAAAGTATCCAACACTATGCGCTGCCTTTCCTGGAACACTGCACTGCTTCCTGTCCTCCTCTCCACACTGTCTTCGTCTGCCTGTTACGGTCAGGGAACGCAGAAAGCGTCTGTCGCCAAACCGCAGGTTCATCCATACGCGAACGAAGCGATGGTGTGGGAGCATTTCGACACTACGATTCGCTGGCATGCCGACGGCACCGGCGAACGCATAGTCCACCTGACAGTAAGACTGCAATCGGAGGGAGCCGCGCGGCAGTTCAGTGTGCTTGCCATTCCGTATGCCTCGGCTTATGAGACGGGTGCGATCGATTTCATCCATGTACACAAGCCGGACGGAACGGTGGTCGATACGCCGGCAGGCGAAGCGATCGAGATGCCATCCGCCGTTACGCGTGAGGCACCGCTCTACAGCGACCTGAAGGAGAAGCAGCTGCCAGTGCGCTCACTCTCGGCAGGGGATGTGCTGGACTACCAGTTTCATATCGTCCGCACCAAGGCAGAGGCGCCGGGAAAATTCTGGGGCTCGGAACACTTCCTGGTCGAAGGCGGCGTGGTACTGGCGCAGACGCTCACGCTGGAGGTTCCGGCGGCGATGTACGTACAGGTGTGGAGCCCGAATCACGCGGCGACCAAGGCGGAGCACGACGGTGTGCGTACCTATTCCTGGACCAGCTCCCAGCTAAAGCCGACACCTAAGAAAAGCGATGCAAGTACTGGAGAGGCCGCGCAGACGGCACCTGTCGATACCGTTCATGATGTGGATGAAGACGCGGATGGGCGCAAGCTCCCGTCGGTGGCGTGGACGACTTTCCATAGCTGGGCGGATGTAGGCAGCTGGTACAGGGAGCTGGCACTGTCCCGCTCCGCGCCATCGGCGGCCATCCAGGCAAAAGCGAACGAACTCACACAAGGTAAAGCTGTGCCGGATGCCCAGGTGCGGGCACTCTATGATTTTGTGTCGACGCGCACGCGCTACGTCGGCATCGATTTCGGAGTAGGTCGCTACCAGCCGCACGAGGCTGCTGAAGTTCTCGACCATCAGTACGGCGACTGCAAGGATAAGGACACGCTGTTCGAGGCATTGCTGAAGGCGAAGGGCTTTGTTGTGTCGCCGGCTTTGATCGGCGTGGGTGTGGCACCAGTGCCTGAGGTGCCATCCCCTGCATTCTTCAACCACGTGATCACGACAGTGGAGGTGCCGCAGCCCGACGGCCGGAGCACGAAGGTATGGCTGGACACGACACCCGAAGTGGAACCGTACCAGGTGCTGGTGCCGATGATTCGGGATGAGCAGGCACTGGTGATTCCGGCAACGGGAGAAGCGAGCCTGCAAAAGACGCCGGCCTCACCGCCCTATCCATACTTTGAATCTTTCGAGGCCAACGGCACGCTCGACAAGGATGGGCTGCTGAAGAGCCACATGTCGATGACTCTGCGTTCCGACAGCGAATATGGCTTCCGCATGCTGCTGCAGCGGGCGGCGCCGGCGCAGTGGGATGAGGCGATGCAGAGTGTATCCGGAGCGATGGGTTTTGGCGGGACGGTCAACCATACCGACTTCAGGCAGACTGATCCCGCGGGTCCGGTGCACCTGACCTATGACTACTCGCGACCAGCATTCGGCGACTGGGACAATCACCGCATCCTGCCGCTTTTTCCCGTGCTGGAAATCGCCGTGATCGGCAAAGAGAAGGCGCCGGAGCGGGATATTGACCAGGGAGAGCCGAGGACTTTGCTGGCGACCACCCGCATCCAGCTGCCTGAGGGCTATCGCGCGGATGTGCCGGATGCCGTGCATGTGAAGCGGAGTTACGCAACCTTTGACAAGACCTATCGCCTGGAAAAGGGAACGCTGGTGATGGAACGCAAGGTCGTGATCCTGAAGAAAAAGATTGCGAAAGCAGAATGGAAGGATTATGTCGCTTACCTGAAGGAGACAGGAGCCGAAGAGGGCGAGAATTATGTGCCGTTGCTGCTGCCGGCGACGCAGGCGGCAAGTACGCAAACAGTGGTTGTGCCAGACCACAGGAGCGAGCCGGTGAAGAGCGTGGTCAAGCTGAAGGAGGATGGCGGCCACGCGAGTACAGCAGCCGCACAGCCGGATACCCAGCCGACAAGCGGCAGCGCTGCAGAAACTGTGGAAGGCATGAAGAAGGAAGTGGACCAGTTGATGCAGGCGCGGGACTTTGCCGGAGCAAGGCAAAAGATGCTGGAATTGCAGAAAGTAGCACCGGACACACCCCACCTGCTGGCGACCCTGGGATTTGTCGAACTTGCCCTTGGCAACAAGGATGCGGCGATCCAGGATCTTGCGGAAGAGATCAAGCGTCCGGATGTCGATACGCGCACCGTGATTGTGCTGGCCGGCATTTATCTGAAAGCGGAGCGCTACCAGGACGCAACCAGGCTGCTGCAGGGCTTCAGCGAGCGCAACGATGCGGGTATCGCAAAGATGCTGGCGCAGGTTCAGCTTCAGGCAGGGGAGCGGGACGCGGCAGTGCAGACGCTGATGGCCGCAGCAGTGACTCATCCGGAGGATAGGGGTCTGCAGTGGCAGCTTGCTGACACCCTGCATCGGCAACATAGGGACACTGAGGCCGCCGCGGCCGCCAAGGCATCGATGGAAGGCTCGGACGATGCGATGGTGCTGAACAATGGTGCGTATGTACTGGCGGAGACGCAGCAGGACCTGGCGATGGCCGAATCGATTTCACGACGAGCAGTCAGCATGCTTGAGACGGCGTCGGCTGGGATCACGGTGCAGGAGGTGAACAGCAGAACCTTCCAGCAGACCGAGAACATGGTCGCGGCCTGGGATACGCTGGGCTGGATCCTCTTCCTGAAGGGCAAACCGGCGGAGGCCGAGCCATATTTGATGGCAGCGTGGTTCCATCGGCCAGACCTGACGGTTGGCAGCCACCTGGGACAGGTGCGGACGGCGCTTGGAAAGAAGTCCGAGGCGTTGACGATCGAAGAGCTCGCGCTTTCCACGGCCACGGCTACCAGCGACAAGGATGCAGTTGCGGAGCTGAAACTGCATATCGCGGACCTGCAAAAGGGAGGTGCGCATAGCGAGAGCAGCAATGCGGTGCAGAGCCTACAGGCGATGCGGACGTTCCAGGTACCTCGCGCAACTCCAGCATTGAAAGGATGGGGATCTTTCCGGGTACAGCTGGCGAGTTCCGGCGTGTTGTCCAGCGACCTGGTGAGTGGACCGGAAGAGATGCGTGCGATGATCCCCGAGCTAAATCAGCTGAAGATTCCCGCTGCGGTGCCGGCGGGTTCGCATGGCAAGCTGGTGCGCGACGGGGTGGTGAGCTGCTCCACCGTGATCGAACGCTGCGAACTGGTGTTGATGCCCCAATCGAACCTGCTGGTAGAGGGTACGAAGTAAGCGCCCTGGCACTGCGTCATGCGCACAGGCAGCATAGAAATTGTGCTTTGCCATGACGAGGGCCGAGGCGTCAGGTGGGATCAACAGGTTCTTTGGCGAGTCATCCGACTCAATCCGGGGTTTGATCGTCTAACTGGTTGGTCGAGTCGGGCTAAGCTCATGCGTGCCGGCAGGATTGGCTGGTCATCGGGGCTGACAACCTGCTGGCGAGGCGGGGCCCGCATCGGGAGTACGCGGCGTGGTGCATTTGGATCGAAATCCGGGGAAAGGGTGAGAAAATAAGGATATATGCCAAGGGATACGGGCGCTCGTGTGATGCCCGGATGATTCTGGCTGGTTCCTTTCCTCCGCATGCCGATTACTGAAGTGCCCAACTCGCCCGCGCCGGTGCAGGATCCCGAGTCGCCCAAGGACCAGGCAAAACATGGTTCTGAACCTGATTCAGGACTGCGCCGCAATTCGTCAGATTATGGCGACCTGGGTACGGATGAACTGGTTCAGCGTATCAACGAGCTGGAAGACGAGCGGCGGGCGGCGCGGATCCGTGAGGGCATCTGGGTAGCACTGCTGGTGCATGCGGCCGTGCTGCTGCTGTGGGTCTTTGGACCGCGCTACCTGTGGAAGGTGCCGGTAGTCGTGAACCCGACGGACAAGCTGCGGCAGCAGCGCCAGCTTTCGTACCTGGAGCTGCCGCCGGATGTGTTGAAGCAGATCAAGCCCAAGAATCCGGCAGCGCTGTCTGACAAGAACCGGGTGCAGTCGTCGCCGCACCCCACTATCGATAAGAAAACGTTGGAACAACTGCAGGCGATGAAGCGAGCGGGGCCGCCCACGCCGCAGCCACAGCAGCAGGCCCAGCAGACGCCGCAGCCGCAGCAGGCAGCGCCCGCACCCCAGCAACAGGCACCACCGCAGCAGCCTCCTCCGCAAACGCAGGCGCAAACGCCGACGCCTGTCCAGCAGCAACCGGCACCGACGCAGCAGAGTACCAATCCGTTCAAGACGCCGTCGACTGCAGGCGACATGATCCGGCAGGCGACGAAGGGTGCGTCGAGTGGCGCGGCGTCCGGCGATTATGGCGCGAATGCACCGCCGATCCATGGCGGGATGAATGCCGGCGCGGAGATCCTGAGCGACACCCTGGGAGTAGACTTCGGCCCGTACATGAAGCGGGTCATCGCCGCGACCTATTCGTCGTGGCTGCCGATCATTCCCGAATCCGCCAAGCCGCCGCTGAATAATAAGGGCAAGGTGTTCGTCGACTTCATCATTGCGCCGGACGGCAGTGTAAAGAAGATGATCCTGCGCGGACCGTCCGGCGACGTGTCGCTTGATCGTGCTGCGTGGGGCGGCATCACCGGCGCGAGCTATCCGCCGCTCCCGAAGGAGTTCAAGGGTCCGTACCTGGCACTGCGCTTTGGATTTTTCTACAACATCAAGCCGGAAGACAACTAGCCGTGAAGCGACGCCTGCACGGCGCTGCCCCGCTGCTCTCCGCGGCGGAAAGCGCATACTATCGCGGCCGCCAGGTGACCGGGCTGCTGATCCTGGGCGGCCTGTTGCTGGGTGCCGCACTTCTCCGCGCCAACTGGGGCGACCTCTTTCCTGTCGGCTGGTGGCGTTAAGACCACATAGGTCACGGGTGACAAGATGACGGAGCCTCTGCTGTTGGTGTTGCTGGGTCCCACGGCCAGTGGCAAGACAGCTTTATCTCTTCGACTGGCGCGGCGCTTCGAAGGAGAGATCGTCAGCTGCGATTCTGTCGCGGTGTACCGCGATTTCGAGATTGGCACCGCCAAGCCATCGCGCGAAGAACAGGCCGCGGTCCGGCACCACCTGCTGGATGTGGCCTCTCCAGAGGTACCTTATTCCGCCGGTCAATATAGCCGGGAGGCGCGGGCAGCGGTTGCCACCATCACTGCGCGTGGACACCTGCCGATTGTGACCGGCGGCACAGGTCTTTACCTGCGGGCGCTGCTGAATGGTCTGTTCGAAGGGCCGGCCCGGTCAGAGGAGCTGCGTGAGCGGCTGCGCGCGCTTGAGCATAAGCACCTGGCGACCACTGGACCCGGACATCTGCATCGTTTGCTGAGGAGGCTCGATGCACCGGCAGCAGCGGCGATCCACGCCAACGATCTGCCGAAGATTATTCGCGCGGTCGAGATTGCGCTTACCAGTGGCAGGCCGATGACGACGGCCTGGACAGAAGCTGCGCCGCTGCCACTGAGCGGCTACCGGATTCTGCGGATTGGCCTGGACCCGGATCGAACGCAGCTGTATTCGCGCATCAACCAGCGTGCCGCGGCAATGTTCGATGAGCGGGATGGGTATCCGGATGGCCTGATCGGCGAGACGCGCATGCTGATGGAGAAGTATGCGCCTGGACTGAAGTTGTTCGATGCACTCGGCTACCGTCAGGCGCGCGAGTATCTCGACGGACACATTACACGAGAGGCGGCGGTGCAATCAGCGCAGCAGGGACATCGGCAGTATGCCAAGCGCCAGATGACCTGGTTTCGCAAGGAGCCGCAGGTGCAGTGGCTGCAGGGTTTTGGCGATGATGAAGCCATTGCAGGCAGGGCGGAAGAACTACTGGCTGCGAGCCTCTAAGGGGCGTTCAGATTGTCAGGGCGCTGTGACTGTAACTGTAAGCGTCAGAGCATGCTGGATCACTGTGGTGCCGCTGATGGCCTGGGCCTGCAGGGCAAAGGTGGCCGGCCCCAGCGGGGTTCCTGGAGATGCCAGCGGCGGCCGGTTGAGGTAGTGGTAGCGCTGTGAGCACCCGCCCAGTCCCCCTGCCAGCGTAACGACGCTGAGAACCAGGCAGAGCTGCTGCCAGCTGCGACGTTTGCGCAGACCAAGGCCGCCGAGTCCAAGCAGGCCGGGCAGAAGCAGCGCGTAGACCAGGTTGGGGCCGTTCTGCTGTCTGGCTGTTGGCCCGGTCGCTCCCGCAGTCGTGATGCTAAGGGTGCTGGGAGTAGCCGCGGTACCGCCGACGAAGGCATTTCCTGGAACGAAGGTGCAGGTAGCATCGGCGGGCAGGCCGGAGCAGGAAAGGGTGACATACCCCGAAAAACCATTGATGGGCGTGAGCGACAGGATGGTGGTGACGGCGCTGCCCTTGGCCACACTGAGCGATGTGGATGCTGCCGTAATGCTGAAGTCTGCTACGCCGGTGGCTTCTGCAGTGACCTGTGTTTCCGGCGAAAGTGAGCCGGCCAGTTCTGTGCTGCCAGCATATACAGCGTGGAGGTTGTGGGTGCCGGGGGCGAGATTGGCCGCTTCGATCTTTACGTCGCCATTCTCATCAACAAGGGCGGAGCCGATTGAGCGGGCACCATCCACAAGCGTGACGATGCCGGACGGGATTGCATCGCCGTCGCTGGCGGAGACATGGATGCTTACCGTGGTCAGCGTGCCTGTCCCGCTAGTGTTGACGCGGCCCTGCTCGGCAAAGACCTGCGTTTCGGTTGCAATCTTCTCGGCATGTAAAGGTGTGGATGCCAAGCTGGCGAAGGCAATGGCGGCTGCCGCAAGAACAAATTTCAATGAGCCGGCCAGGGCTGTTTGACGGCTGCTGCCTGGACTCCAGTACTTCCACAATGATGCTGACTGCAAATGCAAACCCTCGGGCGGAACAGTGCCTGCCTGCATGGCGGCACTCCTGCAAGTCACATTGTATCCGGTACGAGGCAGGTCAGGCGTGACGGGCGCCTACTGCGGGTGTACACGCGGCTTGGACTGCGATTCGGGGCTGTCGAGCGCCTTGTCCTGCTGCTGTTTGCCATTGAGCGTAGCCTGGGGTGCGCCGGGCATGGCAGTTGAGGTGTGCCCGACAGCCTGCGGAGAACCGTCATCGGAGGCTGCGGCGACCGGACCGGAAGGCACCCCGGTTGTTGACTCCGAGGGTTCGGCAAGCTCATGAGACGCGCCGCCGCTGCCACCGGCATTCTGGCCACCACCGCCCTTCTGCGAGCCCCCGGCATTGGAACCGCCCTTTTGCGAGCCGCCGCCGGAACCACTGGCCTGGTTGCCGTTGCCATTGGTCTGACTATTGCCGCCGTTCATTTTGTTTGACTGGCAGCCGGTGGCCAGAGCCAGGCCAAGCATGAGCGTCAACGTCAACGTGGCGCTTCGACGGGACGGGAGAGTGTCTACGATCCGGAACATATGCAAGTGGATGCTGCGAGCCGGTGAAATGTATGCCGGGAAACCAAGTGGCGGCGGGCGCGTATTTTTGTTCTCCTAAAGGCAGATGCAGCAGCAGACGGGAAAATGGATCTCCGGATGGCCGGCAGGAGCGATGGCATTGAGTGCCGTGCTGGCTCTTCTACTGGTGCACGTATGGCAGCAGGGCGAAGTGAAGCGGCGGAATGGCCGCATGGCGAAGCTGCCGCGCGTGACCTTGTGGGCATGGGACCGGCCGGCCTTCCTGGGGGGCTTCAATGCAGTTGCATTTACGCGCGTGGGCATGCGGCGGCAGGCAGTGGCGGTGGCGTCGCTCGATCAGACGATCCGACTGGGCCCGGGCGGTATCACCACGCGGCAGAATCTGCAGCCGGTGGTTTTTCCCGCTGGCGCCGTGCGCGAAGCCGTGGTGAGGATCAAGGCGGATCCTGATGCGGTCCTTTCTGCAGCGACGGTCGACGCAACGGTCAAACTGCTGCTGCACTCGGCACAGCAGCCCGGCATTGCAGCGCTGCAAGTCGATTTCGGAGCGACCCGCGCGCAGCGAGACTTTTACCGCAGCGTGCTGCAAGTGTTGCGCGCCGGGATGCGCCAGGATTTGCCGCTTTCTATCATCGCGCCGGCCTCCTGGTGCACTGAGGATGACTGGATTCATGACCTGCCGATCGATGAAGCTGTGCCTGTATTCTTCCGCACAGCTCAGGATGCTCCAAGCGAGAATGCCGAACGAAGTACCGAGGATCGTGTGCGCGAGCCGCTCTGTGGAGGGTCGATTGGCTTGTCAGTAAATGAGCGATGGCCTGCCCTCAAAAGCGGGCAAAGGCTATACCTCTTTGCCGATTACGGCTGGCAGCCCTCGACCATCCAGGCAGCGCTGATGCGGCTGGAATAGCAAGCCGGGCGTGGACTTCGCCCTTGCGTCAGCCGGCGGCAAAAGCGCGGCCGGCTGCGGCGCCACTGGCCCAGGCCCATTGAAAATTGAAGCCGCCGAGGTGGCCGGTGACGTCGACGACTTCGCCGATGAAGTAGAGGCCGGGCACATTGCGGGCTTCCATGGTTTTCGCGGACAACTGGCTGGTGTCGACACCACCGGCCGTAACTTCGGCCTTCTCGAAACCCTCGGTGCCGTCCGGATGAATGGTCCAGCGATGCAGCAGTGCATCTGCATCTTCAAGCGCACGATTGGTCCAGGCGGCTGGTGGATTGAGCTCGACCCAGCGGGTGGCAAGGCGCTGCGGCAGTACAGCTGAAATGGCCGCACGGGTGCTCGGCAGATCGCGGCGGGCTTTGACTTCGCGAAGACTGGCAGTGACGTCGCGGCCGGGCGCGAGATCAATGAAGACTGGCTCGCCGGGACTCCAGTAGGACGAAATCTGCAGGATGGCCGGACCACTGAGGCCGCGATGGGTGATGAGTAGTTTTTCGCGGAAGCTGGAAGACTGTTTGGCTTTTCCGACGGAAGCAATTACCTCTGCGGAGAGGCCAGCCAGGTCGCAATAGCGGGCCGCATCGGACGGCTCGAAGGTGAGTGGCACAAGGGCGGGGCGCGGCGGAATGACGTTGAGGCCGAAGTGGGCGGCGACCTCATAGCCGAAGCCGGTTGCGCCCATCTTCGGGATGGCCGGGCCGCCGGTAGCAATGACCAGGGCCGGTGCTTCGAAGGTGCCGCGGGACGTTTCTGCAACGTAGCTGCCGTTGTTTCGTATTTCGGAGATCTGGCAACTGGTGTGGATGGCGACGCTTGCCTGCGCGCATTCCTGTTCGAGCATGGCGACGATTTCTTTTGCCGACCCGTCGCAGAAGAGCTGGCCGAGAGTCTTCTCGTGGTAGCGGATGCCGTGGGACTCAACCAGGCCAATGAAATCCTGCGGCGTGTAGCGGGCGAGCGCCGACTTGGCAAAGTGAGGATTGTTGGAGAGGAAATCTGCCGGGGTGCAGTGAAGATTGGTGAAGTTGCAGCGGCCGCCGCCGGAGATGAGGATCTTCTTGCCGATGCGTTCGGCATGATCGAGCACGACGATGCGTTTGCCGGTGCGTGCTGCTTCAATGGCGCAGAGCAGACCGGCCGCGCCGGCACCGAGGATGATGGCGTCGTACTGCGTTGTCGGTGTGGGCTTCACTGAGTCTAGTATCGCGCCCTGTTGGATGGAAGTGCGAGACGGGTCGGCGCGTGACGTTACGTTTAAGGCAAGTCGAAACTTGGTTTGATAGCCAGGGAGAGCGGATGGCTTCGCCATGGCCCACCCTGGCTGCGCGAGGATGGGGCACCCGGATTTGCCTCGTTTTGGAATGGAGATGTTGGGTTGGCAGAAAGAAGCGGATGCCAGGAGGCATCCGCTGTCAGGGTTTGGATAGAGGTGCGTTAGTAGGTGAACTTCGAAAAATCGATCGCCGGCAGCGTGCCAGTGTGTTCCAGGCGGACGCCGTCCAGGTCGAACGGATTCAACCCGAGTACGCTCAGAACCGTCGGCGCGATCTGCGAAGTTTCAACCGCGGCGTGGACTGTGCTGGGCTGAATGAGCTTCGGGTTTGAGATCAGCAGCATGACATTGGTGTCGTCATGTGCAAAGCCGCCGTGCTCCATCAGCTTCTTCTTGCTGCCGCTGTAGGTAACGCCGATATTCGGAGTGACGATGATGTCCGGCGTCCGCGGATCGAGACCGGGTCCAAGACCTGGCTTGTTGTAGTTGAGGGTGACGGCATTGCCGGAGTAGATTTCGCCGATACCGGCAGCCGCAAGATTGTTTTCAAGAATGCCGACGGCAGTGGCGGTATTGGACGAATCCGCCAGCCAGAGCAGCGAGATGTCATCTTCGGTGGCGCCAATGCCTACCGGATTCGCCGGCGATTCCGACAACGGCAGGTAGCTGGCCAGCAGTGTTGCGGGCGAGGTGCCGGCAATCAGCTGCGAAACATACTTGTGCGGATCGATGGGTGACTGACCATGCTTGGCAGTGATGATGATCAGGGTAGAATCGTAAAGTCCGTTCGACTTGAGTTCATGCACCATGTCACCGATGGAAGCATCGGCAAACTCAATCTCCTTCAGCAGCGGTGCACCCGGCGTGCCTTCGTTGTCGATGTAGCCGCCAGTGAGGCTGCTGCTTTCCACCAGCTTCTGGCCGACACTCACGGCCTGGAAGTTCATGCCGAACAGGGTTGGCACCGCAGTGGTGTGCTGGCCGAGGTGGTCCTTGCCATCAATCTGGTTGAGGATGCCTTTGACCTTGATGCTGTCATAGCAGCGGATGTTCTGGAAGCTGTTGGTCCAGGCAGTGATGTCCGAGCCGGGATCGAGAACCGTGGAGCAGTCTTCGCCAAGCGGCGTGCTGTAGCCGGGCAGCGGCACCACGTTCGAATTGATTTCCGGTGAGTAGAAGTCGTCAAGCTTGCCGTTGTAGCCCTGCACAGAGCTGTAGGCGGGATGCTTGTCTGACCAGGCTACGTAGCCGCCGGCATTGTGGATGACGCCAAAGATCGTGTTGGTGCGGACAAAGTTCCAGGGATAGACCGGGGCGCAGCCGTAGGCGGGATTGCGTGGCAGCCGCTTGGGCTGGATCGAGCTCTCATTACCATCGGTCAGGCTGGCGCCGTTGCCGCCGTTGAGCTTGGTCTGATCCTTATCGATGCCTTCTTCATATTCCGTGGTGGTGCCAGTCGGGACGCCATAGGGGGTGCAGGGGCCGGCCTGAACTCCGTTGCCGGTGGTCTCTGCGGGCGCGTCGAGTGAGCGGTCGTAGGCGACGTCATAGTAGACGCCCATGGTGCGCGGCGTGGCACCTGTGACAATGGACATCAGGCCGGGAAACGAGTCGGAAGGCTTGGAAGTGCTGGCTGCGACGTAGTTGACGCCGTCCTTGCCGAGTGCCGC
The DNA here is from genome assembly GCA_964658265.1 of uncultured Acetobacteraceae bacterium. Lineage (GTDB taxonomy): Bacteria > Acidobacteriota > Terriglobia > Terriglobales > Acidobacteriaceae. The sequence continues at coordinate 10,763 of CAZZYN010000059.1, read as the reverse complement.
GAGGTTGGGACAGTAGGGCTGGCCGTCATTGACATTGCCAATGCCCGTGACGCAGTTCTTGTAATCGACAGCATGCATGCCGTCGATGCTGATGAGCAGGACGTGCTTGATCTTGCTGTCCCTGAGATTTTCACTATGTGCGGATGTGGCGACGGTGGCCAGCGACAGAGTCGCCATACCGAGGAGCAGCTTACTTGCAAAATGGTTCATACGAGACCTCGCCTTCCATTTGCAGGTGCAGGGGGCGATCAAAGGTTGCAGTTTGAAGAAAATCTATCGAAAATCGCGTCATCTTCGTGAGGCCGGATGTGCCTGTTTTGGCAGGTGGCGCGTTTTGGGAAAGTGCCGGCCCGAAAAGGATCGCAGCTGCACAAAAAGCAGCTTGGCTAACCGAGGTTTATTCTGCAGGAGACTATGCTGAAATCTATGACCGTACTACTTGCTGCCGGGGCGTTGGCCGCCGGAGCTGCTGCTCCCAATGCTTTTGCTGCTGACAGCTTTGGCCCGTCCAACCCGTTCTACGCGGTAAGTTCGCTTCCCTTCCAGGCACCGCCGTTTGACCGGATCAAGGATGGGGACTACCAGCCGGCGATTGAAGCGGGGATGGCCGAGCAGTTGAAGGAAGTGCGGGCGATTGCTGAGAATCCGGCTGCGCCGACTTTTGAGAATACCCTGGTGGCCATGGAGAAGACCGGCCAGCTGCTGCGGCGGGCGGAGGCGGCATTCAGCGCGGTGAGCGCGGCCAATACAAATCCCACATTGCAGAAGGTAAAGGCCGCAATCGCGCCGAAGATGGCCGCGCACGACGACGCAATCTATCTGGACCCGCAGCTGTTTGTACGAGTGAAGGCGGTCTATGACCAGCGGACGAAGCTGAAGCTCGATCCGGAATCGGAGCGGCTGCTGGAGGTGACGTACGACGACTTTGTGCACCGGGGCGCCAACCTATCCGATGCAGACAAGACCGAGTTGAAGAAGCTGAATGAAGAAGCTTCGACGCTTTCGAACACGTTCACGACCAAGCTGCTGGCCGCGACCAGGGACGGGGCGTTTGTCACAAGCGACAAGCAGGCGCTGGCAGGATTGAGCGATGCGCAGCTGACGGCTGCCGCAGGCGCCGCGAAAGCCCGGAAGACGGAAGGCTATGCGCTCCCCCTGCAGAACACGACCCAGCAGCCCGAGCTGGTTTCACTGACCAGTCGTAAGACCAGGCAGGCAATTTTTGACAACTCCTGGAACCGCGCGGAGAAGGGTGACGCCAATGACACCCGCGATACAATCGCGCGGCTGGCACAGTTGCGTGCACGACGGGCGCAGCTGCTTGGCTATCCAAGCCATGCCGCCTGGAAGCTTGAAGACCAGATGGCGAAGACCCCTGAGGCTGCCTTGAAGTTTATGGATGCGCTGGTGCCGGTAGCGACTGCGAAAGCGGCCAGCGAGCAGAAAGAGATCCAGGCGGTGATTGACGTCGAACCGCGCAGCACGCCGGGAAGCTTTACCGTGGAGCCATGGGACTGGGACTTCTATTCCGAGAAAGTGCGAAAGGCGAAGTACGACCTTAATGAGAGTGAAGTAAAGCCGTATTTCGAGATCAATGCCGTGCTCGAAAATGGCGTCTTTTATGCGGCGCACCAGTTGTACGGCATCAGCTTCAAGGAGCGCAAAGATATTCCGGTGTATGAACCGGACATGCGTGTCTTTGAAGTGACCAACGAGAATGGTCAGCCGCTGGCGCTGTTTTATTGCGACTACTTCAAGCGCGACAACAAGCAGGGCGGCGCATGGATGTCCGAGTTTGTGGGCCAGTCGAAGCTGCTGGGCACGCTGCCGGTGATCTACAACGTGGCCAATCTGCCGAAGCCCGCACCCGGCGAGCCGGCGCTGATCAGCTTCACCGACGTGACGACGATGTTCCATGAATTCGGGCACGCGCTGCACGGCATGTTCGCCGACTCGGAGTATCCGAGCTTAAGCGGCACGGCGACAGCGCGCGATTTTGTAGAGTTTCCTTCGCAATTCAATGAGCACTGGGCGCTGGATCCGCAGGTATTTGCCCATTATGCGAAACACTACAAGACGGGCGAATTGATGCCCCAGCCGCTGGTGGACAAGATAAAGAAGGCGGCGAACTTTAACGAGGGCTACAAGCTGACGGAGCTGCTGGCTGCGGCGGAGCTGGATATGCAGTGGCATGCGCTGCCGGCAAGTGCGCCGCTGCAGGAGCCGGATGTTTTCGAGAAGGCAGCACTCGAAAAAACTCACTTGAATGTCCCGGCAGTACCGCCGCGCTATCGTTCTTCGTACTTCAGCCATATCTGGGGCAGCGGCTACTCGGCGGGCTACTACGCATACCTGTGGACGGAGATGCTGGACGATGATGCGTGGCAGTGGTTTGTAGATCATGGCGGGTTGACGAGGGCTAATGGCGACCGCTTCCGGCAGATGGTTCTTTCGCGCGGCAACACTGAGGATCTGGCAAAGATGTACACAGCTTGGCGGGGCCGCGAGCCCAACGTCGATTCGATGATGAAGTATCGGGGTCTGGAAGTCCCGGGTCCTGCCGGACCTGGTAAATAACCAGGTCGAAGAAGACGGAGTCGGGCTGGTTCCTTTTTGGGTACCAGGGTAAGAGGTGGACCACTCTGGTTCTCGGCAGTAGAGAGGCAAAAGTCTCGCTTGTCAGGAGACAGCTCAGGGGATAGTATTGAACTTGCCTATCGAGCGGCTGACGCCTCGGACGTGATTATGAATCCTGCTGGAATGGGGTTTCAAGAGATCCGCAGAGGTTCGCCGCATCCTCGAGAGTCAACATGTAACGCTGCTGTACCTTGTTCGAGGCAATGACCGTCAGGCTGAGTACCGCCAGCGGAGGCAGTACAGGATGAATCGCAGGTCTGCCGGAAACCCGCTCGGCCCATGCAAGTCAGGCCTTTCGGTATCTTCCAAGTAAGGCTGTTGGACAGAACGCATACGAACACTCCACTTGAAAATACGTCGCCGTGGATCGATGTCTGCACCCAGGCAAGTCTCATTGCTGTGGCCGCAGACTGCGAAATGCTAACAGTCCAGAGCAGCGCGGCCGGCGCTTCCGGCGCAAAACGGGAGTTTCCCGTGATCGCGGGTCACGCACCAGGAAGCACGTGCGTTCCAGAACTTTCCGTGCCGGTTTATCGGTTGCGGGTCGAGTAGTACAGCGTTCGTAGCACCAAGAAGTGCCCATGCAGGAAGTGCAAGAATGACAACAGAGCAAAATGAGCCCCAGGCTGCCGCTGAGCAGCGTTCTTCGGACGGGGCAAACACCCAGGTACCGATTCCGGGTGCAGGACAAGGACGCCGTCGCCGCCGTCGCCGTCGTAATAAAGGCCAAGGCAAGCCGCAACTGAATGGCGCTCCCGCAAACGGAGCCGAGGGTGGGTCGCCTCAGCCCACCATTCAGAACGCACCACCGCCGAGCGAAGCTCGTCCGCAGCAAGAGTCCCGGCCGCAGCAACAGCAGGCCCCGCGACAGCGGCCTCCGCAGCGGCAATACAAAAATTCAGGTGGCCAGAACAACAATCCCGGCAACGGGAATGGTCAGAACGGTCATTACAGTAATGGCGGCGGTCAGAAGCAGCAGCAGGCGGGCGGTGGCACTGGCCGCCGCAAGGGCAAACAGCCCCGCCGGCAGCAGGTATTTGTCGGTCCTATGGATCACAGCTACCGCACGGCGAACGGTAATGTTGCCGACTCCGGCCATCAGCAGAATCACAATTACGAGTTTCGCGGCATGCCCCACAGCGGTTTCTATGGCGAGCAGGATGTCTTCAGCATGCCTGGTACGGCTGCACCGATCCGCGAAGACGCGCCTGTCCGGATCTACTTCTTCATCGAAGACCTCTTCTTTGTCGCAAAGATCCAGGAAGCCTCGCGCAAACTGGGCATCAAGGTCGAATTTGCAAAAGGGGACAAGGACACGCTGGCGAAGATTACGGGTGCCAGTGAAGACGAGCGGGCTTCCCTCATCGTCTTCGATCTCAACAACGTTGCCGCCAAGCCACTGACACTGATTCCTAAGCTCAAAGCCAAGCTGAAGCGCGGCACATCTGTGATCGGCTTTCTTTCACATCTGCAGGGTGACCTGAAGGCGAAGGCCATCGAAGCCGGATGCGACATGGTGATGCCGCGTTCAGCCTTCTCGCAAAACCTGCCGAACCTGCTGCGCCGCCACGGCCTGGACGAAGAAGTGGAAGCGATGGAAGCTTAATCGCTCTCAGCCTGAGAGAGAGGCCTGCTGAGAAGCGGGTTCTCTCTCTGGCGCCATCTGAGATTGAGAGTCGCGGTGTTCCATCGCAGATGCTCCTTGCCGTCTCGTTCACAAGGCGGCCTGTTCGATCCCGCCCCGGAGTCTTGGAATGAGTTTCAACCGAGTCGCGGCGGCCCTCGTAGCACTCCTCTTCTGCTACTACGAGGTCTTTCGCTGGATCCCGCTGGCAAGATGGAACTGGCAATTTTCCTGGCCGGTGGTGAATGACCAGTTCTATCCCGACATCATCATCGGGGGATTACTCCTTCTCTTCGTGTTGGTATTTTTTGAAGAATTGGCGGTGGCCCATGTGGCTCGCGGTCGTGATGCTCGGCCTGTGGGTCATCGTCCACTTTTTCGACTGGTGGCTCCCTTATGCCAAAGATAGTACCGGTAACTTTTCCCGCTATAGCTTTTATGCGTCACACACGCAGATACTGCCAGTCGTCGGGCATCACTATCCGCCGGACGGGGCTCACGCGATCCTCGACCTGATTCTGTATCCAACCTGGATGGTGTGCATTGCAGCGGCGTCCCGGCATGCGCGAAGGGCGTAATTCAGCGGCCAGCCCATATGTCGTCCGCTGAGCAAGAGCTACAGAGATTGAGATGGAGAACGGTCTGGCCGCCGGCATTCATCGCTGCGAGGCGAGCGTTGAATGTTTCTGAACGATTCGATGTAGAAGTAAATTGCAGCAGTCCCCACCACGTTGAACACCCGCAAGGAAAGCCTCCCACGATAGCCTGAGTGCCTAACGGGTGTAGTTCGCCCGAAGATGCATCGCACCGACTCTCGATTCAGGTCGAAGACGCATTTTCCCCATCCGCCTGGCTATTCGACACTATGGCGAGCGGCCGGGCATGCGAAGTCTGTCCGGCTGCAAAGTTCGACGACACCAGCAATGCGCATTCCCCATTGCCCCCGTCCGTGTGACAGCATGGAAGTGTCGCACCCTGCCTGTTCTCGACCGGCGGGGTCAAAGGTGATGCTATGGAAGCTGGAGAATTGCTTTCATGCGGCTACAGCTTTCCACACGAATCATCCTCGCGTTTATTTTTACGGCCTGTTTGTCGTCTGGCTTCGATAGTCGCGCAGCCTGCGCCCAGATCACCGCGGCCCAGGCCCCGGCCGGTACTGCCCGGCCCACCAGTACGCCCTATGCCGGCGATCTATCAATCTTCGAATATCCCAATCGTGATCAGAAACTTCACGTCGACCGCGTGATGGATCTGCTCGGCATCACTACCGGCCGTTCTGTTGCTGATATTGGCGCGGGCTCCGGCTGGTTTACTGTTCGCGCTGCGGCACGTGTCGGCCAGTCCGGTCTCGTTTATGCAGAGGACATCAATCCTGAAGCGATCACGTACATCGAGCATCGCGCCGCTCAGCAGAAGCGCGTGAATATCAAAACTATTCTCGGCACCACGGATGATACAAGGCTGCCCGCCGCAAGCGTCGATGCCGTTCTGCTGTTGAAGGTCTACCACGAGATGGAGCACCCCATACCATTGATGCAGCAGCTAAAGGCATCATTGAGGCCCGGTGGAAAGGTTGGGATCATTGATCGGAATGGCACTGGCGTCGACCATGGCATCATGCCAGATGTCGTCGAACATGAGATGGCCGAGGCCGGCTTCAAGCGTATTGGCAAATATGACTTCACCAAGAGCGATGGGCAGGACTTCTTCCTCATTTTCACTGCAAGGTAAGCCACTCGACGAGTGAGTGACTGGCGGTACGTCCTGTTCAGCCAGCTTATGCCGGATTGACTTCAAGCGCAGGTTGCCGGTGCCGGCTGGTACTCGCGCCCGCATCGGCGGCAAGTCCCAGGCAATCGAACACTGGAGCCAGGGACACGACCGCCATAAACAGGATCGCGTAATGGAAGTCTCGTAGCTGCGGGACTGCCGCGGAGTGTCCCCTGGCATGAGCGATCCATCGCAGCGTGATTGCTCCAACTGCTACGCCTGTACCCATGCTGAGCTGCATGACCGCGCTCAGGAATCCATTGGCGCGACTCATCCGTGATGCCGGAATCTCTGTGTAAGCGAGTGTTCCCATACAGGTAAACTGCATCGACCGGCACGCCCCGTGAAAGAACAGTACAGCGCTTATCAGCACCACCGGCGTTCGCGGATCCAGCCACGCGCACATCACCATGGACAACGAAGTGATAATGCCATTCACAAGAATCAGTTTGCGAAAGCCGAACCGGCGCAGGCCCTGGATGACGAATCCTTTCATGCTGAGGTCGCCGGCAAACAACGCAAGCAGGTACAGCCCGGAGTGAAAAGCATCGAGGCCGAAAGAGATTTGAAACATGAGCGGCAGCAGAAAAGGAAGTACTGAAACCGCAATGCGGAAGCCGCTTGCACCATAGACCGAAAGCGAATAAGTCTTCAGCCTCAGCGATTCAAGATCGATGAACGAAGTCGTTGGTTTCCAGCGCGCCACCATGATCGCAAGACCGCCGCTGATCATGCTGATTATCAGCATCACAGTCGGTAACTGCCAGTGCGCGCCTTCACTGCCAAGCTTCTCCATCGCGAACACGATGCCGGTGGACGCAATGCCCGCAAGCACAAACGTCGCCCAGTCAAAACGATGCGTCTCTTCCGTGCGTACGTTTTCTATCCACGCCAGTGCCAGGGTGAGGGCAATCAAGCCGAGTGGCAGGTTTAGAAAAAAGATCCAGTGCCAGCTCGCGTAAGTCGTGATGAAGCCGCCCAGTGCCGGCCCCAGGACCAATGCTGTCAAGCCGGGCCATGTGATGTAGGCGATTGCCTGCGTCAGCTTTTCCTTCGGAGTGCTGCGCAGCACAATCAGGCGGCCTACCGGCACCATCATCGCGCCGCCGACGCCCTGCAGAATTCGCATAAGCGTAAATTGGGTCAGCGTCTTTGAGGCTCCACAAAGCAAGGAAGCAATGGTGAACACGCCGATCGCCGATGCAAATACAGAACGGGATCCAAAGCGATCGGCCATCCATCCACTGATCGGAATAAAAACCGCAAGCGTGATCAGATATGCCGTCATGCCTACGTTCAGGCTTACGGCTCCGGCGTGAAAGCTGCGCGCCATCTGTGGCAAGGCAGTGGCGATGATTGTTCCATCAAGATTCTCCATGAAGAACGCGGCCGCGATCAGCGATGTTACATAGAGCGGCGCGCGCTGCTTCTTCATGTGAAGAATCCTACCAATGCATCCGGTCGATGACGAAGGTTCCGTGGCGGCAACCGTAGTTGTTCATCAAGCGGCTGCGGACATTTCAGTAGTCGATGCGACCGGTCGTATCCAGCCATGCCTGGAAGCTGCTCCACGCCTCTGAGTGCAGTACCTGCGCCGTTGGCACTGCACGCTGCGCCCGATCCAGGCGGACTTGCTGGTACAGCTTGGAATCATCAAAGCCGGCCCGGGCCGCATCCTCGCAGGTATTGCCAAAGTAAATCGCCTGTATGCGGGCCCAGTAAATTGCGGCCAGACACATGGGACAGGGTTCGCTGCTGGTGTAGATTTCGCAGCCTTCCAGCGTAAACGCCTTCAACTGAGCGCAAGCTTTGCGGATCGCGTTCACTTCACCATGTGCGGTCGGATCATAAGTGGCGGTGACTGTATTCACTGCCTCCGCTATCACCTTTCCGTCCCGTACAATCAACGCTGCAAAGGGGCCGCCGCCGCCAGAGAGAACATTCTGTGTTGCGAGATCGATAGCCCGCTGCATCAGTTCTGCATTCGGCTTTAGCGGCATTGAATCCTTTCGCGTGCATCGCAGGTCTTCGCAGGTCGCGCCCTCTGGCGTGCCCTGCGGAAACATGGACAGTATGGCACAGACTTCATTTCCACACGCGTCATCACGCCGGCTGAGGGTGAGCGGATCGCCGACTTTCCGACGGTCTTTACTCATCTGTAAGCTCAGCTTCCAGGACCCAGTCAGAGACAGTATCTGCAGGAGCGGAGTCTCATCACCGGGAGAAGCTGCATAGCGACGATGCGTTAAGCCTCAACCATGCTGTCGGCGAGAGTCAGGTGTTTGTCCAGGGCAGCCAGGCCGCGATCAATTTCGTCAGTCGTCACGATCAGCGGAGGAGCAATAACAAAGTGCGATACCCATGCCTGGATGGTGACGCCTTCGCCGAGAATTTTTGCCGCGATCTGATCGACAACCAGCGCCTTGCCTGAAACTTTGTCTGCATAAGTATTGAACGGCTCCTTCGTGTTCCGATTCTTCACCAGGTCGACTGCCCAGAACAAGCCCTTGCCGCGCACGTCGCCCACACTTGGATGTCGATCCTTCAACTCGTTCAACTTGCCTGCAACATATGGCTCGAATGCGCGCGCACGCTCCACCAGTTTTAACCGCTGCATCTCCCGGATGGTTGCCACAGCCGGCGCCAGTGTGATCGGGTGCGCTTCGTAGGTGTGGCCGTGGGCGAAGTAGTGGTCCTGAAAATAGTCTGCGATCTTTTCATTCGTCGCGCACAGGCCCAGCGGCACATAGGCGGAGGTAATTCCTTTCGCCGTCACCAGGATGTCCGGCACCACGCCCCAGTGATTCAGCGCGAACCATTCGCCTGTGCGGCCCCAGCCACTCATCACCTCATCGCCGATCATCAGCACACCATTTTCATCACAGATGCGCCGCAGCTTCGGCATATATTCATCCGGCGGCACGATCACGCCATTCGTCCCGACGATCGGCTCGACGATCACGGCCGCTACATCCGATTCGTTGCGAATCATGTGCTCGATGTAATCGGCGCACGCAACGCCGCACTGGGGATAGGTATGCCGGATGGGGCACTTGTAGCAATGCACTTCAGGCGCAAACACCACTCCCTGACCTTTGCCGCCGGGCTCCGTCGCCCACCTTCGCGGATCACCCGTGGCCGCGATGGAGCCTGAAGTCGAACCATGATAGGAGCGATAGCGTGCGATGATTTTTGTCTTGCCCGTGTACATCCGAGCGATCTTGAATGCAGCTTCATTTGCCTCGGTACCGGACGTCGTGAAGAAGAATTTCGTCAGTCCCGCGGGCAGAACTTCCAGCAGCAGCTTCGATAATTCCGCGCGCGCAGTGGTCGCATACCCCGGCATCGCATAGCAGAGTTCCTGCGCCTGTCTGGCGATGGCATCGATCACCGCCTGGTTCTTGTGGCCAAGGTTTGAGCACATCAGCTGCGATGAAAAATCCAGGTAGCGTTTGCCGCTGCCATCCACCAGGTAGCATCCCTCGGCATCCGCAATGTGCATCGGGTTCCAGTTTTTCTGAAATCGCCATGTGCCGTAGTTATGCTGTCGCGTCAGCTCAACTACCTGCTGGCTGCTCAATGCTTCAGAACTCCCGCGGGTCTGCGGAACAATGATCTCGGTAGAAGACATGATGTCCATCCTATTCCAGCAGCTTCCCGCCAAGCATGCATATTGACCACGGCCACCATGCGATTACCGTACTGGGCAGACGAAAGCAGGCCAATCTTACGTCCCGCTCGTGTGCTGGTGCATGCCCTTGCATAACCCGGGGTTCCGGCAGAAAAGAGATTGATCTGCGAATCAAATCGCTGTAGCATCGCCACACTGTCGGCGCCATTCTTTCTGCGCCGCCGCGAAGCCAGGACGCTTCTTCACACCCGTGACGGTTGTTCGTTCGCTTCTTGCGCGCGCCTTTGTTTCTTGCAGGCCGGTTCTCGTTACATCCGCATCCTGGCGAATTGCTTGGGCTTTTCCGTTTGGCGGAAGAGTGGTCGATGTTTTCCCGCAGGTCTTTCAGGAGGGTTTTGGTGTTTTCACGTGTCGCCGTTTTTCTTTACGCTAGCCTGCTGCTCATCACTGGTTTCTGTATCACTCCGCAGGCACATGCCCTGGCACCTGCTGTCTACAGTCCTACGGACGGACTTACGCCGGAGGAATACTGGACCATTTATAAGGTTCTTCGCGAGTCCGGCCATACCCACGAGAAGACTCTCTATCCCAGCATCCTGCTGCGCGAGCCGCCCAAGGCCGAAGTACTGGCCTGGAAGCCAGGTGATCCCATTCAGCGCAAAGCCGACGTCGTCCTCTACGAAGATGGACACTCCTACGCTGCGACTGTCGACATCACGAACAAAAAGGTCCTCGACTTCAAAGATCTAAAGGGCGAGCAGGCACCGTTTACCAGCACGGAAGAACATCAGTTCGACGACATTATCAAGCACGATCCACGGGTCATTGCCGCTCTTAAAAAGCGCGGCATCACCGATCTCAATCTCGTCTTCTGCTACACCACCGCGGCCGGCTACATCGCGATGAAGGAGCAGGACGGACGCCGCATCGGCTGGGGCGGCTGCATGTATACCGAAGGCATGACGCATCCGATGGATCGCGAAATCGGTGGCATCTTTACTGTTGAAGATATGGCTGCGCACAAGGTTCTGCGCGTCACTGATTACGGAGACGTTCTCAATCCTGCCAACTCCAGCATTTATGACAATGACGGCGGGCCTG
>CAZZYN010000058.1:0-23042 GCA_964658265.1 uncultured Acetobacteraceae bacterium | reverse complement strand
AGAGGTCTAGTCTCTTCTTCTATCCCGCCGAACAAGAAAAAGCCGCCAATCCTGGCGGCTTTTCTATTCCGAAAATTCAGCGCCTAATCTGTTTCGAACGACCGGTTCCAGGCCTGGATCACTCGCTGTTCTCGCTCGAATCCCAGCACGCTCACTGACCCGGTTCCCAGCGCAAACAGCTTTCCCGCATCTGCTTCAAGGCCCAGCCACCTGGCCGTCAGAATCCGCAGCACGTGTCCATGAGCGAACAATGCGACCGCGCCGCCGTCCTCGCCGAGTACACCCAGCGCCCGCCGGATCACCGCATCCGTCCGCGCACCCACGGCCTCAACCGTCTCGCCATTCGGCACCGGCCCGTTCCAGATCAGCCAGTCAGGATACTGCTCCCTGATCTGTGGCGTCGTCTTGCCCTCGAAGTCGCCGTAATCCCACTCGCGAAGATCGTCATCCACCTCTGCCTGGTCGCCATAGCCTGCGATCGCACAAGTCTCGCGCGCCCTGCCCAGCGGACTTACCAGAACTTTGCGGAACTGCCGATGCTGCAGGTAATCCCGTATCCCCTGCGCCCGCTCCCGTCCCCTCTCCGTCAATGGGATATCGCTCCGCCCCGTATGCTGGCCCGTAATCGTCCACTCCGTCTCGCCATGCCGGATCAGCCACAATTCGCTCTTAGCCATGCTTTTAGTCTCCGCCCTCCAACTTCAATGTACTGTGCGTGCTCTTGGGATGCGCTCTGCTTGATCATGCGAATATCGGGGCGTGCCGACCCTCGCCTCTGGCATCCCACCACCTTTACGTCACACCATCATCAACACGGATCAAAAGGAGAGCAGCAGGCATGGCAGAACAACAGGTCCTCAGCATCAGCGAGCTACCACAGGGGGCGAAGAAAACAGTCAAGATCGCCGACACAGAAATCCTGTTGCTCAATCACGAGGGCACCATCCTCGCTTTGGAGGCGAAGTGCCCGCACGCCAATGCTCCGCTCGAAAAAGGTGCCGTCTGCAACGGCCGCCTCGTCTGCCCCTGGCACATGGCCACCTTCGCCCTCAGCGGCGATCAACCCGCCGGCACCCTCCTAGAGCCGCCCGCTCTCCGTCCTCTCAAGACCTATCCTGTCCGTGTCGAAGGTGACAAAATCGTCGTTTCCACCACACCAGTCGCCCCGGAAAAGCCCGCAGCCCAGCCGGCAGACGACCGCACCTTCCTCCTCATCGGGGCCGGTGCAGCCAGCATCATGGCAGCCGTCACTCTCCGGTCCGATGGCTACACCGGCCGCATCGTTGCCGTCGACCCGGTCGCGGATGAGCCCGTCGACCGAACCCAGCTCAGTAAACAGGCTCTTGCCGGAGCCATGCCGATCGAAAAAACCCTCATCCCGGCGCTGACCGCAAATCACGTCGAGCGCATCATCGCCCGTGTTACCGCGCTGGATACCGCGCAGCAGCAGGCCACCCTCTCCAACGGCTCGACCATCGCCTACGACGCCGCACTCCTCGCCACCGGTGGCACACCGAAGCGTCTCGACATCCCCGGCGCCGAACTCGCCCACATCATCCGGCACACCGACGACATTCGCGGCATCCTCGAAGCCTCGAAGAACGCCAGGAACATCGTCATCATCGGCACCAGCTTCATTGGCCTTGAGGCTGCCTCGGCACTCATCCAAAAAGGTCTGCACGTCACTGTAGTCGGCCCCGAACCTCTGCCTTTTGCGAAGAAGTTCGGCGACCCCATCGCCGAAGCCATCAGGAAGCTGCATGAATCGAAAGGCACGCGCTTCCACCTCAACGTCGACGTCGTCAGCATCGCAGCCGGCAGCGTGCAGCTGCGCGACCGAAGCACCCAGTCGCTGCTCAACCCGCTGCCAGCAGACCTGGTCCTCTTCGGCACCGGCGTCTCCCCGGAGCTCGGCTTCCAGCACAATCTCCCACTTGCAGACGACGGCGGCGTAGCCGTTAAGGACAACCTGCTCGCCGCACCCGCTGTCTGGGTTGCCGGCGACATCGCCAGCGTCAACAGCACCCGCATCGAACACTGGCGTCTCGCCCAGCAGCACGGCCAGATCGCTGCTCGCCAGATGCTCGGCCACACCGCCATTTATGACAGCGTTCCTTTCTTCTGGACCTTCCATCACGGCAAGCGCCTCGGCTACCTGGGCCACGCAAATGAATGGGACGAGATCTACTACGACGGGTCAGTCGAAGAACTTACCTTCCTCGCCTTCTACGTGAAGGATCGCAAGGTTGCCGCAGTCCTCAGTTGTGGCCGCGACACCGACACGGCCAAACTCGCCGAAATCCTGCGCGGCCAACCCAGCCTCGCTGAAGCGCGCCAGGCCTTATCGTAAAACCCGGTCGATGGCACGGCTGTCGTAGCACGCAGTACAGGCACCCCCACCTTCCATCACAGCAATGCCGGCCAGGCTGCCACGCCGCGCCGTTGCTATGATGGGAGGTTGAATACTATGACTATTCTCGCGTGTGCCATTCTGCTCATCGGACTCTTCGCCTACATCTTCTGGCCGGAGCGTCACGCCACGGCACAAACCACCAAGACGCAGCTCGAGTACCTGCAGGAGCGTCGTGACTCGCTCTACGACAACCTCAAAGACCTAAACTTCGAATACCGCTCCGGCAAATATCCGGAAGAAGATTACAACGCCCAGCGCGCTACCCTCGAAAATGAAACAGCTACGGTTCTCCGTGAGCTCGACAGCCTCGAAGCCGCCTCACCCAGGCGTACTACCCCTTCCCTATGAACGCTCTTCACAGACCCGTACTCATGAGATCCCTTCTGCGCTCTTCCATGACATCTGCCCCCTTCGCTCTATCCTGCGTGCTGCTCCTGTCCATTCCTGCCAGCGCCTTCGCCGCCGCGACCATCACCGGCACTGTCACCAACGGCACCAACCACTCACCAGCCGCCAACGACGACGTCGTTCTCATCGCCCTCTCGCAGCAGATGAAAGAAGTCGCCCGCGGCAAAACTGACTCTCGCGGCCACTATTCCATCCAGTCGCCGGATGACAGCATGCACCTGGTTCGGGTCGACCATCAGAAAGCTGCTTACTTCCAGCCTGCCCCGCCCAATACCCCCACTGTCGACGTTCAGGTCTTCGACGTTGCCGCAACCGTCCCCGGCATCACCACCGAGGCCAACGTTCTCCGTGCCGAGACGGTTCCGCAGGGCCTGAAAGTTACCCAGAGCTATTTCATCAAGAACGATTCCAGTCCCGCGAAGACCCAGTTCAGCGACCACTCGTACGAGATCTACCTGCCTGAAGGCGCACAGATCCAGGGTGCTGCCGCCATGGGTCCCGGAGGCATGCCTGTCTCCTCCTCCCCCATCCCGCTGGGCGATCCGAACCACTACGCCTTTGTCTTCCCGCTCCGTCCGGGCGAGACCCAGTTCCAGGTCAGCTATCAGTTGCCGTACAACGGCTCGCTCAAAATGACCGAAAAGCTTGCCACCCCTGCTGACAACCTCGTCGTCATGCTGCCCCGCAGTATGACCTTCCAGGCCGACGCCTCCATCGGCTTTCAGCCTGTTGACCCCAGCCAGGGCGGCCAGAGCAGCACTGCCGCCACTACGTACCTGGTCAAAAACGCTTCTCCCGTGAAGCCCGTCATCTTCACCATCTCCGGCCAGGGCTCCCTGCCGCGCGATGTCGACGCCAGCGCCCAGGGCGGCCAGCCAGGCGGCCCACAGGGTGCAGAGCCCAACTCTCCCGCAGCCGGCTCAGCCGCTGCCCAATCCGACACTCGTCCCGGTGGCGGCCTCGGCAATCCTATCGATACCCCCGACCCGCTCAACAAGTACAAGTGGTGGATCCTCAGCGGCCTCGGCCTCGCCTTCGCTATCGCTGCAGGCTTCCTCCTCCGCCGGCCCTCCACTGCCGCGGCCTCTATACCGGCCGCAACTGCTCCCTTGAAGCCCCGCGACCACCAGCAGAACCTCATCGAAGCACTCAAGGAAGAACTCTTCGGCCTCGAAACCCAGCGCCTCCAGGGAACCATCTCCGAATTCGACTACCGCGAAGCCCGCGACAGTCTCGAAGTCGTCATGAAACGCGCACTTAGTCGCCAGGCCTAGTCGGCCAACCCACTTCCCGGCTCTTTACCCTTCCAGCATCGAAACCGTTAGCGAGACGTCTAACCAGTAACCGGGTGTCTGAATGAACACACTTAAATCCTCTTTGCTGCTGGTCTCGCTCACGCTCTTCCTGGTCTTCGTCGGCAATCACTACGGCGGCCAGCGCGGCATGATCCTCGCCTTCGTCTTTGCCGCCGGCATGAACTTTTTCAGCTACTTCTATTCGGACAAACTGGCACTCGCCATGTACCGCGCCCAGCCCGTCACCCGTGAGCAGCTGCCCCGCGTCTACCAGGTTGTGGAGCAGTTCACCGGCCGCATGAATATTCCCATGCCGAAGATCTACGTCATCCCCAATCCCTCTCCCAATGCTTTCGCCACCGGCCGCAATCCGAAGCACGCTTCCGTGGCCGTCACCGAAGGCATTCTCCAGCTGCTCAATGACGACGAGCTCGCTGGCGTCCTGGCCCACGAACTCGGCCACGTCCGAAATCGCGACATCCTTACCAGCTCTATCGCCGCCACCCTCGCCGGTGCCATCACCATCCTCGCCCGCATGGGCATGTATGCCGGCATGTTCGGCGGCTTTGGCGGTGGTGGACGCGACCGCGATCGCAGCGGCGGCGGCATCGGCGCCATCCTCATGCTGGTGCTCGCTCCCATCGCCGCTACCCTCATCCAGCTCGCCGTTTCGCGCTCCCGCGAATACGAAGCAGATGCCACCGGCGCAAATATCACTGGCAATCCCTACGCCCTCGCCAGCGCACTCGAGAAGCTCGACGCCTACTCTCGCCGCACGCCCATGAATGCCTCACCCACCACCGCGCACATGTTCATCGTCGCGCCGCTCATGGGCGGCTCCGGACTCAGCAGCGGCTTCGCTGGCCTCTTCTCCACTCATCCCCCGATTGCCAAACGCGTCGAGCGGCTCACCGGCCGGCCCGCGCAGATGCAGCAATAATCCCGCATCCTTGGCCTTCCGGCAGTAAAATCAGCGACGGCCCGGCAATAAAACCGGCATCTCAGGAAGCAACTATGCGCACGTTCCTTGCCACCACCTCGCTGCTCGTCCTCGGCCTATGGCTGGGTGCCCTCGTACTCTTCGGAGCTATCCTCGCACCCCTCGCCTTCAGCTCCCTGCCCGGCCTCTTCCCGGATCACGCCGCCGGTATTCACGCCGCCGGCACCGTGGTTGGCGGCACCCTCGTCCGCCTGCACTGGATGGGCCTCATCTGCGGCATCGTCTTCCTCCTCTTCACGCTCGTTCTTAGCCGCTTCGCCCACTGGCATTCCTATACCCCGCAGGCCATACTGGTCCTGGTCATGCTGGTACTCACTGCCTACTCCCAGTTCTCCATCATTCCCGAGATGAACACTGCCCGCGACGCCGTCGGCGGAGAAATCACAGCCGTCGCTGAAAACAATCCCGGCCGCCAGATCTTCGATCGCCTCCACAATCTCTCCACCCGCATCGAGGGCATCGTCCTGGTCTGCGGTCTCGTCGCCTTCATGCTCGGCGGACGCCCGCAGAAGCCAAAATTCATCCTTTGATCCATCCTCTGCGCCAGGTTCCGCGCTCGTGACCACGCTGCACACCAACATGATGCTCTCCCTGCTGCTGGGCGTCATCGCAGCTGTTGCTGACGTCTTCGGCGGTTTCCTGCTCATCCGCCGCCACTGGGAGCAGCGCTATCTCCGCTACTTCGTCGCCCTCGGCGCCGGCTTCATGATGGGCGCAGCCGTCCTTGAAATGATGCCGGAAAGCCTCAGGCTCTCCCCCTCCTGGGCCCCGCTGCTCATCCTCGCCGGCTTCTGCATCGTCCATTTGCTCGAACACACCATCACGCCACACTTCCACTTCGGCGAAGAGACCCATCACCACGAAATGATCTCTCGCCACACCAGCTACTCCGTCCTGGGCGGTCTCGCTGTCCACTCGCTTTTTGACGGAGTAGCCATCGCCTCCGGCTTCGCCCTCTCCGCCTGGCTGGGCTGGATTCTGTTCATCGCCGTCTTCCTTCACAAGGTTCCCGAGGGCTTCACCATGGCCTCCGTCATGCTCGCCAGTGGCAGCAGCCGGCAGGCCGCTATCCTCTCGTCGTGCCTTGTCGCCGCCGCTACCATCCTTGGCGTCCTTGTCATTGCCATCGCACCTCGCCTGGTGCTTTTCGGACTTCCCCTCTCGGCCGGGGTCACGCTCTACGTCGCCGCCGTCGACCTGCTCCCCGAGACCAACCGCGAGCCCGGCGTCCGCATGGCCATCGTCTTCTTCGCCGGTATCGCCCTCTTCTTCCTGCTCAAACTCATGGCCGACCACGCGCTCGTACCATAGCTGGCCCGTACTTCGCCGGCGCTTCTTTAGTAAACCGCCTACCCCTTATAGGTCACGGCGTCGCATGACGAAACCGTTATAGTGGGTTCATCCCAGAATGGATGCTGAGCCCTCTCCCGAATGAAAATCATCGTCTTTGGTGCGACCGGCGGTACTGGTAAAGAGATCGTCCGGCAGGCTGTTGAACAGGGCCATACTGTCACCGCCTTTGTGCGCGATCCCTCCCTGCTTACCCCGCCGGGCGGCCTCGCCGAAGGGCTCAGGCTCTTCAAAGGCGACATCTTCGATCCGGTTGCCGTCTCCGAAGCCATCGATGGACAGCGCGCCGTCTTCTCCGCCCTCGGCGCCCGCACCCTCAAAGAAGAGCACATCCTCAGTCGCGCCATTCCCCATATCCTCGCCGGCATGGACGCTCATTACATCGATCGCATCATTGTTCTCGGCGCAGCCGGTGCCCTCTATCCCGCCGGCAAATACCAGACCGGCTGGCATCGCCTGCTGATGGCCGCAGCCAAAGCGACCGCCCTGCGCCACGCCTTCGCCGACCAGGCCGCCCAGGAAAAGCTCCTCGAACAGAGCGGCATGGACTTCACTATCGTCCGGCCCCCGCGCCTCACCGACAAATCCGAAGAAGGTGAAATTCGCGTCCTTCCCGATGGCCTGCCGGGCGGCGGCTGGCGCATCTCCCGCGAAGCTGTAGCCGAATTCATGCTGCAGCAGCTTACCGATCCCCGCTTCCACCGCCAGGGCGTCTACATCAGCCACTGACGTCAGCGTCACGCCGGCTCACCAGCAGCTCCAGCCGAGTCTCGCTGCACCTCCTGCCATCGGCTCCAGCTCACAATCCCCAACTCCGGTTGAGGATCTTCTGGAAGCATCGAAAGCAGCTCCAGCGAATTGCCATCCGGATCGCGAAAATAGAGCGATGCCGCCGGCATCCAGGCCAGCACAACTGGCTCGTCCGTCGGCACACTCCAGAAATCCAGTGGCACTGTATCCGCTGCCCGCAGTTTTGCCGGAGCCGCCAGCAATTCAGCCAGCTCTGCCTGGAACGCAACATGAAGACTCATCCGCTGCGGCCCCGCACCCACCCCCCACAACCCGAGCATCGACTTGCCGGGCCCGCCAATCCAGTAAAACGCTGCGCTGCGTTCGGGAATATGCCATGCCAGCTCCAGGCCCAGCACCTGCTGATAAAACACCATTGACCGCTGCAGCTCTGTCACGGTCAGATGGGCTTCAAACAGTGCACTTACCGCAACCACGCTCATCGCCACTTGCCTCCCTGGTCAACTCCCGGCGCGTCGCTGCATCCCCGGCAAAAACGAAAGCCCGAATCTCAACGTGAGATTCGGGCTCGTCATACTGCAACGACTGGCGGCCTAGTGGGTCGCCGGCTTCCCCGCAATCTTGTCGCCAAGATTTTCTGTCGCATGCGCGGTCTTCTTTGAAACCTTTACCGTCGTATCCTTCGTCTTGTCATAAGCCTTGACGGTGCCCTCTTTGGTCTTGTCTGCAACCTTGGCAGCACCGCTCTTGGTATCGTCAGCCGCGTGATCTGTTGCGTCTGCAGTCTTGTGATAAGCCTTCTTGGTACCGTGCTTGGTCTTGTGATAGGCGTGCTTGGTCGTCTTCTTTACAGCATGACCAGTATCCTTGGCAGCGTCTTTGGTGTCGGTTCCGGCATTGCTCATGTCCTGGCCGGCAGTCTGCGCCTGCAGTCCGGTCGACGATGTGCACCACACTGCTGAGGCCAGCAGGATAGAACCTGCGATAGTCCGAATATTTTTCACGAATTCTCCGATCTTCAATGGGTCGTCAGACTTGGACGGCTGCTTCAATGGTACAGTTGCCAGTCTGGTCGCTTTATCATCATAAGCCCGCAAAGTAGCCGGTGTAACCGCGCATCTAAACCAGCCAATGTCCTCAACCCGTCATTCCGAAGGCTCCAGCCCCACCTTCCGACCAGCCTTGCTGCGAGGCGGACAGGCCTTCTTTCTGGCCCTGCTGCTCTTTGCAGCCTCCTCACTACCCGGCTCCGCTGAGGCTGCTCCAGCGCCGGATGTCCAGGTACCCGCAGCTGACCTGCCCAACCCGGCACGCATTCCGCTCACTGGTCCTATCCATTTCCAGGCCCGCGCTGTAACCTTTCACGTCATGGAAGGCGTTCACTTCAGCGCCCGCCAGGTGGATGCCCTGCTGCTGCCTTCTCGTCCCGGCCAGCCCGTTGTGCTGGATTCCCCCGAGTCCATGAAAATTCGCCTGCTGAGCGCCGATACGTCCATCTCCGCCGAGTCGCTCACCCATCTGCTCAACGGGTACACCCTGCCCCAGGCGCACCTGCCGCTTCGCGAGGTCGTCGTCACCTTTGAAGACGGAAATGTCCATATCAGCGGCAAGCTGCACAAGTTGATCGATCTTCCCTTCACCGCGCAGGCCTCGCTCACCGTTACCTCCACCGGATCCCTACGCCTGCACTTCGACAAAATCACCGCAGCCGGCATCGTGCACAAGGGCCTGCTCGACATGCTCGGTCTTCATGTTGAAGACTTTGCTCATCCCGCCGGGGATCAAAGCATCCGCGTCAGGAAGGACGACGTCTACTTTCCCCTGCACGCCCTCTTCCCCGCTCCACATTTCAATGGTCGCCTGACGTCAGCCTCTATCGTTGGCGACGATCTCTTACAGGTCTACGGCAACCCGAAACCATTTGCACCCGCTCCCATGCCCGCGGAACATTACGTCTATTTCCGCGGCGGCGTCATGCAGTTCGGCCGTCTGACCATGCAGGGCGTTGATCTGGAACTGCTCAACTGTGTAGCCGACGAAAGCTTTGAGCTCTCACTGCGCGATCTCTTCCAGCAGGCGCTGCCCGGCTACCTCAAAAATCTGCCTGACCGCGGCATGGTCGCTTATGTGCAGTCATTTCACGACCCGGAGAAAAATCTCCCGGCAGAAGAAAAGGCTGCCAGGTAGCAGCCTTTCTCTCGCACCGTCTCCCTGTTTTAAGCCTTGACCACCGAGAGTGCCGCAACCACTGGTTCTGCCGCACCATTCCTGGGCGCTACACCATCTCGCCGCAGCACGGCATCCAGCCGCTCAAGCACAAAGTCCACATGCTTCGGCTGCAGCAGGAACGGCGGCAGAAAGCGCAGGATACTGCCCTGGATCACGTTCAGCAGCAGACCCTCCTTCAGCACTGATTCCGCGATCGGACGCGCCGGCTGCTTCAGCGCCAGCCCCTGGATCAGCCCGCGACCGCGTGCCTCATCCACATGCTCGTGCTCGCTCGCCAGCTGTAACAAACCCTTGCGCAGGTAAGCACCCGTCTGCCGCACATTCTCAAGTATGCCTTCGTCTTCCATCACCGACAGGAACTCAAGACCCAGCCGGGTCGCCAGCACACCGCCACCCAGCGTGCTTCCATGCTTGCCCAGCGTAAATACATGCCGCAGGTGTTCCTTCACCAGGATCGCCGACAGCGGCAGCCCACCGCCCAACGGCTTGCCGATCACCAGGATATCCGGCTGCACCCCGTGGTCCTGGTAGACAAACCAGCTGCCGGTCCGGCCCAGCCCGCACTGGATCTCATCAAATATCAGCGCCGCGCCGTGCTCATCCGCCAGCCGTCGCGCTTCATGCAGGAACTCGGTTGAGCACTCATGCACCCCGCCCTCGCCCATCACGGGCTCGATCAGGATCGCGCATACGTCCTGGTCCATCGCGGCACGCAGCTCGGCGATATTATTGCGCGCCACAAACCGGGCCGGCGGCAGCGCCGGCTCAAAACCATCCCGATACTTTTCCTGTCCGGTGACCGAGAGCGCCCCGAACGTCCGGCCATGATACGAGTGCTTCAACGAGACGAACACATGCTTGCGCGGTCCAAAATTCTGCAGCGCCGCGATCCGCGCCAGCTTCAGCGCGCTCTCCATCGCCTCGGTACCGCCTGTTGCATAGAACGCGGCAGCCAGGCCTGTCATCGCGCACAGTTTCTCCGCCAACTCGCCCGGAAACCGGCTGCTGTAATGATTCGAGAGATGGATCAGGCTTCCCGCCTGGTCGCGCAGCACCGCCGCCATCCGCGGATGACCATAGCCCAGCGCATTCACGCCCAGTCCGGAAACGGTATCCAGATACTGCCGTCCGGCCGCATCCTCAAGATAAACGCCGGTACCGCCGGTAAACACTACCTCGTAGCGCGGATACACAGGCAGCAGGACCCGCTGGTCCCGATCCAATATGGCCGCTTCGCTTCTTTGCGGCTCTGTGGCTTTCATCCGTCCATTCTCACAGGCGGGGCCCCCAATCATCAAGCAACAAGCAACAAGCCAGGTATCAGAAGTGGCATCGGGATGAAGCTTCCTGGGTATTCCGTAAATGGGATTGGGCCTATGCTGATTCATACCACCTCGCCTCAACACTTGTGGTAAACCCGTCCCCTCCCCACAGCCCGGCAATGCTAGGCCGTGCTCTGCCTGTAGAATCTTGCACATGCGTGAAAATCGCCGGGACTACCTGCCTTTTTGCGGGTGGCACGCGGCGTGCTACACCATGGTTGGATCAGGCCCTGTTCGCCCTACTCCATATGCAACGCTCCTTCCAAACCCGGCTGACCGTTGTGCTCCTCGGTCTCTTCACCGTGGCCGCCATCGTCTTCGCCTCCGTCAACTTCAACAAGGAAAATGCCTTCCAGACGCCCACCGACGGCGTCCGCTGGTCGGAAGTCGGCAGCGGCCTGCAGGCCCGCGTCGTTCCCGCCGACAGTCCGGGTGAACGTGCCGGCATCAAGCCCGGCGACCTGCTGGTAGCCGCTCGCAGCCACCCCGTCAACCGCGTCTCCTCATTGGTGCGTGAATGGTTCCTGACCGGCTCCTACCAGCGCATCGACTACATCCTCATTCGCTCGACCGTCCGCATCGATGCCTCCGTTGTTCTGGTCGACGCCGGCCGCAGCCAGTATCAGGAACTGCGGTTGATCGCCGTTGTCTACCTGCTGATCGGCCTCTACGTTCTCTTCCGCCGATGGACCGCTCCTCGCGCCGCGCACTTCTACATCTTCTGCCTGGCCTCCTTCGTCCTCTACTCCTTCCACTTCAGCGGCCGCTTCAATACCTTCGACTGGATCATCTACTGGTCGAACATTGTCGCCTGGTCCTTGCAGCCGGCGCTCTTCCTTCACTTTGCCCTCTCCTTTCCGGAAGAGCGCGCCAACCGGCCGCAGCATCGCTTCCTCGTCGGTCTCTGCTACCTTCCCGGCATCATCGTCGTCGGCCTCTACGCGACTGCCATCAATCACTGGTCAGCCACCCAGATCCTCATTCATCGCCTCGACCAGATTGCTACCGGCTACCTCGCGCTCTATTACGTCCTCGCGGCCATCGTCTTCTTCGTTAACTACACCACTACGGACAATCCACTGCGCCGTCAGCAGTTAAAGTGGCTCTTCCGCGGCACTCTCATCGCCGTCGTCCCCTTTACTGTCCTGAATGTCATTCCGTTCCTGGCGGACTGGGTCGTCCCGGTCTGGCTCAACAACATCTCCGGCATCTCGCTGGTCATGCTGCCACTGACCTTCAGCTGGGCCATCGTTCGTTACCGCATGATGGACGTCGACCTGATCTTCAAGCGCGGCGTCACCTACACGCTCGCCACTGCCTCGCTCGTCGGCCTCTACTTCGCTGCCGTCGCCGTCTCGGCCGAGATCGTCCACAAGCGTCTGCCCAACTTCGGCACCTGGGGTTTGATGGTCACCATCATCCTCACCGCCCTCATGTTCGATCCGCTCAAGCGCGGCATCCAGGCACGAGTCGATAAGATCTTTGACCGCAAGCGTTATGACTATCGTCAGACCCTGACTGAATTTGGCCGCAGTCTCAGTTCACAAACCGATCTGCCCGCCCTGCTCAACTCCATCTGCGACCGCCTGCCCCGCACCCTGCTCGTCTCCCGCGTCGCCATCTTTCTCTCTGGCCCCCGCAGCCGCTGTACCCTGGCTGCCGGCCATGGTCTGCAGCCCGCACTGTATGAAGCCGGCGCCTCCATGCAGCTTGGCTTTCTCGACTTCGACCAGCCCGGTGCAAGCTCTCACATCTTCCTCGAAACTCCGCAGCAGGCCCTCTATCTTCCCGAAGGCGAACGCCAGACCGCTGCCCTCCTCGATCTCAACTACTACATCCCCTGCCGCGTGCAGGATCGCACCATCGCCGTCATCGGCTTCGGCCGTACCGTGGACGGCGACTTCCTCTCCAGCGAAGATGTCGAACTACTCGAGTCCCTCGCCAGCTATATCGGTATCGCCATCCAGAACGCCCGTCTCTACGCCTCGCTCGCCGAAAAAGTCTCTGAGTACGAGCGCCTCAAGGAATTCAACGAGAACATCGTCGAATCCATCAACGTCGGGATCCTTGCCGTCGACTTCGAAGAGCGTATCGAGAGCTGGAACGCGCAGATGGAAGTCATGTACGCGCTGCCCCGCATCGATGCCGTCGGCGCACCACTCGCCACCATCTTTCCAGCCGACTTCATGAAAGAGTTTCACGAGCGCAAGGATCAGCCCGGCGTCCACAACCTCTACAAGTACCGCCTCACTACCCACTCCGGTGAAGTGCGCACTGCCAACATCGCCATCGCACCACTCGTCTCCCGCACCTTCTCGGTTGTAGGCCGCATCATCCTGGTCGACGACATCACCGAACGCGTGCAGCTCGAAGGCCAGCTTTCACAAGCTGAAAAGCTCTCCTCCATCGGCCTGCTCGCTGCCGGCGTCGCCCACGAAGTCAACACCCCGCTCGCCGTCATCTCGTCCTACACGCAGATGCTTGCCAAGCAGGTGCGGGACGACGAGCGTCTCTCCAAGCTCCTCGACAAGATCACCCAGCAGACCTTCCGGGCCTCCGAAATCGTCAATGGCCTGCTTAACTTCTCCCGCACCAGCGGCACCGAGTTCCAGCAGATCGATATCAACCACACCATCCGCGAGACCCTTACCCTGCTCGACCACCAGTTCAAAACTTCGCAGGTCGCCGTTGACCTCGAACTCGATGCCCAGCTGCCACCCATCATGGGCAATCCCGGCAAGCTGCAGCAGGTCTTCCTCAATCTCTTCCTGAACGCGAAAGACGCCATGCACGGCGGCGGCCGGCTTGCTGTCGGCACCAGCTGCAACGGCCACGTATCTGTGTCGATTACAGATAGTGGCGACGGCATCTCGCCCGAACACATGCAGCGCATCTACGACCCGTTCTTCACCACCAAGAGCGCCCCGAAAGAAGGTCAGCGGCGCGGTACCGGCCTCGGACTCGCCGTCACCTACGGCATCATCCAGGAGCATGCCGGCAAAATCCAGGTCGAGAGCAAACTCGGCAGCGGTACCACTTTCCTGCTCGAATTCCCGCTCGTGAGAAAGCCGATCCATGCCTGATATCTCCGCGACCCTCCAGGCCAAGATGCCCTCTGCCGAAGAAGCTACCCAGTCGCGCATCCTCATCATTGATGACGAAGCCGCTATCCGGGAATCCCTCGAAACCCTGCTCAGCCTCGAAGGCTACACCGTAGAAATGGCGCCTGACGGCGAACGCGGACTCGCCATGCTCGAGCAGCAGTCCTATGACCTCGTCCTGCTCGACCTCGCGCTCCCCGGTCAGAGCGGCATCGAAGTTCTGCCCCGCATCCACGAGCGTCAGCCGCAGCTGCCGGTCATCATGATCACTGCCTTCGGCACCGTCAACAACGTCGTCGACGCCATCCGTGCAGGCGCCCAGAACTTCGTCCAGAAGCCCTGGGATAACGAAAAGCTGCTCGCTGATATCCGCGCCTCCATCGCCCGCTTCCGCGCTGAAGAAGAAAATGTTCACCTCAAGCGCGCCCTCAAGCAGCGCTACAACTTCTCGAACATCGTCGGCAAAAGCGATGCCATGCTGCGCATCTTTGACCTCGTCGCCCAGGTCGCGCCCAGCCGCTCCACTGTCCTCATCCAGGGCGAAAGCGGCACCGGTAAAGAGCTCATCGCCAAGGCCCTGCATTCCAATTCCACCCGCCGTGATAAGCCGTTCATCCCCGTCAACACCGGCGCCGTCCCCAGCGAGCTGCTCGAGTCCACCCTCTTCGGCCATGTCAAAGGTGCCTTCACCTCTGCCATCGCCTCGAAGAAAGGTCTCTTCGAAGTCGCTAACGGTGGCACCCTCTTCCTCGATGAAATCGGCACTATGGGTCTCGATACCCAGTCCAAACTGCTCCGAGTCCTGCAGGATCGCAAGTTCATGCATCTCGGCGGCATCTCTGAAGTGCAGGTCGATGTCCGCATCGTTGCCGCTACCAATAGTGACCTGCGCCAGGCCGTGCGCGAAGGCAAGTTCCGCGAAGATCTCTTCTACCGCCTCAATGTCATCACCATCGATCTGCCGCCGCTCCGCTCCCGTCGCGAAGACATCCCGCCCCTCGCCGCACACTTCCTCAAGCGCTTCGCCGACGAGAATGAACTCACGCCGCGTGTTCTTTCGCCGGAAGCCATGCGTGCTCTTATGGACCACGACTGGCCCGGCAATGTCCGCGAGCTGGAAAACGCCATCGAACGCGGCGTCGTCCTCTCCTCCGGACCGGTCATCGGCGTAGACCTGCTGCCTTCCCAGCTCAGCGGCCGCAACTACACCTCCAGCCTGCTCGAGCACAATCCGGATTCGTCCCTCTTCGACATCCTCGAAGACATCGAACGCCGCCTCATCATGGATAAACTCGAGCACTGCCACTGGAACCAGACCGACGCCGCCGAGCAGTTCCGCATCCCGCTCTCAACCCTCAATCAGAAGATCAAGCGGCTCAGCATCGAGATCAAAAAACGCGTCAAGGAATAGACCGCGCGCTCGCCGCCTCCCACCCCGCAAACGTATCGGGGACAACACTGAGTCGCGATCCTGCCGCAGCGCATCTGAGACTCTGATACCGTTTACCTTATGCCGATCACGTCCATCGACACCGCTGCAAAAAAAGGCGTTACCGCCATCCAGGACTACGCCATCCTCTCCGGTCGTGCGATTACGGACGTCTTCCGCAAACCGCGCTATATCGGTGACATGTTCGCCCAGGCCGACATCATCGGCGTCGGCTCGCTACCCATCGTCATCCTCACCGGCTTCTTTACCGGCGGCGTACTCGCCCTGCAATCGGCCTCGTCGCTTGCACAATTCGGCGCCACCGCCATCACCGGCCAGCTGGTCTCGCTTTCCATGATCAAGGAGCTCGGCCCTGTACTCACCAGCCTCATGGTCTCTGGCCGCAACGCCTCCGGCATGGCCTCTGAACTTGGCTCCATGGTCGTGACAGAACAGATCGACGCCATGCGCGCCCTCGGCACCGACCCCATGAAGAAACTGGTCTCGCCCCGCGTCATCGCGACCGTCATCATGCTCTTCTTCCTGACGATCCTCTCTGACACCGTTGGCACCATGGGCGGCGGCGTTATCTCGGTCTTCATGCTCGGCCAGGATGGCTCGCAATATTTCCATACCGCCTACCAGACCCTGCAGTACCCGGACATCATCCAGGGGCTCATCAAGCCAATCTTCTTCGGCTTTATCATCGCCAGCATCGGCTGCTACTACGGCATGTCCACACGCGGCGGCACCCAGGGCGTCGGCCGTTCCACCACCCAGGCCGTCGTTGTTTCCTCCGTGCTCATCATCGCCGTCGACTTCGTCATCAGCCGTTTCATGATCGGGATCTTCGGTCGATAGGGGTCCGATGGCAAGCACAGCAGTCGTCGAAAATCAGGTCAAGCCCCGCGATCCCAAGGCACCCGTCGTCATCTTCGAAAACGTGTCCATTGGCTGGGAAGGCAAACCAGTTCTCAAGGACATTTCCTTCGAGGTTCACCCAGGTGAGACCCGGCTGCTCCTTGGCCCTGCCGGCAGTGGCAAAAGCGTTCTCATGAAGCTCGCCGACGGCCTCATGCGGCCCGACTCCGGACGCATCACCGTCTTCGGTCAGGAAGTCAGCTCGATGAACGAAGATGACCTGCTGCTGCTGCGCGGCTCCATCGGCATGGTCTTTCAGGAAGGCGCGCTCTTCGACTCGCTCACTGTTCGCGACAACGTTGCATACCGTCTTATCGAGAGCCACGTCGCAGACGACGAGATCGATCAGCGCGTCCTCGAAGCTCTCAAGTTCGTTGAGCTTGAAAAGACCCTGGACAAGTTCCCGTCGCAGCTTTCCGGAGGTATGCGCCGCCGCGTCGCTATCGCCCGCGCCATCGTCGGCAAGCCGGAGCTGCTGCTCTACGATTCACCCACCGGCGGCCTTGATCCCATCACCTCGACCAACATCATCGAGCTGGTCATGAAGCAGCGCGACGTCAATCACACCAGCTCGCTGCTCATCACCCACCGTCTGCAGGACGCGTTTACCCTGGCCACCCACCGCTTTAACAAGGATGCCAACCACATGGAACGCATCGACGATAACCAGGGCGATCCCAACACCAGCTTCCTGATTCTGAACGAAGGCAAGATCGTCTTCGACGGCTCCACCCACGACCTCGTAGCCAGCGACGATCCCTTCCTCAAGGACTACCTGCGGTAAGCTCTACCGCTCGTGCAGTTCTTCTCGAGCAGCGAGAATGCCACCACCCATGTGCAGACCACGCTCCATGCGCGAGATAGCAGATGCGGCTGCAGCCTCGTAGCGATCATCATCAACAAGCTTCTCAATCAACTCGGTAATCAAGGCTGAGACAGTCATCAATCGCCCGGACGCAATCGCCTCGGCTTTTTCAACCAGCGCATAGTTGAGACTGATGGTCAAATCCTCTTTCCGCACTATCTTCATCTGATTTCCTCGTTTGTTCCGGAGCATGGCAACTTAATCTGATTTACCGAGACATTGCCTGTTCCAGGTTGAAAGGAGGCCGATCAGCAGCCGGTACGCGGTGTTCATCAACCCAGACATAAGAGATCGATGGAGTGACACTTCTGTGACTCAACGCAGGTTTCCTGCTCAACTATCGGTTCATAGCAAGACTCTTCTGCATTGAATCTGACCAACGGGAGGATCAGCGTCGAAGGCGCATTTGCCCGAACCTGCTTCAGTTCCCGCGCAGCGTACTTGGCTCTTCCGGCGACCGCAGCCGCACCAGCCGGTCCACCGTATACGGCGACCTCTGCGTATTCGTGTAGTAGTGCCGCACCTGCAGCTCACCCAGCAGCCCGATCGCCACCATCTGTATCCCCGCCAGGATCAGAATTCCCGCCACCACGAACAGCGGACCGTGATCGTCCATCACATGCTGATGCGGCGTCATAATCTTCAACACGGCCAGGAATACCGAGATCATTCCACCGAACAGCACACTCAGCGCGCCGAAGCTGCCGAAGAAATGCAGCGGCCGCGACATGTACTTCAACAGAAAACGAATCGTCAGCAGGTCAAAGAAGACACGGAAGGTCCGCGAAATTCCATAGTGACTCTTGCCCCGCTCGCGATTCACATTCCGAATCGGGATCTCGCAGATACTCGCGCCATACCAGGCCGCCAGCGCAGGAATGAATCGATGCATCTCGCCATACAGCGGAATATTGTGGATCACTTCCCGACGATACGCCTTGAACGTCGTGCCGAAGTCGTGAATATCCACGCCCGATAATTTCGCCATCAGCCAGTTCGCGCACCGCGAGGGAATCCGCCGCATCACAAAGTTGTCGATGCGCTCCTTACGCCAGCCGCTTACCACGTCATAGCCCTCTTCAAGCTTCGCGAGAAAATTGGGAATCTCCGCGGGATCATGCTGCAGGTCGCCATCCATCGCCAGGATGTAATCGCCCTGCGCGTGATCGAACCCCGCCGCCAGCGCCGACGTCTGTCCAAAATTCCGGCGCAGCTTTACCACCAGGATCCGACTGTCGACCGCCGCAATCTCTTCCATCAGCTTGTAGCTGCGGTCATTCGAACCGTCGTCCACCAGCACCAGCTCGAAGCTCTCGCCCACCTGCTCCATCACGTCTTTCACGCGATCGTAGAGGGCGGTTACGTTCTCTTCTTCGTTATGGAAAGGGACGACGATGGAATACTTGGGCATGCCCTGATTATAGGCGTTTCAACGGATGTTTCCCCAATTCCATTGTCACCTCGCACCTCCCGGCGGCCCCTCAGGCCAGCAACTCTTCGACCACCCCGGCCGCTCGCGCACATGCCATCCGATCCACATCATGGTGCGTCACCAGCCGGACGGATCGCGGTCCTGTCGTCCCCGCCAGCACTCCCCGTTCTTTCAGCCGGCTCACAAAACTGCCGGAATCGCCATTGTCAGGCAGATGAAACAAAACAATATTCGTCTGCACGCCTTCAAGGTCAATCACGGCCCGAGTCTTTGCGATGCGCTCCGCCATGTAACGCGCATTGGCATGGTCTTCCACCAGCCGCCCCACCATCTTCTCGAGAGCAATCAGTCCGGCTGCCGCCAGAATGCCCGCCTGCCGCATCCCGCCGCCCAGCGCCTTCCGGAACGCCCGTGCCCGATCGATATCCTTCCGGCTCCCCACCAGCACCGAACCCACCGGCGCGCACAACCCCTTCGACAGGCAGAAATTCACCGTCTGGAAGCCGCTCGTCAGCTTTGCCACCGGGATCCCCAGCGCGGTCGCAGCATTGAATACCCGCGCCCCGTCCAGATGTACCGGTAATCCCAGCTTCCCTGCTTCGTGCCAGACCTCCTCGAACACATTCAGCGGCGAGACCGTTCCGCCTGCCATATTGTGAGAGTTCTCGAGCGAAATCAGCCCGGTCTGTGCCCGGTAGTAAATCGACGGAGCAATCGCCGTCCGAATCAGCTCCCATGTCAGGATCCCGCGCTCTGCCGGCACCGTCCGCAGATGGCAGCCAGAGAAGGCCGAGACCATCCCCATCTCCCAGTCAACAATATGTCCGCGTGCCTCGCAGATCACTTCCTGCCCATGCTGTGTATGCAGCCGAATCCCGATCTGGTTCCCCATGCTCCCAGTCGGCACAAAAATCGCCGCCTCTTTGCCAAAGACCTCTGCCGCTTTCGCCTCCAGCCGGTTGACCGTTGGATCTTCGCCGTACACGTCATCCCCGACCTCGGCCTCTGCCATCGCCTTGCGCATCTCCGGCGTAGGCTTTGTGACCGTGTCACTGCGCAGATCAATCGTCGAAACTAAAGCATCTACACCTGGCAAAATTCTTCATCTCCTACTTCAAGTATTGCCTCAAAAACCTCATTTGAAAGTAGCTTACCTCGCCGCGTCAGTATCACTCGCGCGTCGTTCATGATCAGCAACCCGTCCTCCCGCAATCGCTTGATCGTCGGCAGAAAAGCGTTCACTTCATCCGCCCCGTGCTCATGCCGCAGCTGCCTCAGGTCCACTCCCCGGCTCAGCCGCAATCCCAGGAACCAGGCTTCTTCAAGCTCCGCCCGCCGCGTCAGCAGCTCCGGCACCCACCGCGCGCCACCAGCCAAAAACCCGGCCAGCTCGTCGCCATACCCAAAGCGCATGGCGACCCCTCCGGCAGCCCTACCAGAACGCAGCATCGAGTGCGCATCCACCCCGATCCCCAGGTATGGCTGCCGCTCCCAATACTTCAAGTTGTGCTTTGATTCCTTGCCCGCAAACGCAAAGTTTGAAAGCTCATACTGCACCATCCCCTTATCCTCTAGGCGCTCCGCTGCCTCTTCGAACATGCCCGCGATCGTGTCGTCATTCGGTACAGCCCCGGTGTGGTAGCGAAAGCCCCCTGCCAGCATCTCTTTGCCCAGCCGGGAGTCCTCGTCCACCTCCAGCATGTACACACTGGCATGCTCAACGCCGGTTGCAATCAGCACGTCCAGCGACTGCCGCCATGATTCCGTCGTCTGGTGGGGCAGCCCTGCAATCAAGTCGATATTCAGCCTGTAGATCCCCGCCGCCCGCAGCCGCTCCAGATCCCGCAGTGCCGTCGCCTGATTATGCAGTCGCCCGCTCGTCGCAGCTTCCCTGTCGACAAACGACTGCACGCCAAGACTCACCCGGTTGACCCCGCAGCCGGTCATGGCTGCCAGCACCGCATCATCAATCTGTCCCGGCGCGCACTCCGTGGTGAGCTCTGCGTCATCCGTTACTTCAAACTCGCTCCGGATTGTTGAAAAGAGCTGGCGCAGCAATTCGGGCTCGAGCACACTCGGCGTTCCCCCGCCCAGGTAGACCGAATCAACCACTCCCGGCAATTCAGCCCGGCACGCCTCCGCCTGCCGTCTCGCTCCCCGCAATTCTTCGCAGACCCGTTCGATATACCGGCCATGCTGCGACGCCGGATACACCCCGGATGCAAAGTTGCAGAAGGTACACTTCGACCGGCAGAACGGTACCGAGATGTAAAGGCCAAGAGCGTCGCTCACCTCTCTATAGTGACATCCCCTCGCCACTGGCCCAGAGTTCCGCCGCCCGGTCGCCCGTGCCTTTCGCAAGCCATCCAAATGTTGCCGGTAGAATAGAAGTGGCGATGGCAACAGCAACCAAAGACTCAAAACAGGACGAGCAGAAACCGAAGGCAGCAGACGAAGAGGTACTTGGCAAGGCGTACGACGGCCGGCTGATGCGCCGTCTCATCACCTACCTGCGCCCCTACAAGCTGCAGGCCGGCATCTCCATCGCAGCCGTCCTCCTCAAGGCCGGCGCCGATGTCGTCGGGCCCCTGCTCACCAAGGTCGCCATCGACCAGTACATGTCGGCGCGCAAGCCGGAGCATCCCGCCTTCCTCGCCCGCTACCTCAGCCCGAACGCAGCCACTGGCGTCACGCAGATCGCGATGATCTATCTCGGCATGCTCACGCTGAGCTATTTCCTTGAGTTCGTCCAGACCTACCTGATGCAGTGGACCGGCCAGAAAATCATGTTCGACCTGCGCTCGCAGATCTTTCGCCACCTGCAGCGCATGCACATCGGCTTCTTCGACCACAATCCCGTAGGCCGCCTGGTCACCCGGCTCACCAGCGACGTCGACGCACTCAACGAGATGTTCACCTCCGGCGTCTTCGCTATCTTTGAAGACGTCTTCGTGCTGCTCGGCATCGTGCTGGTCATGCTCCGCATGAGCTGGTGGCTCGCCCTGATCACCTTCGCGGTTCTGCCGATCATCCTGCTCATCACCCGCGTCTTCCGCAAACATGTACGCGACTCCTACCGCCGTATCCGCTCCGCCATCGCCCGCATCAACGCCTTCACCCAGGAACACGTCAGCGGCATGACGGTCGTGCAGTTATTCAACCGGCAGGAACGCGCCTTCGCCGATTTCAAAGTCATTAATCAGCAGCACATGGACGCGTTCAAGGACGCAATCCTCGCCTACGCCCTCTACTATCCGGCAGTCGAGCTGCTCAGCTCGATCGCGATCGGGCTGGTCATCTGGCTGGGCGGCGGCGGCGTGATCCGCGGCACCCTCACCATCGGTATCCTCGTCGCCTTCATCCAGTACGCCCAGCGCTTCTTCCGTCCCATTCAGGACCTCAGCGAGAAGTACAACATCCTGCAGGCCGCCATGGCCGCCAGCGAGCGCGTCTTCAAGCTCCTCGACACTGAACCCGAGATCGTCTCACCCTCCGACTCCACTCCCGCCGTCAAGGGCCGGCAATCCGGAAGCGTCGAGTTTCGCAACGTCTGGTTCACCTACCAGCGACTCACCCTCGAAGAAGAAGCACAGGCACGCACCATCCTTGATCGCGGCGATCCCGACGAAGTTCGCGAACTCAGCACCAGGATCGAATGGATCCTGCGTGGCGTTTCGTTCTCCATCGAGCCCAACCAGACCGCCGCCATCGTCGGTCACACGGGCGCTGGCAAAACCACCATCATCTCGCTCATGATGCGCTTCTATGATGTGCAGTACGGTGCCGTGCTCATCGACGGCATCGACGTGCGCCAGCATGACCTCACCAAGCTTCGTCAGCATTTCGGCGTCGTCCTGCAGGATCCGTTCCTCTTCAGCGGCACCATCGCCGCCAACATCCGTCTCGGTTCCGACTGGATCACCGACGAGCAGCTGCGCTCCGCGGCCGAGCAGGTCAACCTCGCAGACTTCATCGACACCCTGGCCCATGGCTACGACGAGCCGCTTCGCGAGCGCGGTGCCGGCCTGTCCACCGGCCAGAAGCAGCTCATCAATTTCGCCCGTGCCCTCGCCCACGCCCCTCGCATCCTCATCCTCGACGAGGCCACTTCCTCCGTTGATACCGAGACGGAACTGCGTGTCCGCCAGGCCCTCGAACGGCTCGTCACCGGCCGCACCTCTGTCCTCATCGCCCACCGGCTGTCGACCGTGCAGCGCGCCGACCTCATCCTAGTCATGCACAAAGGCAAGCTGCGCGAATCCGGCACTCACCAGGAACTGCTCTCCCATCGCGGCCTCTACTGGAAGCTCTACCAGCTCCAGTACCAGGACCAGGAAGTCCTTGCCGTGCGGGCGTCGACACTTTCTGCGTGAATGCTTCCGTGGGTCGCACCTCCTGGTTGAAGTCGGGGACAATGTGCCGTACAAAGATGCGTTGCCGGCAGCAGGGCTTTTAGACTGGTGTCTGACTTCCGTCCCGAGCAGGACAGCCAGATCGCTTCCTTGACCAGAATCTTCCTATCCGCGG
>CAZZYN010000057.1:0-23575 GCA_964658265.1 uncultured Acetobacteraceae bacterium | reverse complement strand
CAAGCTGGCCTACATGGTGCAGAAGTTCAACGACGGCAATTTCGTGCTCTTCCACATCGAATCCTCCGGTGCACTGATCGCGGAAGTCGAGCGTCGTCTGCGCGTCCTCGAGCCCGTCATCAAGTTCATCTCCGTGCGTATGGATGAAGAAGAGAAGCGCGCCAACAAGATCAAGGCACTGCGTGCGAAGCGCGTTAAGATCAGCGCCCAGCCAACCCAGTCCGCCGCACCCGCACCCGCCCCGGTCGAGAGCGAAGTACCGGCTGCCGTAGAAAGTGCGCCCGTAACGGCGTAATCGCAACCTTATTGAACACACGCCCGGCAGCCGCTGCCACTCCTTCTTTTTGAAGCAGCAAAGCAGCGAAGCAGCCCGGCAGTCGCTACCGCGAGGCGGAGCGAGAAGGAAGGAAACACATGGCTGACGAAACCAGCACACAGGCAGCACCGGCCGCAACTGAGCAGCCGGCTCGTACCTATACTCCCCGTGAAGGTGGCTCCGGCCCCCGCGAAGGTGGCGGCCCCGGTGGTCCTCGCCCCGCAGGCCGTGGTCCCGGCGGCCCTGGCGGCCGCAAGTTCTTCCGTCGCAAGAAGGTCTGCAAGTTCTGCGTCGAGAAGATCGATTCGATCCACTACCGCGATGTCCGCCTGCTGCAGGGCTTTGTCGCAGAGCGCGGCAAGATTGTGCCCCGCCGTCTCACCGGCGTCTGCACCACGCATCAGCGCCGCCTGACCCGCGCCATCAAGCAGGCACGCAATATCGCCCTGCTGCCGTTTGCGGCGCGCTACTAAGTATCTCCGCCGCAGTGAAAGAGTCTGCGCAGTCCCGGGCATGAGTCCGGGAGACGAAAGGATTGTTCGATGGAAGTCATTCTGAAAGAAGATGTCAACAACCTCGGCCACCGCGGCGACGTGGTAAAGGTTGCCGAGGGATACGGCCGCAATTTCCTGCTGCCGAAAAAGCTCGCGATCGAGGCCAATGCCGGTAACCGCGCCGTGATCGAGCAGATGAAGCAGTCCGCTGTCCGCAAGTCGGCCAAGGAAAAAGAGAGTGCCGAG
Source organism: uncultured Acetobacteraceae bacterium (assembly GCA_964658265.1). GTDB lineage: Bacteria > Acidobacteriota > Terriglobia > Terriglobales > Acidobacteriaceae. The sequence continues at coordinate 22,519 of CAZZYN010000057.1, read as the reverse complement.
ATTCTTGTCGCTCAGCTCAACCAGGTCGAACTGGTCTTCACCCGCAAAGTGGGCGAAAACGATCACCTGTTTGGCTCGGTTACTTCGTCCGAAATCGCTCACGAGATCGAAGCCAAGGGCTTCACCATTGACCGGCGCAAGATCTCACTGGAAGAGCCATTGAAGCAGCTCGGCGAGTTCCACGTCCCGGTGAAGCTCCATCGTGAAGTCACCGCGCACGTCAAGGTCACAGTCAAGTCGGACGCAGAGTAACTCTAGCCACGACAGGGAGCCGCTTTACAGAAGCAGCTCCCTGTCCTCGTCTGATCTGCGTGATCTAGGAAGGAGCACCATGGCTCGTACAGAATCTGTCATGCTCGAGCTCGGCACGCCCGCACCGGCGTTTTCTTTGCCGGATGTACGCTCCGGCAACACACGTTCGCTGGAAGATTTTTCAGGCAAGCGCGCTTTGCTGGTCATGTTCATCTGTCGCCATTGCCCCTTTGTCAAGCACCTGGATCGCGCCATCGCCGCTCTTGGCAATGACTATGCAGCCAGCGGCCTCGGCATCGTGGCGATCAGCAGTAATGACGCCGTTGCGCATCCAGCCGACGCGCCTGCAAGTCTCGCGGAACAGGCGAAGGAATTCGGATTTCCGTTCCCCTACCTCTACGACGAAACGCAGGAAGTCGCACGCGCCTACGATGCAGCCTGCACCCCGGATTTCTTCCTCTTCGATCACGAGCGCAGGCTGGCTTACCGCGGCGAATTCGATGGTAGTCGGCCCGGCAATGATGTACCCGTCACCGGCGAATCGATACGGAATGCCATCAACGAAGTCCTGGATGGCCGCCCGGTGTCGCAGGAGCAGCGTCCCTCTCTTGGCTGCAATATCAAGTGGAAGAGCTGACCTCCCTTGGCTGCCGGTCTGCTTGAAATCGAACAACTGACGATTCGTTTTCGCGGTCAGCCGGTTGTGAATGACCTGAGCCTGTCCATCGCACCCGGCAAGGTCCTGGGCCTGGTCGGTGAATCCGGTTCCGGAAAGTCTGTCACCTCACTCGCGATTCTTGGTCTGCTCGATACGGCAGCACAAACCACCGGCGCGATTCGCTTTGCCGGCGTCGACCTTCTGCAACAACCCGCCGCCGCTCTCCGGAGCTATCGCGGCAAGCGCATCGCGATGATCTTCCAGGAGCCGATGACTGCGCTTAATCCGGTCATGACGATCGGCCGGCAGGTGGCCGAGGCAGTGGAAGCGCACCAGCCAAAACTGTCGCGTCGACAAGTCCGCGAACTGGTCATCGAGTCACTCAACTCAGTCGCCCTGCCCGATGCCGCAAGGCGCTACGACGACTATCCACACCAGTTTTCCGGCGGCCAGCGCCAGCGCATCCTGATCGCCATGGCAATCGTCAACCGGCCCGAACTCCTCATTGCCGACGAGCCCACCACTGCACTCGATGTCACCGTCCAGGCGCAGATCCTGGACCTCCTGCGCAAGTTGCAGGAAGAGCATCAGCTTGCCATGCTCTTCATCTCTCACGATCTTGCCGTGGTAGGCGAAGTCGCCGACCGCGTCGCTGTCATGCGCAATGGCCTGCTGCTTGAAGAAGGGCCGCGTGCAGCGATCTTCGGCGCGCCGCAGCATCCTTATACAAAGAGCCTGCTGGGCGCCGTACCCACCCTCGCCACCAACCGCAATGAGCCACTGGCCACCCTGCCGCGAGGCGCCGAATTGAATGCCGGCACCCTGCGCGAAGTTTCGGCAGGGCACCTGGTGCGACAACTCTAAAAGCTGTTTGCGCAATCAGCCGTATTTCCGCTCCGTGGCTTCGGACTTCGCAAGCTGATAGCCTGAACGTTCGCCCACCTGGAACCGCATGCGCGCTCTGATCCTCTCCGACATCCATGCCAATCTCGATGCTCTCGAAGCCGTCCTCGCGGCGGCGCCAGCGCATGATGTTGTCTGGAACCTGGGCGACAATGTCGGCTATGGCGCATGCCCAAATGAAGTGATCGATCGCATCAGCGCGCTTGGCACAGTCTTCGTACGCGGCAACCACGACAAGGCTTGTTGCGGCCTTGCATCGCTGGACGACTTCAATCCCGTAGCCGCCCGCGCCGCCAGCTGGACGCAGCGGCAACTTACGCCGGAACATACGCTCTGGCTTAGGCACCTGGCTCACGGCCCGATCCAGCCGCACGGCAACGTCGTAAGCTGCATGCACGGTTCGGCGCTGGATGAAGACGAATACCTGCTGAACGTGCGCGACGCCTGGCGGCCTCTTCGTGACGCAGTGACTCACATCAACTTCTTCGGCCATACCCACATCCAGGGCGGCTTTGCGACCAATGATGAAGAATGGTTCAAGCTGATTCCGAGCTATGACACAGCCTCAGGCGCAGAAGAGTTTGAGCTGCAGCTCAGTAGTGGTGCGCGCTACCTGATCAATCCCGGATCGGTGGGTCAGCCGCGTGATGGCGACTGGCGCGCAGCCTTCGCTATCTTCGATGAAGACCGGATGAGCCTGCACTTCTATCGCGTGCCCTACGATGTGGCTGGAGCGCAGCAGCGCATTGTGCGTGCGGGTCTGCCGGATCGCCTGGCAAGTCGCCTGGGCGAAGGCCGCTGATAGCGACTACCTAGCACAACGCAGCCAATCAACCGGCAGGTCTTTTGCTTAGCGCAACTGATTTCCGTGAATCAGCTCCACTGCAAATTGCTCCACGTGGAACAATTTGGCTTTGGCGACAGTGACGGATGCAATTGTTCCACGTGGAACAATTGGTATGACTGCTGACCGATGATCAGCAGCTGATGGAGCAGCTCTGAGGCGTCTCTGCGCAGCCCCGAATCGTTGAAGCTCAGTATTCACCGTAGCGGCCTTGTACGGATTGCAGCAGTTTCGCTGAGTCGTACCCGACGCCATCCTTGAAGACAATTTCCGTATTTTCGATATCGCTGATCCGCTTCGAAGGATCACCCTTGATCACGACGAGGTCAGCATTCTTGCCGGCTTCGATCGAGCCGATAGTTGTTTGCCGCCCCTCATAGATCGCGCCGTTCAGTGTAGCAATGCGGATGGCTTCCACTGGCGTGAAGCCTGACTCCACCAGCAATTCGATCTCACGCTGATCTCCAAATCCTGGCAGCACGCCGCCATTGCCCGTAGGATCCGGACCGGCCAGCAGCAGGCCGCCCGCTGCAACAAACTTGCGCTCAAGCTGCATGGTGCGGTTCAGCAGCAGCGGTCCGTCCGCATAGGGCTTTTCAAGTGTGCGGTTGCGTGCGTACAGATAAGCCTCGCGAGCTTCGGGCGTGAGCGCATCCAGGAAACGAGCCTGCAATGGCGGCCTGCCTGCTACGTAGCCCTCGAAGACTGGCAGCGTCGATGTGACAGCAACATGGTGCGCGATCAATAGCTGTATGAGCTTCGCGGCTTCAGGCCCATCCGGATCCATGTTTTTTAACGTCGGAGCACCGTCAGTTGCGGGACAGATATCGGGCTGCTTGTTGGGATCGAACTGTGTGTTTACGAAGAAGCCATGTTCCAGATCGTCGATACCCATCTCGGCTGCTTCTGGATAAGTGACGGAGCATAAATGGCCTGTGACTTTCAGACCATGCTTATGTGCTTCATCGATGGCGGCCTTCAACTCGGCGCGCGTGATATCCATGTACGCCTTGAACGAAGTTGCGCCGGCACTGATCCAGTAGTCCACGAACTGTCGTGCTTCCTCCGGACTGCTGAGCTGGTGCATCTGGATGAACAGATGGTTCTTCCCCTCAAGGTAGGGCGCTGTGACATCGATATGCGGTCCGGGCAGGAGGCCTTGGTCGATCTGGTCGCGCAGATTCAGATCCGCATAGGGCTCAACGCTTCCTGTCGTGCGCATCGTCGTTACACCGGCAGCGAGATACATGCGCGGCGAGGAAAAGGTCATCTGCGGAACCAGCAGCGGGTCTTCGGCAACAGGCGTTTTGCCAGCTTCGAAGTTGGGCCGCGCGATGTAATACAAGTGGTCGTGCATGCCGACGATGCCGGGCATCACGGTGTAGCCATGCAGGTCCAGGATCTGTGTATCGCTGCTCGCTGCAGGTGAGGAGCCGGCATCGACGGCCGTGATCTTTCCATTGTCGATACTGATGTTGCGGTCTTCGAGCGCAGGCTTGCCGGTGCCATCAATCACGCGCACATGCGTCAGGATGATTTTCGAACCCTGCACGCGCACGAAACGCTGAACATTTCCGGACAGCTTCGGCGTTTGCGCGGCAAGCTCGGCCACTGGAGAAGCGAAGCCGAACAAACAACAGAACAGGGCGGATGTCATTCGCAGTGCTGATTTCATCATGGAGCCTCGTTTGGAAATATGCTCAGGCCGTGCCCATCACCTGGCTGGCGAAGCGCTCCATCTCTTCCAGCTGCGGGCTGGATTGCAACAACACCAGGTCTACACCTGCAGCACGGAATTCTTCCAGCCGTTCCTTGATCTGTTCGGGTGTTCCTACAAGGCCGGCACGAAGACCACGGTTCGATACCGAGTAGTCTTCGAGCGATACCTTCTGGTCCAGCTTGGAGCCGCTGATCCACTGCTGATAGTTTTTATAACCCTGTGCCGATTGCTGCACGTCCGTAATGCGAGCAACTTCGCGCTTCGCCTCGGCTTCTGTATCTCGCACGATTACATAAGCTGCGAAGCCGAAGACCAAGGGGGGCAGCTCGAGCTTTTCGCGGCGTTCGCGCATGTCCGCAATCTTCTTCGCGATGTTTTCTGGCGGGTCGCCATGCATCAAATATGCGTCGCATTTTGAGGCGATGAGGTTCTTTGCTGTCTCGCTCTCGCCGCCCGCATACAGAGTCGGACGCGGCTTGCTGACAGGCTTGGGTGATAACACGTTGTCGGCAACCTTGTAGTACTTGCCTTCGTAGGAGAAGTGCTGCTGCTTCCAGCAGCCATCGATGACATCGAGCCATTCCGAGGTGCGCGCATAGCGGTCGTCGTGCTGATCGAACGCAATGCCATACTTGGTCGCTTCATCGGCCCACCAGCTGGAGACGACGTTCAGAGTGAGTCGGCCGTTGGCGATGTTGTCTATGTTGGCAGCCTGCTTGGCGAGCAGAGCGGGGTTGTGGAAGGTAGGCCGCACTGCCACCATGATTTCGAGCTTCTCGGTGACAGCAGCGAGCGCCGCGGCTGTCGACCAGGCATCGAGTGATGGAGCCTCGACACCCTTGATGTCGTTGAGGTTGAGCTCGGCGATCAGCGACAGATCATAGCCGAGTTGTTCGGCACGCTGCGTGAGTTGCCTGGTGTAGGCCCAGCTGGTTTCCATCTGTTCGTCGTCGACATTGCGCAGCCAGCCCCCGAAGACCGGCATCCAGAATCCATACCGCATTTTGTCTGCCATCTACAGCAGCCCGTGCACAGCCATGGCCGGCTCTTGCTTCGTTGTATTTGCTTCTGCCTCGAGCCAGTCGACAAGCTTTACAAATGGGTCGAAGCCGAGCAGACCTTTGCCATCCGAGACGAAGTTCGAGAGAGCATTGATGTCGTAGTAGAGAACTTTCCCATCGCGCGCGTCCGTGATGTATTCGACGCCGCCGATGTCGATGCCCGCATGCTGCATGATGCGTTCGACATTCGCGATGATCTCCGCGGAGGGTGTGAACGCTTCGATGGACAGACCCTTCTTCGCAGCGTCGAGCACGCAGGATGCCTGACTGGCTGTGAGGTCGGCCGTGGGGGTTCGGCAGATGTCGGCAGGGCACAGGTCGAAGGTTTCGCCCGTGATGTGGACCTTGATGGCGTAGAGGAATTTTCCGTTCATCACCTCGACGCGCACGATGTGCTGCTCGTGCGCGGGAATAAATTCCTGCACCAGCGCGGTCGAGTCGAGTCCGAAGGCAAGCTCATCGCGATCAGCAGTGATGGTGAGTTCTTCCGGCGTATTGAAGCGGGTAACGCCAGCGCCACTGCCGCCGATGTTCGGCTTCACCACGACCGGCCAGCGGAGACCATCGGTTGCGGCCAGTGCCTGGGAGGCGCGATGGATCGAGCGGGCGCGCGGATAATCGAGGCCAAGTTCTTCTAGGAGCGCCAGCTGCGAGGCTTTCGACATTTCGGTGCGAAATGCTTTCTGGCCGTTGAGGACGCGGACGCCACGCCGTTCCAGGTGATCGAGGAAGCCCATGGTGTAGAAGATGGTGTCGCCATGGCCGCGATTCCACGCCGAGGGGCTCATGCGATTGAAGACGAGCGAATACTTCTCTTCGGGATGATCTTCCGGCGAGAAGGAGTGCTCAACGGCATGGAGCTTGACGTAGGGAATGCCGCGGCGATCGAGTTCAGCGAAGAGCGGCTTGAACCAGTTCGCCTGCTCGTAGTAGATGGCGATGGGTAGGTGGTTGGGGTTGGCCATAACTCTGTCTATGGTAAGGCAGTCAAAACGGGGAAGCTACGAAGTTGTAGCTACAGGATTGTGTATACTGAAAATGATGTGACACGTTGATCTATTTCACATGGGACCTTGTGAAGGCCGCTCGCAACTTGCGCAAGCATAGCGTTGCGTTTGAGGACGCAGCTGAAGCGTTTGACGATCCGTTTGCGTTGTCGATGAAAGAAAGAGTTGTGGATGGGGGAGGAGCGCTTGCAGCTTTATGGCAATGCGGGAGGCGTGCTGCTCATGGTGGCGTACACGATGACAGCGGTAGAAGATGACGAATATGTCCGGATTATTTCGGCACGCAAGGCAGAAAGGAAAGAACTCAGTTTATGAAAGACAAGAACTCCAGTGAAATCGAACTTCCCAAGAATGCACCGGCTGGATTCGTCGCCCGGCGTGTATCAGGCACGCCTTTGTCGAAAGAGGCGCAGCAACGTTTACGAAAACTTGCAGCCGTGCCAGACGAAGACATTGATTTCTCCGATATCCCTCCGTGGACGGAAGAGATGTGGAAGAATGCGGTGCGCAATCCGTTTTATCGGCCGGTGAAAAAGCAGTTGACGGTGCGGGTGGATGCGGATGTGCTGGCGTGGCTGAAGCAGAAGGGTGCGGGGTATCAGACGCGGATCAATGACACGCTGCGGAAGGCGATGCTGGCGGAGTTGTCGTCGAAATAAGCCCTTGAACACACCGTGATCAGCCGAAAAGCCGAGCCTTTTCTTAGAACAGCAGGTTCGCTTTCCGCGGCATCGGCAGGTTGAAGTGTTCGTACGCCAATCTCGTGGCGACTCTGCCTCTGGGGGTGCGGTCGAGGAAGCCGATCTGGATGAGGAAGGGTTCGTAGACTTCTTCTAACGCATCTTCTTCTTCCGCCAGTGTGGCGGCTAACGTGTTGAGGCCGACGGGGCCTCCGTCGTACTTCTCGATGATGGTCAGCAAGAGGCGGCGGTCGAGTTCGTCGAAGCCGTGAGCATCTACTTCCAGCAATTGCAAGGCAGCCTTGGCGGTGGCGTGATCAATGACGCCGGTGCCGCGTACCTGCGCGTAATCGCGCACGCGGCGCAGCAGGCGGTTGGCGATACGTGGTGTGCCGCGCGAGCGCAGTGCGATTTCGGACGCGCCGTCGTGGTCGATGGGGACGCCGAGGACTTCTGCCGAGCGTTCGACGACGAAGCGAAGTTGTTCTTCGGTGTAGAACTCCAGCCGGAGGAGGATGCCGAAGCGCGAGCGCAGCGGCGAGGACAGCAGGCCGGGCCGCGTGGTCGCCGCAACGAAGGTGAAGGGCTTGATGTCCATCACATGCGTGCGTGCGGATGGACCCTGGCCGATGATGATGTCCAGTTTGTAGTCCTCGAGCGCGGTGTAGAGCTTTTCTTCGAGCACTGGCTGCAGACGATGGATCTCGTCAAGGAACAAGACCTGGCGTTCGCGCAGGTTGGTAAGGATCGCAGTGAGGTCGCCCTGGATCTGCAGCGCCGGGCCGGAGGTCTGCTGGAAGCCTACGTCGAGTTCATTGGCGATGATGCTGGCGAGCGTGGTCTTGCCGAGGCCCGGCGGCCCGAAGAGCAGGACATGGTCGAGGGCTTCGCCGCGGCTCTTGGCAGCTTCGAGCGCGATGGCTAGTTGTTCCTTGGCCTTGGTCTGTCCGATGAACTCAGACAGCACGCGTGGACGCAGCTTGAGTTCAAAGCCACTGTCTTCATCGGCACGGTCGGCGGAGACCAGCCGCTCTGCATTTTCCGCGCTGAACTTGTCTGCCTTCGCCACTGCTTTCGCCATCTATGCCGGAGTCTACACCGAGTTGGGATGCCCGCTGCACAGGCACGCAGAAGTGCTAGTGAGTAAAGTTCTGCGCGTACGAGTCGGCTGGCATTCCTTTGCTCTTGACCTGATTGCTCATGTGGATGGCGTCGGCGCGGCTCATGGCACCACCCAGAGTCACAAGCCAGGGGCCATGCCCGTTTGGACTGAAGACCTGGGGATTCAGCTCAGCATGTTCGGCCTGGATAGAGGCGGCTTTCTGCTCAGCCTCTGCCTGGCGGCCATAGGCGTAGACCACCACGCGCCAGACCTGCTGTCCAGCAGCGACAGGCGCGGCGGCGGCGAGGGGGGTTGGAGACACGGGGCTGGGCGGACGGGTTACAGCAGCGGCTGGCTTATGTACCGAGGAGGGCTTGGCTGGCGCTGGCGTCGGTGATGCAGTGGGAGGGGAGGAGGGGGCGGCAGCTGGCATCTCAGGCTGTGATGGTGTGGCCGGAGGAGCAGACGCTGCAGAATCGGAGACACGGCTGGTGCTGCGATAGAAGTACCAGATGAGGCCAAGCGCGATGACCAGAGCGAGGATCGCGAGGAGGCGAACGGCGCTGCCACGGCCTGCAGGTGCGCCCACTGGTTCATTCGACGCTGTCGTCGGAAGGGTCTTGACTTCGGCGACCAGCTTCTCGGGCGCGCGGGCTGCAGGTGCGGGCTTTGGCTGTACAGGCGTTGCCGCGGCAGGCTTCGTCGGCACTGGTTTGACTGGCGACGGCTGACTGGCAGCGACTGTGGCTGCAGCGGGTACGGTTGAGGACGCCGGCGGGATCTGGTTCGTCTTCGGGGCGGGCACAGCAGCGGGCGGCAGAGACGCGCCGGGCTTTAATGCGGCTGCTATCTCGCCCAGTCCCCAGTTGCCGCTGACGGCATTCTTGACTATCAGACGGAACGGCGCGGGGAGACGGTCAATCGCAGGATCGTCGGGTGATGTCAATTTGCGCTGAGTCAGTGCTTCGAAGACAGTTGCGGCCAGGTCGCCGGTGTCCTGCGAGAACGATTCGGACCGCGCAGCTGCCGGAATGTTCTGCAGGCAGTCGCTGCGCAGCTTGACTGTATCTCCCGACGCGAGGACATTCATCGTGTTGACGTGCCCATGAAAGAGGCCGGCGGCGTGTACAGCGGCAAGTCCGGCGACGAGACTCTCGGTAATCTGCGTGGTTTCTGTCGGGGTGAGGGCTCGCTCCCGCAGTACCTCTCCCAGATTTTCTTCCGTGGGTTCGAGCACTGCGTAGACCACGGGCTTGTCATCGACCCGACTCTCGCCGATGGTCTCGATGGCAACCACGTTTGGGTGGTGAATCTGACTTGCAGACCGGAGATCTTTGAGTAGACGCTCTTCATCGTTCAACGATTCGGTGACGACGATGACGCGTGGACGCTGCTGATCATCCCGCGTCTCGAACCAGGCGCTGCGGCCGGCCGTGCGCACGAGACTGCCCAGAACAAAGTGCCCGCCTACCGTTTTGCCTTCCATTTCGTTCCAGAACTGCATGCCCACCCTGATCTTTCGAGAAATTACGACGCCAGGCATCGCGCGGGTTTTGCTGTCACCAACCCTTACCTGTTCCCCGTATCGGTACTGGCAAAAGTATACCGAGCGAAGCGGCCCGGGGGCGGAGGTATTCCGGTTTGTATCCGGGAAAGAGGCGTGATCCCGGTTTCGGCGTGACGGTCCTGCGAGGGTCGCTGCCATAAGCTTCGCGGCCAGACTCGGCCGCGAAGCTTACGGGGGAGGGGTATGAAATCAGCCCGAGATGAGCGCGATTTTAGGATTCCCTGGCAGCTCGACTGTGTCGGAGCGGTCCTGCTGCTTTGGCACTGGCACAGGCGCCGGCGGCTGAACGCGCACCGAGGCAAACTGCGGTGGTGCTGGTGGAGCTGCGGCGACGGGAGCGGGTGCTGAGGCAGCTGCTACCAGCTGCGGGGACGGGACAGCCGGCGCAGCATCCACGGGCGCGGTGAATGCGGCCTCGTTCGCAGTATCCACAGTCTCAGCCGGGATGACCGGCGGCGGCACCTGGCGGATGGCCGAACTGGCGCGGGCCATCAGCTTCATCCCTTCGCCTGCGAGTTCACGGGCCATCTGGCGCAGTTCGTCCGGCCGCTCCTTATGTCGGTTAGTCAGTTCAAGCAAGGCGGCGGCAGCCTTCAGCTTGGCGATCGCGTCAAACGCGGGACCGTTCGCCGTGCCGGTGGTGTGAACGATATTGTCTGCAGTGATCTTGAAAACGTCATCGCCCTGGATAACGAACGCAATCAGATATTTTTCAGGTGCGGCATTCCCGGAATTTGCAGTGGAGGCGGGCGACTGGGGCTGTGGCAATGACATAGCAACTTCCTCTTGGCAGATTGCCGCGGCTTCTCCTATCCAGCTTCGCATGCTGTATGCACGGCGAAGTTTGTTGCGGCTGCGCTTGATCTGCAGGGCCGCGAGAGAAGCGCGCAGGCTCTGTTTCAGAACACTCTGTCCTTCCAGAGACGTCAAGGCTGGAAAGGCGATAAGGCGGTACTGATCTGGTTCCGCTGCATCACTGCTGCAGCAGGTGTGCAAGGAGTGCGGAAACTGCAGGTCGAAAGCGCATTCGTTTCGCACAAGACGGTAGTTTTTGCATACATGCTTCCAGTCGCGGTCCAGCTACTATCGTGCTGATGGATTCCTTCGAGACGCTTTCGACCGAGGCGAGCAATCCGGCCAGTGAACACCTGGACCAACTGTCGACGCTTGGAATTTTAGAGACCATCAACCAGGAGGACCGGCTGGTCGCTGATGCGGTGGCGACACAGCTGCCCGCTATCGCGGTTGCCGTGGATGCGATTGTCGAGCGGCTCGCTTTAAAGCCGGGAGAGGGGAAGCAGGGCCGATTGCTCTATATCGGCGCGGGCACTTCGGGCCGGCTTGGCGTGCTTGATGCCTCGGAGTGCGCGCCGACGTTCAACGTGTCTCCCGAACTGGTGCAGGGTGTGATGGCGGGCGGCGATGCGGCTCTCCGGTCGTCGATTGAAGATGTTGAGGATCATCCCGAACAGGGTGCCGAGGACCTTCGCGCGCGCAACCTGACAAGTACGGACTGCGTCGTCGGCATCAGCACCAGCGGGCGAACGCCGTATGTTGTCGGTGGTCTGCAATATGCGAGCCAGGCCGGCTCGCTGATTATCGCGCTTACCTGCACAGCCGCCCCGCTGATTGCGGAATATGCCGCGATGGTCATCGCACCGCTGGTTGGTCCGGAGGTGATAACCGGGTCGACACGGATGAAGGCCGGCACGGCAACCAAGATGGTGTTGAATATGCTTTCGACCGCCGTCATGGTGCGACTCGGGTATGTTTACGGCAACCAGATGGTGAACGTGCAGTTGTCAAACGAGAAGCTTCGTGATCGCGGCCGGCGCATCGTGGCGCGGGCGGCAGGGGTGACTTTAGACGATGCCGCGGCACTGCTGGATGAAGCCGGGGCAGTGAAGCCGGCCATTGTGATGGGCCGCCTGCGCTGCAGCCATGCTGAGGCGATTCGTCTGCTCGGGAGGCATGACGGGCAATTGCGGGAGGTACTTGGGCGCGAATTGAACTGATGCGGCTGCAGGATGCTGATGGATCGGCCAGGAAGTTAACAGCAGGTCGGCCTGGTCATTGAAAGAACGGCAGCTGCAAATGGATGCGATGGTGCTGCAGAGTGCCGGACCGGTCAGCAGGGTCATCCGAAGCACTACACTGATGTCTACCTCGCAATGGCATTCGCAATGTCTGAAGACCAGAAACTTACGAGCAGCAAGTCTGCGCCAGTCACCGGGCGGCTGCGCAGATTCCGTTTCGATCGCCCGCAGCAGTACGCGTCGCTCCTGCTGCTGGGGCTGCTGTTGCAGTGCCTGTTTGTGATTCATCGGGCACCGCTGACGCAGTCGGATTATGAGTATGCGCGATGCGGCCGCGAGATGTGGGAGAAGCCTTCGCCGCTAGCCGGATATTTCACGAGCTGCGGCAACATTCACGATGGCACGCTTGCATACAGGACCGCGGGATTGCCCCTGACGGTGCAGCGCATCCTCTCCGGCCAGGAGCGGAACGCCTCCACATGGGAGATGCGGCACGAGTTGAACGACGTCGCGCTGCTGCTGCGGCTGCCGTTTGCACTGCTGGCAATTGTGCTTGGCGGGGCACTCTGGTGGGTGACGCGAAGACTGTATGGGAATGCCGGCGGCTACATGGCGCTTGCACTTTACTGTTTTTCGCCCCTGGTCGTGGAAGCTGCGACGGCGCCAAGTTCCGAGATCCTCACCACGCTGGGTATGTATGCCGCAATCTATACAGCGATGGGTGTTGCGCATGCCATGCATGGTCCGGCGCGGAAGTGGAGGCCGCGTATTGTGCTGTTGACACTGGCGTTTGGCCTGGTGGCCGGTTCCCACGTGGCGGGCGTACTGCCCATGCTGCTGCTGAGCATTCTCTTCATGGCGTATCTCGCGGTGGGTCATCGCTCGCCCCTGCCCATGGTCTGGCTGCTGAGCATCGGTGGGATGTTTCTGCTGGTGTTCGCGTCCTACGCATTTCATCCGGACGCATTTTCGTACTACTTCCGGAGCGGTGCGGCGAGGTTCACCTTCTCGCTGGAACCGGCGAAGCAATTGTTTGTATCGATGCCTGATGCCGGCATCACGATTGCGGCTCTCACGGCGATGCTGCTCTACGCGATCAGTTCGCGTTCCCGGTATTTTGGCAACACGGCCCCCCTTTTGTGTGCACTGCTGATGCTGCCGCTGGTGACGACCGGAGGTTACGGCGAACCGCGGCTCTGGGCTTTGCCCTTCCTGCTGACTTTCGTTGGTGGCCTGTTTGCGGACGTGCTCGAATCGCCGCATCGCCGGCTGTATGCGTGGCTGGCAGCCGCACTGGTCGTGCTGCAGGCGACGATGTGCTTGATGAACCTGCCGGCTTTGCTGGGCTAAGAATGCGGGAGTGGTTACCGATTCCCATAACAGGGTCACGACAATCTCGAGCGTTCAATATTTCGATATTGGCAGGAGCAATCCTATGCCATGATGACTCACAGACTCTCCAGCCTTAGTCATGTTCTATGCCAAGATCGCTAATAAAGAACGTAATTGTTACAGTTATTTGCCTATCGATCCTGATGCCCGGATTGATCCTGATGCATGGCTCGTCTCTGCTCCAGCACAAGGTTCACTCTGAAGGATTTAATGAGACATTGAATGTTTTCTGGGATGCGCTGCCATGTGCATACGGAATAACTAGCTATAACAGCGGACACACGCCATATCCTACGGACAATCTTTCACACATGCTGGCATACCCACCGATTTTTCTGTGGGTTGGAGGGCCGCTGGCCAGGTGGCTGACTCCGGCTTTCGGCTGGCGGCTGTACACAGTTGTGAACGTTGCGAGTGTTGTCCTGGTGCAAATAATTCTTTCGGCAATGTTCTTCCGCCGATTGCGCATAATGCAGGCTATCTTCTTGTGTTGTTTTATGCCTATCGCGTTTATTGCAACTACAATTTTCTGGTCAGGCAACATTCACCTGATGTGGTACGGAATCGCGATGCTGGCAGCGATTACAGGTGTTCGCAATCATCTATGGTTGCCGTTTTACTTCGCCACCTTGCTGGCCACTCTCAACCAGCCGGTTTTCGCTATTCTGCTGTTGCTGCCTGTCCTTGCGGGCCAGTCGCAGATGCTCTTTGCGGCTGCCACTGCGCTGCTGGCGGGCACGGCCTATTTCACCGAGAAGCTGATAGATCCATCCATGTATGCAGAGTTCCAGGCATCGGTGAAGTACTACCTGCAGGCTTCGCACGACTATGGGCAGGGATTGTTTGGGATTTGTGCAAAGCTGCTCGGTCCTCATCTATCTTTCGCAGTGCCGCTGTCTATGGCGGTGCAGGCTGTATTTTCCGCGTCCATTTTCTTTCTACTGCTTTACCTGAAGCCCAAAGAGCGCCGCGACTCGCTGCGCTGGCTTGGACTAATTGCGATCGCCATCGTGCTGATCAACCCCCGCGTGATGATGTACGACGCAGCCATCGGCATTATTCCAGCCTGTTATTTCCTGGTTTGTCGCCTTGAACTCCGTGCCAGCCGGCAACAGGCGGCACGCTGGCTGATGCTGGTCCTGACAATACTGCTTAGCCTGGCTGCGCATAAGATTCTCGGATTTTCCCTCCTGCTGTTGTCAGGTTTCGCGTCCGGAGTCGCGGATGAAATCAGCGGTTTGCAGGTAAGCCACGAGGTGGGCGAAGTCGACAGCTTAAAGGAGGGCCAGAGCCGCGAAGCCGCTTTCGGTGCCGCATGAGCGGGTGCCACCGATCGCTGCCGAAGAGAAGGGTCCGAAGCGCTGCGATCGTCTGCGCCTCAGGCTGGTAAACTAGCGGTACGGCCAGGTTTACCTTTTTCCGGTTGCAGTTGTGTCTGCATGGATCAGGCCTGTCCGCAGTAACGCGCTAAACCTATGGCAGACGATCAGAATCCAGAATTACCTTTGACTCCGAATGGCGATGGACCCACCGGCCCGACCGGTCCGGGTGCCGCCAGCATGATTTCCATCAACATTGAAGACGAGATGAAGCGGTCGTACCTCGACTACTCCATGTCCGTCATCATTGGCCGGGCGCTCCCGGATATTCGCGACGGCTTCAAGCCGGTACATCGGCGGGTGCTGTACACGATGCACGAGATGGGGCTGCAGTTCAACAAGAAGTACACCAAGTGCGCCAAGGTTGTGGGACAGGCGATGGGTGTGTTTCATCCTCATGGCGACTCGTCGATCTATGACACCATGGTGCGGCTGGCGCAGCCTTTCAGCTTGCGCTATCCGATGATCGATGGCCAGGGAAATTTCGGCTCGGTCGATGGCGACCCGCCGGCAGCGATGCGTTATACCGAATGCCGCATGATGCGGATCGCCGGTGAAATGCTGGCCGACATCGACATGGACACTGTTGATTTCGTGCCGAATTATGACGAGTCAACGCTGGAGCCGACGGCGCTACCGGCGCGGATCCCGAACCTGATTGTGAATGGGTCGAATGGGATCGCCGTCGGCATGGCAACGAATATTCCGCCGCACAATCTGACGGAGGTGATCGACGCGACGATCGCGCTGGTCAACAATCCGCTGGGCGGTCTGGAAGAAGTATTGAAGCATGTGCAGGGTCCGGACTTTCCGACAGGCGGCTTCCTGTACGGGCGTGCAAATATCCCGCAGGCATATCGCACGGGCCGCGGACGCTTCCTGATGCGTGCCCGCGCGGCGACGGAAAAGATCTCTGGTGGGCGTGAAGCCATTATCGTCACAGAGATTCCGTACCAGGTGAATAAGAACACGCTGATTAAACGCGTGGCAGAGCTTGTTAACGAAAAGATTGTCGACGAGATTTCCGATGTGCGGGACGAGAGCGATCGCGATGGCATGCGGATCGTGATCGAACTGAAGCGCGGAGCCGAGCCGCAGATCGTGCTGAACCAGCTGTACAAGCACACGCAGATGCAGGAAAGCTTCTCGATGATTTTCCTCGCTGTCGTAAATGGACAGCCGCGGGAGCTGCCGCTGCATGAAGCGATTCGTCACTTCATCGATCATCGGCTGGACGTGGTTCGCCGGCGTACCGCGTTCCTGCTGCGTAAGGCGCGTGAGCGGGAGCACATCCTGCTGGGCTACCAGATTGCGCTCGATCATCTCGACAGTGTGATCAAGATCATTCGCGGGTCATCGTCACGCGCGGATGCAAGACAGAACCTCTTCCAATATTTTTCTGGTTCGGCGATCCAGCTGCGAGGCGCCGAGCTTCGCGGTGTGTCACTCGATGCAGCAAAATACGGCATCGATATGGCGACGCAGACCACCGCGACACTGATCCTGAGCTATCGCCAGATTGACGCGATCCTCGAACTGCAGCTCTATCGTCTGACCCAGCTTTCCATTGACGAGTTGTTGAACGAGTTGCGCGGCGTGCGCACCAATATTGACGAGTACGAGTCCATTCTCAATTCTGAGAAGAAGCTGCGCCAGGTAGTCATCAAGGAACTGGAACAGGTTCGGAAGGACCATGGCGACGCTCGCCGTACGCAGATTCTCGACGAAACAGCAGAGCTTCAGCTCGAAGACCTGATCGCTGACGAACAAGTCGCAGTCACTGTTTCGCATTCGGGTTATTTGAAGCGCACGCCGATATCCACGTATCGCCAGCAGCGGCGTGGCGGCACGGGGCGGTTGGGCATGAAGACGCGCGAAGAAGATTTCGTGCAGCAGCTGATCATCGCTTCGACCCATGCGTATCTGATGTGCTTCACCAACACGGGGCGCGTGTACTGGCTGAAGGTGTATGAGATTCCGGATATCGGCGCGGCGGGTAAAGGCAAGTCGATTGCCAGCCTGCTGAACCTGCAGCCGGGCGAAACGGTGCGGACGATTCTCGATGTTCGCGACCTCACAGAGGAAGGTAAGTTCATCTTCTTCGCTACGCGACTGGGCACTGTTAAACGCGTGCCGCTGAAAGATTTTTCGAATGTGATGGCGCGCGGCATTATTGCGATCGGCATTGACAAGGACGACGAACTCATTGGTGTCCGTATCACGGATGGCAGCAAGCTGGTCTTCCTGGCAACGCACGATGGCATGGCGATCCGATTTGACGAAGCGGATGTGCGTTCGATGGGACGGCCGGCGTTTGGTGTCCGCGGCATCGATCTCGGCAAGAATGATTATCTGGTCGGCATCGCGGTTACAGAGAAGGAACGCAAGTCGGACGGCGACGGCGGTAACTCACCTTCGCTGATTCTCTCTGTCACTTCGCAGGGCTTCGGCAAGCGGACCGATGTTGACGAATATCGGCTGCAGACGCGCGGCGGTAAAGGTGTCATCAACCTGAAGACGACGGCGCGCAATGGCAAGGTGAATGCGATCCTGCTGGTGGACGAAACTTCGGAACTGATGGTCATCAGCCAGTATGGGAAGATCATCCGGATCGATACGAAGACGATTCGCGCTGCCGGTCGAAGCACGCAGGGCGTGAAGCTGCTGAACCTGGAAGAAGACGACAAGGTTGCTGCGGCGATGGTTATTCCTCCGGAAGAAGCGAAGGTCGATAACGAGTCAGGCACGCTGTTGCAGTAGCATGGCTGCTGCAGCAGCCTCCGGCGGGTGCCATTCTCGGAAACGGGGCCAACAGCGGTACTTGCCGTCGGGCGTAGCGAAAGAGCCTCCCTCGCGAAAGTGCGAGGGAGGCTCTTTCGTTTGCTCAGTGCGTGGCGTGACTATTCAAGTAGGAGGACAGATGTCACGTATTCACGAAGAGAAAGCACCTACATTGCCGTTTCGGAAACTCGGTGGAACTTGGACCTTCGCAATATATCCAGACGGTTTACCGCGTGAAGAAGGAATCTTCCTCACCGAGTCTGACGCTGTGGAGCATCGAAACATTGCGCATCAGCAATTCGAGAAGAATGGCTCTTGGTATCAAGGTAATGTTAGTGGTTTGCCTCGTCAGGGCAAGGTTGTGGCTTAGGTCAGAAGGCACTTCGAGCAATCAGCCCGTACGGCTAGTACCGCTGTCCTCGCAGGGCCTGTCGAAGGCAACCCTTAATTCCAGCGCGACTTGTCATCCGGGTCGATGTATTTGCCTTCTTTATCGAATTTGACGTCGCGGCCTTGTTTGCTCATGTAGACCTCGAATTTTTTGGCGGCGTTGCGGCGTTTCCAGCGGTAGTAGTTATTGCGGGTGTTGAAGTACTGTTCGCTGGCGGCGCCGGTGAAGCCGCGCCTGGGTGCGCTGCGGGCATAGAGAAAGCCGAGGCCTGCGCCGGAGAGATAGGCGACGTAGGTGAGGGGGGACATGCCGCTGAAGAGGCTGGCGACGGCAATCAGGATGTAGATGATGACCAGATATTTCGCCTTGATGCCGATGGGCAGCGGGAACATCATGAACTGCTGATCGCCGAAGAGTACAGCGAACGCTGCCAGCAGACCGAAGATACCCGAAGAGGCGCCGAAGGTAGTTTCGGACGGCGAGAGGTGGAGGACACCGGTAAAGGAGAGAGCGGTCGCGATCAGTCCGCCGCCGATGACGGAGAGGAAGTAGATCTCCAGCAGCCATTTACTGCCCTTGGCGGTTTCAAGATAGGCGCCGATGAACCAGAGCGACAGCATGTTGAAGAGCACCTGGAAGATGCCGGTCTGGAGGAAGGCATAGGTCACCAGCTGCCAGATCTGCCCGTGGACGACGAGGATCGGCGTCAGTGCCATCATGCCGAGCAGCATCTTGAGTGGCGCGGACCACTGTGAAAAGAGCGCGACAGCGAAGACGACGAGATTGATGAGAACGAGTTTCTTGGTCACTCCGCCGAAGCTGGGGAACGAGAGCATCGAGGACGAACCGAAGCGCATGCCGGGCATATAGCTTCTATTATCGCCCTTCGTCAGTGCTTGCGGGGTAACGGCAGTGGCGTGACGGCAGGACTGCAGTGGCCGGCGGTGTCGCAGGCGCGGATGCCGAAGACGACATTGTCCTTGGAAACAGGGATGGTCGCGCGAAAAATCGCTCCTGACGGAGGGACGGCGTTTTCCAACGGCTTCATGAACGTCTCTGCCGCGGCGCCGTACTGCCAGTTGGTCGAGGAGGTTTCGCGCCATAAGACTTCATACCGCGTCCCCGATGGTGCTCCTCCGCCTGCCTGCCAGAGCAGGGTGCTGTTGTTGTCGAGGTCCTGCGTATCGACGTGCACCTCGACCGGGGCAGGTGGAGCCGAAGCCAGGGTTGCCAGCACTGCTGCGTTCAGGCGGGCAACGTTGGCCATGTAGGGGAAGTCGTCGAACTGGATGAGGTCGCCGAACTGCACACCTTTTTCCACGCGGACGTCCTGGTGCTGGTGATCGAAATTTTCGCGCCACTCGGTAAAGCGCACGGCCGCGAAGCCCTGCTGGTTGAAGGAGTAGTGGTCGCCGCCGCGGAGGTAGCGATCGAGACGCATGACCAGCACTGGCTTGATGGCGGGGGCTTTGGCGGGGAAGTAGGTGCTGTCCACGTCGACGATGGCGCGGGCGAGTTCGCGGGAGGGCGAGTCGCTATCGAGGCCGAGGTATAGCAGGCGCTTTACTTCATCGGGAGTCGCCGTGTAGGGCACGCCTTCCGAGAAGACGCGGACCAGCGATTTGTCTTCAAATTTTTCGCCTGGAGTGGTATCTCCGCCGACAATATCGTCGTTCAGCACGCCGGCGAGCTCCCAGCCTTCGCTCTTCGCCAGCTTTGCCAGGTGGGCTGAGCCATTCAGGCCCTGCTCTTCGCCGGCTACCGTGGCAAAAACAATCGTTGCCGGAAAGCGCAGCCGGCTGAGGGTGCGTGCGCATTCGAGCGAGACGGCGACGCCGCTGGAATCGTCGTTTGCGCCGGGTGCGTCGCCATGTGTGTTCATGGTGTCACTCTGGCGGGAGTCGTAGTGGCCGGTCACCAGGTACATGCGCTTCGCCTGTGCTGGATCCGTGCCGCGGAGGATGGCGTAAACGTTGGTGATGGTGGTTGGCTGGGTGATGCGGGGGCTGGGGCCGGTCTGCGGCGGCTCGACAAACGTGTCGGTCTTTACTTCGAGGCAGTGATCGCAGTCCTTACTGATGGCTTCGTACTGGGTCTTCAACCATGCCGCAGCCGCTGTGACGCCTGTGCCCGGCGGCAGATCCTTATCCATACTGGAGATGGTGTCACGGTTCTTGAAGCCGACCAGTGACTCGACCGTGCTGCGCATGCGCTGCGGCGAGACCTGCCGGATCGCGCCGGCTATCTTCGCATCAGCAGGTTTCGCAACAATCGCGTGACCACTTGCAACGATGTCGCGGCTTCCGCCGTCAGAGTGCGCAGTGCTTCCGGAAAACAGCATCGGGAGAAGCAGGGCAGCGGTCGCCAGGGATCGGCGAATGGTGAGTGGGGCGGGACAGGGCGGCATAGTGCAACCAGAGTATCGCGACTCTTCTCAACTCTGTCTTGACGCACCCGAAAACTTCCCTTAAGACTAGCGGGAGACCGGACTGTGTTGATCGAGGATTGGCAGTCTGTAGCAGCAGGGAACGGAGGATCTGCATGGCCGTATGTTCGGATTGCGAGAACGTCCTCAACATTGACGTGGAGGATATAGAAGAGGGTGAGACCATTACATGTGACGAGTGTGGCGCTGAGTACGAGATTGTCAGCACCGAACCGCTCGAACTTACCAAGGTAGAAGAAGCCGGCTACGAAGACGAAGACAGTGGTACGTTTGCCGCAGAGGAAGAAGAATGAGCAGTGGTACCAGGGCGATGAAATCTGTAATCAGCAGCAAGGGCAGCGGTATGAGGCTGGTGAACACTGTATGGATGTGGACGCTTGCTGCCGGCCTTATCATGCCTATGTCGAACGGCCTGACGGCAACAGCCTCGGCCCAGACGTCGGCACAGCGGGTGATCCAGGGTAAGGTATTTGGCCCGAGTGGAGAGCCGCAGGCGGGCGCAGTGGTTTACCTGAAGGATGAAAAATCGCTGGAGATCAAGACGTACATCTCGACGGCGGAGGGGGTTTACCGCTTCGGACAACTGGGTTCGCAGGATGATTTCTCCCTCTGGGCCGAGTTTGGTGGACATAAGTCCAAGAACAAGAACATCAGTGCCTTCGATTCGAAGAAAACCTTCGATATCTCGCTTCATATCGAAGACAAGTAGCTGACGCCTGCTGCCTGCTGCTTTGCCGGGCTACGCTACCGTATGGATGGCCCTTGTGACAGGGAAGGGCGGCTTCCTGAGATAATGATGGGAACCGGCAAGTATGTGCTTTGTTGCCGGGCTATGTCTGAGTGAAGGTGGTTGGTTTGTCGCACTCTCGTTTCCTGTCCTGCTGTCTCCTTGCCCTCCTCGCCGTTGGCTGCCGCGCACAAGCGCCGGCTGGTGGAGCCTCCGCAAACAGTGGTGTAGAGCGTCGCATCGAGGTTTTGATTCGCTCGCAGTTCTCGGTGCCGGCCGATTATGACGTGCTGCTGGGTACGCGGGCGAAGAGCGATGTGCCCGGCTACGAAACACTGCCCGTCACCTTCTCGCACCACGGCAAGCAGACCGTCATCAACTTCCTGGTGTCGCAGGATGGCAAGACACTGGCGCGGCTGGAGAAGTTCGACATCAGCAAGGATCCTGCGGCGGCCATTACTGTGGGCGACCGGCCAGTCCGCGGCGATGCGGCGGCGAAGGTGGAGGTCGTTAATTTCGACGACCTGCAATGCCCCTACTGCGCACGTATGAATGCCGAGCTTGCACCAGCGACACTGGACCACTACAAGGGCCTGGTGAAAATTGTTTACAAGGATTATCCGCTGCAGGAGATACATCCATGGGCCCTGCATGCTGCGATTGATGCGAACTGTCTCGCGCAGCAGAGCACCCCGGCCTACTGGGAGGATGTCGACTACGTGCACACGCATGGACGGGACATCAGCGGTGCGCAGCCGGATCCGGCCAAGGCTTACCTGGCGCTCGATAACATCGCCGATACGGTCGCGAAAAAAGACAGCAAGCTGGATATTGCGAAGCTGGACGAGTGCATGAAAAAGCAGGATGCGAGCGTGGTGCAGTCTTCGCTGAAGCTGGGCACTTCGCTAGGGATTGAAGGCACGCCGCAGGTATTTGTCAATGGGGAGAGGCTCCCCGGTGGAGCAAGACCGATTGAGGAGCTTTGGGCTGCTATTGACCGCGCGCTCAAGGCCGAAGGGATTCAGCCACCTCCAGGGGCGCCGCCGGCAAATGCAGAAGGTGCATCGCCGCGTCCTTCCGGCAGGTAGTACCGGGCATAGAGCGGACAGCAGTAGTAAGATTGGCCGGACGCCTGATCACAAGGCGCTGGCAAAGTTGTACCGGCCGTGCGCAGGACGCGCGGCCATTTCCGGGGCAGACGCAGACATAATTTACAGGCATTGCCGCTCCTGCGCGGGTCGCGGGAGGAGGAGAAACCCGGTTGGGATTTTTAGCTGTCAACATGTCTTTTGTCTCTGCAGTGCGACGCAGGTGTGCCCATGCTTCCGTCGCCGTCTCCATACTTTCAGCGAGTGCTTCCGTCATGCTGTTGATGGGATCGGCCGGCTGTAATCGCGCGCCGAGTCCGAATGTAGTTGCCGATGTGAATGGACATACCATTCAGCGGTCAGAGATGGAGCGCTACTACCAGAGCAGCCTGGGTCAGCAGCCGCAGCAGCGTCCGGCCACAACTGAGCAGGCCAGTATCGGCAAGCTTGACAGCCTGCGCCAGCTGATCGATGAAGAGATTCTG